>JAFZOK010000003.1 GCA_017550655.1 Bacteroidales bacterium | reverse complement strand
GTAGGTAAGGATGCAGAAATCCGTCAGTTCACAACCGCTTCAGTAGCACGTTTCTCACTGGCTATCGGCCGTAACGAGAAGAACGGCGAGGAAAACAACCGCGTATCGGCTTTCGTCAACGTGGAAGCATGGCGCAAGAACGAGAACACCGAGTCATTCGACAAACTCTCTAAGGGTTCTATGCTCACAGTCGAGGGCTACTTCAAGCCAGAGGAATGGAGCGACCTGGAAGATGTCAAGCATCAGCGCGTGCTGCTGGTAGCCACCAAGTTCTATGAGACTCCTGACAAGGAGGAAGAAGCTCCTGCAGAGGAGAAGAAAACTTCAAAGAAGAAGGCCAAGTGAGCCTTCTTCTTCCTCTCTGAGGAACAATTCCCAATGAAAGGGAAAAGAAAACTCAAAGATTATTCACCAATAAAATTTCGTAGTTATGATTTACACTCACACTATCGGACGAATCGGCAAGGATTGCCAGGTCATCACAGGAACGCACGGAACATTCATGGCAGTGGATATTGCCGTAGATGATTATTCCAAAGGTCAGAACATTACCACATGGGTAAGGGTACGCAGTAGCAGAGAGAACCATGTCCGTTTGGCTGAATACCTCACCAAAGGAAGGCTCATTCTCGTTGAGGGTACCATCACCACTTCACAGTGGACTGACCGCCAAGGCGAGAGCCATACTCAAATCTCCATCAATGCGGACAGCATTGCTTTCGTAAACGCAGGAAAGAAAGACGAGCAGGACAATGACCCTAAGAAGGCTGCCAAGAAAGGTGCAAAGGCAATGAATACACCACAGCCACCGCAGGATGCTCCAGAGCCAGACGAGAAAGATTTGCCGTTCTAATCGAGTAAGGAGGACGTTATGAGATACGCAAGATTATTCGTACCCTATAGAGGTTATTGGGACATTCGAGTGGATGTGAACAGCATCGAAGGTGGCTATCACGGCTATCAGTACAACTGCATAGTAGTTGGCAGCGGAGCGGAGATAACATGCTATCGGGATGAGTTTGAGTTTGTGGACTAATTCTTTGTAAATATGGAATGGTATATCGTCTATGCTAAATTTGACGGATGCAAGGGCTTTAAAGCTTTTGACGTTAACGAAGGAAGACAAGTCGGAAATCTGATTTACGCTTCTCTGATGGAGAATACGGAGAACACTCAGCAGAAACTACAGAAGCTAGCAGACTTAAACAAGGAGTATCACCTTGTACTGCAACTTCGCAGGAAAGGCAGAGTGTGCTTTCAGACAAAGTAAAAGGTTACGGGCAGACCAACCATCTGCCCACAATTTTCTCTTTTATGGAAAATCCGAGTGACATCAAACGTGAGCAGATTAAGGCTTTAATCGAAAAGATGAAGCAAGAAGGCAAACCCATCGATTGGGCTACAGTAGTCCTATGCTGAACCTGTGCGTCCTGCTGTAAACGGCAGGACGCTTTACCTTTTATATTCCTATACAGCCTGGATGTTCCATCCCATCTAATCTTCCACATTGTGATTTAATGCTTCGCCCCACGCCATGAAGCCAAGTTCTGTCCCTTTAACAGAGACTTTATTTTCAGTCAGCAGAGCATGACATGAAAGAAAAGACACTGTCACAGGGAGTGGCAATCACGAAAAGACGGTCAGTCTTCTTCAAACAGGGTCGGTGAGTTCGCAAGGCGAAACCTCGCTGACGCTGTTCTTGCTGGCTGTCCGTCACTTCGTCGAGAAGATTGCTCTTGCAGGACTTTGGCTTCAGTCCCAACCCAAACTGTTTTAATCTTACGGCTATTCTTTTTCTAACCAAATGTGCAGTCCACTTATAATCTACGCCCTCACCATTGTCTAAACAGCATCCTCAGTTTGTCATAGAGGGGAAACTCTTGTGGTCAAGCGAGTTGATCATAAGATTTTCCTCACTCTGCCAAAGGTATGTCAAGGAGACTCTATCAAGCCTTGCCAGATGGTATTTGGCAAAACTAAACACTTTGCCAGATACGTTCTGTCTTCTTGGCTATGATGGAGACTCCTCTT
>JAFZOK010000016.1 GCA_017550655.1 Bacteroidales bacterium | reverse complement strand
GCCAAAGCGGGTTGTGTTCTTGCGGGCTGCATACTCCTCATCTGAGAATGGGAACGGAGAGTAACCGCAGTTACCGCCAATATCTGTTGTAATTCCCTGATGTATCTTACTGTCTCCAAGAGGCGCCTCAAAGAGGTTGGTGTCTGTATGTCCGTGAATATCAATAAATCCAGGGCTTACAACTCTGTCTGTTGCATCTACATATTCTCTGCAGTTCTTACCCAGATTGCCTATTGCACGTATTCTTCCTCCCCTTATTCCCACATCTGCCTTAACGGGAGCCTTTATCTCTCCGTTATAGACCAGACCGTTGCCAATGATTGTATCAAACTGATCTGTTGTGCTCCATCCCCTTTTAAGAGAGTTCATTGCAAATACCCCGGGGGCTGCGGCTGCCAGAGAAGCAGATGCTCCAACAAAAACAGAGGTCTTAAGAAACCTTCTTCTTGAGATAGTTTTAGAATTGTCTTTCTCTTTCATATCTATGGATTATTTTTCTCAAAATTAATGATTATTCCGTAATGGTGTTCATCCCCTTGCTGCTCCAAACTTTGAGGGTATCGTTACTGTTATAGATAAGGAGCGCCTCCACTCCCTCTTCTGACTCCACCGCTTTTATTGCATCATCCAAACCTATTACCATAAGGTAGGTTGCAAAGGCGTCTGCAAAGGTTGCATTAGAGGCTACCACAGTGGCACTCAACAGGTTATGTTCTATTGGAAAACCGGTTTTAGGGTTAATGGAGTGGGAGATTTTCTTTCCCTCCTTCATATAGAACTTGCGGTAATCTCCGCTGGTTACAAGCCCCTGGGAGGAGATTCTTACAATTGCCTGAATGGAGGCGCCCGGGGTGTTGTTGCCGTCTATTGGTTTGTCTATTCCCACGTTCCAGAGTTTGCCTTTTGGGTTGTGCCCTTTGGCGTAAATCTCTCCGCCTACCTCAACAAGGAAGTTCTCCATACCCATAGCTGAGAATCTGGCGGCAATATAGTCTGCGGTGTAGCCCTGCGCTATTGCATTGAAGTTGAGCCGGCAGGTTGGGTTGTCTTTAACTATCGCGAGGCTGTCTGTTCCAAAAGAAGAGGTGAGTGTGTCCAAACGGAAGTGGTGCATTCCAATGATGCTCTTTACAGAGTCTATCTGTGAGGGAGTTACATCCGTTCCGGTTTTAAAGCCAAAGCCCCAGAGATCAAAGAGCGGTGCTGCGGAGGGGTCAAAGATTCCGCCGGTCTTCTGGTTCATCTCCTTAGAGGCCAGGAAGTTATCAATGAAGATATTGTCCAGAGTTACAGGGCGGTTTTCATTGAATGCGGTTAAAATAGAGTTGGGATTGTAGCCGGAAAGGGAGTTGTCTATACGCTCAAGATAGAGGGCTACGGAGTCACGCACTGCGCAAAAGGAGGAGTCTGAAGAGACTTTTGGCTGAAATACAATATGATAGGTGGAACCCTGGGTTACGCCGTTCAGAGTGAAGTATTCACCCTCCTTGCCACACCCCGTAAGTGTCAAAAGCAGAAGACTCAACCCTATTGCAAAATTTCTTGTCATAGCTGGTTAAAGAGGCTCCGGTGGCACGATTTTAGTTGATTTTGCCCCTCGGACAACAAATATAACAATTGTTGAATCAAAAATTGTAAATTTGCACGATAGATAATTATTTAGGGATGAAGAAAATTTTCAGAATAGCCTGCGGTGTTGCTATGGCCGCACTCATAATTTCCGGATGTCATAAGAAGGATGAGTTAAAGGAGTATATGGACGGAAACCTGAATCCGGAGATGAAAGCTTACGCTGTTTGCGGCAGCGCGGTAGGAGGTAAAACGGGCGGAATTACCACACCTTCTTCAGGTGTAAAATACTTTTGGTTAGACAATGTGAGAACGGATACTACCTGGGTTGCAGAGGGCAAAACTTTCTGGTGGATTGTTCCGGACTCTTTAGGAAAGTTTGCAGTTACGGAGTATGCAACCGCAGACGGCTATTACCAGGACTCTTACACCTCTTACGTAACCTCAATTGCTCCGTGGCTGGGAGGCTCTCTGCAGGGCATCCCGGAGCCTAAGGATTCCATTCAGGACCCAAGAGACGAGCAGTGGTACTATATTGCAGAGATTGGAAACCTGGTCTGGTTTACGGAGAATCTTAATTACTACGGCAGCGGCAGCGGCTATTGCAAGGCAGATGATATAGGTTACGTTATGGGCCGTCTTTACACCTGGAAAGAGGCAACAGGCGGAGAGAGCGGAACCGGACTGGGCAACGGACCTCAGGGTGCCTGCCCTGAAGGGTGGAGAGTTCCTACCAATGAGGACTGGGAGGATCTTGCAAAGACCGTTACCGGAGAGGATCATCCGTTCCTTGGAATTTGGAACAATGTGGGTGAATACCTTACGGTAGACGCTACCTTTAACGGAGATAAAATCTGGCCTTACAGCATTAAGACATTCCATAAGAATACGGTTGAGTTCAACGCTCTGGCGGGCGGTATGAGCCTTGGCAAACACAGTAATTTTGAGGGAATTATGTCTCACGGATATTTCTGGAGCGCAACCGAGAAGGATTCCGGAAAGGCATACTACAGATATCTCTACTATGACCTGCCGGATTTCCCGTTTGCAGATGCAGACAAGGAGAACGTGGGATTTTCCGTAAGGTGTGTGAAGAAAAAGTAATAACCTAAAAAATATAAAGTCATGAAAAAGTTATCAGGTGGAGTAATTATTTTAATCGTACTGGCCATCATTGTAATGTGGGGAATTGGCAAGTACAACGGAATGGTAAAAGAGTCACAGAAAGTTGAGAAGGCGTGGGGAGACGTTGAGGCTCAGTATCAGAGAAGAGCAGACCTTATTCCTAATCTTGTTGAGACCGTTAAGGGATATGCATCTCATGAGAATCAGACACTTCAGGATGTTGTAAATGCAAGAGCAAAAGCAACTTCCATCACTGTAGATATTAACGATGAGGAGTCATTGAAGAAGTTCCAGGATGCTCAGGGAGAACTCTCCCAGGCATTGGGAAGATTGATTGCAGTTAGCGAGAGCTATCCCGATCTGAAGGCTAACCAGAACTTCCTTGAACTTCAGAGCCAGCTTGAGGGAACAGAGAACCGCATCACCACAGCACGCAACGCATTCAACGAGGCTGCAAGAAGCTATAACACAGGTATTATGACCTTCCCTTCAAACATCATTGCAAATATGTTCGGCTTTAAGAGCAAGGCATACTTTGCATCTAAGGAGGGAGCAGACGTAGCACCTGAGGTGAAGTTCTAATATGTTCTTCAGACGTAAAATCCTAAAAAGAACAGAAGAGAGGAAGATTGTCTCCGCCATTAAAAAGGCGGAGAAGAATACTTCCGGTGAGATTCGCGTGCACGTGGAGACCGAATGTGAGGGCGGAGATCCCATTGCACGTGCCATATTCCTGTTCAATGCAATAGGAATGTTCAATACCGCCCAAAGGAACGGAGTCTTAATCTATGTCTCTCTCAAATCCAGAAAGTTTGCCATTATTGGAGATGTTGGAATAAACAGCGTTATTCCGGAAAACTTCTGGGATTCAATTAAGGAGAAGATGCGTAACAGCTTCATATCGGGAGAGATAGTGGGAGGCATTGAGACTGCGGTTTTGGAAACGGGAGAACTCTTAAAGGATAAATTCCCATATCAGACAGATGACGTTAACGAACAGCCGGATGAGATTTCTTATGGAAAATAGATTGAGAAATATTCTGCTTTGCATTGTTATCTCCTGCATATCTGTAGGTTATGCGGCTGCTCAGAATACGGTTATTCCGGGAGGAAAGATTCTGCAGGAGTTTAACCCTATGAATCAGCAGAGGTTAGACTCTCTGAACAAAATTTCCCGTCTGGCGGCTGAGCGCACTCTGCAGGATGCGGTAAAGAGAAGCGAGAGCGGACAGGTAACCGAAACCTCCTGGGGAAGCGCCTTGCCTACAGAGAATTACGTTCCCGTTTCTGATGAGTGTCTTAAGAATGCGGAGAGTGCACTTAACAGAGCACGTGAGATTGGCGGAACTATTCCGTCACAGCCAAATCCGCCTCATCTTGTAAATGACTTTACCGGTATTCTTACACAGGAGCAGCAGGATCTTCTTACTATACGTTGCAACGAGTTTGCAAACAAGACCTCCAACCAGGTGGCAATTGTAATACTTCCAACCCTTTACGGCCTTACAAGAAGCGAGGCCGCCCTTAAGATTGGAAGGGAGTGGGGAGTTGGTCAGAAGAGCCTGGATAACGGAGTTGTGCTGCTTGTAAAACCAAAGGTTGCAGATGAGGGAGGTGAGGTATTCATTGCAGTGGGTACCGGCTTGCAATCTGTTCTTACAGATGCTTTTACAAAGAGAATTGTGGAGCTGAGAATTATTCCGGCATTTAAAAATAATGACTACTACAACGGAATTAACGATGCGCTCAACATCATATTCCCTGTAGCCAGCGGAGAAATCTCTTCAGACGAGTTTGCAAACAAGGAGGAGGGTGACGGATTGTTCATCTTCAAGTTCCTCCTTATGCTCTTTATCATCTGGCTCGTTATACGCAAACACAAGAAAAACAACAATATGGGAAGCGGTAACCACAGGGTTAGCGATTTCACAACCGGCTATGTAGCAGGCAATATGGCAAGTTCGCTCTCCAGAGGAGGGTTTGGCAGAAGCGGCGGTAGTTCCTGGGGCGGCGGCGGATTAGGAGGAGGATTCGGCGGCTTTGGAGGCGGCGGTTTCTCCGGAGGCGGCGCAGGCGGCAGCTGGTAACAATTTGATATTATTTGAGTTAGATCTATATGGAGAACTTTAAGGAACGCCTGGCTGCGTTAAGGAGGTCTCTTTGACTATGACGGGAAAGTCCGTCAAATAGCTGAACAGGAGAAAGTTGCAGCCTCCCCGGGGTTTTGGGATAACGCAAGG
>JAFZOK010000015.1 GCA_017550655.1 Bacteroidales bacterium | reverse complement strand
TTACATAGTTTTACATAGATTTACAAACTGTCCCCAATCACTTTGGGGAATTACGGAGTGATGAAGGTCTCTACCGTAATGTCCCGTAATTGTTGTAAAAACTATGTACAAAACAACTAGAATCTGCAAATGCTGCGGACGTACTTTTGAGCCTGAATTCGGAAGACAGGTTCACTGTTCAGCCACTTGTCGAGAACGGTATACTAAACGATACAAGCGGTTAAAGAAGGACCAGAAGAACACAGCATCGGAAGTCGATGCAATCCAGGCTGTTTTATCGAATAAGCACAACCTATCAATCTCAGAGGCCGCTCTATTTCTAGGAGTAAGCCGCCCGACTATTTATTTACGAATTCGGAGTGGTGAGCTATCCCCTATCCGAGTATCCAGCCGCACTGTGAGAATCCCCATCGAGCAACTGAAAACCGATACGCTTCAGAAACCTCAGCCGTCCAAAGGAGACTTTTCCTCAATCATATCAAAGGATGAGGCATTATCACGATATGAGATCACCATTCAATGGCTTTACAGAACGCTCAAGAAAGAAGGTATTCGCCCACGAATCATTCATGGTGAGGCATTCTTCCCAAAGAACGATCTGGACAGACTGTTTCCAGCAAAACTGTTCTACAATCCGGAAGAATGGTATACTGCAGAAGAACTGATTTCTAACGAAGGGATAACTCGAAAGTACATCTCAAGTTTCATCAGATTGAAGAAAGTGCGTTGTCAAAGAAGCGGAAAAACTCTTCTTATCGCAAGGAAGGAGTGGGATAATGCTCGAATCTGCAGGGGCGACCTCTCAAAGAACTACCTGACGGTCGATCAAGCTAAGAAGCGTTATCATATTGGTCAAGGCACCTTTTATGAAGGGGTAAACGAGAGTAACATTCAAGGAATCCGGCAAGGCAACCATGTCTATTTCAGCATCTTGGAACTGGACCGGCTATTCAAAAACAAGACTCCAAAGATCCCTCTAGAGATCCGCAGAGACTATATCCGAGGCCAAGATGCATTAAAGAGATACCATATCGGTCAAAAACGCTTCAGCGAAATGACGAAGGCTGCCGGTGTTACAAAGATACGCACGAAGGGAAACTACGTCTGGTACAAGAAGTCTGAACTGGACACTTTATTCTTTATGATAAATGCCAGAATATGAAGGCGAGTTCTACGACATCCAAAGTGTCTAAAGATTCCGAATAATTGGAATTTAATCAAACATTCCCGGTTCTTTCGACAATAGCGATTCTTGCCTTGAAGGGACAATCTTGTCGTCTGGATGGAGATGGCCAAGCAGGAGCGGTGATTTGGGGTCATGGGTAAAAAAGTTCTGCAGGGCCTTTTCGTGGTCTTTGTTGGCGTAGCAGTAGCGGCAGCCGTTGGGGCAGGAGTTGTAATCTCCGAGGCCCCGGCTTTCCATGCACAAGCATCCTGCACGATTCCCTTTGTGAGCCGTTTTCTTGAATCGAATGCCCAGCGAGTTGGAGAAGATCTCCGCCGTCATGCAGCCGCTCCGGTGGATGCCAAACTGCTCGTAGTTCTCCTTGGTGGCGCAAGTCTGGAGATACAGACCGTATTGCCTGGCAATGGCACCCATCCTTTTGGCAAGGGTTAACTTATCCTGCTCCGACACGGGCCTCAGTTCCGGCATGTTGACTTCCAACTTCTTATACTTCTCCACGAAAGAGAAGATGCAACGGTCTACGTATGGAGCAAGCTCGCGGGCCATCCGGTCAAAGGTCTCCAGATGCCGCTCGATGGTGTATTTCTCCGTCAGGAGAACGGGATCATAGCGCCAGGCTATCTTCTCCGGCCCCACCTGAGCCGCAAGCGCTTTCAGCGTTCGGATACTCTCCTCAATGGACGGCACACGGGGCTCGATGTCCGTTCCGTAAGCCGTGATGGTATAGTGGTAGTAACAGTTGAACCTGTCGGAAATCTCGTGCAGGCGCGGCAGGATGGGCCGATAGTCCTTGGAGCAGAACACAACCACATCCAACACCTCCGGATTCAGTTCAATCCGGTTCACGATATTCGGAAACAGCGGATTCCGGGACAGGACATAGCCCTCCCGGAAGCGGTTCAGCAACCACTCGCTGTAGTACTGGACGGTATCCGTCCGCCCGCCGGTGTTCAAGATCATCTCTTCCTCTTTTTCTGCCCCATCCGGTCATAGTGGTTCCACATCTCCCAGATGAGAATTTCCCGTGCTTCTTCGTCTATCTGGTAGACCAGTCTGTGCTTGGCACTGATCCGCCGTACATAGAAGATGTCGCCGTCATCCACTTTCTCCAGTCCGCCGCCCGTGTTGGAATAAGGGTCTTGTTTCATTTGTTCGAGGATGGTCGCAGCAATTTCCGCATAAGGACTCCGCATCAACTTGACACGATCCTTCTCTCCTCCCTTGGTATA
>JAFZOK010000002.1 GCA_017550655.1 Bacteroidales bacterium | reverse complement strand
TCCCCTTAACATATCTTGTTGTACGCATATCTGTCCAAAAAAGTTTAACTTTGTAAAAATTCAATTTTTTGCTGAGAAAATTATGCCACAAAATAGAGAAAACGGATTTATTACGGCCTCCGCTCTGCCTTTGGTAGAACTCCAGGCTGCCGATATCAAAAATGAGGGTAACCTAATCCTCTCAGACGTATCCTTTACCGTCAAAAGCGGAGAACTTCTCTACATTGTGGGAAGAGTGGGAAGCGGCAAGAGTTCCATCATCAAAACCCTTACCGCGGAACTCCCTGCAGAGGGCAAGGTGGTTAGGGTAGGTGACTATGATCTCACCAGAATCCGCAAAAAGCAGATTCCGTTTCTAAGGCGCAACCTGGGTGTGGTATTCCAGGATTTTCAGCTCCTTACAGACAGAAACGTAATGGAGAATCTTATGTTTGTGCTCCGTTCCACCGGCTGGAAAGATGAGACAAAGATGGAGTTCCGCTGCAACCAGGTCCTTGATATGGTGGGTCTTAAGACCAAAGCCCACAAGATGCCGCACCAGCTAAGCGGAGGAGAGCAGCAGAGAGTGGCCATTGCAAGAGCCCTTTTGAACTCCCCGTCTGTAATTCTTGCAGACGAGCCAACCGGCAACCTTGATGCTGAAACGGCAGAGGGCATTATGAACCTTCTTATGAAGATTCATCACGATTACAAGCCCGCAATAATCATTGTAACTCACAACCGTACCATTCTAGATAAGTTCCCGGGCCGCGTACTGCTCTGCAGCCAAGGCATTTGCAAAGAGGTAA
This sequence comes from Bacteroidales bacterium, assembly GCA_017550655.1. Taxonomy (GTDB): domain Bacteria; phylum Bacteroidota; class Bacteroidia; order Bacteroidales; family UBA932; genus Egerieousia. The sequence goes on along the minus strand of JAFZOK010000002.1, from coordinate 1,814 downwards.
CAGATGAGCTTACCTCCAACTTTACAGAGAACCCTAATGGCGATATGCCCGCTTAACCATGAGCCCTTCTCCAAAAGCCACAAAGAAATGCACAGCAATAAAACCTGTTGCAGGTAAGGCTGTTGTAAAAAAATCAAAGGGAAGCAATTCAACGGAAATTATTAATTGGTTCCGTGAGAATGCGGCGGGTGCAAAGAGTGAACTGCAGTACAAAGACCCGTTCTCACTCATCGTTGCCGTTATCCTCTCTGCGCAGTGCACAGACAAACGTGTAAACCTTGTAACTCCCGCTCTGCTAAAGAAATATCCTACACCTCAAAAGATGGCAAAGGCTACTGCAGAGGAGGTATATGAATATGTAAAATCTGTTTCCTATCCCAACAGCAAGAGTGCGCATCTTGTTCAGATGTCTCAGATGTTGGTAAAGGAGTTCAACGGTAAAGTTCCAACAGAGGTCGATGAGTTAATGCGCCTTCCGGGAGTTGGCCGCAAGACCGCTAACGTGGTGGCTTCCATCTGCTTTGACAAACCTGTGATTGCAGTAGATACTCACGTCTTCAGAGTTGCCCACCGCCTGGGACTCTCAAAGGGAGATACCCCATACGATGTTGAACAGGACCTGGAAAAGCTTATAGATGAGAAGGAAAGAGGTAAAGCCCACCACTGGCTTATCCTCCACGGCCGCTATGTATGCACCGCACAGAAACCAAAGTGTGACACCTGCGGAGTCTCTCACCTCTGCCCCAAACTCCTGGAGAATAGTAAACTAGTGAAGTAGCATGGCTAATTTTGAGAGTGAAATAAAAGCGTTTGCAGGATATCTTAGGCTGGAGCGTTCTCTCTCCAAGAATACCGTATTGGCTTACACTCAAGACCTTGCACAGTTTGCCTCTTTCCTGGAATCAATGGGAAAATCCTCCTTCACAGATGCTACTTCTCAGGATGTAGATGACTACCTCTCTGCCCGTTTTTCTGCCACGAGCAAGAGAACTCAGAGCCGAATAATCAGTTCTCTTAAAGCCTTTTACAAGTTCAACCATATAGAGAACGGAAAGCAGGAAAACCCAATGGAGCGTATAGATACTCCAAAACTTACCCGCACATTGCCGGATGTTCTTTCAGTAGAAGAGGTAAACAAAATTATAGAGTCTGTCAATGTCTCTACAGATGAGGGAGTTAGAAATCGTGCAATTATAGAATTGCTCTACTCTTGCGGCCTCAGAGTAAGTGAACTTATCACTCTTAAAGTCTCAGACCTTTTCTTCAAAGAGCAGTTTGTAAGAGTTGTAGGCAAAGGCAACAAACAGAGGCTCATTCCTGTGGGAGAGTTTGCTATTGCCGCCGTAAATAATTGGCTGCCAATTAGGGAGAAGTTCCTCTCTCAGGCAAAGGATAGGGGAACGGGAGCCACTCTTGGCAAACATAAAAAGAGTGAAAAACTCTCCGAAGCGGAGAATACTCTCTTTCTAAATCGCAGAGGAGGAAGGCTTACACGTCAGATGATCTTTATGATGATTCAAAAGCAAGTTGCTGCTGCAGAGATAAATAAAGAGGTTCATCCGCACACTTTACGCCACTCATTTGCAACCCATCTTGTAGAAAACGGAGCGGACCTCAGAGCCGTACAGGATATGCTGGGCCATGAAAGTATCTTAACCACAGAAATTTACACTCACGTCAGCACCCGCCAGTGGATGAAAAACATCCTGGATCACCACCCACAACGCTAGTTACTCCCATTCAATAGTTGCAGGGGGTTTGGAGGAGATGTCGTAGCAGACTCTGTTAACACCCTTTACTTTGTTGATGATTTC
>JAFZOK010000014.1 GCA_017550655.1 Bacteroidales bacterium | reverse complement strand
TCCGAAAACGACGGAAATCAGCATCGTGATTCCGTTTTATGACCGAGTTTCGGAGAAACAAACATCGACCATCTATGAGGATGCCTTTGCGTTTTCTTTTGTGCCTTACGCGCCGAGGACCATCTCGATGCCGCCATACATTGACCATTTGATGATTTGTCCAGGGGATTCCATTCACGTGGAACTGGATTTTGCTGATTTGGGGAAGGTGGTGTATTCTGGGGAGGGTGCGGAGAACAACGAGAAGTTCAATGACTTCTTCGTGAGATGCTATCTTAGAGATTGGCCTGGGTTTTCAGAGTGGGAATTGGATTCGGGAGGGGAACCTGTTTTACGGAAATACGAGCATGCTGATGCTTTTGTGGCTGCGATCAAGCAAAAGTTGGGATCACATCTTTCCCGTTTGAATGAGTTCATTCACGAGGCTCAACCAAGTCCGGAACTAATCGCGCTCTGCCGCAAAGAGATAGAGGCCGATTACTATTCAGCGCTTATTCAAGGCCTGCTCGGGTATAAAGATCTCCAAAAGGAAGATGTCTTGGCCTACTTCCAGGTAAAAGATGCCGAGCCGCTCTTCAGTGAGGACTGCATGAGCGGCAACCTGTTTGAGTTATCTTCCAATATTGCCACGTGGGTATTCAGCTCCCTTGACCGGAAAGAAGTCCTTCGTTTAGCCAATGATTATAACGCTCAGGGCGATTTCTTGAAACAGGCAACTAAGAATAATATGCTACGCCAGATGCTCCTCACTCATTTCTATAATCAGTTGCTGGAAGCAAATGAGGTGGATCGTTTTGAGGAGTACTTTGCAAACTTCAATGAAAATGTGACATATCCGCTGCTGAAACTCTCTACCCGGGACCGGTATGTTCTCAAGAAGGCCTGGCAGGAGAACCCTCGGGCACTTTCCGAAGCCATCCTGAACGCTGATAAGCCCAGAGATGGTCAGGCCATTGTTATGAAGGAGAACGAGGGGCTCAAGCTATTAAGGTCGGTGATTGCCCAGAAAGAAAAAATGGTGGTCTATGTCACAATCGGCGCCACCTGGTGCCCCGCTTCACGACAGGAACTGCCTTTCCAGCAAAGCCTGGCCGCTGATGAAAAAGGAAAGCCGCTCCGCGTGGTCAATTTCTGGTTGGATTCCGGGGCCGATGATCTGGATTCCATCGCCCTCGGAATCGAGAATTACCACCTGACCGATGCCCAGCGGGTTGGGCTTGACCCCATTCTCCACCTCGGGCGGGGCATCCCTTTCTACATCCTGATAGACAAGGAAGGCGTGATTGTTGATTTCGGAGAGCACCTACGGCCGTCTATTCCGGAGACAAAGGCAAAAATAGATATGTACCTAAACGAATGAATTAATAAATCTATCAAATGAGAAGAATCATTAGCACTGTTATTGTCGGCCTTTTGCTGGCCATCTCTGCGAACGCGCAGGACTTAGCAAGCAATACTGTATATAAGGCCTGGATGGATTCATTGAACAGGGTATATGTTGCCATTGTTAACGAATGGAACGAAACAATCCCTCCACACTTCAGGGAAGCGATGCGTCTCGAAAAGGAAGCGGAGGAACATCCTGAACTAAAGGATTCT
>JAFZOK010000013.1 GCA_017550655.1 Bacteroidales bacterium | reverse complement strand
CTTGATTCTACATCAAACCACAACCAGGCGGCAAGGCGACGAGCAAGCTTGACGTTGTTATCAATCTTGATTCTACATCAAACCACAACTCATGGATGATGCGGAGCAGTTTAGCGACCGTTGTTATCAATCTTGATTCTACATCAAACCACAACAGCCTCACTTTGTGGATTTCGCCTCTGAGCGTTGTTATCAATCTTGATTCTACATCAAACCACAACCATCCTGGAAAGTACCATCTCCTGATGTGGTTGTTATCAATCTTGATTCTACATCAAACCACAACCTGTCGGTTTCTACAAATGAAATACAAATAGTTGTTATCAATCTTGATTCTACATCAAACCACAACTTCAGAACCGTTGTAACCGATTCGAAGTTCGTTGTTATCAATCTTGATTCTACATCAAACCACAACTTTTTAGTCATTATGGCTTTGTACTTGGTAGTTGTTATCAATCTTGATTCTACATCAAACCACAACTTCTAGCAATACGAAATATCCTGGATTTAGTTGTTATCAATCTTGATTCTACATCAAACCACAACTCTGTTAATTTTTCAAAAGATAAATTCTTTGTTGTTATCAATCTTGATTCTACATCAAACCACAACGAATCAAGATTGAACGATATGAAAAGAGAAGTTGTTATCAATCTTGATTCTACATCAAACCACAACTTTGTATTGGTTCTTTGATTTGATGATGTGTTGTTATCAATCTTGATTCTACATCAAACCACAACGTAGGTTAATTTTTCTGCTGAAATACCGCTATTTAGATGCGGTTTATCAAAGCAAAAAACGATATGACAAGGCCTACGAAGTAATGTTTGATGTCAGAATTTTCATCCAAATATAACTAAAATAACTCTAACTGTTGAGACTCGGCGTTCTTCAGTCCCTCTATCTTTCCCCAGTAGTTTTGCATATCCCCATATTGTTTGTCCGTTACACTCAGCAAACTTATATTCCCACTTGGCGGAAGAATTCCTTTAACTCTTTTTGTGTGAACCTGAAGACTTTCATAGGAAGCACAATTTCGGACATACACGGAAAACTGCATCATCGAAAAGCCGTCACGCATAAGCAATGTGCGAAACTTGGCTGCATTACGGCGTTCGGTTTTCGTGTTTGTCGGCAAGTCGAAAAAGACAAACAACCACATTATTCTATATTCGTTCAAGCGAATTTCGCTCATATTGACGGATATACTATAGACTTTGCCTCTCCTGAAAAACATTTGACAAGAGAAGCCGTAGTCATAGACAACGCCACATCCAACGGACGTTTCATTTTAGGGAAAGAGGTGTCGCAAAACAATACTTTAACCAATTCGCTCTTTACCTTAGTGTTCAGTTCACATTCCTCTAACTTCAGAATATTATAGACACATTCATCCACAAAAGGACGGTAAGGTTCCATTATATCGTCCGCCAAAGGAAAGGCATTATAACGGTTCCTGTGAAATATTCCGAATGCTGGAGAGAGTCCAGACCCCATCAAAGCCCTGGCCACTGCGGCACGCAAGATTGCATAACCGTAATTCAAAACAGCATTAGGATCACCGCCCTCTCTATTCCGGATGAAATCATCTCCGAACAATTGTTTCCAATAAATCCGAGCCGCTGCACCTTCCTTATTATCTGAATCTCCGCTCTTTACATTTCTATAGTAAGGAACTAGAAGATCACCATCTTTACCCAGCTTATTAAGCAACTTCGACTGATTCTTAATCTTTGCTTCAATTATCTGCTTCCAAAGATTCTTCTTGAGTGGAAGGCTTGCGTCTATTTGGGCCCTGTAAACTTCCGCTTGAACTGTATTAGCCTCAAGAGGTTGAAGCATACAATGAGGCATCTGGTTATTGCTACAAATAATCAACGATGTATTATTGTCAACCAATGCATTCATCAAAGGAATGGTCAGAGATATTTGGTTGTTGACAATTATCACATAACCAAGATCTTCTATTGGAACGGAACGATTGGGAATATCTGTGTCCCGATACTCCACAATCAACTGGTTGTTCTTCAGCGATAGTTTCGCCGGATTAGAGAAGTATATGGCCTTCTTTAACATAATACTATCGTCTTATGAAATGCATCTTTCCGGATGGAGAAAGAGTAAAATCAAAACCTTCTACCAATGCATTCAACTGAGTATGATAAAGACCAATAACCGATCTTATTGGTTTATTAGCTGAGAATAATCCAAATTCAGCTTTTAGTTCCTTAGATGGTCTAGATTCTTGATTATATAATAGAGTCATTGTTCCATATTCATACTTCTTTTGTATTGTCAAAGAAGACAAACCCATCACCTTATACAATCTCCTTGTCAACTCCTCCTGGTTTGCCTCATAGATTTCTTCAGGAGTATTCTCATAGAGAAGAACCATTGTTCCTATCTTCAGAACATACTTGAGTTTGTAACCATTGCTGTCTTCATTAGGAACCATATTGGAAGAAACACCCTCATTAACAGCACCAACAGCGTTCAGATTATTAACCAGCTTGAATGAGCGTTTAATCTTTCCCTTAGCATCAGTTCCTTCGTAAATACCCATACAGTAGTTTCTGTCATTTGCAACATTAAGTTGCTGCTTGTACTCAAAACGAGATTTGTCTCGCTGATCTTTCAAATGGATAGGATTGGTAACGGAAGGTGTAAAGATTCTGACCTTCCTGATTTGGATCCCTTTCTCCTCGTTCATCCAAATAGTGCCAGCCATCGCTTCTTTGAAGCCTTTCTCCTCTATAGCCTGCTCTACCTTTTGGCGGACAACGTCATCTACTATCTTTGAAATATCTGTTTTATCCAGAGATGAAAGAGGTTTTCGTACAACATATTTGATTTCATCACCTCTTTGTATGGCTCCGTAGAAGGTTTCAAGATGAAGAGCGCCGCGGGCGGTGTCTCCCTTTGTCATCAATGGTTTACCGTCTGGTCCTTTCTGTATCTCACCTCTTTTCCTCAATAACTTGTATGTACGTTTCTTCAGGTTATCTGGCGTGTAGTGAGATACAAGAACTTCTTTGTTAATTCTCTGCACATCTTCAGTAAAGGTTGCCCAAGGTTTAGGCATAGTTGGACGTTCCTTACCAAACCACTTATTTTCTTCTTCTTTGTGGAAGTAATTCGCCATCTCGGAGTATTCCTTAGGACCTATGCAAGCTATTACAATTGCGTCAACCGTGTGATTGAGGAAAGTGCTACGGTCTTTCTTTTCATCTTCTTGGAGCCCCCACATCTTTCGGAACTGGGATGTGGTTAAGCCTTTGACAGTATAAATATGATTGAACACCGTTCGCAAATAAGGACGGGCATACTTAGATATAATGCTATTATCAACATCCTGATTCTTTCTATAATCGGAAGGAACTTCCTTCATCAAGAATTTGCCATATTTGTCTGACAAGTAGTTTCTTTCATATTCCAGCAGTCTGCGCTTTTGAATAATGGCATCACGCACTTCTTTGGTTGCAGCTCCGCCACCCTTCAGTTTTTCTATCTGCTCTCTAAGCTCCTCTATTCTTTCTTTTACTGGTTCAAGCCGGATAAGAATCTCTTGATGATTTGACAATTGAGAAGGAATTTTGTTTTTCTTGACATCTCTGTTGAACTTGTTGTTACAGAGAGTCTTGTTTTCCAAAGCATCTTCTCCTCCCAAGCTTCTTGGAATAGTATGTTCTATGTCGTATTGCGGATTAGAGCCGAGGAACTGAGAAAGACCTATTTTCTCTCCTGTATAAAGACAAATATGACTTTGTTCTTCCCATAGCCTATATTTTTCTATGTCTATCTTCGTTGGTTCAGCATTTATACCATTCTCGCGGAAATGCTTCAATAATTCTTCGTGATAAAGATTGTTTTCCTTTTCCCTGTCTCGCTGATATCTTTCAAGAGCCTTACGCTTGTTGGCATCGTTAAGAGAACGGCTATATTCAATGTGAATCTTAGTGTCTTTGTCAACCTCGCCATTCTTTATCAAATCGTTGATAAGTGCTCTCAGCCTAAACAAAGCCCGCATAGCCATAGGATTCTTGAAGGAATTAGTTCTCGGAGAACCAAGAAAACCTGTGTTAGATTTAGCATAAACATCTATCATAGAAGGATGATAGAGCCTCTCATAATGAGCTGCTCCCAAATTAAAGTTGTCCATCAGAAACTCTTTAATTCTCTGCTCAGTTGTTTCTTTGGTTGGAGATGGATTATCAACGATGATACCTATCTCTCGTTCTATGATTTTACGATTTTCTGAATTGGAAATGATCTCCTTTGGAACAATACTGGCAATGTTGGCCAAAAATACTGCATGAGAATATTTGAAGCCTCTACGCAAAAAAGCCAGTATCTTATTGATAGCATTTAGGCTAAGTGAAGCATAATCATTTCCGATTGAAATCTTGCTGAATTTTAGAGCATCGTCTTCAGATAGTTGCAATTTATCTTTAGCCCAGGCTCTTAGCTTTTCATCATCGCTGAAGAAAAACATAGTATGCCATATATCATTTACAATCTGCTCTTTAGTTTTTTCTTTTTTGTCTAAATATCTAGAAACTATGCCATCTTCCCAATTGTCACCGAAGATATCTTTTAATCCGGCAACGACCGGACAACCAGATACAGATGTAAACATCTTGAAGTTGAAACGGTAAGGCTTTTCATCTGGATCTTTGTAAAAAGCATACTGTCCTCTAGCAGACAAGGCTTTGGCTATGTCTTCAAACGGAAATTGCTTTTTGCTCTTGCGGAAGAAAAGCGGAAGGATCTTTACTATTTCCTCAGCATTCAACGGACGCAAATCTTCATCACAAGGAGTCTTAACCTTGATGTTGTTGATGAAAGACCACATACGAAATTCCTCAAATCGAGGATGAGAAACAGGACATCTGGTTTTCTTAGTCTCAAACTTGCAATGGCCGACAGAGCCCTTCTGCGATTTCAGAGGTCTTTGGAAGAAGATTGCCCTTTCGAGTTGTTTCTTGATTATGTCAGAAATTCCTTGAATTTTGCAAATGGCATCAAATTCATCTTTGTAGTGTTGTCTAGAAGTATAGTGAGCACGAATCCTTTCTTTTCCGTAGATAGTATAGAAATACTCACCGATATACTTGCAGCCACTTTCTTCAAGAGCTTTATTCAAAGCGGATATGTCATCTTTAACCTTGCCATTAGATTCTTTTGTGTTCTCTTTTCTATTGCTAAGGAAGCCCCTTCGCTGAGAAAGATGATACATAACACGGCCTAAGATGTATTTATCCTCTTTTTTGGACAAATCAAGCTTTTGGGTTAACGCAAGATGACGATAATAATATGGATTTTTTTGCTCATTATCGTTCGTACGCTGCCAAAGCATAAACTCGTCAATCTTTGGATAAATGTTGCGATAACGCCAGTCTGACAACAGTTCTGCAGATAAATAAGGACACCAACCTAAATCTACCAACACCTTCAACGTCTCAATTTTTCTTAATCTTCTACGAAATATTCTTCTTCTGGCAGACCTGTATCCAGTACGTTCTGCTGCTTTTGAAGATTCATTTCCTTTCTCAATTTTAACTCCCTCCTGGAAGATAGATACACCTTTGTCATATAGTTTGTAGGATCCATCCTGTTGTGTATCAACAATAGCCCAACCTATACTGTTGGTTCCTAAATCAAGGCCAAGTATTCTAGACATAATCAATAAATATTTGTCTATAAAATTAACATTAATTTGCTTTATCAACAAAGTTTGCTACCTTTGTGTTATAAGATTCTACATCTTATCACAATAAGGCTATATGCCGAAGGTTTTTACCTAAACTCCCGCTTCGGTGGGAGTTTTTTATTGGCAAGGACCTTCGCGCGCAAAGATATTGGAGCCTTTTGACAATTTCTGTCAAAGAATAATATAAATACCCCTGAATTCCATTAGTAAAAGAAACGATAGCCTCCTTTTCAAGAACGAACTGAATAGAAATAGTAATTTTAACTTACTATAGTTCAGACCTCTAATCCGTTTTATAAATCATCAAACGATTATAATCGATTATATCCGGATAAGATTTGGATTGAAAAAAGGAATGGATATAAGTTTGTCTCGATATAAATGCCATAGACTCAAAAATAGTTATCATTTTTGATAATTAATTAACAAATATTATATTTGCAGAAATAAAATGACAATAGAATTTGAAAGTGAAAGCCTGTGGGAGTTATACAGCAACGGAACTACTCAAGACAAAACTTATAACAAATTGCCGAAAGATATCATAACTCGCTACGTAAAAGTTGTGAACTATCTGAAATTAGCAACAAGAATTGAATCCTTGTTTAGAATCAAGAGTCTGCACTATGAGAAAAAGAAGGGGAATTTGAGTAACATAGAAACCGTATGGATAAATGATCAATACCGATTGCTATTAAAAAGCAGAGCTGGAGAAGCCGGGATCATCAACATCATTTTAATTAAAGAAATATCAAAGCATTATGAATAGAATAACACCAAATAACGTTATTGATGAGAGCACGACTCCTTTTATTGCAACACACCCTGGAGAATTGATAAAAGACGAGTTGGCGGAAAGAAAAATGACACAGAAACAGCTTGCCGATATTACTGGCATTAAAACATCTATCCTAAGTCAGACAATAAACGGCAAGCGCTCAATATCTCTGAATATGGCTGTCAAACTTGAAAAAGCTCTTGACATTCCAGCGGATTTATGGATGAATTTGCAAACTCAGTACAACATTGATTCTGCTAATATCCTCAAGAGGCAGACAAAACAACTTACAGCAACAATCCACCTTCCGGTCCAAGACAGAAATCTCATAAAGGATCTTTCCAGGAAGTTTGGTTGGGTCTGTTTATTTTGAAAATACTGAATGCATTGGAAAACAGATGGGGAGATGGGTAACGGGGTAGCAAGGTGGTGCACTTTATTACAATAAATTGTGCAACAGCCCTGTAGCTGCAGCGGTAACTGATAGTTTGTCTTTCCAGCAGTCATCCAGAGTCGCATCGTTTTTCCTTATGGAATTCTCGGCAACTTCTTCAGAAACACCTAACTGAATTATCATATAGTTCTTGACCGCCTTCTTTTAGTCTTTCGCATTAAGGTTTCTGAACAGCAATTCGTCACGTTCTTCTATGTCAGCGATGTGCCCCTTGCCGTTTTTTATCAGCACATAAAAAGGAAGTCCCAGAATCCCATCACCTTTGGGTTCGCAAACAACAACTTCATAACCTTTGTAATTTGGCTCTAATTTCAAATTAAGATACTCATCTCCGCCTATTACCTTTTTTGCTATCTCTATATTTTTCACAGCAAGGCGTTTGGCATCTAAATCATCCTTAAAATATTTTTTCAGCTGCTCAAAAGTCCAGGGTAGCCCCTTCCCGAAATACTTGTCAAGACGTTCCATCACTTCAAACATCGTGAGCACGCCAAAATAATTCTTCAGTTTTTTGAGTGGCACTTTAAACCGCTTGGTATTCTTCTTTATATTTTCAAATACAGCATTATAGAAAACAACAGGGCTAGATGGCGCGGTTTCCTCGAATTGCACAAAGACTTCGGATATCGTTACTCCTCTTGCCCCAATAGTTCCATCATCATCAAGAACATCAAGTTCCGAGGCTCTTACTTCAATCCTTTCAAAGAGCTTGTCAGAAGAGTAAACATCGTTGAGCTCACTTTCATAGGGCCATTGAACAAGACGTACCAGATCGTCATATTGAGCATTACGCAAGATGTAATCGGTGTAACCATCGGTAGAATCAGGATCCTCGTTGAATCCTTCCAAAGCAGAATAACCAACAAATCCCAAAGGCACGCAGTAACGGCATTTCTTGTCGTCAGCCTTCTCATAGAAAAAAGCTAATAAATCGTAAAGCATAACGTTAAATAATAAGGAATAAGTAATTTGTTCAAGAAGGAGAGCCCCATCTTGAGTCAATGGCAAAGATACAAGGCCGATTTGACAAGTTTTGTCAAAGAAAAAATTCAGGCTCATTTGCCTGAATTCATAGATTCAACTCAGCGCTTATGAGGATAGCGGAAGTGGCAGTACTTTTGCTCCCAGCGTTGTTTTTCGGGAGTGTCTACAGGATCGTGATCGCTGATTATGCAGCCGGTGTAAAGGTCTGTGGCAATTTCTTCTATGATGTCTAAAAGCTCCAGGTTCTGGGTAAAGTGGGCCGGAATTGCACTGCGGCCAAGAAGACAGCCTATGATGTTGCCGCAGACTGCACCGGTGGAGTCGCTGTCTCCGGAGTGGTTGACGCTGCTTATGATTGCGTCTTCAAAAGAAGCGCAATGCTTGACCGCGCTGTAAACCGCAATGGCAAGAGCTTCGTGGCCGGTCCAGCCGCCGCCGATGGACTCAATGGCTGTGTGGTCTGGAGTGTCTCCTCCGGCAAGGTCTATGGCCTTATTGATTATGTCCTGCTGGGTGGCTATATGATTAGGCCAGAGTTCTTTGTAGGCCTTGTTATCGTCTGGAGCAGACTGTATTGAACCAATCTCTTCCGCGGCCTTTTGTATTAGGGAAGCAAGCAGGTCTTGGCGGTCTTCACCATCCGCATATCCACCCAGAATCCTGGTCAGAATGTGATTGAGAAGAGCGGAAGAAATGAAACCAAGCGGATGCTTGTGAGTCAGCCTGGCTGCCTCAGCGGCACACATATCGCAAAAAAGTATATCTCCGGAAGCATAGCTGTGGAGGAAATCAAGAATGGCAAGCGGTGCTGTGCGCATCACGCCGCCGCAGCCGCAGCTGTCGTTGAGCGGAGTCTGGTCTTTCTCTAAAGCCATCAGGGCGGTAAGACAGGTGTTGCCGGGAGCGCGCCTTGAGTAGAGCTGGGGAATATCCATCAGCCAGGAATCAACTCTCTCGTCTTCTTTTCTGGCAGTCCACTGCTGCGTGTGGAGCCAGTCCAGATATGTCCAGTGGCAATAGGTATCTATGCGAGCCATAATGCCTCTCATATAGCCTCTGGTCATTCCCAGAAGAATGCCGGCGGCGGTGAAAAGAGACATCTGGGTGTCATCTGAGATACGGGCAACACCCCATCTGTCAAGTTGATAACGGGTAATTCCACGAGGACCGAACTTGCGCTCAACGTCCTGCCAGCTGTCAAACTCAATGGCATAGCCCAGGGCGTCTCCCACGGCCCCGCCAACCATACAACCCAGCGCACGGTCTTTATACTTATCTGCTTGAGTGTTGTCTTTCATTATTTGCCAACGGCTTTTGGAGTCCAGTTCTTGAAGAAACGGATCACTTTGTCCTTGTTGTAGCCTTCTCCTTCTTCAAGGAAGCTGGAGTCCTGGATATGAAGGACTTTGCCGCCTTTGTCAAGCACAATGAAAACAGGATACCCGAATCGGCCGGCGTTGTCGAGCCTTTTCATCAGGGCATTTGCCTGCTTGACAACAGCTTCGTCTTTGCTCTTGGCCATTCTCGGGTTGTAGTTCACGTGGATATAAACAAAGTTGTCGCCGATGAGTTTGCTGATATCTGCGTCTTTTGTGATGAAATCGGCGAACCTTAGGCACCACGGGCACCAGTTGCCGCCTAGCTGGCAAATTACGTATTTGCCTTCTGCCTTGGCTTTTGCAACAGCCTTGTCTATCTGCTCAAGCGGATTGATATCTTCGTCATAAACCTTTTTGAGGGCTTGCTTCTGAGTGGTCTGGGCAAATGAAGCGGTAGCGAATAATGCCAGAATTGCAATTATGAGAATCCTTTTCATATTAATTGTTGTTTTTGATTTGTCTTTTATTTCCTGGCCCTTGGATGGGCGGTTTTGTAAACTTCCTTCAGTTTCTCAAAGGAGTTGTGGGTATAGACCTCGGTAGCGGCAAGACTGGAATGCCCAAGGGCTTCCTTGATACTATTGAGGTCTGCCCCGTCGTTGAGCAGAGCCGTGGCAAAACTGTGACGGAGAGTGTGCGGAGTCTTCTTGCCGGAAATACTGATGGAAGAAAGCTCACTCTTGACAATTCTGTTAATGAACTCCACGTAAGAGGGCTTTCCCCTATCAGTAAGGAAGAAATAACCTGAGTCAGAGACTCCCTGCTCTTCCAGGAAAGCCTGTCGCTGAGCAAGATAGTCACCGATTTTCTCTGCCAGGGAGTCAACTGTCGGAATGAGCCTCTGCTTGTTGCCTTTTCCGATGATGCTGATGGTGCGCCGGGAAAGGTCTATGTCTGTTGTCCTCAGCCCTGCCGCCTCTGCCCGCCTGAGACCGGTAGCAAAGAGAAGGGTCACGATCATCCTGTTTCTAGCAGAAGGATAGTCATCGGAAACAGGGCTGTCAAAATACTCTTTCAGGGCCTCCGGGGTGAAAAAAGACGGAAGCCGTTTTTTCTCTTTAGGGCGGACTATACCCTTGACGGGATTGGACGGGAGCTTTTGCTGCTTGACAAGGTAGTTGCAGAAGGTGCTCAGGGCACTCAGATGAAGATTTACTGTTCTGGCATCCAAAGACTTGTCCATCATATTGGAAACATAGCCGCGGATAATCTGGAATCGAAGAACTTCCAGAATCTCATTGTCAGGAATGGCGGATGTTGCCTCGTTTTGCCTTTCTGGGAGGGCATAGCGGAGGAAATCCCCCACGGCATCGCTGTAGAGTTTTACGGTGCGGGGAGAATATCTCTTCCTGACCTTGAGGTAATCAGTGAAATCGCTGAGGCATCCCATACATTGCAAATATAACGAAAAAGAGGAACGGACTGATGTCCATCCCTCTCTAAGCTTGCAAAAGCGCCAGGATTATTCCTCGCTAGTCTGAAGGTGCTTTACATAGATAGCTTTCATCAGCTGCGCACGCTTCCTGACTGAAGGCTTCTCAAAAGTCTTGCGGTCGCGGAGCTCGCGGATGATGCCAGTCTTCTCGAACTTTCTCTTAAACTTCTTTAATGCTCTCTCTATGTTCTCGCCGTCCTTGATTGGAACGATAATCATGCTTTATACCACCTCCTTTTTCTTTAGCGGGGTGCAAAGGTATGAAAAAAACCTTTATCTCCAAATTTTCACGCATAGTCTTTCGGTTAAAAATATTTGAGGTTTAATATATCCGCGACTTACAAAGTACAAGAATAAATGTTATATTTGTTGTCTATTATAAAGTCATCGCTGAGCCATAGCCGATGCCTCATAAGAATTAACATTAAACAATAATACACCTATCAAACAACAGTAATAATATGGCAGAGAAATTATTTACTGAGTTTCCTCCCGTTCCCAAGCAGGTATGGGAGGATGCTATAATCAAGGATTTGAAGGGTGCCGATTATCAGAAGAAGCTCGTATGGAGAACAATGGAAGGTTTCTCCGTGCAGCCTTATTACCGCGCCGAGGACCTGAAGGGTCTAAAGGAAGTGGGCGGAAAGGCCGGAGAGTTTCCTTTTGTAAGAGGCACCAAAGACGACAACAACTGGCTGATCAGGCAGGACTATGCAGTCGGAAAGGATTTCAAGGCAGCCAACGCTTTGGCTCTTGACGGCATGATGAAGGGAGTTACCGCTCCGGGATTCGACCTTAGCCAGACAGAGAAAGTTCTCAAGGCAGACATGAAAGCCCTTCTGAACGGCATCGAGCTCAAGGCTGTCGAGGTTAACTTCAAGGGATGCAAGGACTTGTCTGTCCTGAAGAACTTCATCGCAGTGGCAAAGGAGAAGGGCACCAAGGCTTCCGCTATCAGGGCATCTTTCGACTACGACCCTCTGAAGGAGATGAACGCAACAGGAGTCTGGAGCAAGGCAGATGCTGCAAAACTTCTGGTAAAGGCCATCGAGCTTGTAAAGGACTTCCCTCACATAACGGTTGTTGGAGTTTATTCATACGCTTTCAACGATGCGGGAAGCACCATCACCCAGGAACTGGCATACGGAATGAATATGGGCAGCGAGTACCTGAACCTCCTACAGGATGCCGGTGTGAAGGTTGACGAGGCTGCAAAGAGAATCAAGTTCACCGTATCCATCAGCGGCAACTACTTTATGGAGATTGCCAAGTTCCGTGCAGCAAGACTGCTATGGGCCAATATCGTAAAGGCTTACGGGGCAAAGAAGGAAGACAGCTGCAAGATCAAGGTTCACGCTGTTACAAGCGCCTGGAACCAGACGGTTTACGATCCTTACGTAAATATGCTGAGAGATACCACCGAGGCAATGAGTGGAGCAATCGGAGGAGTTGACTCAATGGAAGTCCTTCCTTTCGACCACGCTTACAAGAAGCCTGGCGAGTTCTCCAACAGAATTGCGCGTAACGTGCAGAGCCTGCTTCTGGACGAGAGCCACTTCAACAAGGTAGTTGACCCGGGTGCAGGATCCTATTACATCGAGGAGCTCACCGATGCAGTTGCAAAGGCTTCCTGGGATCTGTTCAACTCTATCGAGAAGGCCGGCGGATATGTCGAGGCATTCAAGGCAGAAAAGATCCAGGACAGCATCAAGGAGACATCGCTGAAGAGAGATTCCAATATCGCGACCAGAAGGGATACTCTCCTTGGAACCAACCAGTTCCCTAACTTCACAGAGGTTGTGGAGAAGGAAGTTACCAAGAAGACCGTAACCCGCAAGGCCGCTCCTAAGAAGAAGGCCGGAATGGTTGGCCGTCCTCTGGAGGTTTACAGAGGCGCCATGGCTTTCGAGGAACTCAGGTTCAAGACAGACAAGGCCAAGAAACGTCCGATGGCGTTTATGGTTACCTACGGAAACCTGGCAATGTGCCGCGCAAGGGCACAGTTCGCCTGCAACTTCTTTGCAGTAGCCGGATTCCAGGTAGTTGACAACAACCGCTTCAACTCTCCTGAGGAAGGAGCAAAGGCAGCCCTCAAGGCTAAGGCAGACATCATCGTAGCCTGCTCTTCAGACGACGAGTATGCAGTTGAGGTTCCTCAGATTGCCAAGATCGTGGGCAAGAAGGGAATCGTAGTTGTAGCCGGAGACCCTGAATGCAAGAACGATCTGATTGCAAAGGGTATAGAGAACTTCATCAGTGTACGCAGCAACGTGCTCGAGACACTGAAGGCTTACCAGGAAAAACTTATCAAATAAGGGGAGGAAAAGTTATGCGTCCAAAATTCAACGATTTAGTATATAAGTCAGCTGCAAAGCCTGCAGCAAAGAAGGGTGCAGCAAAGAAGGAAGTTCTTTGGAATACCCCTGAAAAGATTGCGGTTAAGACCAACTACACCGCAAAAGACCTTGAGAAGATGGAGCATCTGCACTACGCTGCAGGTGTGGCTCCTTTCCTGAGAGGACCTTATAGCACAATGTACGTTCAGAAACCTTGGACTGTACGCCAGTACGCAGGTTTCTCCACCGCAGAAGAGTCCAACGCATTCTACAGAAGGAACCTGGCTGCAGGACAGAAAGGTCTTTCAGTAGCGTTCGACCTCCCTACCCACAGAGGATACAATGCAGATAACCCAAGAGTTGTCGGCGATGTCGGAAAGGCTGGTGTAAGTATCTGCTCCGTTGAGGACATGAAGATCCTCTTCGACCAGATTCCTCTTGGAAAGATGTCCGTATCAATGACAATGAACGGAGCCGTTCTTCCTATCATGGCCTTCTACATCGTGGCAGGTCTGGAGCAGGGAGTGAAGCTCGAGGAAATGGCTGGTACCATCCAGAACGACATCCTCAAGGAGTTCATGGTGCGTAACACCTACATCTATCCTCCTGAGTTCAGTATGAGAATCATCGGCGACATCTTCGCCTACACCTCACAGTATATGCCTAAGTTCAACTCCATCTCCATTTCCGGTTACCACATGCAGGAAGCAGGTGCAACCAACGACATCGAGATGGCCTACACCCTTGCAGACGGTCTGGAGTATCTCCGTACCGGTATCAAGGCAGGCATTCCTGTAGACAAGTTCGCTCCAAGACTTTCCTTCTTCTGGGCAATCGGAACCAACCACTTCATGGAGATTGCAAAGATGAGGGCCGCCAGAATGCTTTGGGCAAAGATCGTCAAGCAGTTCAACCCCGAGAACCCTAAGAGCCTCAGCCTCAGAACCCACTGCCAGACTTCAGGATGGAGCCTTACAGAGCAGGATCCTTTCAACAACGTTGCAAGAACCTGTATCGAGGCTATGGGAGCCGCACTGGGACACACCCAGAGCCTGCACACCAACGCTTTGGACGAGGCTATCGCCCTGCCAACGGACTTCTCCGCACGTATCGCGAGAAACACCCAGATCTACATCCAGCAGGAAACCCAGGTTTGCCGTTCAATCGACCCTTGGGCTGGTTCCTACTACATCGAGAGCCTGACCAACGAGCTGGCTCACAAGGCTTGGGGACATATCCAGGAAGTCGAGAAACTCGGCGGTATGGCAAAGGCTATCGAGTCCGGTATTCCTAAGCTGAGAATCGAGGAAGCCGCTGCAAGAAAGCAGGCAAGAATCGACTCCGGAGAGGAGAGCATCATCGGACTTAACCTGTACAGGCTTGCTCACGAGGATCCTATCAAGATTCTGGATATCGACAACACCAAGGTTCGCCAGCAGCAGGTTGCACGTCTGGAGAAACTGTACAAGACAAGAGACAACGAGAAAGTTAAACAGTGTCTGGCTGCTATCACCGAGTGCGTTAAAACCAAGAAGGGCAATCTCCTCGCTCTTGCAGTTGAGGCTGCAAAGGCAAGGGCATCCCTGGGAGAAATCTCTGACGCTTGCGAAGAGGTAGTAGGAAGATACACAGCAAAGATCCGTATGAATGTAGGTGTTTACTCATCTGAGGTCAAGAAAGACAGCGAGTTCGAGAAGGCAAAGAAGATGGTTGCCGAGTTCGCCAAGAAGGAAGGCCGCCAGCCTCGTATCATGGTTGCCAAGCTCGGACAGGACGGTCACGACCGCGGTGCAAAGGTTGTTGCCACCGGTTATGCAGACTGCGGATTCGACGTGGATATGGGACCTCTGTTCCAGACTCCTGCCGAGGCCGCTAAGCAGGCAGTGGAGAACGACGTCCACATCGTTGGCGTTTCCTCATTGGCAGCAGGCCACAAGACCCTGGTTCCTCAGATCATCAACGAACTGAAGAAACTCGGAAGAGAGGATATCATAGTTGTAGCCGGCGGAGTTATCCCTGCCCAGGACTATGACGCTCTCTACAAGGCCGGTGCAGCCGCTATCTTCGGCCCTGGTACAAGAATCTCCTACTCCGTAATCAAGATGATGGAGCTTCTCAACCAGAGATTCGAAAAGTAACTGCCACTTAAATTGCTGATTACCAACAAATTAAGCAAACATACCCCTAGCTAACCGCCGGGGGTATGTTTTTATATTCCTCTCTATATCAATACTTTATCCGGCAGGAAGAAATTATAGCAAAGATTTCATTATCTTTGAATTTAAGAAAAGGAGGTTGTTATATGAAGTTCTTTAGATTCTTTCTGGCCATAATGGCTTCTCTGTTAAGTTTTACCTCAGCAATGGGACAGGGAAAAATCGTATCTATGGACTACAAGACGGACGGAGAGCTATATCCCGGAACGGAGAGAAACCTGCAGGTTTACATTCCTCAGCAGTATGACGGAAAGAAACCTGCCTGCCTGTACATTGGTCTGGACGGCATTCTCTGCAATGCTCCAAAGGTCTTTGACAAACTCATCGCCGAGGGAAAAATGCCCGTTACCATCGGCATCTTCGTCCAGCCGGGAGTCATCAAGGGAAAAGACGGAAATGTAATCCGCTACAACCGTTCCAACGAGTTTGACTTTACAGACGGACGATTTGCAGAGTTCCTTGAGACAGAGATAATTCCGTTTGTTGAGAAAGAGGCTGGAGTAAGCATTTCCAAAGATCCGGACGACCACTCTATCTTCGGACTTTCCAGCGGGGGAATAGCGGCTTTCAACGCTGCCTGGCAGAGGCCTGACCTCTTCCGCAGAGTGTTCAGCGGAGTGGGAACATTTGTCTCAATGAGAGGCGGAAATGACCTTCAGATGTTTGTAAGAAAATGCGAGCCGAAGCCGCTCAGGATTTTCCTCCAGGACGGAAGCAACGATGTCTGGAACGCCACCTTCGGTCACTGGTACGAAGCCAACCAGATGCTGTCCACCGCCCTGGACTTTGCAGGATATGACACCAAGTACGACTGGAGCGACGGCTACCATTCCGTAAAGCGCTCCGCAGAAATCTTCGAAGATGTAATGGTCTGGCTCTGGAGAGATTACCCTGAACCAATCAAGGCCGGAATTTCCAAGAATGACTTTCTGGACAAGTATCTTGTCGCTGATGAAGAATGGGTAGAGGAAAAAGAAATAGACATGACCAAACCGTCTATCATTGAAATCACTTGCTCTACTTTAGAAAGAGGCAACCATCGTTCAGAATCTACCATTGTCTATGCTGCCTATTATCCGGATAACAGCTTCATGGTTCTGGAAAAAAGCCTGGATTATACAGAGAAAGAAACCAACTGCCTCTGGCAGGCTATCTGCAATAATTCAGACAGCAACACCTCACGTTCTCCATATTTCAGTGAACAGAGATTCTACTGGCTGCATTCATACGGCAACGCTCCTGTTTCAAAAGGTCCCATGGCTTTTGACTCCAAGGGCAACTTGTTCGTGCTCACCGATATAGGCATACAGGTGTGCGACCAGAACGGAAGAGTCAGGTTCATTCTGGAAATACCGGATGAAGTCAGGGATGCTCTTCTGGAAGACAACGGGCCGCACCTTCCGGAACTGCTTAGAAACGGTGGAACAAAGGAATACGAGAGAGGACTTCTCACATTAAGAATCGCTGAGGGAAAAATCATAGTTTCGGACAGGAAGACTTTCACCTACAGCCGTACCTTGAACATCTCCCCGGCCGTCAAGGGACAGACCCCGAAAAGCCAGGGCCAGGGATAGAGGACAAAAAAAGTTTGAATTATGAAAATACTCAGACATCTGTCCGTTTGGGCAATTGCCGCTATGATGCTCATATCCTGCGGGGGAGGAAGCGACAAGTCGGATGAACCTCTGGATCCGGAACCGGTAAAACCGGTTGAAGAGGTGGATCCTCCTATCAGCGAGCCAATTGTAGCCCCGAAGACGCGTATCGATGACGGAAGGCATGTAACAGCATACGTGACATGGTACGGAAGCCTGATTCCGGATCCCACCGTAGTAACTCACATCAATTACGCTTTTGCCGAACTTTATATGGTGGATGGAGTTTACAAGAAATTCGACCTTTCGGGAAGCAAGAAGAGGTTTCAGAATATCGTGGATTTGAAAAAGACCTATCCTAACCTCAAGATATGCATAGCTTTCTCGCACGTTGTGGAGAATTCGGACAACAGGCAGGGAGGAAGCTTCTCAGCGCTTTGCAAAAGCGAGGAGAATATGCAGAAGTTCGCCGACGACTGCCTGCAATTCCTTCAGGATTACAATCTCGACGGAATTGACCTGGACTGGGAGTTCCCTGGCCTGAGCTGGAGCGGAGCCGCTTCAGACGTTAGCTGCGATACCGGCAACTACGTCAAGCTCGTCAAGAAGTTAAGGGAGGTGCTCGGAACTAAGTACACCATTTCATACTGCGGCTACTGCATGGACAAGTATCCTTCCAACGGCGGATACATATTCAACGACATTGCGGCAATGGACCCATACGTGGATTACGTCAACGTAATGACTTACGACCTTGACGAGGCCCCCCACCACCAGTCAGCCCTATCTGACACAAGAGCTTACAGCGACTGCAACCGCGCCCTGAAAGCATACCTGAATGCAGGAGTTTCTCCCAAAAAAATTGTTCTCGGAATTCCATTCTACGGAAGACACTCCTTCAGCACATCCCCGACTTCAGTTTCATACAAGAAAATCCTTAATATGGATTCTAAAAAATATCGCCGCAACAAGTGGGACGCTACGGCCAACTGCCCTTACGTGGAAACAATGCAGGGCGTGTTCTTTATGGGATATGACAATCCAAAAAGCATCGCGATAAAAGGAGACTGGATCCGCCAGAAAGGCCTGCTGGGCCTTATGTACTGGTCTTATGATGAAGACGATGCCAAGGGCACCCTGAGAACTGCCGTATGGAACGCTGTGATGACTCCTTGAGAAGTTGATTTTTATCGCGACAACGAATCTGATTCTTTGATATATTTGCGCCCGGTTTTAATCTAAGGATAAAATATGGGCAAAGCGTTGCTTACAATATTGCTGCTGGTGGTATCCAACAGTTTCATGGCACTGGCTTGGTACGGCCAGCTGAAATTCAAGACAAACACCCTTCTCCCGAAATGGGGACTGGCCGGCATCATACTGATCAGCTGGGGAATAGCCTTTATCGAGTACTGTTTTATGATACCGGCAAACAGGATCGGGTTCAAAGATCTCGGAGGCCCGTTCTCACTTGTTCAGCTCAAGGTAATCCAGGAGGTGATTTCCATACTGGTATTCGTGGTGTTTACCCTGATTTTCTTCAAGACGCAGAACTTCAACTATAATCATCTGATAGCATTCTGCCTGCTGATTGGAGCCGTGTACTTTGTTTTCCGGTAAAATCTTTCCGTGCTTTGCACGGAATTTGTTAAATTTGGGGTTTGAAGGAAAATTTGGTCTGACAAAAAATTATTTTGCGATATGAAAATGTTCAGAATTCTGCCCGTTTGGGCAATCGCCGCAATGATGCTGACCTCCTGCGGAGGAGGCGGAAACGGACTTGATGGAGAAGATTCACCTGTTGAACCAACCAAGCCGACACCGGTTGAAGAAGTGGACCCACCTATCAGCGAGCCACTGGTTGCCCCTAATGCCCGCATAGATGACGGAAGGCACGTTACCGCATACGTGACATATTACGGAAGCCTGATTCCGGACCCTACCGTGCTTACCCACATAAACTACGCGTTCGCAGAGCTTTATATGGTGGACGGCATTTACCAGAAGTTCGACCTTCAGGGCAGCAAGACAAGATTCCAGAATATCGTGAACCTGAAGAAGACCTACCCTAACCTCAAGATTTGCCTCAGCTTCACTCACGGAGTGGCAAACTCAAACAACAGGCAGGGCGGAAGCTTCTCCGCACTTTGCAAGAGCGATGAGAATATGCAGAAGTTCGCCGATGACTGCGTTGCCTTCATGGAAGAATGGGGCATAGACGGAATAGACCTGGACTGGGAGTTCCCTGGCCTGAGCTGGAGCGGAGCGGCCTGCGACGTGAGCTGCGATACCGACAACTATGTAAAGCTTGTAAAGAAGCTCCGCGAAACCTTCGGAGACAAATACGAAATTTCATACGCCGGATACTGCTTTGACAAGCAGACCGTTACCGGAGGCTACCGTTATATTGACATCAAGGAGATGGACAAGTATGTGGACTATGTCAACATAATGACCTACGACCTGGACGAGGCACCTCACCATCACTCCGCACTGTCAGACACAAGGGCCTACAGAGACTGCAACCGTGCGGTTAACGCATACCTGAATGCGGGAGTAAAGCCTAACAAGCTCGTTCTTGGAGTTCCTTTCTACGGAAGACATTCATTCAGCACTTCCCCTACCGCAGTTTCATACAAGAGCATCCTCACCATGGATGCCAAGAAGTACAGGAGAAACAAGTGGGACGCTACCGCCAACTGCCCTTACGTGGAAACTATGCAGGGAGTGTTCTATATGGGTTACGACAACCCTAAGAGTATTGCAGCCAAGGGAGCGTGGGTGCGCCAGAAAGGTATGCTGGGACTTATGTACTGGGAGTATGACCAGGACGACACCAAGGGAACGCTCCGCACAGCGGTATGGAACGCCGTAATGACAAAATAACAACCTTATAATATGGCATTTGCAAACAACGTGATGATAGTCCGCCAGGCCCTTTTGGCAAAGCTGGTGGAACTGTGGAAAGAAGACAGGCTTGTGGAGGAGATAGACCGCCTTCCGATAAACCTCAGCCCGAAGAGAGGCCAGAAGGTGCTCGGAAGATGCTGCATCCACAAGGAAAGGGCCGTTTGGAGATACAAGAGCTTCCCTCTGATGGGATTCGACATGTATGACGAGGATGACGAACTGACTCCGCTTTCGCACTATGCCAAGGAAGCCCTAAGCAGGAAGGACCCTAACCGCAAGCCAAACCTTATGTGCGTCATAGACGAAGCTTGCTCCTCCTGCGTGAAAACCAATTACGAAGTTACAAACCTCTGCCGCGGATGCGTGGCCAGAACCTGCTACATGAACTGCCCTAAACAGGCGATTTTCTTCAACAAGCAGGGACAGGCTGAAATAGACCACGACCTTTGCATCAGCTGCGGAAAATGCCAGCAGAGCTGCCCTTACCACGCAATCGTGTACATCCCGGTACCTTGCGAAGAAGCCTGCCCGCTGAAAGCCATCTCAAAGGACGAGAACGGCATAGAGCATATAGACGAGAGCAAGTGCATCTACTGCGGAAAATGCCTGAATGCCTGCCCGTTCGGAGCCATTTTCGAAGTCAGCCAGATCTTCGACGTACTCCAGGGCCTGAAAGAAGGACAGGAAATGGTGGCCATAGTGGCTCCTGCCATACTGTCACAGTTCCAGGGAGTTCCGACCGAAAAGGTTTACGGGGCAATCAAGTCTCTTGGATTCAAGGACGTGATTGAAGTGGCCCAGGGCGCAATGGAGACAACTGCAAACGAGGCTGCGGAGCTTCAGGAAAAGATCGCCGAGGGCCAGCCTTTTATGACAACAAGCTGCTGCCCTTCCTGGATCGAGCTTGTGAGAAAGCATGTTCCGGAAATGGCGCCTTATGTTTCTTCTACAGGTTCCCCGATGTTCTACACGGCAAAGATTGCCAAGAAGAAATACCCGGACGCAAAGGTTGTGTTCATAGGACCTTGCCTTGCCAAGAAAAAGGAGGTAAGGGACAATCCTGATACGGATATTGCTATCACCTTTGAGGAAATCGGCAGCGTGTTTGCAGGCCTTCACATTGACTTTGAGACTATTCCGTCATTTGTTCCGGAAGTCCGAAGCTACAAGGCAGCCCACGGGTTCGCCCAGACCGGCGGCGTGATTGGAGCTGTGAAGTATATCCTCAGGGACGAGCAGCTAAAGGCTACGGCCATTGCAAATCTTGACAAGAAGAACATTGCCCTGCTTAGGGGTATCGCAAAGACAACCAAGGCTCCTTCCCCGTTCCTGGAGGTTATGGCCTGCGAAGGCGGATGCTGCACCGGACCGCTTATCTACAACGATCCGTCTGCAGCGTTGAGGAACCTGAATGCGGCACTTGCAAAAATGAAATAACGATATTATCAGTCACCGATGAGTAAGGAAGAGAAGAAAAACAAGGGATACGGCAGTGAGGACATCCAGCACTGGGATTGGCACGAGCATCTTAGGAAAAGGCCGGGAATGTACCTGGGCAAGCTGGGAGACGGCAGCGAGAAGGACGACGGTATCTATGTGCTTTTCAAGGAGATAGTGGACAACGCCATAGACGAGTTCAACATGGGCTTCGGAAAGACCGTGGACATTACCCTGGACGAGGAAACCAAGGAAGTCACGGTCAGGGACTATGGCCGAGGCATACCGCTGGACAGCCTCGTGGTTTCCGTGGGACAGATCAACACCAGCGGAAAGTACGGCTCTGACGCCTACGGAAAATCCGTGGGACTGAACGGCGTTGGAGCAAAGGCGGTGAACGCCACCTCCACAAAGTTCTACGCCCAGAGCTGGAGAGACGGAAAGAGCAAGTGGGCCTACTTTGAGGAAGGTGAACTCAAGAAAGAGGGAGACATCAAGAACTGCGACGAAAAGGACGGAACCCTTATCAGATACACTGCAGACCCTAAACTGTACGAGAACTATTCCTACAAGCTGGAGTACATAGACGGTATGCTCAAGAACTACGCGTACCTGAACACAGGTCTGACCATCCATTTCAACAAGACCACCTACTGCAGCAAGAACGGCCTTCTGGACCTTATCAACGACAATATGACGGAGGCTCCTCTCTATTCCCCTATCCATCTGAAAGGCCACGACATAGAAGTGGTTATCACTCACAGCAGCGAGGGCGGGGAGGATATCTATTCCTTTGTCAACGGCCAGAACACCTACCACGGAGGAACCCATCTTAGTGCCTTCAGGGAGGCTGTGGGAAAAACCGTAAAGGACTTCTTCAAGAAAGACTACGACCCTAAGGACGTAAGGGAAGGCATAGTTGCCGCCATCGCCATAAGAGTCGGCGAGCCTGGCTTTGCAAACCAGACCAAGACATTCCTCAACTCCAAACTCACCGATACCGAAGAACGCGGAGGTATCCCTATCAGGACATTCATCGGCAACTTCCTGGCTTCCGAGCTGGACAACTATCTTCACAAGAATCCGCTCATCGCCGATGCGATGCAGAAAAAGATCAACGCCAGCGAGAAGGAAAGGAAGGAGATTGCGGATATCCTCAAGAGCAAGCGCCGCAAAAGGGGAATGATTTCCAACGAAAAGCTCAGGGACTGCAAGATTCACTATACTGACAAGAACAACCCTCTGGCGGAGAAGACCACCATATTCATCACCGAGGGAAATTCCGCAAGCGGAACCGTCTCCAAGGCAAGGAACGCAGACACCCAGGCGGTATTCTCCCTCAGGGGAAAGCCAATGAACACCTACGGCAGTTCCAAGAAGGTTATCTACGACAATAACAACAAGGAACTCAACCTCCTGCAGGCAGCCCTGGATATCGAGGAAGACATCGAGAACCTGCGCTACAACCGTGTGGTGATAGCCACCGATGCCGATGTGGACGGAATGCACATCAGGATGCTGATGCTCACCTTCTTCATCCAGTATTTCCCGGAACTCATAAGAAGAGGCCATCTGTTCATTCTCCAGACTCCGCTGTTCAGGGTGCGCAGGAAGAAGAAGGACAATTCCTTCGACGTGCGCTACTGCTACAGCGAGGCGGAAAAACTGGAGGGCATAGAGGAGTTTGGAAAGAGCGCTGAAGTAACCCGTTTCAAAGGCCTTGGAGAAATCTCGGACAAGGAGTTCGAGAATTTCATCGGCGACGACATGAGGCTTGATACAGTACACATCTACAAGGAAGATCCTACTCACGAGATACTCGAGTTCTACATGGGCAACAACACCCCGTTCCGCCAGGACTTCATAATGAAGAACCTGAGGGAAGAGGTAATTATGGAAGACAGGGCCGCAGCGGACTCATAGAAACATTTTACGGGTATGAGCTTCAGGCTGAAATTCAGCAAACGGCTTTTGAAATGGATGGGCTGGACTGCAGAAGGAAGCGCCGCCCCCGAGGACAAATGCATTGTCCTTGGAGTTCCCCATACTTCCGTGATGGACTTTGTTGTTGCCTGGGCCGGTTACACTTCTATGGGAGGAACTCCCAACATAATGATAAAGAAAGAGTTCTTCTTCTGGCCTTTGGGATGGCTGCTCAGGAAGATGGGTGCGATTCCGGTAGACCGCACTAAAGGCGCCAATGTGGCTCTCAGAAACATCCAGGCCCTGAAGAACTCTGAAAAAATGCACCTGGCAATAGCCCCGGAAGGAACGCGCAAGAAAACCGACAAGTGGAAAATGGGCTTTCTGACCATTGCCAAAGCGTGCAACGTTCCTGTATATCTGGGCTATTTCGATTACAGGACAAAAAAAGTCGGAACTGGAATAAGATTTGTTGTTTCCGACAATCCGAAAGAAGATTTGAAAAAGATTCAGGCCCACTATGCCGCACTA
Organism: Bacteroidales bacterium; assembly: GCA_017550655.1. GTDB lineage: Bacteria > Bacteroidota > Bacteroidia > Bacteroidales > UBA932 > Egerieousia. The sequence goes on along the minus strand of JAFZOK010000013.1, from coordinate 757,911 downwards.
AACCTTGAAGGGCGTCACAAGGGCTGTTTCAGCTGCGGAGACGTTACTCCAAAGCTCATAGAAAATAACTGACCGCCATGAAAAAAAGCATATCGGTTGCGCTCTGTCTGCTTGTTGCAGCATCCCTCTGGGGGCAGACATACACGCTTAAGGAATACGAGGAGTTCGCTCTCCAGAACTCCAAAAGCCTGAAAGTATCCCAGGAAAGGATCAACGCCGCGGAGAATCTCCGCAAGGCCGCCTTCACGCAGTTCCTGCCAAGTTTCCAGGCCGTTGGAACCTATACCTGGAACCAGAAGAATATTTCTTTGCTCAGCGAAGATGCACTTCTTCCCGTAGGCACCAAGATGGCCGACGGAAGCTTCGGCTTTACCGCAGACCAGATTTCCAACAAATGGACCGTTATCGACGGCCAGCCTGTTCCCCTGGATGCGGACGGAGTTCCGTTCAACCCCAAGACCAACCCGGAGAAAATCCAGTGGAAGCAATACGCCTATCTGCCTAAGAGCGAGCTTACCTACGACGTGCACAACATCTTTGCGGCAGGCATCGGGTTCACCCAGCCAATCTATCTGGGAGGAAAAATCAGGGAACTCTACAACATAGCAAAGACCACGGAAGAAATGGCCCGCCTCCAGACGGACAACCGCCAGGAAGAACTCATAATTTCAGTGGACCAGGCATACTGGACAACCGTATCGCTGATTAACAAGAAGAAACTTGCGGAAAGTTATGTGGAACTCCTGACCAAGCTGGAAAAAAACATCCAGGCAGCCATTGACCAGGGAGTGGCTACAAGGGGAGACCTTCTTAATGTCAAGGTAAAGCTCAACGAAGCCAACCTGGCGCTTACCAGGGCAACGGACGGAGTGGCACTTTCCAAGATGGCTCTGTTCAGAGTGTGCGGACTGGATCTGGACGGAGACTTCGGCCTTGCAGATGAGGACATTTCCCAAGGGCAGGCACAGGAACTGGATCCCGCATACAACAAAGCCCAGGCTATTGACAACCGCTTTGAAATCAAGGAACTGGAGAACCTCAGCAAAATAAGCCGCAGCCAGGTTAACATTGCGCGCAGCCGCTTCCTTCCGAACATCGCGGCTTCCGTAAACTACCTTACCACCAATCCGAACACCTTTAACGGATTCGAGAACAAGTTCAAGGGAATGTTCACCGCCGGAGTGGCAATCACAATACCTATATTCCATTTCGGAGACAGGATCTACACCCTCAGGGCAGCCCAGAGCGAGGAGAGAATGGTCGGCCACCGCATCGACGAGGCAAAGGAACTGATTAACCTCCAGGTTACCCAGGCCAACTTCAAGGTAAGAGAAGCTAACAAGAAACTCGAGGCCGCCCAGAGTAACATAAGCGCCGCCGAGGAGAACCTCCGCCTTGCGGAACTCTCCTACAAGGAAGGCCTGATCAGCGTCACCGACCTTCTTGCCGCACAGACCGCCTGGATCAGCGCCAATTCGGACAAGATCGACGCCGGGATAGACGCCCGCCTCTGCGAGCTTTACCTGCGCAAGGCAGTTGGTATCAGCAACATCAAGAAAGATTAAAAATTTACAGATATGAAGAAGTTAGAGCAAAGCACGATAAGCCTGCTGGTTGGACTGGCAGCACTGCTTCTTGTAATCATCGTTTTGGTAGTTATCGGATGGCTCACATCCTCCACCCAGAAACTGACCATCCAGGGCACCGTTGAAGCCCGGGAATACAGGGTTTCTGGCAAGGTTGCCGGAAGGGTGGAAACTCTCCTCTTCCAGGAAGGGGATACAGTTTCCAAGGGCCAGATAGTCGTTAAGCTGGACAGCCCTGAACTTCAGGCCAAAATCGTTCAGGCAAACGCACAGAGCCGCGCCGCAAGAGCCCAGAGGGCAAAGGCCAGCGGAAGCGCCAGAAGCGAGCTCGTGGAAGGAGCCTTCGAGCAGTGGCAGAAAGCCAAGGTAGGAGTGGACATTGCCCGCAAGTCTTACGAGAGGGTTGAGAACCTCTACCGCCAGGAAGTTGTTTCCGCACAGAAGAGAGACGAGGCCAAGGCACAGTACGACGCCGCCGTGGCAACTGAAAAGGCCGCATTCAGCCAGTACAACCTGGCAAAGAACGGAGCCCAGGCAGAAGACCGTATGGCAGCCCAAGCAGCCGTGGATGCAGCAAACGCAAGCGTGGACCAGGTTAACTCCTACATAGACGAAATCAATCTTGTTTCCCCTATCAGCGGAGTCATTACGGAAGTGTTCCCAAAGGTTGGAGAGCTTGTGGGACAGGGCGCTCCAATAATGACCGTTACGGATATCGACGATGTATGGTTCTCCTTCAATGTCAGGGAAGATATGCTCAAGGGCATCACGATGGGAAGCAAGCTGAAGGTCAGGATTCCTGCTCTCGGAGACGACACTTACGAGGCTGAGGTCTTCTTCATAAACGTTATGGCATCCTACGCCACCTGGAAACCGACCAAGGCGGGCGGAGAATTCGACGCCAAGACTTTCGAGGTTAGGGCAAAGCCTGTTGCCAGGATTCCGCACCTCAGGGCAGGCATGAGCGCCATCGTAAAATAATCTGTCGCCGATAAAGAAAAACTCTATGAGAAAGAGTTCCAATATGCTCAATTGCATCCTCAATGTATTTGTCAGAGAGGGCAATATAATGCTGAACAGGCCTATCTACCTGTACGGCACCATATTGGTACTTGCCTTCTGCGCCATCTTCTTCGTGAGCCTGATGTACCAGGGTCTGCCCCAGAGAATTCCGGTGGGAGTTGTGGACATGGACAATTCCTATCTTTCCCGCAACGCCATCAAGAATATGGAGGCAATGCAGGGTATCGATATCTCTCACCGTTATGGCAGCTATCACGAAGCCAGGCTTGCAATGCAGAGAGGAGAAATCTACGGCTTCATAGAATTTCCTGAAGACCTCTACGTGAATGTGGTCAACGGCCTCAGGCCAACCGTTCCAGTCTATTACACAGAGGCTTATATGGTTGCAGGAACGCTTGCCTACAGGAATTTCTACCAGATGGTCAACGTGCTGAACGCCGGAGTCAGAAGGACAACCATGAGGGCGAAGGGAGTTCCGGAAGCGGACATTATGCCTCAGCTCCAGCCAATCACCATAGACACGCACAGCATCTGCAACCCGTGGAGCAGCTATGCAATCTATCTGATTTCCATAATCTGGCCGGGCATTCTTTCCCTTTGCATCATCGTGATGACGGTATTCACCATAGGCTACGAGCTCAAGCAGAAAACCACTCCGGAACTTCTGGAAAAAGCCGGGGGCAGCATAATCAACGCCCTGATCGGCAAACTGTTGCCATACTTCCTGATCTACATTCTGCTGGGTCTTTCTTTCGTTGTGTTTGCCTACAGGATATTCGGATTCCCGCTTTTGGGACCGGCCTGGGTTATGGCCCTCAACATCACGATGCTGGTTCTGGCCTCCCACGCCGTGGGACTGTTCTTCATTGGTCTTTTCCCTGTGCTCAGGGATGCCCTCAGCGCCGCATCTCTCTACTCCATACTGGCAATGAGCATGTGCGGTATGACCTACCCTGTAGAAATGATGGTTGGCCCGATGCAGGGATTCGCCCAGCTGTTCCCTCTCAGGCAATACTACCTTATATATGTTAAGTGGGCGATGCTTGATTCCGGCATCGGCGATGTGTGGATCAATATGCTGGGAATGTGCATCTTCTTCTTCCTTCCGTTCCTTGTTTTGGGAAGGCTAAAGGATGCTATGGTTAAACTCAATTATCCTACCAAGTGATGAAGTTCTTTTCTCATATAAAGGAAGTGCTCACCGATCTTACCGCCATCACCTGGAGGGAGGTCAAGACCATATTCACAGACAGCGGCGTGCTGCTTATACTGATAATAGCCGGCGTCGGCTATCCTCTGCTTTACAGCACCGTTTACCTCAACGAAAGCGTAGACGAGATTCCGGTTGGAATCATAGACGAGTGCGGAACATCCTACAGCCGCAGCTTCGCCTCCAAGATAGACGCCACAAGGGAGGTTTCCCTGGAGTCCTGCGTCAATATGGAAGATGCCATCGGCAGGATGAAGAAAAGGGAAATCCACGGAATCATTGTCATCCCTAAGGAATTCAGCAAAGACATCCAGACCGGAAAACAAACCACGGTATCCCTGTATGTCAATATGGCTACATTCTTCATATACAAGAACATAGCTATGGCCTGCAACTATGTTATGCTGGCCGAGAACAAGAACATATCCCTTGAAAGGCTGCAGGCAGACGGCCTTACAGAGCAGGAAGCCCTCACAAGCGCCGAGCCTCTCAGGAACAAGATGAATATACTCTTCAACGAGGGCAACGGCTTTGCCAGTTTCTTCGTTCCGGGTGTGCTTGTTCTGATTATCCACCAGCTCCTGTTCCTTGGCATCGGTATGGTAACGGGAACAAGAAGAGAGGAAAACGCCAACCATAAGCTCAGCGAAGATGTTGCTCCTCACGAGAAAAAAGTCCACAGGTTCATTATCGGCCAGGCTGCGGCTTATTTCCTTATCTACTCGATAATATCCGCATACATTCTCATTCTGGTTCCGAGGATGTTCGGCCTTCCGCACTATGCCTCGGCATGGGATATCTACAGGCTTCTGCTTCCGTACCTTCTGGCCGTAATATTCTTCTCCCAGACCTGGGCCATTTTCATCCGCAACAGGGAAACCGGTATGGTAATGTTCCTTTTCTTCAGCGTGATACTGCTATTCCTCAGCGGCCTAACCTGGCCTTTCAGCAGCTTCCCTGCCTTCTGGAAATATTTCTCATACATCTTCCCGGGAACATTCGGCGTGGAAGGCTACATCAAGATCAACTGCATGGGAGCGGACTTCTCCGTAATCCGCACGGAATTCATCGCCCTTTGGATCCAGGCCATAGTTTATTTCGTGACTGCCTGCTTCTCTTATCGCTACATAAATAAATAATTTTAACTATATTTGTTGTCTACCCGCAAGATTATAAGTAGAAACAAATCATATTTAATTTTTAAAAACATGGCAACTAAGAAATATAGAGTTGAATCAGACCTCTTGGGAGAACTCAAGGTTCCTGCAGAGGCTTACTACGGCGTTCAGACTCAGAGAGCGCTCAACAACTACAAAATTTCAGGCATCAGGATGTGCGATTATCCTGATTTCGTGGTGGCTATAGCATATGTTAAGCTGGCCGCCATCCAGGCAAACAACGAGCTCGGCGTTGTGGACAACACCATTACCAAGGCTGTCGTTAAGGCCTGCAAGGAAATCATCGCCGGCAAGATGCACTGCGACTTCCCTATCGACATGCTTCAGGGCGGAGCAGGAACATCCGTTAACATGAACGCAAACGAGGTTATCGCAAACCGCGCCCTCGAGATTATGGGCAAGGAGAGAGGAGACTACAAGTTCTGCTCACCTAACGACCACATCAACTGCGCGCAGAGCACCAACGACGCTTATCCTACTGCCCTTCACCTTACCATCGTGATGATGAACAAGAAGCTCATAGAGAGCCTTAAGGCCCTCATCGCTTCCTTCAAGGCAAAGGCAAAGGAATTTGACAAGATTATCAAGATGGGTAGAACCCAGCTCCAGGATGCAGTTCCTATGACTCTCGGCCAGGAATTCAAGGCTTTCGCAGATTCTCTGGAAGAGGAAATCGAGAACCTCGAATACAACAAGAAGAAGCTCTACGCTATCAATATGGGCGGAACCGCTATCGGAACCGGCATCAACGCAACTCCTGGATTCACAAAGCTTTGCTGCAAGAAGCTGGCTGAGCTTACAGGCGAGCCTTTCGCTCCTGCAAAGAACCTGGTTGCCGCAACTCCAGACACCGCTCCTTATGTAGCTTATCACGGAGCAGTAAAGAGGCTGGCTGTCAAGCTCTCCAAGGTTGCCAACGACCTCCGTCTCCTGGCTTCCGGCCCAAGATGCGGACTGGGAGAAATCAACCTTCCTCCAAAGGCTCCGGGATCTTCCATTATGCCTGGCAAGGTTAACCCTGTCATCCCTGAAGTTACCAACCAGGTTTGCTTCAAGGTTATCGGAAACGACACCGCCGTTGCATTTGCAGCCGAGGCCGGCCAGCTCCAGCTCAACGTTATGGAGCCTGTAATTATCCAGTGCATCACAGAGAGCATCACCTGGATGAGCAACGTAATGAATACTCTCAGAGTAGAGTGCGTAGACGGAATCACAGCCAACCCTGAGCATTGCATGGATCTGGTAAAGAACTCCATCGGTATCGTTACCGCCCTCAATCCTTACATCGGATACAAGGCCAGCACCAAGATTGCCAAGGAGGCACAGAAGACCGGACGCAGCGTTTACGACATCGTTCTCGAGCAGAAGGTTATGACCAAGGCCAAGCTCGACGAGGCTCTCAGCCCTAAGAACATGCTCGCTCCGCGCGACTACAAGAAATAAAGACTAGAGCTTGCCCTCAGCTTTGAGGGCGGCGTTGAAACAGTGCCGGCAAAGCGGCTCGTACTTGTCCATTTCACCCAGAAGTACCTGCTCGTCTTTGCCGGCTCCCTGTACTGTAGGCAGACGGTGGGAATGCTGGGCAGGCTGGCCGCATTTTACGCAGATTGCGTGTACCTTTGTTATGTATTCCGCTCTTGCAAGCAATGCCGGCATAGGCCCGAAAGGCTTTGCCAGATAGTCCATATCCAGACCGGCCACAATCACCCTTACTCCCTTGTCGGCGAGCATATTGCACACATCCACTATTCCGTCGTCGAAGAACTGTACCTCGTCTATTCCAACCACATCCACATCAGTGGCATAAAGCAGAATATTCTGTGAAGAGTCCACGCTGATAGACTGGATGGACTTCCCCTCGTGGCTTACCACGTCCGTCTCGGAATAGCGGACATCTATCCCGGGCTTGAATATCTGCACTCTCTGATGGGCGAAATTGGCCCTCTTGAGCCTCCGGATAAGCTCTTCCGTCTTTCCGGAGAACATACTTCCGCAGATAACCTCTAGCCAACCAGACTGTTTTGGACTTTCTAGAAACATTTTTTCTTAAATTTAAGCATTCGCAAAATATAAGCTGCATCTCGGAAAAAAAGCAAGCTCATTTTTCACTCGATTTGCATTATATTTGTATGGTAACGCCAAAATGTATACACAAATTTAGTAAAAATATGGAAGAGAAAAAGGGACTGCTGAGTGCTCTTGCGGAAACGCTCAAGCAATACGAAATGAATCAGGCTGACAATAAGGAAAGTCTGGCAATTGCCCTGGAAGAAAAACTTGAAGAAATCGCCAAGATGATTTCTTCTCTCAGCGACAGGGTTGACCATCTTTCCGCCCGCCTGAACTCCATAGACGAGAAAGTGGACTCCATCGCCGAAAGGGCATCCGGCTTTGAGACGATAGCCTCCGCGGAGACGGGAGAAGCCCCTGAGCCTGTCTTCGAAACACTCGCTGAAGACAGTTTATCAGAAGAGGAAGAAGAGGAGGAATTCAGCTACGATCCCGAGGAAGAAGCCCCGGAGGAGCCTGCAGAAGAAACCCCGGAGGAACCTATAGAAGAGCCTGTTGCAGAGGAAGATGTTGCTGAGGAAGATGTTGCTGAGGAACCTGTTGTGGAAGAGGAAACTGTAGAGGAAGAGCCGGAAGAGGAAATAGAGGAAAAAGAGGAGAAACAGCCAGAGCCTGATCCAGAGAAGAAAGGCAAGGACTGGTACGATTGGGAATACGACTATCCGGCTGAATATGTTGATGATATCCTGGGCACAATGGGCATCAACGACAAGCTTGAGTTTGTGAGGGAACTCTTCCATTCGGACCCTGCGCTTTTCAACGCCCAGATGACCGAGATAGACACTATGCCTAACTTCAAGGCAATTGTCCAGTACTTCCGCCAGGCCCATCCTGAATGGAAGGAAGACAGCGACACAGTTTACAGGCTGTATATGCACATCCGCCGCAAATTCCGCAACTGATGGAAACCGGAAAGCTATATCTTGTGCCCACCCCGGTGGGAAATCTTGAGGACATAACTCTCAGAGCCCTGCAAGTGCTTAAAGATGTGGACGTAATCTATGCGGAAGATACCCGCACGAGCAGCGTCCTTCTGAAAAAGTATGGCATCACCACCCACATGGAAAGCTACCACAAGTTCAACGAGCACAAGAAAACGGAATCCGTCTGCAACAAGATACTTGAGGGCCAGAACGCGGCTCTGATAACCGATGCCGGATCTCCCGGCATTTCAGATCCCGGATATCTGGTTACAAGAGACTGCATAGAGCACGGCATAGAGGTGGAAGCCCTGCCCGGAGCCACCGCCTTTGTTCCGGCCCTTACAGTAAGCGGGCTTCCGAGTGACCGCTTCTGCTTCGAGGGCTTCCTTCCACAGAAGAAAGGCCGCCAGACAAGAATCCGCGAGATTGCGGAAAGAGACGTAACATCAATCATTTATGAATCCCCGTACAGGCTTCTCAAACTCCTGGAATCACTAAAGGAATTTGCAGGAGGAAGCAGAAGGGCAGCCGTATGCAGGGAAATAAGCAAAATACACAACGAGTGCCGCAGAGGCACTCTGGATGAACTCGTAGAATGGTTCACCGCCAACGAGCCGAAAGGAGAAATTGTTGTAATTATAGAAGGGAAAGAAAATGGGAAAGACGAGGAGGGTCAGCGACTCAACGGCAAGGGGCGTCATCGCGATGATGGCCCTGGTGTTTGTTTTTCAGGCCGTAACATTCACAATCCACAAATGCTCTAAATCCAAAGAAGAAAGGCCTCCGGCAGAAATCAAGACAGAGGAGGCTCACGCCACTCTGTTTGCCTTTAATCCGAACACCATCACTATCGACAGTCTTCAGCTGCTTGGTCTAACGCAAAAGCAGGCTCTGACAATTATCCATTACCGTGAAAAAGGAGGAAGATTCCGAAAGAAGGAAGACTTCTCCAAAATGTACACGGTAAGTCCGGAAAAATACCTGGAACTCGAGCCATACATTGTTATTCCCGTAGCCGGAAAAAGACCTGAGCCAAAGGCAAAGATTGTTGAAAGGCCGGAGGTAAAACAAGAAGAAAAGCCAGCGGAAAAACCGGAGCAGCCCAAAAAAGAAAGCGAATGGAAAGCCCCAAAAGAAAAGGTATTTGTTGATCTCAACGAGGCGGACAGCGCAGCACTGATTTCCGTCAAGGGAATCGGCCCCTATTTCTGCAAGGCAATACTGTCTTACCGGAAGGCCCTGGGAAGTTTTGCGAACATAGACCAGCTTCTGGAAATCAGGGGAATGGACCAGGAAAAGTTTGACAGGATAAAGGATCAGGTGTTTGTGCATCCGGGAGGAATCAAAAAGTTTTCCATCGCCGAGGCGGATGAAAACTTCCTGAGGCGGCATCCGTATATCGGAGCCTACAACGCCAGGGGCATAGCGCTTTTCATCCAGTCCCAGGGCAAAGAGAAATGCACGCTGAAATCTCTCTGCGAAAACAACATCCTCTCCGCACAAGACACTCTCAGGCTTCATCCGTATATGGAATAACTCAATTTGCATTATCTTTTGCTACGCTTTTGAAAGATAAGCTGCATTTCGGCATAATGAGCATAGCTCATTTGCACTCAATTTGCATTATCTTTGGAACTGGATTTTTAGCAAGAAGAAAAAATGGGATTTATCAGTTGTGAAAATGTGGTCAAAAAGTTCGGCAAGTTCACTGCCCTGGACCACATAAACCTGGATATTCCTCAGGGCAAGATCTTCGGCTTTCTCGGCCCTAACGGGGCGGGAAAGACAACCCTGATAAGGATTATCAACCGCATCACCCTTCCTACGGAGGGCCAGGTGCTTTTCAATGGAAAGCCTCTCCGTATGGAGGACATAGAGAGAATCGGCTATCTGCCTGAAGAACGCGGACTTTACAAGAAGATGAAAGTCGGAGACCAGGCGGTTTATCTGGCTCAGCTCAAAGGCCTTTCCAGAGGAGAAGCCACAAGGGAACTCATGAAATGGTTCCAGAAGTTCGGCATCCAGCCGTGGTGGAACAAGAAGGTGGAAGAACTCAGCAAGGGAATGGCCCAGAAGATACAGTTCATAACAACCGTTCTCCACAAGCCTCAGCTGCTGATTCTGGACGAGCCGTTCTCCGGATTCGACCCTATTAACGTAAACCTCATCCGCGACGAGATACTGAGGATGAAAAACGAGGGCTGCACCATCATCCTCTCCACCCACAATATGGAAAGCGTGGAGGAGCTCTGCGATGACATTGCCCTCATCAACAAAGCCAAGCTGGTCATTACCGGCAACGTGGAGCAGATCCGCAGGGAGCACGGCCACAACAGGGTGGAAGTATGCTACGCCCCGTCACAGGACGAGCCTGATCTCCAGAGCGTTGACGGATTGTTCTCAGTAGTTTCCACAGAGAACGTGAAGGATTATCTGAAGAGCATTCTGGATGTTGCTCCGGGAGTGGGCAGAAGGGATCTTCTCAGAAGCATCGCAGACAGGGCGGACATCATTTCCTTCCAGCCTCTGATGCCGAAGATGAACGAGATATTCATCAAGCTCGTTGGAGAAAGCGGAGGTGCCACTTCCCAAAGCATAGAAGATTACAAGTCGGACTCTAATACCAAAAGACTATGAGCAAGATCGGGATAATAATCGCAAGGGAATACTCTACCAGAGTAAAGAAAAAGTCCTTCATCATAGGAACTTTATTAGTGCCGATACTGTTTGCATCGATGATTGTGATTCCTATGCTGATAGCAATGTATTCGTCTGACAACAAGGTGCGTACAATTGCAGTAAGCGACGCTTCCGGAGTGGTGGCCCAGAAACTGGAAGACAGGGAGAACATCAAGTACAGCATAGTGGACAACGCAATTGTGGACCAGATCAAGGAAGACCTTCCTTCCTCCGGAACCTATTATGCCCTGCTTCAGATTTCGGAACTGGACTCTCTCAACAATGCAGAAGTTGCCATCTACAGCAAGGAGCAGGTGAGCTTGTCCCTGAAAGAGCAGATCCAGAGCCAGGTCAACGAGATACTGTCTGCAAATAAACTTGCATCCTATGATATTCCTAACCTGGAAAGCGTGATGGAGAACATCCGCAACACCTCCCGTGTAAAGACTCTCCAGGTTGGAGATAACGACAAGGAAGGCAAGGAGACCTCTGTAGGAGCCTATATGGCAATCGGTTACATTTCCAGTTTCATTATCTACATGTTCATTTTCATGTTCGGCAGCATGGTGATGCAGGGAGTTATCGAGGAGAAGAACAACAGGATTATCGAGGTGATTGTTTCTTCCGTCAAGCCGATGCAGCTTATGATCGGCAAGATTGTGGGAATCGCACTTGTGGCGCTCACCCAGTTCGTATGCTGGATAGTGCTTACGTTCCTGATTGTTACCGCCGTATCCGTGGTAACGGGAAAGAGCACAACATCACTGGCCCAGCAAAGTGCGCAGGCCCAGATGGCCCCTATGGGTATGAATGGCAACACTGCTGATCAGACAGCACTTGGAATCGATGAGGCTGGAGTTCCGGCAGATTCCGCTGCGGTTTCTGAAGCGTCCGGGGTTATCGCTCCAATTCTCAACACCCTCAAGCAGATGAACATTCTGGGAATCATAGGAACGTTCCTGATCTACTTCATACTCGGCTATCTGCTGTACGCCAGCATGTTTGCGGCGGTGGGAGCCTGCGTGGACAACCAGGCGGACACTCAGCAGCTGCTGTGGCCTATAACCATTCCGCTCATCATAGGACTGTTCATAATGATGAGCGCGTTCCAGAATCCTAACTCCACAATCGCCGTCTGGGGATCAATCATTCCGTTCACCTCCCCTATGGTGATGGTGGCAAGGTTTGCATACGGAGTACCTGCCTGGCAGTACATACTGTCCGTTGCCCTTCTGGCCGGAACCTTCCTGCTTATGGGATGGATAAGCGGCAAGATTTACCGCATCGGAATCCTCTCCTACGGAAAGAAAGCCGGATGGAAGGAAATATTCAAATGGATGAAGTTCAAGGACTAACACACACAATAAAATGAAAAGGATTCTACTGTGCATTCTTGCCGTTACAGCATCGCTGAGCCTCCAGGCCCAGCGGGTGAAAAAGGCGGAGTACACTTCGGCACAGCTGAACAACAAGGACTTCAGCAAGATTACCTGGACAACCGTAACAATGGACAAGCGTTACGTGGTCTCCAGGGAAGACAATCTTGCAACGTCCCCTGTGATAGCAAAGTACAAGCCGGAGGTTGACAAATACTGCGAACCTATCGGCGTCTGCCCTACCGGACTTCTGAGAGGCTATCCAGTTGCCCCTATGTCTTCCTGGGCGGTTGACGCCTTCAGGGAATATGCCCAAAACTGGATAGACACCACTTCCCGCACAGACATTGACAAGAACGCCAGGATAGACTTTGCGCTGATGAACTTTGGCGGAATAAGAACCGAGATGCCTAAGGGAAATGTCTCCAAGTACGACATCCTTTCCATCTTCCCGTTCGACAATTATCTCGTGATTGAGGAGATGGACGGAGACAAGGTCAGGATGCTGATGGAGTTCTTTGCAAAGACCAAGGGACAGGTACTTTCAAATGTGTATCTCCACATAGACGGAGACACCGTAAAGGAATGTCTTATAGGCGGAAAGCCCATTGACGACAACCGCAAGTACGTGGTTGCCACAATAGACTTCCTCTACCAGGGAGGAGACAATCTCTACCCTCTCAAGTACAGCAACTGGATGGTGGATACCCGCAAGAAGATGATGGACATCTTCATAGAATACATACAGAACCTGACAGCCCAGGGAAAGAAGATCGAAAAATCTTTGGATAACAGGCTTGTCGTTGAAAACAAAAAGAAATGACCATGAAACAGACATTATTGCTTTTGGCTGCAGCTCTGCTCCTTTCTTTTTCCTCAGCGACTGGGCAGGACCTTGTGATTCTCCACACTAACGACACGCACAGCCAGATCGAGCCGCTTTCCTCCGGAAACTACAAGGGACTTGGCGGAGCGGACCGCAGGGAGAAATACATCCGCAGCGTAAGGGCGGAGAACAAAAACGTCATCCTCCTGGATGCTGGAGATTTCTCTCAGGGCACTCCGTACTTCACTCTGTTCAAGGGAGATGCGGAAGTCGAGCTTATGAACGCGATGGGCTACGACGCCGCAACCTTCGGAAACCACGAGTTCGATAACGGACTGGCCGAACTTGCCCGCAGAATCAAGATGATGAACTTCCCTCTCCTTAACGCCAACTACAAGATGGACGGCACTCCGCTCGAGGGGCTGATTGCTCCATACACCGTGATTGAGCGCGGAGGAAAGAGAATCGGAGTCATAGGCCTCAGCGTAAGGCTCGCCGGACTTGTAAGCCCGAGCCGCATAGAGGGAATGAAGTACCTCCATCCTTATAAAATCGTGAACAAACTTGCCCGCCATCTGCGCAAGAGGGAAAAGTGCGACCTTGTCATCCTTCTGAGCCACTGCGGATTCTCGGACGGAAAGGAGCAGAATCCAGACGACCAGATGATTGCCGCCAACACAGAAGGCGTGGACATTATCATCGGCGGACACTCGCACACTTTCGTAAAGCAGCCTGCTATAGTAGAAAGCAAAACAGGAAAGAAAGTTATGATTGTCCAGGCCGGATGCAAGGGAGAGGAAGTCGGAAGGATAGATATCTGGTTCTAGGCTTCCTTGTCCAGAGAATAAAGACTGAACTTGAATATGATGCCGCCTCCCTCTCTTTCGGAGGCGGTTATTGTTCCCTTATGGAAGAGGACGGCGTTCTTTACAATTGACAGCCCCAGGCCGCTTCCTCCGGTACGGCGGGTACGGCCTTCCTCCACGCGGTAAAACCTTTCGAAAATCCTTTCCAGAGCTTCCGCCGGAACGCCCTTTCCTGTATCGGTATAGGTGAAGTTTATCTTGTAGCGTCCCTCTCCGGAAACCTGCTCTATGCCGGCGTCAAGACTGATGTCAGTGCCTTCTCCGCCATGTTCTATAGAGTTGTCTATCAGGTTCTTGAAAAGAGAGTATATCAGATTGTAGCATCCGTTTATCTTCAGGCGGCTACTGACTCTCGGAGTAAAGGTCACGTTGTTTTTCTCCAGCTTGTAGCCTATTTCCTCCAGTATATCGTCGAGACAGTTCTTGATGTTCACTTCCTCTATCTTGTAAAGGGCCTCGGACCGCTTTCCAAGTTCAGAAGACTCGTCCAGCTTGTTGAGGGTGGAAACCTCGCCTACAAGGTCTGCCAGACGGAGAGTCTGGGAATAGGCTTTTCCCACAAACTTTCTCATCTGCTCCGGAGTCATATCCTCTGAATTCATTATCGTCTCCAGATAGGCCTTGATCCCCGTAAGCGGAGTCTTGAGCTCGTGCGCTATGTTGTGGCTTAGCTGCTGCTTGTATTTCTTGGCCTGTTCCAGCTGGCTGAAGGTAGATGCAATCTCCTTTCCCATATCTCCAAGCTCGTCGTTGCCGAACTTAATCTCGGCCAGGCGGTTGGCATTGTCCTTTTCCTTTATTGCTCCAACCAGTTCGCTATAGGTGCTGATCGGTTTGGATAGCCTTCTCAACACATAAACGAAGGCCGCAATTAGCGCAAAAAGGAGTATCGCGATGAGTATAAAATAATTGTTGTCCTTTTCCACCTGGGCAGGACGGCTGATCTCGAACTTGGAGTAGGAACGGATTATCCTGTCTCCCGATCTTCTTGCAAAATAAAGGTATTCCGTGCCCGGCTCTCCAACGGAACTCCTCAGGGCGCTCCCCTCTCCTGAGGCCAGGGCGTTTGCCACCTCCGTGGCACTCAGAACATTGTCCGGTATGGAAATGTCGTTCTGGCGGGAGTCGTAAACCACTTCTCCCAGAGTATCTATCAGGGTAAAGCCCATACCGCCTTCCAGGATGATGCTTTCCGGGCGTTTTCTGTGGGAAAGGCTGTCCTCCACCTGCTTTACGGCATCGCTGAGCTCGGTCTGAAGAGCGGAAATGCTGTATCCGCGGCTCTGCCTGGACACATAGAGCAAAAAGAACAGCGCCAACAGAGTCAGCAGTATGAGCAGGTAGATTACAAGCCTGTAGCGGTATTTAAGCTTGAGTCTGGACATTTGCCTTAAGCGGAATGAGGCTTCTGGATGCAATAGCCGTAGCCGGAACGGTTCTGTATCAGTTCTCCGGCCTTCCCGAGTTTTTTCCTCAGCCTGGCGATATGGACATCAACGGTTCTCTGAAGCACAAAGCTATCGTCCCTCCAGACTTTTTTAAGGATATCTTCTCTGGAGAAAATCTTTCCGGCCGAGCGGGCCAGCAGAAGCAGTATATCCATTTCCTTGCGGGTAAGGAACACTTCCACCCCATTGGCAACAACGTGATTCTCAGCAGCATTCACTTTTAGGGATCCAAAGTCAAATTCTGTCTGGAGAACATCTTCGGAAGATGCCTGCTCAGAATCCGGAGTTCCGGAATCCGCCCTTTTCCAGGCTGAGGAAGAAGCTTCTGTCTGCATCTTCCTGCCGCTGCGGGAAAGCACCGCACCCACCCTTGCAATCACCTCGTTTACGGAGAAAGGCTTGGATATGTAATCGTCTCCTCCTGTGCGGAACCCCTTGAGGATATCATCCTCTGTGTCCAGCGCAGTCACAAAGATTATCGGAACGTTGCTTTTGTAGTCTTCCCTGAGCAGTTTCGCCAGTTTCAGGCCGCTGATTCCTCCAAGCATAATGTCCAGCAGCAGAAGGTCGAACTTCTGCGCTGCAATTTCAGACAGGGCTTCCTCGGCACTGAAGACCGTCTTGACCTGATATCCCGCCTTCTCAAGATTGTACTGGAGTATCTCGCAGATATCCTCCTCATCGTCGATTACCAGTATCCTGGCTTTATTCTTTGACTCTTCCATAATTGCAAATATAATATAATTATTAACTTTATGCCCTGTTTGAAAAGAAGCGGTTTATGACATACAAGAAAAAGGAAATCTTCACGCCGGAAACAACCCGTCAACTCTCAGAGCATTACAAAGCCATCCTCGATCTGATCGGCGAGGATTCTTCCAGGGAAGGACTTCTGAAAACCCCGGAGAGAGTGGCAAAGAGCATGCAGTTTCTGATGCAGGGCTACCAGACAGATCCTGTTGCAATTCTCAAGAGCGCGATGTTCAAGGAAGAGTACCAGCAGATAGTTCTGGTAAAGGATATAGAACTGTACTCGATGTGCGAGCACCATCTTCTGCCGTTCTACGGCAAGGCTCATGTTGCCTATATTCCAAACGGCTACATTACAGGGTTGAGCAAGATTCCGAGGGTTGTGGACGCCTTCGCCCGCCGTCTCCAGGTCCAGGAGAGGCTTACGGTTCAGATCAGAGACTGTATCCAGAAGACACTCAAGCCTCTGGGAGTTGCAGTGGTAATCGAGGCCGCCCACATGTGCATGCAGCTAAGGGGCGTTCAGAAGCAGAACTCAGTAACCACCACCTCCGCCTTCACGGGAGCTTTCCTCAACAACCGCAAGACCAGGGAGGAATTCCTGCGTCTGATAGGTTCTCCGCTTCACTGACAAACAAACAAGAAAACACTTGAATTATGAGAATTTTGATTTGTGCTGCCGAACAGGAAGAGCTGGATTGCGCGATCCAGGCGCTCCGTCTGTATGAAAGCAAAATTGCCGGACGATTCCAGATAGATTTTATGCTAACCGGCATAGGAACCACATCCGCCTGCTACCGCACCACCAAGAAAATCGTGGAAGCCTCCGCGGAAGGCAACCCTTACTCCCTGGCCATCAACATAGGCATAGCCGGCAGTTACGACCTGGAGAAATTCCCGATAGGCAGTACCGCCCTTGTAGAAAAGGAATTCTTCGGAGACCTTGGCTTTATGACAGCATCCGGATTTCAGACATTGTTTGATTCCAAGACACTGGACGCCAACCTGTTCCCATTCAAGGACGGAGCGCTGGAAATGCTTCCTCTGCTCGAGTTCTTCGACAATATTTCAAAGTCTTACAGAAAGGCCACCGGCATTACCATCCAGACCATTACCGGAGAAGAAAAGACAATAAAAAGAATCATAGACAAATACTCGCCTCAGATCGAGACTATGGAAGGAGCCGGCTTCTTCTATGTCTGCCTTAACGAGGATGTCAAGTTCATGGAGATCCGCAGTGTCTCCAACCGTGTGGGAGAGGAAGATACTTCCAAGTGGGATACCCCGAAGGCTCTCGATGCCCTCAAGGAAGCCCTCAAGGAGTTCTTCAGACAGATAGCATAACAAAATGGAAGAAAACGGAACCCAAAGCGAGGTTATCAGAATCGAAGACCTCCACAAGACATACATTCTGGGGAACCAGCAGGTTAACGCCCTGGACGGAGTTTCCCTGTCCATAAGGAAAAACGACTACATCGCCATTATGGGCCCTTCCGGCAGCGGCAAGTCCACGATGATGAACATCCTAGGCTGCCTGGATACCCCGACCTCCGGCAAATACATTCTCGGCGGAACGGACGTAAGCCAGATGGAAGACTCCGAGCTTGCAGATGTCAGAAACCGCCAGATCGGCTTCGTGTTCCAGTCCTTCAACCTTCTTCCGAGGTATTCCGCCCTTGAGAACGTGGCCCTGCCCCTGATTTACTGCGGAACTCCAGAAAGGGAAAGGATAGACCTTGGAACCAAGGCCCTGGAGGTTGTGGGGCTTTCGGACAGGATGGACCACAAGCCCAACGAGCTGTCCGGCGGCCAGAGGCAGAGAGTGGCCATCGCCAGAGCCATAATCAACAACCCTACCATCATCCTGGCAGACGAGCCTACCGGCAACCTGGACACCAAGACCTCCATCGAGATAATGAACATCTTCGAGAAGATCTGGAGACAGGGCAACACCATCATCATCGTAACCCACGAGGAAGACATTTCCCGCTTTGCAAGGAGAATTGTCCGTCTCCGCGACGGGAAAATCGAGAGCGACACCCCTAATCCTAAACCAACTTTAGCACAATAACAATATGAAGATATACACCAAGACCGGAGACCAGGGAACCACTTCTCTGGTTGGAGGAAAGAGAGTTTTCAAGAACGACCCCAGGGTTGAGGCCTACGGAGATGCGGATGAGCTGATCTCCTATCTCGGCCTCATCATCGCCGAGAGCGAAAATCCCGCAAACACTGCGGAGACCGCCACAAAAATCCGCAAGGACCTTCTCCGTATCCAGCAGGTCCTTATGAAGGTTTCCGCCTTCTTCGCTATGCCTGAAGAAGGTACGGGCAAAGCCCTTAAGCCGATGGAAGATGAAGAGATAACTTTCCTGGAGCAAAGCATAGACGAGATGACAGGCCAGATTCCGCCGCTCAAGGCATTCGTTATTCCCGGAGCTCCTATCCAGGCCGCCCATTGCCACGTTGCACGTACAATCTGCCGCCGGGTGGAAAGAAGATCCATCAATCTCCACTCCACAGACCAGAATCTTGAAAACAATCTCTCCAAGTGCAAGCAATACCTTAACCGCCTGAGTGACTATCTGTTTACTCTGGCACGATTTTTCAATACGGTAACCAGCACCCCGGAAGTTTTCTGGCTTCCATAAAAATTTGGTTGCATATTTGAAAATAGTGTATATATTTGCACCCCATTTTAGAGAAGAAGAGAAATGTACTGGACTTTAGAGTTAGCATCAAAACTGGAAGATGCCCCATTCCCAGCCACAAAAAGCGAGCTGTTAGACTATGCGATGCGTTCCGGCGCTCCAGACGAG
This sequence comes from Bacteroidales bacterium, assembly GCA_017550655.1. GTDB lineage: Bacteria > Bacteroidota > Bacteroidia > Bacteroidales > UBA932 > Egerieousia. The sequence goes on along the minus strand of JAFZOK010000013.1, from coordinate 739,154 downwards.
GTTATAGAGAACCTCAACGACATTGAAGACGAGGAAGAGGTATTCGACAACATTGAAGACCTTTGGCCTGACTATCCGAGCAAGGAAGATTTTTTCTTCAACGAGGATGAGTATTAGGCGTTTCGGAGCCGCGCGAAAAATTCTACTGTACTGAAAATTAAGAGAGTGGGATAAGGAGTAATTTCCTTGTCCCATTCTTTTTGCTCAAAAAAGTGGCACATATCCTTGTCTATTTCCGATACCCCTGTGGCACATTTTGCTTTTTGAGGAGCGATTTCCTTGTCTATTTTCTTACCTTTGTGAAAATCCTCGTCCATATTAAAACACACATACAATGGGTAGGCACAGGCGGGAATATCCCACAGGAAAATTAAGGTTAAAGTATCCCAAAGACGGCTACGATAAGAATAAGGCATACACCCTCTACTACGAATACACTTGGCTTGATGCCGCTCCAATCCGCAAGGATACGGGTATAAGGGTAAGGGTAGATGATTGGAACGAGAAGGGTTCCTCGGGCAAGGGAGAACTCCGAGCCTCCTATGGGAGAGATGCCCAACGGCAAAATAACCTCCTGCACGGAAAACTTAGCCATTACGATACCTGCCTCCAAGAATATAGTCAGAAGCACCCCCACCAAATGACATTGGGCGTAATCAAGGGTATCCTCAACGACAAACCACTGACAAGGAAGGATGGAGGTAAGGATTTTGTTCAGTATGTTCTTGACAATCTCAAATCCAAATACACACGCAACAAAATCGGCAAGAGCCGCTATGAGAATGGCATAAGTTGTATGAACGGATTTGAACAGTTCCTAAAAGCAAAGAAGAAAGGAACATACAACAACAATTCCGCATTGTACCTTGGGGATATATCGTTGGCTCTCATAGATGATTACATCCAATATCGACGGGATAAGAATAACTCCGATGCCACTATCAACCACGCCTTGACACCAATTATAAACGCTTGCGAGCGGGCAAAAGATGAAGGACTGATAGAAGGCAGCGTGTATGCCCAAATCAAGGATTGTAGGGTAGAGGAAACCCCGAACCTTGACAATGAAATCTACGACGGAAAGGACTTAACCAAAGAGCAGTTAAACAAGTTAGTAGAGTTTTACAACAAAGACACCGAGCCACGAAGAAAAGAGTATATTGAAATGTTCTTGTTTGCATTTCACGCGGGCGGGCTGAGGCTTGTGGATACCCTTACCCTAATGTGGAGCAATATCAATTTTGAGAAGAAAGAATTGAAGAAAATCCTAATCAAAACCGCCAAAGGTAATAAGCCCCGCCATACCATACCCCTCAGCAATGCCGCCATCAAAATTCTTGAAAGATGGAAGGCAAAGAACCGCAGGAAGAAGTTTGTTTTTGATTTAGTCAGTGATGATTTTGACATAAACGACCAGGAACTCTTGTACCGTACACGCAACTCGTGCAATGCGAAGATTAACCAAGCATTAGATGTTGTCGGGGAGAAGATGGGGCTACCTTTCAAACTCCATTTTCACCTTGCTCGGCACTCATTTGCCGTTCGTGCTCTCAACGATGGTATGAGCCTTTCTGTCGTTAGTCGTATGCTTGGGCATAGTTCTACCGATATTACCGAGCAAGTATATTCGGAATATACACAAACCTCTCTTGAAAAAGAACTATCCAAACTCAACTACTCTTTTTTGCCTGATTTTCAAGAAATTTAGCCATAGTTAAATCTCCGAGAGCCAAGGGGTAATATCCTGCCAAAAAGGGCGTTTTCTCATAAGATATGGCTAAGTTCCTATAAACAAGCACCTTACAAAGATTTGATTATTGCTTATTTATTTACCTCCGCGAAGAGGCTAAAAACGGCTTTTAATCAGATGCTTGCGAAAAATTTGTGCCTCAAACTCCTATAATTTAGAAAATAGCACCTCCCGCCCTCCCTACCTTCTTATTTTCAATAACTTACATTTCTATCCCGCCTTATTTCAAAGCCCCAATAGTAATAGTTTTAGTACGAGGGAACTGTCGGGCATCTTACCGAGAAACAAATTTGGCGTTGTCCCCCTCCGAACTCAAAAATTTAGAAAGTGCAGTATGCTCATTCTCTGTGCTTTCCGAGAATGTTCTTTTAAAAAACGAAAAAAAAGTTTCTACTATACTAACTTTTTCTACTTATCGTACTATTTATTTATGAATAACATTAAAAACACATTGATTATGAGCGACTACAAAAGACAATTTCGGGAGTTGGAGCCAGAGACAAAGCAAAAAATCTCCCAAGCAAACAAAGGCAAAAAGAAATCCGAAACCCACAAGCAGCATATCTCCCAAGGGATGTTGGATTATTGGAAGGATGTGCCGAACAAACCTATTTCAGGAGAGACACTATAACACCACTTATCAAGAGGAAGTTGGTTAAAAAAATAATGCAGAAAGATAGATAAGAGTGCAAACATTTGACAAGTTAAAATTGGTGGCAGGGCTAAATTCCATAACTATTATCAAACCCGAAGCATTTCAAATGATAGAACAAGGAGGCAGGGTTATCTCGCTCCGATATTATCAGGACAAACCTAATGAAATCCTAATCAAAGTTGATTTTGAGAACGGAGAAGTAGTATTGGAATTTACGGGCAAAGTGTTAGGGAAGCATTATCCGCAACTCATTTCGTTAGACACGATTACGGAATGTTTCAACAATATCAATGCTATGGGAATATGCAAGATAGATATAGAAGCAATGATGCAAGCGGAAGTGGTAAAAGCAGACTACACAAAAGATATTAAGGGGGTAGATTACAAAAGACTAATCCCTTTTATTAAAAGCCACATTATCAACTACCAATCATTTAAAAGCACAAAGCACAAAAATGGGAATTTTGATTTGGAAAAGAATGTGGATACGCGGGATATGAAAAAGAGAATAACAATTTATGACAAAGAACGGGAAATGAATTTAGCAAAGAATAGAAAGTATAAAACGGCAAATGGGTTTGACGGAGAGTTTAATGATGTGTGCCGATTTGAGATAAATTTGAACACCAAGGAGCAAGTACGAAAATCATTGAAGATATCAGACAACAAGTTGTTATCCGTCTTGAAATCAACCGCTAATCCAATTATTGATTTCCTAAAATCGGCTATAAGAGAGCCCGACGGAAACGAACAACATTACTCTGATATGAGGACTTATACAATGTCGTTAGTATTACGAGATTGCGATTATGATTTGGAGAAAGTTGAGGCAAAGATTAGAAGCATTTACCCAACGCGGGGCACAAGTATTAAGAACAAAATGAAACCATATCGGGACTTAATGGAACAAAGTGCCCAGGGAACCGAAAAAGACTATTGGAATGACATTCTACACAGGTTAGAATAACCTAATCTACTCTTTTTTAGGCTTTTTCTCACGGGGCTTGGACAAAAGTTTTGTGTGGAGTTTGCCCTGTCGTATAATCACCTGGTTGTTTTCGTATGGTTTGACTTCGGTAATGCGGTAATTCCTTAATGAGCCGTGAGTTATACCAATATCCTCGGCAGAGAAATGTTCATAAATACAGGCAACGCTCCCAAAGTAATAATGCTTATCGGCAGCACGTGTTTTACCCTTAAAAATCAGGTGAATAACCTTTTTCTCAAACTTTTCATTATCCATATCGGGAGCAAAGGTAAAAAATTACATATTATATGGCAAGTTAGCCTAATTTTATTTGCAGATTAGCCTAATTTGCCATATCTTTGTGGTGTTGAAAGAGAAAGACAGATAGATAATACATTTTTTACCACTAAAAAGTATCAAGTTATGAGAACACAGATTATGACATTGAGCAATCAGGAAATGACAATCGCCAAGTATTCCGCTATGAGAAGCGTTGATGGTTTTGCCGCCGCATTACAGATGAGCAAATGCAACGAGTTGGTTAATCGCCTCCGCACAGGTATCGTACATGGCTACTTTCAGAAGGTTGATGGCACAATCAGGGAGTTTTGGGGTACTACAATGAGAAGTCTTGCAAATGTCAAGACAGCGTCTCGTATAGGCACAGAACCGAAACTCCGCTACGGACAGATTCCGTTTATTGATTGCGAGAGCGGAGAATGGAAATCAATGCGCATTGGTAGTTTTATCGGGTATGGGGCTTAATGCCTCATATCCCACCTCTATCAGAAATGAAATTAGTATTGACTTTTAAGACATTACAGATTAATTTTTAGAAAGAAGTATCAAGTTTAACCAACATAAACAAAACAAGCAGATATGTCAGTAAAACACTCATACACCACCGCCGATTACTTGCCTTGGGAAACCGCAATGAACCTTGTTCGCAAACTCTACAAGGATGGCAAATTTCGCCTTTCCTTGCTTGTTGGATGTGGTTTCTTTTTTGGAATTAGAATAGGCGATTTATTAGCCATTTCGTGGCGTCAGATTTACAATGCCGAGGAATTCGTCATTACAGAACAGAAAACCAAAAAAAGGAGGGTTATACGAATAAATAAGGGGTATCAAGGACACATTAAGGATTGTGCTGAGGCTCTCGGTATCGGGGATGCGGAAATGGATGAGCCTTGTTTCCTTAATCGTTTCGGCTCTACAACCTCCGTTCAAATGATAAATAGGCACTTTAAGTGGATGAGGGTGCAGTATAATCTGAAAATCGCTAATTTTAGCACCCACACACTCCGAAAGACTTGGGCAAGGCAGATATGGGAACGGGAAAACAATGCAGGACGTGGAGAACTCGCCTTGCTGAAATTGAGCGAGATAATGAACCACACCTCCCCGTCCATTACCCGTAGATATATCGGCTTACGCCAGCAGGAACTCGGAGAAGTTTATGATGATTTACAATTTTAAGGATATGAGCGATATACAAGATGAACCAATCCGTACAGGGATGTATGTTAGGTTTAAAGAAGTGATTGACCCAGGCGATGAAAGTGTCCGAATGCTTGTCATTGATGACTATGGAGAGGACAGCGACAGGTGTCTTGTCAAAGACTTAAATTGGCGTTGGGCTCTCGGCTCAACAAGGGTGGTTTTGAAAGGAGATTTAATAGCAATATAGAGTTTTTTCCTTATTTTTGCTTGTAGTGATTTTGAATATGAAACATTTTACAACAATAGATTTATTTGCGGGTATCGGCGGGATTAGATTAGGTTTTGACAATGCTTTTGGAAAGAGTGTTAAAACCATTTTTGTAAGCGAATGGGACAAGTATGCCCAACTTACATACAAGGCAAATTTTAAGGATGATTTTGACATAGCAGGTGATATTACCCAAATTAAAGAACAAGATATTCCTCCTTTTGACATTTGTTTAGCAGGTTTCCCTTGTCAAGCATTTTCTATGGCAGGGAAACACCAAGGATTTAACGATGATTATAAGGGAATGTGTCGTGGAACTTTATTTTTAGATGTGGCAAGAATTTGCGACTATCATAAACCAAAAGTTATTTTTTGCGAAAACGTAAAAGGCTTAACAATTCACGATAAGGGAAGGACATTTAAGGTAATTGTGGATACTTTTGAAAAACTTGGATATAAGGTATTTTCAAAGATACTTAACAGCAAGGATTTCGGCGTTCCTCAAAATAGAGAAAGAATTTATATTGTATGTTTTAGAAATGACATTGCCCCAACAGAATTTTTGTTTCCAGAGGGCAACAAAAAAAACGTATGTATAAGGGATATTCTTGAAGAAGCACCTATTGATTCAAAATACTATTTGAGCAATGTTTATCTGAATACATTAAAAGCACATAAAGCGAGACACGAAGCAAAAGGACATGGATTCGGATACGTTGTTAGAGATTTAGATGGAATAGCAGGGACTATCGTTTGCGGCGGAATGGGGCGAGAGGGTAATCTTATAAAAGATGAGCGTCCGCACTCTATGAAACCAAGTACACATATAAAGGGAGAAATTAACAATGAGAGCATTCGTAAAATGACACCAAGAGAATGGGCTCGGTTGCAGGGTTTTCCTGATACCTTCGTTTTGCCGTTAGCGGATGTTCACCTTTACAAACAATTTGGAAATAGTGTTAGCATAAATGTCATTGAGGCTATCGCAAAGAATATAAAATCAGTTTTGATTGGTAAGCAGTAGAGGCAAGGTTCCTCATTATTGATGGCAGATAGATTTACCCAAGAACAGAGACATAGGTGTATGTCTCATATTAAGAGTAAAGGCACAAAACCTGAAATCCTTGTAAGAAAGGCTCTTTTTAAGCAAGGATTTCGGTATCGTATCAATGTCAGTAATCTTTGCGGGTGTCCTGATATAGTATTACCAAAATACAATGTTGTTATTTTCGTCAATGGATGTTTTTGGCACGGACACGAGAATTGCAAGAAAGCAAAACTCCCCGAGACAAATACAGACTTTTGGCGTGATAAAATTGACAAGAATCGCAAACGAGATGCTTATATTACCAATAGTCTTGAACGAGACGGATGGAAAACGGTTGTAGTATGGGAATGCGAACTTAAAAAATCAGTCTTTGAAAGCACCATTAGCAAAATAATAAAGATTATTCTTGCGGATTAATAAAAGCACCGCTCTTTACCACCTTAATATCAGGTAGGCTTTCAGAAAACCGAACTTTCTTTATCTTTTTGATAAAACTATTCAATTCTTCTGACAAGCAATAAACTACGGCATCTAAACCTATCGCATCTCCTCTTTGAATTTTGTTGTTGATGGATGCCGCTTCTTCCCGATTAATGGTTAGCAGATAGCATTTTGACTTACGATGAACATTCTTTAAGAAAGCCGCTTCCAAATCCGCCTGTTTCCAACGTTCCCTTAAACTTGATTTAAGAGAAATACTATACGGGGCTATACTATCGTCCGTCTCGTTATAAAGCACCATATCAAACCAAGTAGCAGGAACAAAAGAAATTTCCGCTTGGGTATAGAATGGCGTTATTCCTTCGCGAATAAACAATGTCTCAATTATAAATTCAAATATCAGTCCATTTATAGAATTATTCGGATTGTGGAGATTTTGATAATTCTCATAAGCAGTCCAATACTTTTCTACATACTCCGATGGACACTTATAAGGAAGTGTCAAAAAAGAATAATCGTTGAACAGCCCTTCAAATATACGGACAGATTTGTGATTGGCATTGGTTGCCAAATTGTAATCAACAAGAAGACTCATCTCTCACCTGAGTTTAATGTTGTAAAGATACGTTTTTTTTAGGTGTTTCACCAATCGCAGAAGTGAAATATCCAAATCGCACTTAATCAACACGATAGTTTTTTAGCCCGTCGCTGAGGTTTCAGATACCACCTCAGCGGGGTAAAAGTGGCACATTGTCCGCCTTTGTCCGCTTGATGGTACAATTCCAAGATTCGCCCAAATTCATGGTACAATTCCGAGATTGTACAATAAAACATTTTCCGAACAGGGCGGACAAATCACAGGATTATCCCAAAATTCCGAGATTATCCCAAAAATTATGGTACAATCGCAGGATTATCAAAATTTGGAGGGGCGGACAAGATACCGCCATCGGCAATTCCATTGACTTTCTCCGAAATTTTTTGTATATTTGTGTAGGTTTGACGCGCACCTGTGCTATACCAAACCTTTGCGAAAGCAATAATGAGGCACGAAGGCGTCATAAGAATAAAGAGAAAAAATTAACTTAAAATGCAGGAAGATGATGAAAAGAAAGTTGATTGGACAAAGCCTGTATTCACCGCGGAAGAAGTTAAGTTGCTACTCCATATTAAGGACAATACTTTTAGGAAGTGGATTAACAACGGGTGGATAAGTTATTCCCAAGTACCTGGGAGCAACAAAAAGTACATTCAGCAACAACACATTATTGATTTTCTGAATGACGAAAGGTTCTTTTACCCACATTGTAGGGACATTGCATAAGAACTTGTTTTACAGGCGAAAAGGCAGGGAAAAACTCCTTGCCTTTTCTTGTTTTTGGGGTGCTTATCCTTGTCTATTTCAGATTGACAAAACTTCATTATGCTGATAATAAATAGTTTAACTTTTATAAAAAACTCTTCAACGAGGACGAGTACTAACTCGTTGAATATTAGAGATTTATGACCGACATAAAGTTACCCTCTTTATGGGCGGTTATTTGTTAAAATCGGCCTTAGAGTGCGCTCTGGGGCCGTTTTTCTATTTGTTTTGTCCTCTTTTTTGCCCACTGTTTTACCCTCTTTTTTGAGCTGCTGATTTGTGGCAGTATTCCTCCTCCATCAGGAGTTTCCATCGAGCCGGACCTATGGGACAGCCGGAGGGAAATGGCAACCGGGAATACTGAAGAGTCACTATCCATCAATGCGGAACTGGCGGCTTTCAAGGCAGGCATTATGGAGCAACACGGGAAGTGTAAACCTGAAAACCTGACGATTACGCTCATTGGTTCAATCCTTAAGGGGACACATGTGGCAGAGGAAGACCGCCCCAGGATGGTAACGCTTGTCGATTTTGCGCTGGAATATCTGGAGTCAAGGTTCCTCAAGAAACAAATCACCTATCAGACCTACTACAACCACCGGAGTTATCTGCGAGTGTTTTCAGACTTTGAGAGATTCCATACCGGAGGCAAGTCGATGACGCTGATGAAACTGAATCCCGAAACCTTTGAGGCTTTTATTCAATATCGGATGGAATGGCGGCATAATAAGCACCATAGAAGAGGAGGCGAGGAAGCTGATGGAGATGTGAAAAGGCATGTTTTGTTTAGTGGAGGTCGTGACAAATCATTATGCGCACTCATAATTGAGACCTTAATGTACTTTTTCTCGCCAAAAAATCAAGATAAAGTACAAAAAGCTCATACTTTTTCTTGATTACACCCGTCAGGACGGGATGACGCCAATTGTGTTCATGCAGTGCGGGCCGATTCGTTACAAGTCTGATGCAAAGGCTCAGATGTCCAGGCAGTCGTTCAGTAGAGTTTTGATTCCGCGATTTACTCCGTTCCGGGCAATAGAGGAGAAAGGGAGCGCCTTGCAATACCTTGGTGTGGAGTGCTGTATTATTATCCGAAAGCCATCTTCTCGGGACGAAGACTTCACCAAGGCGGGGATAAAACTAGTCCAAACTGATAAACAACCCATCCGAGCTGCCGTTATTGACCGGTCCTTACTCTGGTTTGGCAGTATCGATTTGGCAGGAAGCCATCACAAGGAGGAGGATAATGTCATGCGTGTGCTGGCGCCGGTAATTGCGTCGGAGATGATGGGGTACATATTGGGAGAATCATAAGAAATTCGTTATACATTATGCCGGTCTCATATCTCGCTAATTCTTTAAACCGCTGGCACAAATGCACCAGTCAGGTTGGTCTTGACAAACTTCTGGCTATTTTCGATGGGCATCTGTCTGGGAGAGACATTATGGTTATGGAATTCTATTACTATGAATCCCGTAAAATCGTCTATCTGAGGCTTGCAATAGATTGTGGCCTCTGGCAATTTGCCATGTTGTGCATAGAACTGGCCGAAGTCGATACCATTAACGTCTCCAATGATTTCAAGGATAAGACTATCACGAACTTACAGCTACACTTTACAGATGGATTAGTCGAATTCCAAAATGGCTCGGACGTTATTCTGGCCAGCAGTATGAAATGGAGATTCTTATCAAATGATGATTGAGATTATCTGTTGTAAACCAAAGAAAAAGAATTACACGCAAAAAGTGTATATTTGCAATAACCTGTGACAGGGAGCAATGATTTGTGTTTTTTTGACTCCACAAGCGGGACACTTCAGAAGGTTCTTTCCGTGCATCGGCATTCGTCGGAATTTTTGTATATTTGCGGCAAAGATTCGTCGGAATTTTTGTTGATTATACTTGTTTATTCGTCATAATTTGTGTGATATGAAACGAGATATATACCAAAAATTACTTGATTGGCAGTCTCGTAGAGACCATAAGCCCCTTGTCCTTGATGGTGCACGTCAGGTTGGCAAAACCTATATTCTCAAAGAGTTCGGTGCAAAGGAGTACAAAAGCGTCTCCTATGTCAACTTGGATAAAGAGGCCGTGGCCAAATCTATCTTTGAGCCAGATCACGACATCAAGAGAATCATCCGTACGTTGTCTGCCCATACAGGCGTGGATATCGTCCCTAAGGATACGCTTATTATCATCGATGAAATTCAGGAAAGCGCTGCAGCCCTGGGCTGCCTCAAATACTTCAAGGAAGACTTCCCGGAGTATGATGTGGCTGTCGCAGGCTCTCTCCTTGGCATCTCTATCCACGAAGACCAGTCCTTCCCAGTCGGAATGGTAGAACTTGTCCGGATGTTCCCGATGTCCCTGCACGAATTCCTGAACGCTACAGGCAACGAGAAACTGACGCAGTTGCTCCTGGAATGTGACTGGATCGCAGTAAACACCTTGAGTCAAAAGTATATAGACCTCCTCAGGCAGTATTATTACGTAGGCGGTATGCCCGAAGCCGTTGCCGGTTACATCGCCGGTAAAGGGCTCAATGCCGTCCGCAAGATCCATAAAGATATCCTTGCCGGCTACCGCAAAGACTTTTCAAAGCACGCACCCAAGAAGGAAGTACCACGAATCGAAATGGTTTGGGATTCTCTCCCTTCCCATCTGGCAAAAGAGAACAAGAAGCTCATCTATGGAGCCATACGTAAAGGCGCCAGGGCCAAGGACTTTGAAATAGCCATTACTTGGCTCAAAGATGCCGGTCTCATCTATAAAGTACATCGCGTCTCCAAGATTGAATACCCGCTCAGTTTTTACGAAGATTTCGATGTATTCAAGGTTTTCCCATTGGATGTGGGCTTGCTCGGGGCTATGACAGATGTTCCCGCTTCCCAGATGCTGGTTGGCGACAATATCTTCAAGGAGTTCAAAGGAGCCTTCACTGAGTGCTATGTCAATGAGCAATTAGCCCGTATCCAGATTCCCACCTTCTACTATTCCACCAACGAATCTGAAGTGGAGATAGACTTCGCCGTCCAGACAGAAAAGCGTGTTGTCCCCATTGAGGCTAAGGCTGAGGAAAATGTCAAAGCTAAATCTCTTAAGACATACATTGATGAACATCCCAACCTGAAAGGCCTCCGGCTCTCAATGTTGAACTACATCGACCAAGGCTGGATGGAGAATCTTCCTCTGTACGCAATCGAAGGATTTCTCCGCGCCGCAGGGATTCCTGTTCCGGAGCAAGGAGAGTAAAAATGGGGCTCATCAATCCAATTAGTTGCAATTAAGCTACATCAGACTACCCCTGTAGCTATCCCCAGTTTTTGAACACAATGGTAATATATTGACAATGTGTATTATACACAAAACACACTACAACTTCAACGAGGATGAGTACTAGGCTATAAGGACGCCTCATTCTTTTTGTAAAGAACAGAAAATTAGAAGAAAATACCCCACACTCTCTTAATCGCAAAAATTTATGGCTGAGAAGATTATCTGCTTTCACTCCGCAGGCTTTCAAGAGGCATAGGCCCCTTTGGGGTGAAGATTTTTACGAATTGGATGCTTATCTGAAATCCTGCAACGCCTACGAAAAACCTGAAGAAGCCCGGCTTCTCTTGATAGATAGAATAGGAACCAAGACTGTTTAGGCTTTGGAATAGCATTTGTTAGAGTATTTTCGTATATTTGAGCAATTAAGTTGGTTTATTGTACTCATTTGATAACGCAAATTCATTAATTATTAAAATACAACAGGTATGAAAAAGTTGATTATGCTTCTTGTTGCCATGATGCTGGTCTGCACAGCAGCTAGTGCACAGGGTTTCCTGAAGAAAATTGGCAAGGCAGTTAAGGACAAAACCGAGAACAAGACCGAAGAGACCGTAGACCAGGCCGTTGACAAAGTTTTTGACGGCATAGGCGGGCTTCTAAGCGGAAAGAAAAAAGACAAGGACAAGAAATCCAAGGACAGTGACGACGAGGATGAAGACGATGGCGAGGAAGTAACAGTTGCCAAGCCTGGCACCTGGACTTGCCCTAACCCAGAGTGCGGCCACAAGGGCAACACCGGAAAGTTCTGCGACCAGTGCGGAACCAAACGCCCGGACAATACCCCTGCTGAAGCTCAATACGAACAAAGCGACTTCGTGCCTGGAGCTGTTGCTTTCTTTGAAGATGATTTGAAGACTGAGCAGATGGGCGAGTTCCCGTCTAAATGGGATCTAATCGAGGGCTCTGCGGATGTGGCTAATTTAAAAGGTTTTAAGTGCCTCCATTTTGAACCGGGGTCAAGGGTTGAACCTCTGATGACCAATCAAAAGAGTTATATCCCGGATGTATTCACTTTAGAGTTCGATTTCTGGATGAACGACCCTAAGACAGAACTTAGCAACTGCTATGAGCTTGAGTTCAAGGATGCGCAGGGTGATGATGCTTATGAAATTAGAATTGGCGAAAGTTATGACAAACTATCAGTAACATGCCGTTACTTATCTACCGCAGGTGACTGGAGAGATTCTGGCGACGGCAAGACTTGGGAGTTGAAGAAGAATGACTGGAGCCACTTTGCTTTGTCTTTCAACAAGCGTGCCCTAAAGATCTATGTTAACAACAAGCGTGTTATTAACATCCCTAATTGCAGACCAGCTGTGCGTATGATAATCCATCAGGCAGAATGGGGCGGATTCAACGGCAACAATAATTATGTAACAAACTTCCGCTATGCCAAAGGCGCTATGGATCTCTATGATCAGACTGTAACAGATATGGATGCTGTTTCAAAGGCCATCGCTGAGAGCGGAAAATTTGTTACAAACAACATTCTGTTCGTTTCCGGAAAGGCAGATCTAAAGCCAGAGAGTATGGAGGAAATCAAGAAGGTGGCTGACTATATGAAGAAGAACCCTAACGTAAGGTTCGAAGTTCAGGGACACTGCGACAACCAGGGCTCTGACAAGGTGAACGATCCGCTTTCTCAGCAGAGAGCAGAAGCCGTTGTCAAGGCACTTGAGGGAATGGGAGTCGATTCATTCAACCTCAGGGCTGTGGGCAAGGGAAGCCACGAGCCAGTTGCAGACAACTCCACAGAAGCAGGCAGGGCAAAGAACCGCCGCGTAGAATTCATCAAGAAGTAATCCGATTTTAGTTTTATGAAAAAGATTTATCTGATCATGATGGTTGCAGCCTCTGCGATGATGGTTGCAGCCTGCGGCTCAAACTCAGGCAATAACCAAGGCGGCACTGAAGCCGAAGAACAGCAGGAGGAGGTCGCAAAAGAAGAAGGAACCTGGTTCTGCGAAACTCCCGGCACAGTATTGACCTATAAACAGAGCGGAACCACCAACGACATCTTCAAGTACAACATCGTAGGAAGCAATACCGAAGGCAACAAGAAAACCATCACCTTCAATGTGGTGATAGAATCAATCAAAGGAGTGGCACAGCAGCCTGTAGGATGCGACGTTTGGACTGAAGACGGCTATTTCCATACAAACGCCAAGGCAATGATGGGACAGTACGGCCCTGCTTTCAGCGTTAAAGGGCACGGCCCCGTCATTCCAGAAGAACCGAAAGTCGGTGAAGATCTGGGAGACAGCAAGATTGTGATTGAAGCGCTCGGTACCACCGGCACTTTCCACAATGTAAGATTCACCGGGCAGGAGGAGATTGAAACTCCGGCAGGAAAATTCAAATGCTGGGTTCTTGAATACGACTATACCTCTGAAGTTAATTTCATAATGAACATCAAGCAGGCCGGAACCGTCAAGATGTGGATGAAAAAAGGCATTGGAGTGGTCAAGAACGTTCTGAACGGAGAAGACGGCAATCCTACTCTGGTTCAGGAACTTATTGCCATTGATTAATCGCGGATTCCATTATTTTCTATGAAAAGGATTTATCTGATCATGATGGTTGCAGCCTCTGCGATGATGGTTGCAGCCTGCGGAGGAAAGAAATCTTCTGCCGGTACCGCGGAAAAGAAGACTGCCCCTGGAGAAGAGGCTGTTTTCGACGGGCCTAAAGACAGCCAGGAGGCTGCGGAATTCTGCTTCAGGAAAAACTATGGAGTTGACTTTTCTTCCATCACCCCGGACTTTGCTCTGGGAGAGGCAGACAAGTACGACTTCTACGGAGACGACGGGCACGTAGCCACAGCAACTTTCACCGTTAAGGAGGGAGAACTCTCCAAAGACGAGTACATCAAGTATGTACGCAAGGTTTACGATGTAACAAAGGGCATTGCGGACAACGGCATAAACGTTTACGGCTTTGAGGAGAAGAACACTCTGGAAGAAGCGTCCCGGGAGAAGGACTTTGACAAGATGATAGAGGACGGCAAGGGCGGAAAGCTCTTTGGCGTGGATTTCTATATGGGAATGTACGGCTGGTCCTACATCAAGGACGGAGTCTTCTACCATGTTTCAATGGAAAGGAAAGACAAGAAGGTTGACGGAAACGACGTACCTTGCAAGGCACGGGTACAGATTTACAGAGGACTGCAGAAGAGCCTGGACGAGTCTATGGCAGAGGCGGAAAAGATTCTGTCCGATCCAAAGGTTCAGGAGCAGGTAAAGGCAGAAATCTCCAAGTAGTTAAAGGCGGAGGATATTGTCTGCGGCACTTGCAACCGCATCGCGATGGGAAATGAAGATGATTGTCTTTTTTCCGCGATAGAAATTGCAGATGTTATCCAGCAGACGGCCTTCAGTTGCACTGTCGAGGGCGGAGGTGGCTTCATCCAGAAGAAGCACTCCGCCTTTTTTCAGCAATGCCCTGGCTATGGCGATTCGCTGGCACTGGCCCTCTGAAAGGCCGGTTCCGTCTTCTCCGCACCTGGTGTCCATCCCTTCCGGAAGATCGAGCACAAAGCCCGCTTCGGCTCTTTTTAGGACTTCTTTCAGAAGATTGTCATCAGCATCAGGATCCACAAGTTTCAGGTTTTCACGGATAGTTCCGGAAAGAAGGGTGTTGCCCTGCGGAACATACATGAAGTTCTCCCTGGTCTTGGCGGAAATTGTTTCCGTTTGCCGTTTTCCGCCCTTTTCTCCGGAGATCTCCACCGTTCCTTTGGTTGGGGAAAGAAGCCCCATGACAATGCGCATAAGCGTGCTCTTTCCGGCTCCGGTAAGACCCATTATGGCAGTAAGGCTTCCGCTCGGGAATGTGCAGGAAAAATCCTTCAGGACAAGTTCATCCGAATCGGGATAGGAGAAGCTTACATCGCTGAGGGTAATCTGAGGAGCGTCTTCAAAGACAACGCCCTCTCCCTGCTCTTCCTGCTGAAGGTCTGTCAGTTCGGAGAGCCTCTCTATGGAAGTTACAGCGTGGATGAATGCAGGTATGGCTCTGCCGATATCTGAAATCGGCCTCTGAACCTGCCCAACCAGCTGGAGCATGGCGGTCATCATACCGTATGTCACCGTTCCTGCAGCAATTCCGAAGACTCCCCAAAAGAAGGCGGCGGCGTAACCGCCCATGAAGCCGACTCCCATGAAGCCTCTGGCTACCACATTCAGGAGCAGACGCTTGCGGGTAAGGTTCTCGATATCTTTCTGCTCGCTGTCCAGCCGGCCCATAACCTTGGACGGGCCGAAAAGCATAAGCACCAGATCCCTAAGGCGGAGGTTATCCTGGAAAAGCTGCTGCACGCGGCTGTCTTTCTTTCGGATATTGTCTGTAAGGCTGCGAAGTTTGCGGAAGAACAGGCGGGAGCCAACGATAGCGATAATCATAAGGACTATCACCATCCAGATAAGGCCCGGAGCCAGAATCACGGCATAGATGGAAGCCGCAACCAGCTGGCACACGGTAACAAACACATCCGGAATCCTGACGCACAGAAGTTCCGTCACAACCCTTATGTCTTCCTCCAGGCGGTTTACGGTATCCGCGCTGTGGAACATCTCCTTGCCTCTCCAGGTAGAGAACAGAACGTGGGAGAAATGGCTTCTTCTCAGAATGTTCTGCGTCTTGACCACGTTCATCTTCTCCCACCAGGCGGCAAACAGGCGAAGAGCAATCTGGGCAAGCATAATGGACGCCATAAGAATGACATAGAACCACAGGGAACCGCTGCGGTCTCCCGTGGCCACGTCCACCAGAGCCTTGCTTATCCACACAAAGGAAAGCGATGCGGCAATCTGGACCAGGCCGATCAGGAAACTGACCAGCATCCTCCATCTTGCGGGGCGGCTCATCCTTATGGCTGCCCTAAGGCAGTATCCAACGCTCTTCATTTGCCTTGGGTTTATTCGTCTATCAGGCCGGCATCTTTCCAGGAGTCTGCAAGAGTCCTGGAATCGTTGAGAGCGGTCTCGGCGGAAACTTCATACTTTTCCGTAAGAAGGTTGGCAAGGTCCTCAACGGTAAAATCCTTGTCCTGAACCTGCTCCCACAGGTAGGCGGCGGTAGCGTTGAGAGAGATTATCTTGTTGAAATTAACCCTCTCCAGGCCCTCTCCGGTAACCACGTACTCGCCGAGAAGCTGGCGGAGCACAAATCCTTTCTTAATCTTCATATCTCAAATTTTTGTATTCAGCGATGGCAAATTCTGGTCCAGATCCTGCGGTAAAAAGCCAAAAGGTATCTCCTTATTGGTTTAAGGGCTTTCCAAAGCATTCCCTTTGAAGGGATTACGCTCTTTCCGCCGGGGCGGATGATTCTTATGACTGTACCCAGAACATCGTCTACTGTGCATCTTTCGGTTCCTGCAACATTTCCGTCTCCCATAAGGGTAAGGGCCGTTCCCTCCATTTTATAGACACGGTGAAGGACAAACCTTCCGCCGGTCTTGGCAAGGACAATGTCCCCTACTTCCACACCCGGCTTCTTGAGAAGGACAACGCTGTCCTTTTCCTGTCGTATGAAAGGCAGCATGCTGTTCCCCTTGGGGCGCAGTTCCACTTCTCTGCCCTCAGCCAGAAGCTTTCCTATTTCGGGAATAAGTATATCGTTAGGAATCGTCTTCTTGTCCATAAACCGTATTGCAGCAAACCTTTGCGGCATCACCGTCCGGCAGGCAATGCATATTGTAGCAAGGAACCATTGTAACCACTCCCACTATCGTGTTGTGCACCCCGTCCGCAATCGTACGCTCCGGACGGTAGGCAGAAACGGAAGGGTAGAGGCAGGCGTAACTCTGGGCAACGGAAAGCCTTTCCGCATAGTTGGACGGAGCCCTCACTATGCGTACAATCGCTCCAAGATCCGCGGACTTCTGCTTGTAGCAAGGTGTCTTTCCACTCCAAGGAGAGCCGTAAATCCTTGCTTTTCCGTCCTTTATCCTTATAATAGGATTGTCGTCGTTGAGCAATTCTGTTCCCGGAATATTCTCCAGCCACATACGGCTGTGGGTGCTCTTGCCGGTTCCGCTCTTGCCCAGAAAAGCAAAGCCCTTTCCCCCCTTCATTATAACGGAAGCGTGTATTTCCAGAGTGTACAAAGGCGCGGTTCTGAGCGCAAAAAGCAGCATCATTGTGTTATTGATGGAAAAAGCCGCCTGCTTCTGGCCAAGAAGCTGGAAGTCAACCACCGAAAAATCTTCGGAAGCCAGGCAGTTGCAGCTGATTGGAGCAGTGTTGAGCGGAGCCATCGTGAAGAACCACTTGCCGCTCCCTGTCTTGCCTATGGTAATCAGCGGAAAGCCGTCGTCGTCGCTCACAAGAAGCGGCTCCGGAGCCTGCTCTCCAAGACTTTCCACCTGGCGGAAAGCAATTAGAGGCTCCTGTTCCGCCGTCTCGAACGGCACCAGATTCTTCATCTGCCGCCACACTCCATCCTCCGGCATTTCCAGAGAAACTATATGCCCCGCTATTTCGTACGTCTTTTTCATATAAGCCATCCTGATTACAAAAATACCATTTTTTACTAATTTTGCCATGTAGAACAAGTCTGTATGAACAAGATCTTTATTGCAATGGGCATAATCGCCGCTATCGCAGCCTGCACGGCGATCATTCTTTCCTGCTCAAGGAAGGCAAATGCCCAGGCAGTGCCAAGTCCCGAGGTAATCTCAGAAGAAGAAAATACCATAGATGGCCCAGGAGACAGTATCACGTCATTCAGATATGAGTCCTTTACAGGGAAATCCTTCTTTGATTCGGAAGTCTATTCCCTGAGCCTGAGCGAATCCGGCAGCTATCTTTATTGGCGCAAGATTGGTAACTTCAACGCTACGGGAATGGGACATTTCGATGCGGGAGACATTTATGCAGATTTTGAAAAGGCCGTGAAAGATTATTCCCTTGACAAGTATCCTTACACACCCCTGGACAAGGAAGACAAGAACAGGGACCGCTGGCTGATAAGGATCAAGTACAAGGACGGGCACCAGATTTCAATAGTCAATTATCTTGACAACCCTATCGCGGAGAAAGACCGGTTATTTATGGAGGCCGTAAGGGGAATCTTCCAAAAGCTTTTAATTTACATTGAGGAAAAGGAGATTCAGTGCGAACACTCCAGATATACCTATGACTCAAAGGGAAAACTCAGCCGCAGAATAGATTACACCGCAGACGGAATCGTGAGAGGCGGATGGGACGCGGATGATCCTTTGGCAGAATTTTAAAAGATTTTAATTTCAGACAACCGATATGAAGATAATAATTGCCGGAGCCGGAGAAGTGGGCAGCCACCTGGCCAAGATGCTCAGCCGAGAGGGGAGCGACCTTACTATCATTGAGAGTGACGAGAGCAAACTGGACAAGCTCAGCGAACTTGCCGACGTGGTAACCGTGCACGGAGACCCAACTTCCATACCCGTACTCCGCCAGGCCGGAGCCGCCAAGGCAGACCTGTTCATAGCGGTAGGCCCGGCCCAGACTCAGAACACCAACATCATCTCCGCCCTTCTGGCAAAGAAGATGGGAGCCAAGAAAGTTACCGCCAGAATAAATAACGACGAGTATCTTGAACACGACAACAAGCTCATATTCACGGAACTGGGAATAGACCTGCTATTCTATCCGGAGAAAATGGCGGCTTACGAGATCATAGACCTCCTGAAAGAAACCGGCACCAGCGAGTTCATGGACTTTGCAAGAGGCAAGCTCCAGATGGCCGTGTTCCGTCTGGACGACGGAGCTCCTCTGATCAACAAGACTCTGAATCTGCTCAGCGACGGAAAGCCGGACAGCAAGCCTTTCAAGCCAGTTGCCATTGCCAGGGGAAACGAGACCATAATCCCGGATGCCGACACCAAGTTCCTCCAGGGAGACCTGGTGTTTATGGTATGCAAGAAGGAAGGCTTCCAGGAACTTATGAGCCACTCCGGAAAATACGACATAGACGTAAAGAACCTTATGGTTGTGGGAGGTGGAAGAATCGCCGAGATGCTTTGCCGCAAGATGCTGCGCAAGGTTGACCATATCAAGGTGATAGAAGCCCGCAAGGAAAGGTGCGAATATCTGGCAGAGGCCCTGCCGGACGTTGTGGTAATCAACGGTGATGGAAGGAACACTGACCTTCTGGTGGAAGAGGACGCAGGAGGCTACGACGCCTTTGTTGCCGTAACCTCGTCCAGCGAAACCAACATCCTCTCCTGCGTGGCAGTAAAGAATATGGGCGTGCCTAAGGTAATTGCGGAGGTGGAGAACATAGAATACATCAAGCTCGCCGAGGATATGGGCGTTGATGCCGTCATCAACAAGAAACTCGTTACAGCCGGCAGGATATTCCGATTCACCCTCAGCAACAAGGTAAGGTCCATCAAGTGCCTCAACGGAAGCGACGCTGAAGTGCTGGAATTCATCGCCAATCCGGAAAGCACAATCACAAAGGCCCCTATCAAGGATCTCAAGTTCCCGAAAGAGGCAATTATCGGCGGAATTATCCGCGGAGAAGAGAGCATAATCGCCAACGGCAACACTGTAGTGATGCCGTATGACAGGGTTGTGGTATTCGCTCTGCCTCAGGTTCTTGCCAAGGTGAACAAGTTCTTCCTGTAGAATCAGTACAGAATACTCCTCAGCCGCGAGGCCCACTCTCCGCTAATGACTGAGAGCTGTCTGCGGAATGTCCTCAGGTCAGCGAATCCGCTCCTCAGGATGATGAAGGCATATTCTGCAGCGTCCTCCCTTTCGCCACCCTCCCGGAGCATTCCGGCCTGGTTGGACGGAAGAGCCGCTATCTGTTGGAAAATATGCTTGAACCTCAGCTCGTTCAGGTAATTCTTGAACCCGTTCCTGGAAGCAAGGATGTTGGAGATATAGGTTCGGTTGCTTCCCACCAGGGAGGCTACTCTGGAGAGGCTAATATAAGGGTCCAGATAGAGTTTCTTCCTCTCTATGTAATCCTCCAGGCGGTCGCTCAGGTTCTTCATTGCCTGGGCCTTGGAACTCATTATGAGGCACTCCGGATATCGCAGAAGCTCTTCTTCCCGGATTTTGTCCTTGCCTATCCTAAGGGCAAGACTGTACATCCTGTCGCAGAGGCCGAATATGATTCTGCTAAGAAACTTTCTCATACTTTGGTCAAATCCTTTATGTAATCATAGACAGATATGGTTTCCTTGTTCTTCAGGCGCTGGCGAACCTCCCTCTGCCATTTGACGGGAGAGCGCTTGGTGAAGTTTCCGAAGGCGTTGGAGAAGGAAGAGAAGGATTTGAATCCGGAGCGGTCCACCCACTCCCTGCGGGAAATGCCAGGCTGGGAAAGATAAAGCACACAGGCTTCCTTTACCCTGAAGTAGTTGCAGAGCTGGCTGAAATTCAGCATAAAGCAATCGTTGATGGCCTTGCTCAGGTAATTGCGGTTAGTGCCTACCGCCTTGCTCAAGTCCGCTATCCTGAGCTGCGGATTGAGAAAGAGTTTCTTTACCTCCATCACGTGCACTGCCTGGTTGGCTATGTAATAGAGCTCGTTGCTCTCGTAGAGAAGGGATGCGTCTTCCGTGTGTGGCTGATAGGTTTTCCGCCCTGCCTTGGGTTTGTTCTTAAGTCTCTTTCTGAGTTTTCTGGCACGGATAGAAAGCCACAGTATGAAAACTGTCTGGACGATGAGCAGAATCAAGACCGCCCAAAGAATAAAACTATAAAAATCAAAAGCTGTTGCGTTCATAGGTCTTCATTTTTGCGCGGAAAGAAAGCACAAAAATAAACGAGCCCTTAGGCCTCGGAAAGGCCTGAACTACAATTGACTCAAACTTATTGTCGATTCTGGAATCGTACAAAAGTACAATCCTGGAATTGTACGGAAATGTGCTATTTGCCTATCTGCTGGAAGCCTCTTCCCCATACTCCGGTAACCGGAGCCATGGAGATGAAAGCGTCTCTGTCCACCTCCTTTATCAGGTTGTGCATTTTGCTGACCTCCGTCTTGTGGATAAGGACCATCAGCATCTTGTTCTCTGTTCTGGTGTACCAGCCCTCGCCGGTAATGACCGTGACTCCGTGCCCCATTTCCTGGGTTATAATATCCGCAATCCTCTCGTAATTCTTGGAGAAAATGAATACCTGAACACTCTGACGGCTGCCGGCCACCATCATATCAACAATCTGGGAGCAGGATGCTATCAGCATATAGCCGTAAAGGACTGTGGCTAGCCTCATTCCCCAAGTCTCCCTGACAAGGTTACCGGAAGCGTCCATAACTTCCTTTGCAGGAATAAGCAAGGATGATGCTATAATGACAAGATCCATGTAGAGAATCATTCTGCCAGGGGCTATGTTATGGTATTTTGCAACCATAAGCGCCACAATGTCAGTTCCTCCGGTACTTCCGCCCTGGGAGAAGCTGATGCCTATTCCGAAGCCGCTCATCACGCCGCCGAAGATGGCGCTGAGGAGCCTGCCGTTGGAGATTGCAATTTCCTGGATAAAGTCCTGTGGAATGAACGCAGGGACAAACTGGAAGAAGAGAGTTGTGGCAGCAATTGCGTACACGGTCTTGGCACCGAAACTCTTGCCCAGCACCCTTAGGGCTATAAGCAGCAGGATTATGTTTATGGAAAAGTACGTGACGGAGATGGGAACTCCGAAAGCATAGAGCACAATGGAGGAGATACCGGTTACTCCGCCTCCAACCAGATTGTTTGGAATCAGGAAGATTACCCAGCCAAGCACATAGCACAGCAGGCCGAGCGTGATGATGAAATAGCTCTTGACTCCGAGTAATATCTTTCTTGTGTTCATAATCAGCTGTCTATCCACTTCAGAAGCCTTTTAAGGCGGCTGTCTGAAGATTTTCTGGCCTTTCCCTTAATCTCGGCGAAGCCAAGCCCGTACACTGCGGAAACGGTGGAAATGGAGATGAAGGCCTTCGGGTCCACCGCCTTGACTGCCTGGGTAATATCGTTGAGCTGCTGCTTGCGGGCAACCACGATCAGCACCTTGCCTTCCTGCTTTGAATACCAGCCCACACTGTCCAGGGCGGTAACTCCCCTGTGCTGTTCCGTCATAAGATTGTCCGCCACTTCCTGATATTTCTGGGAGAAGATTATTATCTGGACGCTCTGCTCGCTGCCTGTCAGAATCAGGTCCACCATATAGGAGAAGGCAATGGTGAAGATGTAGCCAAGGATCACGTCGCTCAGATGCTTTTCCGGAAGCAGGATTATGGATGCAACTATGATGAAGTCGCTGTACATGAAGACCTTTCCCGGAGAGATGTTCCTGTACTTGTTTATGATAAGGGCCACGATGTCCGTTCCTCCAGTGCTTCCGTTACGCTTGAAAATCAGCGCTATTCCGGCAGCGCAGAGAAAGCCTCCGATAATCGGGTTCACCAGATAGCGCAACGGAGCCTGAGGGCTGTCCGGAGGGATGGTGGTAAGCCCGATATTGTAAATCCATTCCACTCCCGGAAGTATAGCAAAGAAGATTGTGGAAAGGATGATACTGTATATGGTCTTGAAACCGAAGCCCCTTCCGAGGACTATTGTTCCGATAACCAGGAGCGCGGCGTTGATGGTTCCGAAGAATACCGGAATCGGAATGCCCGTGGCGTAGTTGAGCACGGTGCAAAGACCCACCAGGCCTCCGCCTGAGATTCCCGTAGGAACCACAAAGGCCTGCCACGAAAAGGTGTAGACGAAAACACCTATCGTGATGAGTATGTAATCCAGTATCAGTTTCTTTAAGGAAACCTTCTTTTTGTCCGGCATACCTAAACCACTATGTTGATGATTCTTCCGGGAACCACGATAACTTTCTTGACCGGACCGGTCAGATACTTGGCTGTCTCAGGCGCGGCAAGCACGGCCTTCTCGGCATCTTCCCTGGAAACGGTCTTGGACAGGGTGATCTTGAACCTTGTCCTTCCGTTGAAGGAAACCGGATAGTCGAATGTGTCTTCCCTTGTGTACTCCTCGTGGTACATCGGGAAGGATGCAAACGAAATGCTCTCCCCGTGGCCGCACAACTGCCAGAGTTCCTCCGCGATGTGAGGAGCGAACGGGGAAAGGAGCACTATCATAGGCTCCAGCACCTTTCTCTTGTTGCACTTGAGAGCTCCCAATTCGTTGATAGCCACCATAAATGCGGAAACGGAAGTGTTGTAGGAGAAAGTCTCGATATCGGTCTCCACCTTGTGGATGAGCTTGTGGAGAATCTTGAGCTCGGCAGGAGTAGGATCCGCATCGCTGAGGCTGAAATCTCCCAGACCTTCCCCGCCGCCGAAGAACAGTCTCCAGAATTTCTTCAGGAAGCGGTGGACTCCGTCTATTCCCTTGGTATCCCAAGGCTTGCTCATTTCAACAGGGCCGAGGAACATCTCGTACAGACGGAGTGTGTCTGCTCCGTAGTTGTCGCATATGCTATCCGGATTAACCACGTTGAACATACTCTTGCTCATCTTCTCGATGGCCCAGCCGCAGATGTATTCCCCGTCCTCGAGAATGAATTCCGCCGTCTCGAATTCCGGCCTCCACTTCTTGAACGCCTCAATGTCCAGACGGTCATTGTAGACGATATTCACATCCACGTGGATTTCGGTAGTGTCGTATTTGTCTTTCAGACCGCAGGATACGAAGGTGTTTGTATTCTTTATACGATATACGAAGTTGGACCTTCCCTGAATCATTCCCTGATTTACGAGCTTCTTGAACGGCTCCTTCTCGCAAACATATCCAAGGTCGTAGAGGAACTTGTTCCAGAAACGGGAATAGATTAGGTGCCCGGTAGCGTGCTCTGTTCCGCCAACATAGAGGTCCACGTTTCTCCAGTACTGGTCCGCCTCGGTGCTTACAAGAGCCTCGTTGTTGTGCGGATCCATGTATCTGAGATAGTAGGCGGAACTTCCTGCAAAGCCAGGCATAGTGCTCTTTTCCAGAGGATAACCTTCATAGTTCCAGTTCTTGGCCCTTGCCAATGGAGGTTCTCCGCTGTCTGCCGGCTTGAAGGATTCAACCTCCGGGAGCTCCAGAGGAAGCGCGCTTTCAGGAAGCGGAGTCGCGATTCCGTCCTTGTAGCAAATCGGGAACGGCTCTCCCCAATATCTCTGGCGGGAGAAAATTGCATCGCGGAGCCTGTAATTGATTGTGCGGTGGCCGATTCCCCTCTTCTCCACTTCTTCGATTGCAGCCGGAATTGCTTCCTTCACGCTCATTCCGGAAAGGAAACCGCTGTTTGTCATAATGCCTTCCTTGGCGTCAAAACTCTCGTTGCTTACATCGCATCCTTCTATCAGAGGGATTATCTTGAGTCCGAACTTCTTGGCAAAGGCGTAGTCTCTGCTGTCGTGAGCCGGAACAGCCATGATGGCGCCGGTTCCGTAACCGGCCAGAACATATTCCGCAATCCAAACCGGAACCTTCTCGCCGGTAAACGGATTCACAGCCCAGGAACCCGAGAACACACCGGTTACGGTCTTTGTCTCGGCGATTCTCTCCCTCTCCGTCTTTTTCTTTACCTGCCTGATGTATTCGTCCACAGCCTCTTTCTGGGCTGCAGTGGTAAGCTTTTCCGTCCAGTCGCTCTCCGGGGCAACCACCATGAAGGTTACGCCGAATACGGTATCTGCACGTGTGGTGAAGATCTCCATATCGTACTCCTTCCCGGCCTTGCTTCCGTCTGCAGGGTCCGGATTGATTACCTTGAACACCATCTGGGCTCCGTAAGAGCGGCCTATCCAGTTGCGCTGCATCTCCTTGAGAGCATCGCTCCACTCCAGGCTCTCGAGATCGTCCAGCAGCCTTCCGGCGTATGCGGAAACCCTCAGCTGCCACTGCTTCATCTTCTTCTGCTCCACAGGATAGCCTCCGCGGACGGAAAGCCCTTCCTTTACCTCGTCGTTTGCCAGAACGGTTCCCAGAGCCGGGCACCAGTTTACGGAAGTCTCTCCCTGATAGGCAATTCTGTACTGCATCAGTATGTCGGCCTTCTCTTTCTCCGAGAAGCCTTTCCACTGCTCTGCATCGAATGACGGCACATCCCCGCAGGCAGCCTTTACTTTCCGGTTTCCGTCTTCCTCAAAACGGGCCACGAGTTCGGTAATTGGTTCTGCGGAATCGGATTCCGTATTGTACCAGCTGTCGAACATTTTCAGGAAGGCCCACTGTGTCCACTTGTAATACGGCGGATCGCAAGTCTTTACTTCCCTGTCCCAGTCAAACGAGAAACCAATCCTGTCCAGCTGGCTGCGGTAACGGTCTATGTTTGCCATAGTGGTTACGTGCGGATGCTGTCCGGTCTGGATTGCATACTGCTCTGCCGGAAGGCCGAATGCGTCGTAACCCATCGGATGAAGGACATTGAAGCCGCGCAGTCTCTTGTAGCGGGAATAGATGTCGCTGGCTATGTAGCCTAGAGGATGCCCAACGTGCAATCCTGCACCTGAAGGGTAAGGGAACATATCCAGAACATAATACTTGGGCTTGGAAGGATCCGTCTTTGCGGAGAATGTCTTGTGCTCAGCCCAATACTTCTGCCATTTGGCTTCAATTTCGTTAAACTTGTAATCCATTGTATATTAAACTGTTTTTATCTATCTGTTAAACCCGACCTTAGATCCTTGCGCCAGCTTGAACTCTATGGCTATGGAAATCTTGACCGGCACCTTGCGTCCGTTCAGCTGCGCCGGAGTCCATTTCGGGGAAGCCTTGATAACTTTCAGGACCTCATTGTCAATGTCATCGCTGAGGCTGGCGGTTATCTTTACATCCTTTACCTTTCCGTCCTTGTCAACAACAAACTCGGCGACCTCGGTTCCCTCCGTATGGGAAGCGATTGCGCTTTCAGGATATTTCACATAGTGATATACCCAGTCCTTGAGGAAGGTCCTCTCGTCTCCCTTGAAGAAGGATGCCCTGCGGTCCACTTCCAGCTGAGAGTAGATGCGGTCGTATGAATCTTCCGTTTCCGCGTCTTCCTTCTTCTGGAAACTGTCTTTGCAGGAAAGCGTAAGGGCGTAGGAATAAATGAATTCCACAGCCTGCGCCATCTGCACGTAATCCAGCATAGCCGGAGTGTCGTGGATGGTTCCCCGGATTGGACTGTCACCCGTTGTAAAGAGGGTGAACGGAATATCTTCCGAATGGAAGTTGCGGTAATCCGCCGGAAGAGGTTCCTGCTCCGCGATCTTTACGGAAAGCGAGAACGGGCGCTCTTCCACCGTGAAGATGTCTTTGAGTATCCCCTTGTCCGGCAGGCCTATGAAAGCCTGGAAGGTGTTGGGACCGCTGTCTCTTCCTATGGAATTCACATCCACCATAAACCGGATCTTGTCCTTGTCCGCAAACGAGCGGTTGAGGAAATACCAGCTTCCGGCCTGGGAAAAATTGCCTGCTCCGAAGAAGGCAATCATAACCGGGCGGCGGAACATGAACTTGTTCTCGGCAACCATCCTTGCCACCTGCATCAGGATTGCCGTTCCGCTGGCGTTGGAGTATGCTCCGGGAAGGATTCTTTCCTGACGTACTCCGTTGACAGTAACGCTCTCGCAGCCGGGACCGTCCAGCTGGGTTCCCAGGAGAATGAACTCCCCGGCCATTTTAGAGTCGTATCCCGGAATGATTCCTATGATATTACGGGAGTGGAGCGTATCTCCGGTTACCGGATTTGCTATGCCGAAATCGTCCCCGTCCCTTGGAGAAAGCATCATCGCGCCTATGCTTTGCATGAAATCGTAGATGTAGGCTGCGGCCTCTTTCTCTCCCTGGCTGCCGGCTCCCCTTCCCTTCAGAGACTCTGAACAGAGAAAGCCCACTTCCTTTTTCAGGGAGTCCTGAATATTCCTCTGCGACGAAGGACGGCTGCCGCCTATGTCCTGTGCCAGGGCATAATCACCGCCGCCAAGCATAAGCAGGCAGGCCAAACCCAAAAAGAATCTTCCGGTACGGTTCATCGCCAATTATCCCTTATAGAACGGAGGTCTTACCACAACGGCCTTAAGAAGCTTGTCGCGGACCTTGATATAGATTTCAGTGTCAAGCTTGTACAAAGGAGCTTCAACATAACCCATTCCGATCGCGCGGGCACAGCAAGGAGTCAAACTGCCGCTGGTCACGTTACCGATAACCCTTCCCTCAGCGTTGCAAATCTCATATCCGTGGCGTGGAACTCCCCTGTCGATGAGCTCAAAACCGCAAAGCCTTCTCTTCAGGCCCTCAGCCTTCTGCTTGAGCATATAGTCCTTGTCCACAAAGTCTCCCTTCACATCGTTGAACTTGGTGATCCAGCCAAGGTTTGCCTCCAGAGGAGAGTGGTCGTCGTCAATATCGTTTCCGTAGAGGCAGAAGCCCATCTCCAGGCGGAGAGTGTCGCGGCATCCCAGTCCTGCAGGAACAATGTCGAATTCCTTTCCGGCCTCGAAGATGGCGTCAAATATCTTGAGAGCATCCCCGTTCTTCATATAAACCTCGCATCCGCCTGCTCCGGTGTAGCCTGTGGTTGAAAGGATTACGTCCTTTACTCCGGCAACTTCCAGAATCTTGAACGTGTAGTATTCCATTCCCAGGACATCCTCCTTGCAGAGTTTCTGCATAACCTTCATCGCGTTAGGACCCTGGACCGCCAGCTGGCTGATCTGGTCTGAAATGTTGCAGAAATCAACTCCCGGAGTAAGGCCGAACTTTGGAGCATACTGGCAAAGGTGTGCAAAGTCCTTGTCTATGTTGGCCGCATTCGGCACCAGCATATAGCTTTCCGGATTGATGCAGTAAACCAAAAGGTCGTCCACAATGCCGCCCTTTCCGTTAGGAAGGCAGGAGTACTGGACCTTTCCGGGGAACAGCACGGAAGCGTCGTTGCTTGTAACATACTGTATGAACTTCAGCGCGTTAGGGCCCTTTACGGTAAACTCTCCCATGTGGGATACGTCAAATACGCCCACGCTCTGCCTTACGGCCAGGTGCTCTGCCCTGATTCCGGTATATTCCAGAGGCATGTTGAATCCTGCAAACGGAACCATCTTGGCTCCGAGTTCAATGTGTTTCTGAGTATAAGCTGTTGTCTTCATATTGTTTATCGTTGATTATTGATTATCATTTTTTCTTCCATACCCAGGCTTCAGGAACCTTCTGGTGTGCCTGTGAAAGGGCAGCCCTGGCTTCTTCAAGAGTGGCATATCCTCCAATGGACACATATTTAAGCCCGTTGCCTGAAAAAACGAACGGGGTTTCAAGAATCCCCTCGTGCTGCTTCAGGCTAGCCTTTACGAGTTCATCCGTCTTGAAAGCACCCACGATTATGTAATATGTCTTGTCCAGATTTGAATGCGGAATTATGTTCAGGCCGGAAGCGGTTGGCTCAGGCTTCTGTACCTCAGGTTTTGAAACAGGATTTTCCGCATTGGTGGTATTTGCCTCATCGATAGAGGCTTGTCCCGTTGAATCAACCGCCAGCAGGGTATCTGCCGCCCTGGTTGCGGCCTCTTTTTGGGCAATCAGCTCCTTCTTTTTTGCAATGTCTTCAGATGTAGGCATATCCAGCTTTGCCCTTATCCAGTCGCAACCGGAAGCCAAAGCCATTGTCAGTGCCAAAACGGCAAGAATTTTCCTGTCCATATTCATACAATGTATAAACTGGACAAATTTAACAAAAATAATCTATGATTACCTGCTATAGTATGGACTCGTAACGGTGCTTGGAGTAACGCCACGGTAACTGGTGCCCCAATTGTAATACCTCGGAGAGTTCTGGTTTTCGTTAAGGTCGCGGAATTCAATCATCAGAGGCACAATCATACTGTATTCTATGGGGTTGCCGTCCGCTTTGGCCGGCGTCATATGCTTTTTGCGGACAAAATCGCGGCAATTCACGATGATTTGCCTGTCCAGATAATCGGATCCTGTAGAATTAATTATCTCGACTTTCTTAAGCGCTCCGGTTTCCTTGAGCGTGATCTTTATTTCCGCCTCATAAAAGACGGTTTTTGTTGCGGAGGTCCTGGAACGGATAGTTTTCTCTATGTATTGCTTGACAGCATACTGAAACAGCTGACCTTTAAACAAAGGTTGCGACACATACACGTCTTCTCCAAAATCCTCCACATCCTGAGCCTGTATAAGCGCCGGGCAGAAAGCAAACAGCGTAGCCAGGCCAAGCACCCGGAATCCTTGAATTAGCCTATATGTTCTCATAAGATATCCCATAAACTTTTGCAAGTTAAGAAAAGATTTGAATTATCTTTGAGGTATGAAGAAACTATTGGTTTTTGTTCTGCTGCTTTTGGGAGCCGGAGCCTCGGCGCAGCAGGTGGACACAGGCCCTCTGCCAAAGGCAAGGCCGTTCGGGGATGTGGACTTTTTCCTCCGCCGCGATACCGTAACCATTTCCTTCACTGGAGACGTGATGCAGCACGGGGCGCAGATAAACTCCGCACTTAAGCAGGGAGGAGGAAAGCGTTACAACTATGCAGATGCTTTCAAATATATGGCCCCGCTCTTTAAGCAGGCTGACTATATGGTTGCAAACATGGAGTTTACGGTAGGCACCAGGCCTTTCACCGGATACCCTTGCTTCTCCGCTCCAAAAGAAATCGCCGAGGCGGCAAAAAGGAGCGGAATAGACCTTTTCCTGATGGCAAACAACCATATCTGCGACAAGGGAGCAACCGGCTTCAAGAACACTATTGCGGCATATTCGGCCCTTGAAATGCCGACACTGGGAGCCTACCGGAACAAAGCCCAGGCAGACACTACAAGCGTGATCCTGGTGGAACTCAAGGGGATGAAATTCGCCATGTTCAACTACACATACGATACAAACGGTCTTCCTGTTCCGGATCCATACTACATTAACCTTCAGGACAGTACTGAAATCAAGAAGCACATCCGCCAGGCAAAGGATATGGGCGCGGACATCATCATCGCCCTTCCTCACTGGGGAATAGAATATGTGCTTGAACCTGTCGCAGAGCAGAAACAATATGCCAGGATGATGTTCAGGGAAGGAGTCAACGCCATAATCGGCGGGCACCCTCACGTTCCCGAAGAAGGCTACATCTATGTAAAAAAACAGCAGGGCCCAATGGCGAAAGACAGCGTGGAAAGGATGGTTTTCTACTCCATGGGCAACTACATCTCCAATATGACACGCAGCGGATGGACCTCTACAGGAATGCTCATAACCCTCTCGTTCACAAGAGACAGGGCAACCGGCAAGGTCAAGATGCTTATGCCACGGTGGAAATACCTCTGGTGTTTCAGGCCAGGCCAGTACACGGAAGACTACACCGTGGTTCCGATAGATGATTTCCTGTCTTCAGAAGAATTTCATCGCGGAGGAAAGACAACCGAACAGCAGCAGGCCTTCAAGGCACTTGAAGACTTCAGCCGGCAGATAAAAAAGAGAGACCTGATAAAGGTAGTTTACAGATAAACTTTTATGGCAGAAAAAAAGATTCAGCTTCAGAACATAGATCCTATTGACATCTATGGCATCAACGACCGGATAATCAATCACCTTTGCTCATATTTCCCTGACCTTAAAGTTACTCCTAGAGACAGCACCATAAAGCTCAAGGGTACCTACAAGGATATGGACACGTTCCAGAACGCAATTGAAGCGCTTACAAAAATAAGGATGCACAAACGCCATCTGAACACCGATGACGTGGACAGCATCTTCCTTGCAAAGACAGATAAGAAAACCAAGGAAAGCAAGCCTGCCGTCATGAGCCAAGACCAGAAAGACATGATAGTGATGGGCCAGAGCGGCAAGGTCATTTCCGCCAGGACCAAGCATCAGAAACAGCTTGTGAAAGACTATGCCACTCACGATCTTGTATTTGCACTGGGACCTGCCGGAACAGGAAAGACTTACACCGCCATCGCCCTGGCGGTAAGGGCATTGCAGAACAAGGAAGTAAGGCGCCTGATTCTCACCCGCCCTGCGGTTGAAGCCGGAGAAAGGCTTGGATTCCTTCCAGGAGACCTGAAGGAAAAACTGGATCCGTACCTTCAGCCGCTGTACGATGCGCTGGGAGACATGATAGCCCAGTCCAAGCTCAAGGAACTTATGGAGGAAGGCATAATCCAGATTGCCCCGCTCGCCTATATGAGGGGAAGAACCCTGGAAAACGCGTTCGTGATCCTGGACGAGGCGCAGAATACCTCTCTCGGACAGCTTAAGATGTTCCTTACCCGTATGGGCAACAACTCCAAGTTCATAGTAACGGGGGATATGACCCAGATAGACCTCCCGAACAAGGAGGACTCAGGCCTTGAGAAAGGCATCAAGATGCTGGGCAAAATAAAAGGGATAGCGGTGATAAACTTCAGCACGGAAGATATCGTCCGCCATCCCCTTGTAAGTAAGATCGTCTCGGCTTTCGAGAAATAACCGCTAGATAATCACTCCAGCGAGCTTGCAGCCTGTGTACTCTCCGTTCTTGAGGGTATGGACTCCGTTTACGAACACGTGGTCTATACCTGCGGAGAACTGGTGAGGCTGCCCGTATGTTGCAACGTCTGCAATAGTGTCATAGTTGATTACCAGCACGTCTGCGCAGTAGCCCTCCTTGAGAAGTCCCCTGTCCTTCAACTTGAGCTGGTGGGCAGGAAGACTGGTGCACTTGGATATGGCAGTCTGGAGGTCGCAGAACTTCTGGTCGCGCACATACTTGCCGATATAGTTGGTGAAAGATCCATAGGAGCGAGGATGCGGTGCCTCCTCTCCAAGCCTTCCCTTAGGAGAGTAAACGCTTCCGTCCGTAATCACCATTGCCAGAGGATCGTTGAGCAGAGTCCTCAGATTTTCCTCCTTCATAGCAAAGCCGGCCATGTTCACGCCGAGCTTCTCGCTCTTGAGCAGATGCTTGATGGTCTCCCACTCGTCCTTTCCTGAAAGCTGGCAACACTCGTTAAGATATTTACCGGTATATTTCTCGTTGCCCGGAGCAAAGCAGGCCGCTATCAGGATGCACTCTGGACCGCCGAGCCTCTTGACTCTTGAAAGGGCATACTCGCGGATTATCTTTTCAGTTGCCGGATTGTCCAGTCTGGCCAGAATCTCTGCAGAAGATCCCTGCCTCTGGGCCAGAGGAATGAAGCAGTCCAGTCCGGTCGAGAATGCGGTGTACGGGTAACGGTCAAAATGAATGTCCATTCCGCTCGCCTCGGCATCGTGGATGAGCTTAAGCATACTTGGAACCTTGTGCCAGTTGTTCTGGTTCTGGGCCTTAAGGTGAGAAATCTCCAGCCTTGCGCCGGATTGCCTTGCAAGGGAAATTGCCTCGGCGATGGCTTCCTCCACCCTGTCGTCCTCGTTTCTCATGTGTATGGCGTAGAGGGCATCGTGCTTTGCCACAACCTTCAGCAGGGCAATGAATTCCTCGGTTCTTCCGTAGGAACCAGGAGTGTATTCCAGACCGAATGAAAGTCCCACAGCACCCATCTCCAGCTGCTTGTCCAGAATCCTGCACATCTGCTTAAGCTGCTCCGGAGTGGCGGCAACATCGTTGTCTCCAACCACAACGTGGCGGATATCACCATGGCCCACATAACTTCCGTAGTTTATGCCTATAGTGTTCTTTCTCAGAGCATCGTAGAAACCGTCTATATTCTGCCAGAACGGATATCCGAACCGGAGGGTATTCTTCCTCCTTTCATATTCCTCGTCGGAGAACGGGAACGGAGAGTAGCCGCAGTTTCCTCCGATATCGGTTGTGATACCCTGATGGATTTTGCTGTCTCCCAGCGGAGCCTCAAGAAGGTTGGTGTCGGTATGGCCGTGAATATCTATGAAGCCAGGGCAAACCACCCTTCCGGAAGCGTCAACCCAGTTGTCGCAGTTCTTTCCGAGCTTTGCGATTGCCGTGATCTTGCCGCCCCGGATTCCCACATCAGCCCTTATCGGCTCAGCGATTTCTCCGCTGTAAACCATACCGTTGGCGATGATTGTGTCGAACTTCTCCTTGGTGGTGAAACCACGTGCAAAGCCATTGCCGGCAAAGGCCTTTCCGCCAATGGCGGCAAAGGAAGCCGCTCCGCCCAAAACGATTGAAGCCTTCAGGAAGTTTCTCCTGGAGATGCTTTTCTGGTTTTCTTTCTTTTCCATATTATGTGTTTTGATTTTCCGTTATGCTTTCAAAGTTAATAAATAATTCCGTCGCTCATCCAGACCTTAAGGCTGTCACCATCGCTGAATATGAGAAGGGCCTCGATATTTTCATTTGATTCCACAACCTCCCTGGCCTTGTCAAAACCGAGTACCATCAGATAGGTGGCATAACCGTCCGCGATTGTGGCGTTTTCCGCAACAACGGTAGCGCTCAGAAGATTATGTTCAACAGGATAACCGGTTTTAGGATTTATGGAATGGGATATCTTCTTGCCGTCCTTGATATAGAACTTGCGGTAGTCTCCGCTGGTGACAAGGCCTTTCCCGGATATCTGGACCACCGCCTGTATATCCGCTCCCGGGGAATTGTTGCCGTCCACAGGGCGGTCTATGCCAACATTCCAAAGCTTTCCTTTAGGGTTTACACCTTTGGCATAAACCTCTCCGCCTAGTTCCACAAGAAAGTTCTCCATACCCATCTCGGAAAACTTTGCGGCAATCAGGTCTGATGTGTAGCCCTGCGCTATTGCGTTGAAGTTGAGCTTGCAGCGTGGGTCATCGCGGAGAATGAGAATACTGTCCTGTCCGCTTGCCGTCTTGAGGGAATCCACTTTGAAATGCTCCATTCCCACAAACTGGAGCACACTGTCTATCATTGAGTGTGTAACCTCCGTTCCGGTCTTGAAACCGAAACCCCAGAGGTCGAAAAGCGGAGCCGCGGAAGCGTCGAACATCCCCCCGCTTTCCTCCGTCATTTTCTTAGAGGCGAGGAAATTATCCAGGAAAATCTTGTCTATGTGAGGATTACCTTCCTCGTTGAAGGCAGTAAGGACAGATTCCTTGTTGTATCCGCTGACGGAAAAGTCTATCCTGTCCAATATGGCGTTTACACTGTCCCTGACGGCTGCAAAGGAAGAGTCGGAACTTACAACCGGCTGGAAAACTATATGGAAAGTCGTTCCCTGGGCTGTTCCGTCTATGGTGTAGTAACGGTTTTCCCTGGAACATCCCGCACAAGCCAAAAGCAAGGCAATTGCCATAATAAAAAGATTGTCCTTTGACATAATTTTCAAAATTTGAGGTGGCACGATTTTCGTTGAAACTACCCTTCGGAACAAAGTTACGCAAATGTTCGTACATTTTTTCTTAAATTTGTGCGATATATCAATTTTTGAAAGATGAGAATAAGTTTCAGATATCTGCTCCTGGTGCTGGGAATGGTGCTTTTGGCGGCCGCCTGCCACAAGAAAGACAAGGACAAGATATATATGGAAGGCAATTTGGATCCTCAAGTCCCTGCCTACAAGGTGTGTGGAACAGCCGTTATCTGCAAGACGGGAGGCATCACGGTTCCGTCCTCCGGAGTAAAGTATTATTGGACAGACAGTTTCCACACCAGCGACACCACCTGGAGAGAAGCGGGCCAGGTGTTCTACTTTGTAGTTCCGGACAGCCTTGCAAAGTATTCAATATTTGAAACAGCCGTTGCAGACGGATACTATAACGACATCTACGTTGCCTATGTCACTGGCATAATGCCTTGGCTGGGAGGTTCCATCAAAGATCTCCCGGAACCGATAGACTCCGTTCAGGATGCAAGAGACGAGCAGTTCTACCACATCGTTGAACTTGGAAATCTAGTCTGGTTTGCAGAAAACCTGAATTATTACGGCAGTGGAAGTGGTTATGAAGGGGCAGACGACATTGGATTTATTACCGGAAGACTGTACAACTGGAAGGAAGCCACCGGTGGCGAGAGTGGAACAGGACTGGGCGGAGGCCCACAGGGAGCGTGCCCTAGCGGATGGACCGTTCCTACAAATGAAGACTGGGAGGATCTTGCAAAGGCTCTTAGCGGAGAGGACCATCCTTTCCAAAGCAAGTGGAGTGGAGTAGGTAACTACGTGATGAACGAAGCCACCTTTAACGGAGACCGTTTCTGGCCGTTCAGCATCAACACAAGTTTCGATACATCTTCCGGATGGAACGCCCTGTCCGGAGGAATGAGCCAGCACGACCACCACAATTTCGAAGGTCTGCTCAACTATGCATACTTCTGGAGTTCTTCGGAAAAGGACTCTGACAATGCTTATTACAGATATCTGTACTACGATCTTCCGGACTTCCCGTTCGGCTATACCGGAAAGGACGGCGTGGGATTTTCCGTAAGATGCGTCAAGAAGAAATAGTTTCACCGAATCAACTCTAAAAACTTCAAATATGAAAAAACTCGGATGTCTCGCAATTATCCTGATTGCGCTTATCATTGTAGTCCTCTGGGGCTTTGGAAAATACAACTCCCTGGTAAAGGAGGAGCAGAATGTGGAAAGAGCATGGTCTGACGTGGAGAACCAGTACCAGAGAAGGGCAGACCTCATTCCTAACCTTGTAGAAACCGTTAAGGGCTATGCCGCTCACGAAAGCGAAACACTCCAGAACGTGATCGAGGCAAGGGCCAAGGCCACCAGCGTTCAGGTTGACGCCAAGAACCTCACGGAAGAGAGCATCCAGCAGTACCAGCAGGCACAGGGAGAACTCGGCAGTGCCCTTGGAAAACTCCTTGTTTCCGTGGAAAGGTATCCTGACCTGAAGGCCAACGAGAATTTCCTGGAACTCCAGAGCCAGCTGGAAGGAACCGAGAACCGCATCAACAACGCACGCGACGCCTTCAACAGCGCAGCCCAGACCTACAACACCGCAATAAAGGTATTCCCTGCAAACCTTGTGGCAAAGATCACAGGATTCGCATCCAAGGCATACTTCAAGGCTGCGGAAGGCTCCGCAGAAGCTCCTAAGGTTCAGTTCTAATTTCCCTAGCCGTGTTCTTCCATCACAGGCTGATAAAGAAGAGCGAGGAAAGGAAGATCGTCTCGGCGATTAAAGAGGCCGAGAAAGATACTTCCGGGGAAATCCGTGTGCATATAGAAAGGTGGTGCAAGGAGGGAGACCCTGTGGCCAGGGCCATCTTCATCTTCGATGCCATCGGGATGTTCGACACCAGGGAAAGAACCGGAGTGCTTATCTATATATCCCTCAAATCCAGAATGTTTGCCATTCTCGGCGATGTGGGAATCAATGCCGTGATACCTCAGGATTTCTGGAACGGAATCAAGGATGAACTTTCCTCTTTCTTCTCAAAAGGACAGATTACGGAAGGCATTATCGAGGCCGTAAACCAGACGGGAAAGATTCTCAAGGAACACTTCCCGGCAACGGAAGACAACCCTAACGAACAACCGGATGAAATCTCCTACGGCAAATAGGCTGCACAGACTTTTGCTTGTCTGGGCCCTGCTGACTGCAGGCGGGGCCTGTTTTGCCCAGAGGGGAATTCTGGATTCCTTGAACGAGGTCTCCCGCCAGGCAGCGGAGAAGACCCTTCAGGATGTTGTCAAACGCGATAGCGAGGGAAATCTTATAGGAACATCCTGGGGCCCTACAACCGCCACAAATCCTTATGTTCCAGTCTCCAAAGAATATCTGAAAAATGCTGAAGAAGCCCTGAAAAAAGCCCGCAAGGCTAAATCCGGACTTCCTTCCAGGCCAAATCCGCCAAAACTTGTAAACGACTTTACCGGCATCCTCACCCAGGATCAGATAGACCAGCTCACAATACGCTGCAACCAGTTTGCAAACAAGACATCCAACCAAGTTGCCATTGTGATCCTGCCATATCTCTACGGACTTAACCGTGCAGACGCGGCCTACAAGATAGGATCCTCCTGGGGCGTCGGGCAGGGCAAATTCGACAACGGAGTGGTATTTCTGGTAAAGCCAAAAGTCGGAGACGAGGCCGGAGAGGTTTTCATTGCCCCCGGCAGAGGCCTGGAACCGGTCCTCACCGATGCTTTCACAAAGAGAATCATCGAATTGAGGGTTATTCCGGCATTCAAGGAAAACGACTATTTCAACGGCATCAACGATGCCCTCAACATAATTTTCCCGGTTGCCAGCGGAGAAGTTTCCACAGACGAGTTTGCAAACAGCGAGGATGATGACGGCATTTCTGCATTGGCGGTTCTGATGTTTATCTTCTTCATCGCTATGGTAATCATAGCTTTCTCATCCGACAACAAGAACAATAACTTCGGCAGCGGAAACAGAAGGCACGAGGACTTTACCACCGGATACATACTCGGGAACCTGCTCAACAGCCTCACACGCGGCGGATTCGGCCGTGGAGGTTCCTCAGGCGGTTGGGGTGGAGGCGGACTTGGAGGCGGGTTCGGAGGCTTCGGCGGTGGAGGATTCTCCGGCGGAGGAGCCGGCGGCAGCTGGTAACCCCTATCTTATAGTCTTGAGATTAGGCTTTTTGCCCCATCCGGAATAGACTGTCTTCTGGTCTTCCTTGCTTATCTTCACATCCCTGTTAACCGGACGGTCCTCGTCGTTGAGGGAATGGGAAAGGAGCCAGTCGTAAATCTTCTCCATATAGAAATATCTGGCAAGATAGGAGTGCGAAGCCCCTATCAGCCACTCGTATCTGAGACGGGAAGCCAGATGCTTGCTTTCAAGTTCCTTGACAATAACCTGGGAAGCCTTGATGCTTACCAGATTGTCTGCAGTTCCGTGGATAATCCAGAGCGGAACCTGCCCCATAGGGCTCACGTCCTTTGCGGTAGTTCCTCCGCAAAGAGCAACGGCAGCGGCAACTCTTTCCGGGCATGCGGCCACAAAGTCCAGGGTTCCGTATCCGCCCAGGCTCATTCCAAGGACATATACTCT
Organism: Bacteroidales bacterium; assembly: GCA_017550655.1. GTDB lineage: Bacteria > Bacteroidota > Bacteroidia > Bacteroidales > UBA932 > Egerieousia. The sequence goes on along the minus strand of JAFZOK010000013.1, from coordinate 701,046 downwards.
TGCGGTATCGTATGGATATTCCACTTTCAGATAATCAAGGATGGCACAGAGTTTTTTCGGGTTCCACCACTCGCCGGGATTCTGCGGGGCCACCACCAGAGCCGGTATCTTCCGTCCCCTTTCCAGGCAGTCTATGCTGCCGTATCGGCGAACCTTCTCAAGATCGTTTCCGCAGAGGCTCTTTCCGTGAAGGAACAGCACCAGCGGAGTTTCCTTTGAGAGCGTGTCTTTCCTGTCATATCCGTCCGGAGTGTAGAGCCAGAAATTGTAGCTGCCCTCAACTTTCTTGCGCATCGCCCTGAGAACGGGCTCCGTCATCTTCTTTGGCTTTACCTGCTTGACTTCTACGGTATCTTTAACGGCGGTGCTGTCTTTCTGCTCTGCCAAAACGGTCTTTAGCGTATCCTTAACTTCCTGCTGGTCATTTGTCTGAGCCTGAAGATTCAAACCCGCAAACAATGCAGCGCCTAACAGAATTATCTTTCTCGCTTCTTTCATAAAAAACTATTTTATCACGAACTTGAAAATGCCGTTCACCCTGGAACCTACCACCGCGGCATTTCCGGCTACGGTTGGAGAAGACTCGAAGTTGTAGGCCACTTTCTTTGTATAGATGACCTGCCCGGTCTTGCCCTCGATCAGGTAAATGTTTCCTTCTCCGTCTCCCGTGAATATGTACATATTGTTTTCCTTGTCGTAGAAGGCAACCGGTGAAGACCAGCAGAACTGCTTCAGAGGAACGCTGTACAGTATGCTTCCGTCTAAAGTGGACAGAGCCATAAATTCTCCGTTGGTCTTGGCCGCCCTGTTACGGCATACGTTTGCAAAAATCATCCCGTCGCAGTTTCCTGCTCCAAGTAGAGGCGTGGAGTACATTCCGCCGTCCAGAATCTTTCCACCAAGGTCTATCCTGCGGCAAGGAATCTTCTGCTCCCAGACAACTTCTCCATTCAATCCGTTGATTTTTATGAAGAAGCAACTGCCGCTCATTCCCTGGCGGTCCACCTCGCTGGCAGCATAAACAAACGGTACTCCGTCCTCTATGCGGCAGACAACCGTTCCGTCCGAATCGTCGTGGTTGGAATAATGCCATACAGGCTTCATTGTGTTGAGGTTAATGCAGAGGATGTTTCCCGCATTGTCCTGCACCCAGCCGTAATTTCTCCAGATTGCAATGCTGGATTCTATACCCGGAGCCGCTCCGTTAACCTTGTATCGCAGAGTCTGGAGGAGAGTCAGTTTTCCCTGCTCCCTTGCAAACTTGTATATGCTTCCGTTCTCTCCAGGCCAGATAAGATAGCCTCCCGCCACAACCGGAGAAGAATCGAACGCGCCCCAGTTCCTCCAGGCTTTCTTGTCCAGGAACTGGTAAGTTATCTTGTGCTGGAGAAGATCCACCACAAGAAGGCACATAGGAGTTTTTCTGGAAACGCCCTGACCTATATAGAGGTTCTTCAGTTCCGGATCCAGAGAAGGAGAACCCTTTATGGTATTCAGCACGTCCAGGTCCGGACGGCTTCTTTTGCCCGTATTGAAATCCAGGAAATAAGCCTTTGAGTTCAGCGATGTGAAAATGATTTCCTCCTTGTCTCCGTCTTTCACGTAAATCGGCTGTCCGGTCCAACCGGTTCCTCCTCCCCAGTTTCCGAGATGGGTGGAAAAATTGTCTTCCGGCGTGTTGAACTGCCAGGCGATCTCCACGGTTTCCGGCCTCTTTTCCAGAGTTCCCCCGAAGGATGCGTCGCGGAGCATATTCCTTCTGAAGGTGAAGGAAGACCAGGTGGCCGCATAGCGGTCATCCACATCCTTAAGGAAATAATCCAGGGTATCTTCCTGCTCTACCACAAAATGTACTTTCTGGACAGATGCGTACAAGGTGTCCGGAAGAAACAGTTCCTCCAGAGTGAGAGGTTTTGCCAGAGTATCTTCCCCTCCCGTCTGCGCCTCGGGAGCCTTGCCTCCCCTGCAGGCGGTTGACAACAGGAGAATCGCGGAGAAAAACAACAGTTTCATATCAGAATTTGCTAACTTTGTCCTTGCCGGAAAGCGGGAAGCAATCCGCAAAGGGGCTGTAAAGGTAAGAAATAATTAGGCATAGCATATCATGGAAAACTTCAAGGAACGCCTGGCTGCGTTAAGGAGGTCTCTTTGACTACGATGGCAAGGTTAAGGAGATAGCTGAAAAAGAAAAAGTTACAACATCTGCAGGCTTCTGGGACGACCCTAAGGAGGCAGAAGCTTTCGTAAAGAAACTTTCCGCCGTAAAATACTGGGTAAAGGAACTGGACTCCCTCAAAAGCGAGGGAGAGGACCTCGACGTGCTTAAAGAGATGGAAGCCTCCCAGGAAGAAATCGCAGAGGCGGAAAAGGCACTTGAAACCCATCTTGAGGATGTGGAGTTCAAAAGCATGCTATCCAATGAGGGAGACAACCTCGGTGCTCTGGTAAAGATAAATTCCGGAGCGGGCGGCACGGAAGCCAACGACTGGAGCTCGATGCTTATGAGAATGTACTCCCGATGGGGAGAAAGGAACGGCTACAAGGTTACTGTCACCGATCTTCTGGAAGGAGACGAGGCCGGCATCAAATCCGCTACCCTGCAGATTGAGGGAGACTATGCCTACGGCTATCTGAAGGCCGAGAACGGTGTTCACCGCCTGGTGAGAATCTCCCCTTACAACGCACAGGGCAAACGCCAGACAACATTCTCTTCCGTATTCGTGTATCCGCTTGTGGATGAAAGCATTGAAATCGTAATCAATCCGGCAGACCTGGAGTGGGACACTTTCCGTTCATCCGGTGCCGGCGGCCAGAACGTTAACAAGGTTGAAACCGGAGTGAGGGTAAGGCATATCCCAACGGGAATCGTGGTTGAGAACACAGAAACCCGCTCCCAGCTGGACAACCGCCAGAACGCCCTGCGCATCCTGAAGAGCCACCTCTATGAACTGGAACTCCAGAAGAAAAGGGCAAAGCAGGCGGAACTGGAGGGCCAGAAAAAGAGAATCGAATGGGGAAGCCAAATCCGCTCCTACGTCCTTCATCCCTACAAGATGGTCAAGGACCTGCGTACCGGAGTGGAGACCGCCGATACCCAGGCCGTTCTGGATGGAGACCTGAACGAATTCATGAAGGCCTTCCTGATGGGCAAGAAAAGAGGCGACAAAGACATCGGAGAAGACCTTGAATAACCAGAAGCAATTAAGAACAACAAAATAACATAACATTATGGCATACAAATACGAACCTATGTTTCAGCTTGGTGAAGACACCACTGAATACTATCTTTTGACAAAAGACCACGTAAGCGTGGGAGAGTTTGAAGGCCACCCTATGCTGAAGGTTGATGCAGAAGGCCTGAAGATGCTTGCAAACCAGGCATTCAGGGATGTAAACTTCCTCCTCCGTCCGGAGCACAACAACCAGGTTGCAAAAATCCTCAGCGATCCCGAGGCATCAGACAACGACAAGTATGTGGCCCTCCAGTTCCTGCGCAATGCCGAGGTTGCCGCCAAGGGCAAGCTTCCTTTCTGCCAGGATACCGGAACCGCCATCATCCACGCCGAAAAAGGCCAGCAGGTCTGGACCGGTTTCGACGATGCCGAGGCTTTATCCGACGGTGTTTACAAGACCTACACGGAGGAGAACCTTCGCTACAGCCAGAACGCTCCGCTTACAATGTACAAGGAGGTTAACACCAAGTGCAACCTTCCGGCACAGATAGACATCGAGGCATCCGAGGGAATGGAATACCGTTTCCTCTGCGTTGTAAAGGGTGGCGGCAGCGCCAACAAGAGCTACCTCTACCAGATGACCAAGGCCGTCCTGAACCCTGACACCCTGGTTCCGTTCCTTATCGAGAAGATAAAGAGCCTGGGAACAGCAGCCTGCCCTCCTTACCACATCGCCTTTGTAATCGGCGGAACCTCAGCCGAGAAGAACCTTTTGACAGTTAAACTCGCCTCAGCCAAGTTCTACGATAGCCTCCCTACCACCGGCAACGAGAGCGGAAGGGCTTTCCGCGACATTGAACTCGAGAAGCAGGTTCTGGAAGAGGCCTGGAAGATCGGCCTCGGCGCACAGTTCGGCGGCAAGTATCTGGCTCACGACATCAGGATCATCCGCCTGCCGCGCCACGGTGCAAGCTGCCCTATCGGACTAGGCGTAAGCTGCTCCGCTGACCGAAACATCAAGGCCAAGATCAACAAGGACGGTATCTGGATCGAAAAACTCGACGACAACCCTGGACGCCTCATCCCTGAGGAACTCCGCCAGGCCGGAGAAGGCAACGCCGTCAAGATAGACCTCAACCAGCCTATCCCTGAAATCCTGAAGATTCTCACCAAGTATCCTGTTTCCACCCGCCTCAGCCTCAACGGAACCATCGTGGTTGCTAGAGACATAGCCCATGCCAAGCTCAAGGAGAGACTGGACAGCGGAGAAGGCCTGCCTCAGTACTTCAAGGACCATCCTGTATTCTATGCCGGTCCGGCCAAGACTCCAAAGGGAATGCCTTCCGGCTCCTTCGGCCCTACCACAGCGGCTCGTATGGACCCTTACGTAGACCTCTTCCAGAGCCACGGCGCAAGTATGATTATGCTTGCAAAGGGTAACCGCAGCCAGCAAGTCACCGATGCCTGCAAAAAGCACGGCGGCTTCTACCTCGGCAGCATCGGAGGCCCTGCAGCCATCCTCGCCCAGAACAACATCAAGAGCGTGGAATGCCTGGAATATCCGGAACTCGGAATGGAAGCCATCTGGAAGATCGAAGTGGAAGACTTCCCTGCCTTCATCCTCGTGGACGACAAGGGCAACGATTTCTTCCAACAGTTTAAATAGGAGCCCGTGGCGGATAAATCGCTGAGGATTAAGCAAATACTAAAAGGAGGGGTACCCGAAAAGAGCACCCCTCCTTTATTTATTGCTCAGATTATCAAGAACTTACCAAAAACGCCCACCTATTCTCCAATGATATGCTGTGCAAAGTTGTCCAGAAGACCGGAGACTACAGGCTCCGCTTTCAAAACGGCATCCCGCATATCTCTCAGGAATGTCATTTTGAAGATAAGTTCCTTTAGTTGGTCCTGACGCATCGCGTACTTGTCTGCACCCTCTCCGGGACGGTCGTGCTTAAGTTCCACAAACTCCCTTTCCAAACCATTGAGCATGGCGGTCTTTTCGTCTGCATAATCCTTCACCTTCCACAAAGGGACAGGAGGAGCGTCCGGAACATTTACAAATACCTCTGAAGCCTTTACAGTAAAACTCTTCTTATTGCAAACCGCACTCAGAACATAACTGACTTTAACCCCGATCGCCAACTCGATTTCCGAAGGGGTATTGACTATAAAAGCCTCCGCCCTTTGTTGCTTCAGCGATTTTGGAGATTTGTGCTTTACAACCCTGGCAACCGTGCTGCCCTCAACTGCAGACACTTCCTGGGCCTGCATGTTAACCCAAGATCCAAACAGCAGAGCCAGTGCTCCGATGAATATCTTCCTGAATGTTTTCATAATCGCGATAATCTTAAATCCATTCCATTTTCAGTTTATGGAACTTCCACAAATTCCACTCCCCAAGCCTCCAATTGAGATTGAGTCATATTTGTTAACGGGCCAGAATAATAAGTTATGGATTGTCCGCTCTTCTTCCTGAGTTTAGTAATCTTATAACTGCTATAATCACCAGTTGCATAATAATTCCAGGCATGCAACTCTAACAAACTTGTATGTGCGCTGACATCAAGGGTGCCGGTAAGGTAATTATCGTAGCAACTCAAATCGGTCAATGCCGTATTGGCGCTAATATCAAGTGTGCTGAGTTGATTATGCTGGCAATGCAGCTCGGTCAACAACGTAAGTTCGCCAATATTCAAAGATTCGAGCTGATTGCCACCGCACCACAGATTGGTTATATAAGGATGTCCGCTCAGGTTAAGAGATTGCAATTTGTTGTCGTTGCAATACAACACTGTAAGAGCAGGGTTATGGCTTATGTCAAGTGACTCTATACTACAAATGCCGCAGTTCAGAGTCGTAAGGTTAGGATTATGGGTAACATCCAGCGAGGTTAAGTTTCTCAACATGGAGCAGTGTAAAGTCTCCAGTTTACTGTTGTTTGCAACATTCAACGACTCTAAATTCTCATTATCGACACATTGTAGGGTTTTCAGTTCAGTATTATGGCTTACATCCAGATATGATAAATTATTTCTACTGCAATCCAAATATTCAAGAAGCAGATTATCTGTCACATCCAATGACGTAATATTACTATTCCAGGAACAATCCAAGTAAGTTAGAGCCGTATTTCCCCTGACATTCAAACCGGTTAATTTGTTCTTACGGCAATTCAGCGTTGTTAATTTCTTGAAATAACTGATACCTTTAAGAGAAGTCAGTCCCATTTCAGGGACTTCCAGAGAAAGCACTTCCGCAACCTCATAATTGGAAACCTCGCCATCGCCATCCGCATCGTAATTGTCCACACAGAATTGTTTAAAGGTAGCATCGTCAAAATCAATGAGAACCAACGGTTCCGGCATTACAACTTCAAGCGGAGCCATTGATTCTATCCTGTTGCGGCTTATCGTTATGCTCTTGTTTGTGGTCTTTTCAAAAACGCTTCCGTTATTATCCGTTATCGTGATAGTAAAGCCATTGCTGAAAGTAACGGGAGGAATCACGAAGTAAAAATCCGTATATGTTTCTGCTGTTGAGCCAATAGTCACTGGCTGAACCGGTTCAATAATCAGGTTATCGGTAGGACGTCCGCCCATTTCTATGGTTGGATTCCCGGAAATGGAAGGAGTGATATAAGCCTCTCCAGCCAAGCCTTCGTTGTTGTTACCATGAAAATAGATGGATTGAACCTTTACATTGTTTCCGTAGAGTTTCAGTCTCAAGTAACCGCAAACGTTCTTGAATTTAAAGGTATTGTCGTCGGAAACCGCCACCATTGTATTGGATCCTGTTCCAAACGAATGGTAATAATAACTCTGATTAAAAGGGAGAGTTACCGTTATACGGGTTCCGTCAGCATTAATGGAGTTGCTTGAATTCCACGGGAATACAGCATAATAACGGTCTAAATCCGTACCCGGATTCTCCGGTTGGTTTGGAACCAGCCAAAAATCGCCGTTTGTTGAACCATCCTGGCCCAAATATCGGAATTTAATATTTTCGGTTGTCTTGTTGAAAACAGAGATGGTGTCTTTTGCGTTCCAAAGGATACTGCGGTTCTCCGTCATATAGGCCTTTGTGCCACTGACAGTTCCTTCCGTAGTTGCATGAAAAACGGTAAGTTTCTCAACCTTAGGAGTGATCTCTTCTTCTGCGATCTGGTCTTCCTTGCTGCAGGCAAACAGAATAAGCGCTGATATTATGAGCAGTATTGATTTTTTCATAACTCTACCATTTTAAATTACAAACTTCAATTCTACCACTCGTATTCATCACCTTCCTCAGGTTTTTCCGGAGATTGACATACGATTCCTTGTACTTCAAACACAAAAATCTTGAAGTACGGTTTTTCATACTTTTCTTTCAAGATGTTCATAGCATATAGTTATTTGATTAAGATATTGTATTTTGATAGTTTTCAAATTTATTAATATAATGCGAATAATCAAAGAGTCCAGCACTAATTAGTTCAAAACGAATTATACATAAGTTGCTATATTTGCATCAGAAACTAAAAGGATTATATATGAAAAAACATATCGCGATATTGGCATTTGCGGCATTTGCCACACTTGCTCTGGCTTCCTGCAAAAACAGGACAAACAATAAGGATGTGGAGGAACCGGTCCAATCACAGGCAACTGCAATGCCGAAGGCTAATGATTTGGATGTGGTTTCTTTTGCAAAATATTATTGCAAGACCACAGACTTGGACAAGGCCAGGATATTTCAGGGAAAAGATTCGAGCAGTCTGTTTACAATAAAAACAGACGTAGAGAACAATTACGCCATAATATATGCAAACGATAGCGAAGAAAACTATCTGGAGTTTTATATGTGGATAGACAAGAATGGAGAGAAGATTCTGGGCGTCAATCTAGTAGAAGTAACCGCAAAAGGAACCACAAAATCCTTACAGTTCTTCACCTTTGATTCCAGGCTGAAAATGGCAGTACCCTGCAAAAGGCTGAACGAAATCATTACCAACAAAATGATGTCCATCCGTAAGGGCTTGGCAAAGTTCATTCTCAGAATACCTACCGGCCCAGAGAATGAAAACATCACCCTCCAGTATTGGGACAGGAAAGACAACTATACAGAACTTGTATTCGTCTGGGACGGCTATACCTTCAAAATCCAGTAACTATTTGGCTGCCTGTTCTCTAAGCCAATAGATAAACGGAAGGAGACATTTGGCGGAAGGCTCTGCGGTGCGTTCCGCCATTTTTATATGCTCGCCCATTCCGCCAAGGATCTCGAACCTGAATCTCGGATCATTTTCGTAATCCACCGGAGCAGGATTCTTGCCCTCCAGCAAGCCAATTGCTTCCTCAGTCATAGCCTTAACCTTCAGAAGCCAAGGACTAATGTCCCTATAGAACAGGGCATCGCTCAATTTGGAAGAAAGCACCAGATTCTTCTCTATCCGGGCACAGGAAGCATTAACCTTTTTCAGCTCGGCGATGAGAGATCCCGGAGCCGGCTTGCCCTTTTCCACGGACTGCTTGTAGCGGGTAACCAGGTATTCGAATTTGTCGTTGTCATAGTATCGCAGAGCCGGAATAATGTTGAATAAGTCTTCAGACAGGTCAGCAAGAAGCGCTGAACTGCCCACAGAGCGGACAGCAGCCTCCCAGCTGCGATAGTTATTGAAAGCACTTGTGTTCCAGGTATAGTCCGCCGTGCTGAAGAGTCCTATCCTTGAAAGCATTCCCTGCTGCATCGGATTGACTATTATGGAGTTGGTGCCGGCGAGGTTTTCCTCAAGCGAAGAGGTACTGAATATATGCGTCTCATCTCTGAAGTTCGTATATGCATCGGCAATGAAAAGCTTTGTAACATCGGAATCGTTGCACAGATAGTTCCACCACCAGCTGGTCCTCTTTCCGAGCCAGCCGTTGACCTTGGCGATATCATAGTTGTTCGGAACAGACCACACATTTGCTCCGGTAATGTAGATGTCCACCTTTTCAGGTACCGGCTTCAGGGTCTCGAAGAAGGCCTTTGCCTTTTCCTCGTCCACCCAGGAATAAGCATAGAGCTGTGGCACATACTGAAGTGGCTTAACCGTATCCGCAGGAGAGACTCCAGGCCTGTTCCACTTCTGGTCTATAGCATTCTGGAGGGCGGCAAGATTGTCTGCACAAAGTTTCAGGACCTTGGTGTCGGACGGCACTCCCACATCATCCACAAACACTCCGAACTGCCTTACTCCCAGTTCATACATACTCTCGAACTTGCCCATTATCTGTTGAATAATATCCTTGTTCTCAGGATCCGCAAACGCCTTGCCCGGATGGATTGCCCAGATGAAATCCACCTTGCATTCCTTTGCCACGGATGTTATGTCCTTCATCATTTCCTGAGTCAGATACCCCACCTTCTCCTGCTCCGGAGTAATTGACGTAGGATAAGGCTCGCTCCAATACCTCGAGTGGTAAGGATCACTCTTTGCCCCGTACATATATGTGTTCAACTTGTACTTGGCCATAAACCGGAACAGGTCCTTTGTAACTTCAGCGGAATAAGGAACCCCATAATACCCTTCAATTACTCCGCGATGCTTAACATCCGCCCAGTCACAGATAATAACCGAGTGGTTAATCCCCTGATCCATAATCTGCTCCAAAGAAGCCAGCCCACAGAACACGGCATCTGTATTCTCGCCTAAAACAAGTATTTGGGTTTCAATATCTTTCTTATGTAAAGCATCGGACCGATTGTTCTCGAAAAAACCTCGTGCCGCAACACAAAGGATATGTCTGTCATAGACATTCTCCATATCAAACACACTTTTATCAACCACTAACGCCATCAAATCGGCTATGCCTTTGGAACCTGAAATTCCAAGAAACAGATTATTTCCTGTCTTGGAAGGCTTGTCAGATTTACTTGCCAGATATCCGTGTTCGACAATAATCTGTTCCGCCCTGCGGACAGTTACTTCATCTATACCTTTTTCGGCAACTATGTTAAGTTGACTTCCGGATGGAATATTGGAAAAAACCTGATAATCAGCCTCCGCCATCCTATGCGGAACCGGGTATATCCTGTAAGACTGGCTCACTGCCATATTTGAGAACAAAGACGCTGCAATGGTCAGCGCAACAAACAATACGGATATTCTTTTCATATTTCAATTTGTTTCAAAGCGGAGGATATTTGTTTTAGGGAGAAACCTTTGCGGAGAGCGAAGGCCATAAGGGCAGAACGGGTCTGCTGGTTTGAGGAGCGGATCTTGGTCTGCAGTGTGTAGATTTTCCTTTGCAAAGAAGCTCTTTCTTTCTGGGTTTCAATATCGCCGAGTTTATCTTTGAGGAGTTCTATCTGATTTTGAGTCTCGGCGATTCTCTTTTCCTGCTTCTTTTCAAGCTCCTTCTGTTTTTTTGAAAGAAGGTCGCTGAGGATCTGGATGGCGAGAGACTCTTCTTCTTTGACGGTTTTCTCGGCGATGGACTTGTCAATGCCGGCATCGCCGAGGCCCTGGAGAATCTTTTCAGGGCCCCATTTTGAGAATCGGAGCTTGTCTCTTGTGAAGGCTTTGGCAAAGCGGGAATCGTCTATGTACTTGTCTTTTACGAGAGTGTTGACGATTTGCTTTGTTTCAGATTCAGGTATCTCGTGTTTCATCAGCCATTGGCATGCCTGACGGGCGGAGATTTCCTTTCTGGAGCACTCCGCCATCAAACGAGTCCTGGCCTGCTGAGAATCCATATCCTAGAAGAAATAGCCGAACGAAAGGTAAGCTCCTACCTTCTTCTTGTTGACGTCGCTCCAGTGGATGTTGAAAGTCAGAGGACCGAGCTTGGTCTGCATGGAATACTGGGCTCCCACTCCCCAGTAACCTTTGCGGTCGAAGCTGAGCATCTTGTCTGCACTCTTGTCTGTACGCAGGTAGTTTCCAATCAGATAGAAGTAATGCTTCTTGCCTACTTTCTTGCGGAGGTCTGCCCTGAATACGGAAACCGAATTGTCAAAGGCGTTGGCATAGTTGATGCCGATGAAAGGAATCTGCTGCTCAAGATAACGGCTTGGCTCAGAGCCTCCGAGGAAGTTGTAGAAAGGAACTTCCAGGCGGTTGCGGATATTGATTCTTCCGTAAACATGAGGCTGGATGGCATAGCCGTTGCCCAAGTTGAAAATGGTGCTGAAGTCTAATCTGAAAGAAGTAAACGGCTTGAATCCGTGGTGGAAGCCAAACAGATAGGCAGAAGCGTCAAATTGCATGAAGGAACCGCTCTCCGAGAAATATTTGCTGTCTCGCGTATCCATCACGGCACGTCCGAAGAAAGAGAAATAGCTCTTGGCCTTGATGTGCTCGTCTGTTTCCCTGCTGGTGATGAACTTGGTGAACTTGAAGTTTTCCAGACGCGTTCCGAGCCTCACGTCAAAAGCCCTGAAATACTTGATGTTGGCAAATGCCGCTTCCAATCCGTTATAAATGAATGCTATGTTGTTCTTGGAAGTTTTGTCAGAATAGATGTTAACGTCTTTCTTTGCCAGCGTGTATTCAACCTCCAGGCGAGGGAAGGTGCGGAAAACATATTCGTAGCCCACCTTGACATAAGGGTTGAAGCTTAGGCGGGCGGTCAGGTCTCCCTTGGAGCCGTGGAGAGCGGACTGGTTGACACTAAGCCTCATAAGCATTGCGGCAGCCTCTTCCGTGTCGTATCTTGCACCGATACTCACCATATTGGAAGCTCCCTTCACGAATTTGAACCTGAGGTTGTACACAGGAAGTCCGGAAGCGTCCTTGACATAAGGTTCCTTTGTCAGAGTGTAGGTAACCTGGGAAAAGGCCTGTGTTCCGGTGAAAAGAGAAAGGGCGTTGTTTATCTGGACTCCACTCACCTCGGTATTCTCCTGGAGGCCGGCAAGCTTGAGAAGCCAGTTGCGGTCCCAGTCATCCACACCGTCGCAGGTTATCTTTCCCAGCTTGAGCATTGTCTTGTCTATCTCTACTGCTTTCTCCACACCTGAATCCCCGCGGTTTTCTCCAAGAAGCTTTGCCAGAGCCCTAAGCATCTCATCCCTTTCATCTGCAGCCTTGTAGCCGTTAATCATCAGAGAGTCTACAGCTTCCTTGCTGAAACTGAGGGTTCCGTACTTGGACACGTCTGGACGTATATAAATGTCTGTCTTCTTCTGGTTCTCCATAAACAGGTCATTCCCCATAAGGCCTATGAGCTGCATAAGGACAGCATCGATACTCTTCAGGTCTTCGGCCTTGGCGAGGTCCGACTGCACATCCACTCCAATCACTATGTCCGCTCCCATCTGTTTTGCAACGTCTACCGGGAAATTGTTAACCACTCCTCCGTCTACCAGAACCTTTCCGTCTATTTCCACCGGAGCGAAGAATCCCGGAATGGCCATACTGGCCCTCATGCTCAAAGGAAGGTAACCGTGGTCCAGCACCACCTCATCTCCCGTGGCCAAGTCTGTCGCGAGACAGGCAAAAGGTATAGGAAGTGTCTTGAAATCAATGGAATCCTGATAGCCCAAGGCCAGTCCGTTGAGAAGGTTGAGCACATTGTTTCCTCTCACGAAGCCTCCCGGCAGGTGGAAGCCCTTATCGCTTTCCTTCTTTTGCTTGGAAGTCAGATTCTCTATGGCAAGGGAAGAAAACGGAATGTTCGCAAAGAACTTGTCCTCATCCTGCTTTACAGCGAAGTTCAGATCTTCACGCTTGACATTGTCGGATAGAAGATAATCCCAGTCTGCATTTGAGATGATGGAATCCATCTGGGCGGAACTGTAACCCATTGCATACAAACCTCCTATGAGCGCACCCATAGAAGTTCCCGTGATGATGTCCGGCCGGATTCCCACTTCTTCCAGCTTTTTGATTGCGCCGATGTGAGCCGCACCCTTTGCACCTCCACCGCACAGAACCAGACCCACCTGGATCTTCTTCTGCGGCTTGCCGGTTTTGGCCTTCTTCTGAGCCGGAACGGTTCCTGCTGCAATAAGCAATATCAGGAACGAAAGCAGCAGTCTTTTCAGTTTTTCCATAGAGAACTATTTATTTGTTTTGTTATTCTTTTCTTTTCCGCTGAGCATTCCGCAGGCCGCCTCAATATCCTGCCCCCTTGACGCCCTGAGAGTTGCAGTAATGCCCGCAGCGCCCAGAATCTGCTGGAAACGCTCCACGGCCTTCATGTCTGAAGGAATGTATTCCGTGTCGCCGATGTCGTGGAAGCGGATGAGGTTCACCCTGCATTCCAGCCCCTTTAGCAGAGAAACCAAAGCCTCTGCATGAGTTGGGGTATCGCTGAGATTGCGGAACATTATATACTCGAAACTCACCCTTCTCTGGCCGGTAAAGTCGTATCTGCGTATTATTCTGAGGGTTTCTTCCAACGGGAACGCCGCCTCGGAAGGCATAAGGACCAGCCTTTCCGGATGGAACGGGTTGTGAAGGCTAATGGCCAGATGCGCCCGGCTCTCGTCCAGGAATCTTTCCAAAGGAGACTTCGCCTCGCCCTTTACCGCCTTGTTTACCCCAATGGAACTGACGGTTATCCTCTTCGGGCTCCAGCCGCATCCCCAATCTGAAGTCAGAACTTCTATAGCTCTTAGCACATTATCCAGATTGTCCAGAGGCTCCCCCATTCCCATAAAAACGGCATTTGTAAGGTCTTCCGCCTCAGCGATGTAGAAGAACTGGGAGAGAATCTGTGCCGTATCCAGGTTGCCGTGGAATCCCTGCCTTCCGGTCATGCAGAAACGGCAGTTCATCCTGCAGCCGGCCTGGGAAGACACGCACAGGGTCTTGCGGTCCTTGTCGGGAATCATCACCGCCTCTATGAAATTGCCTTCAGAAACTTCAAACAGATACTTTTTTGTACCGTCCTTGCTCTGGGCATACTTGAAGAAAGGCACGGCCCCTATCTCGTACTTTTCGTCCAGCAGAGCCCTTGTCTTCAGGGAAAGATTTGTCATCGCGGAGAAAGAAACCACCCTTTTCCGGTAGAGCCACTGGCAAATCTGCTTTGCTGTAAATGCAGGCAAACCTTCCTCAAGGCATATCGCTTTGAGTTCATCCAGTGTCAGGCCCAGCAGTTTCTGTTTCATAATAATCCCTCTTCAGTACAAAGGTAAGGCATTGGGACTCGTTTTGAAAATTTTTATTTCTTGACAAGACCTGTCAAAACCAGACTTTATTTTTGCATCGTGAAAATCACAACAGATTTAATTATATTTGTAAGGTTATAAACACAACTAAAAAATATCATTATGGCTAAAGAGAAAGAGAAGGTTGCCGCTACTGAGCAGGCAGGAGGCGTAAACGCCGAGAAGCTGAAGGCCTTGCAGGCCACATTGGACAAGATTGAGAAGGATTTCGGCAAGGGAACTATCATGAAATTGGGAGACCAGCCAAAGTTCGACGTGTCAATTATCCCGACAGGTTCAATTGCACTTGACCACGCGTTGGGAATCGGAGGATATCCTAGAGGAAGGGTAATAGAAATCTACGGGCCGGAGAGCAGCGGAAAGACAACGCTGGCCATCCACGCCATTGCAGAGGCCCAGAAGGCTGGAGGAATAGCAGCAATGATAGACGCGGAGCACGCCTTTGACCGCACTTACGCCAAGAAACTGGGCGTAAACGTGGACACTCTGCTCATTTCCCAGCCGGATAACGGAGAGCAGGCCCTGGAGATTGCAGACAGCCTGATCCGTTCAGGAGCAATAGACATAGTGGTAATAGACTCCGTTGCCGCCCTTACCCCAAAGGCCGAGATCGAGGGAGATATGGGAGACAGCAAAGTGGGCCTCCAGGCAAGGCTCATGAGCCAGGCCCTTAGGAAGCTTACCGCCAACATATCAAAGACCAACACCTGCTGCATCTTCATCAACCAGCTCAGGGAGAAGATCGGCATAATGTTCGGTAATCCTGAGACCACAACCGGCGGAAACGCCCTCAAGTTCTACGCTTCCGTGCGTCTGGACGTGCGCAAGACACAGCAGCTCAAGGACGGAGACGACGCTACCGGAAACCGTGCAAGAGTCAAGGTTGTAAAGAACAAGATGGCACCTCCTTTCCGCAAGGCGGAATTCGATATCGTCTTCGGAGAAGGCATCTCCAAACTTGGAGAAATCGTGGATCTTGGAGTAGAGCTCGGCGTAATCAAGAAGAGCGGAAGCTGGTTCAGCTACAACGAGTCCAAACTGGCCCAGGGAAGAGATGCCGTAAAGCAGCTTCTTAGAGACAATCCTGAACTCTGCGAGGAAATCGAAGCCAAGGTCAGAGAGGCTCTCAAGACAGTCAACGACTGACATTCCGGATGATAGACCAGGCTACCATAGCAAGGATCCGGGACGCTATAGACATCGTCCAGGTAATCGGAGACTTTGTCCCTTTGAAAAGGCAAGGCTCCGATTACGTGGCATGTTGTCCTTTCCACCAGGAGAAGACACCGAGTTTCCACGTCTCCCCCTCCAGGCAGTATTTCAACTGCTTCGGATGCCACGAGAAAGGCAATGCCATATCCTTCCTGATGAAGCACGAGCAGATGACCTATGTGGAGGCTCTCAAGTGGCTTGGCAACAAATACGGAATAGAGGTCAACGATGTCCAGGAAAGCTTTGAGGAAATACAGAGAAAGAACCATCGCGATTCTCTCCTTATAATCAACGAATACGCCGGCAAGTACTTCACCAACGCCCTTCTGAACACGGAAGAGGGCCGCAGCGTAGGACTGTCCTATTTCAGGGAAAGAGGCTTTACGGACGAGACTATCAGGGAATTCCAACTGGGATACTCCAAGAAGGAAAAAGATGCCTTTACAAAGGAAGCCGTTGCTGCAGGATACAAGAAGAATCTCCTTCTGGAACTGGGCCTTTCCGTAGAAAAGCAGGACGGGCCTTATGCCGGAGAGGTTACGGACAAGTTCCACGAAAGGGTAATCTTCCCTATCCGCTCGGTAAACGGCAAGATAGTGGCCTTTGGAGGAAGAATCCTCTCTTCCGAGAAAAGTCCAGTCAAGTACATGAATTCTCCGGATAGCGAAA
Organism: Bacteroidales bacterium; assembly: GCA_017550655.1. GTDB lineage: Bacteria > Bacteroidota > Bacteroidia > Bacteroidales > UBA932 > Egerieousia. Next base: position 684,847 of record JAFZOK010000013.1, on the reverse strand, counting down.
TCTATCACAAGAAGACGGTTCTTTACGGGCTTTACGAGGCCCGCAACGCCATATCGCAGAGGAAAAACTGCTATCTGGTAGAAGGCTACACGGACGTTATCTCCATGCACCAGGCCGGAATAGAGAATGTGGTGGCAAGTTGTGGAACCGCCCTTACAGAAGAGCAAGTGCTGCTGCTTAAAAGGTTCACCCAGAAAATCACCATAATTTACGACGGGGACAAAGCCGGAGTAAACGCCGCGCTGAAGGGCATCAACCTATTTCTCCAAAAGGGAATGAACGTGAAAGTTGTCCTTATTCCGGGCGGAGAGGATCCGGATTCTTTTGCCAGAACCCATTCCAGGGCGGAACTGGAAGACTTTCTGGAAAAGAGCGAGGAGGACTTCATCGTCTATCAGTTCAGAAACCTTTCAAGGAACCTCAACGGAGACCCTTACGAGGAAGGTAAGATGATTAACGAGATTGCCCTAAGTGTCTCGATGATAGACGATGCCGGTTTCCGTTCCGCCTACATTACCAAAGCATCCGATCTTCTCGGTATCGGAAGGGAAGACTTTACGGAAAAAGTCAACGCCCTCCGGCAGGAAAGGATGAGCCAGGCTGCCACCTATCAGTCCGGGCAGAGGCAGTATGTTTCCAGGCAGGATCCTTCAGCCTACCGAAAGGCGGTCCAGCAGAAGACCCCTGAAGACAAGGCGGACGACGAACTCCGCAAAAGCGAGCGGGACCTGCTCTATCTTCTCCTGAAATTCGGAAGGCAGACACTCCATAACCTCCACAACGCAATGGTTGGAGCGGAAAAAGTCTACGAGCCAACCGTATCCGAATATATTCAGCAGACGCTCCAGGTTGACGGACTGCAGATTACCGATCCTGTGCTTAAGAAAATCTTCGACCTCTACTTTGAGAACATCAAGGCAGGAGACAGCACCACGGAAGTGGAACGGTTTTTCATGAGCAGTATGGAACAGGAGATTTCAGACACCGCCATTGAGATTCTGTCTTCCTCCTACCGTTTCCGAAGCGAGAAGATAGAGAGCTCTGTAGAGAGCATCGGCAAAAATCTGTCTGCAGTTTTGCCCAGAACCGTTTACGTATATAAATCAAAAGTTATAAATTCGCGCCTTGCAAGCCTTCGGAGCAAACTGCTGAGCCTGGAGCCTTCACAGGAAGAGGAAAGCAAGAAGCTGACCAAGCAGATCCAGCAGCTGTCCACAATAAAGAGCCGGCTGCTCCGCGAGGCTAAATTCGCCAAATAGAAAGACATGGAAAAGAACTACAAGAGACATCTCATCACCGCAGCCCTTCCGTATGCAAACGGAAGCGTCCACATCGGCCACCTTGCAGGAGTTTATGTTCCTGCGGACATCTATGTCCGTTTTCTCCGCCTGAAGGGAGAGGATGTGCTATTCATCTGCGGAAGCGATGAGCACGGCGTTCCTATCACCTTCAAAGCCAAAGATCTGGGATGCTCTCCACAGGAAATCGTAGACAAGTATCACGCAATCATAAAGGACTCCTTCAACCGTTTTGGAATCAGTTTCAGCATCTACTCCAGGACAAGTTCAAAGATTCATGCAGAAACCGCTTCCGAGTTTTTCAAGAAGCTCTACGACGAGGGCAAGTTCATCGAGAGGGAAAGCGAGCAGTTCTACGATCCTTCCGCCCAGGTTTTCCTGGCGGACCGTTACATTATGGGTACCTGCCCTAAGTGCGGCAATGACAAGGCTTACGGAGACCAGTGCGAAAAGTGCGGAAGCACCCTGTCGCCTGAGGAACTGATTGACCCTCACTCCAGGCTCAGCGGAGAAAAACCGGTAAAGAAGATGACCAGGCACTGGTACCTTCCTCTTGACAAATATGAGGGATGGCTAAAGGAATGGATCATAGACGGCCACAAGGAATGGAAGACCAACGTTTACGGCCAGTGCAAGAGCTGGATAGACGGAGGCCTAAAGCCTAGAGCCGTCACCAGAGACTTGGACTGGGGAGTTCCCGTTCCGCTGGAGGATGCAAAGGGCAAGGTTCTCTACGTGTGGTTCGACGCTCCTATCGGATACATCTCCAACACCAGGGAACTTCTTCCGGATGATTGGGAGAAATGGTGGAAGAGCCCTGATACCAGGATGATACACTTCATCGGCAAAGACAACATTGTCTTCCACTGCATCGTGTTCCCGTCTATGCTAAAGGCATACGGAGACGGCTACATCCTGCCGGAAAACGTTCCAGCCAACGAGTTCCTGAACCTTGAGGGAGACAAGATCTCCACTTCCCGCAACTGGGCTATCTGGCTGGAGGAATATCTGGACCAGTTCCCGGGCCAGCAGGACGTGATGAGATATGTTCTCTGCGCCAACGCTCCCGAGACCAAGGACAACGATTTCACCTGGAAAGATTTCCAGGCACGCAACAACAGCGAGCTCGTTGCCATATACGGAAACTTTGTTAACCGCGCCCTTGTGCTTACCAACAAGTACTTCGAGGGTGTTGTGCCGGGCTATGCGGAAGAAGACCTCACCCCGGAGGACCGCAAGCTTATGGAGACCGTTCCGGAGATTGTGGCAAACCTCAACAACTGCCTGGAACACTTCAAGTTCCGCGATGCCATAAAGGAAGCAATGAACCTTGCAAGGCTCGGCAACAAATACCTTACGGAAACCGAACCTTGGAAGGTATTCAAGACAGATCCCAAGAGGGTTGCCGTAATCCTCAATCTTTGCCTCCAGATTTGCGCCAACCTTTCCATCGCCTTCGAGCCGTTCTGCCCATTCTCTTCAAAGAAACTGCAGGCAATGCTCAGCCTTGCGCAGAAGAAGGACGAGGTTTGTCCTCAAAGCGTTCCGGAAGGTCTTGTAAAATGGGAGAATCTCGGAAGATGGGACCTTATGAAGGAAGGAGACAGAATCGGCACTCCTGAGCTTCTTTTCAGCAAGATAGAAGATGAGACCATCCAGGCCCAGACAGACCGCCTTGCCAGAATCAAGAAAGAAAACGAGGAAAAGGCCGCCGCAGAAGCCGCCAGCCATCCGGAACCTCTGGCTCCTGAATGCACCATCGACGATTTCGCCAAGATGGATATCCGCACAGCTACTGTCCTTCAGGCAGAGGCCGTGCCAAAGACAGACAAGCTGCTCAAGCTTACCATCGATACCGGCGTTGACCAGAGAGTCATTGTTTCAGGTATCGCAGAGTACTATACTCCGGAGGATATGCTAGGCAAGCAGATATGCATCCTTGCCAACCTCAAGCCTCGCAAGATCAGGGGCATAGAAAGCAACGGAATGATCCTTATGGCAAAAGATGTCACCGGAAAGATGAGATTCATCACTCCGCAGGAGGTAATGCCAAACGGCGCCAAGATCGGCTAAAGCTTGTAATTGAGAATCTCCAGCTCTTCCTTGCTGTAGAGAATCTTTTCAAGAACCGGCCTGAGTTCTTCCTTGAAAATCAGCACAAGAAGAACAAGAATCACCAGAATCGCCAGAATGGTCAACAGAACAAGCAGGACTCTTGAGTTCCTGCTTTTCTTTTTTGCAGGTTCCTCAGCGACTGGCTCCTCAACAACTTCTGCCACCGGCGCAGGTTCTGGTTCTGGCACTGGCTCAGGTTCGGAAACAGGCTCAGGTTCTTCTGCAGGAACCGGTTCAATGACTGGTTCTGGCTCCGGCTCCGGCTCTGGAACAGGTTCCGGCTCTGGTTCAACCACCGGCTCCGATTCTAGTTCCGGCTTGTCTCTGAGATCAAGAGTTGAAAGCCCGAAAGTCTCTGTGGAAAGTTCAAATCCGGGAGCGGGATCCACGCTGTAACCGTTTTCCCTGTCAAAGAGGAACGTCCCGAATCCTTCAAGAGTGAAAGATCCTTCTTTCTCCACCTTTGCCCTCAAATCTTCCAGATCCCTGTGCAGTGCCTTTTTCGCCGCCATACGGGAGATTTCCCGCTGAAGGGCATATTCGTTCAGCAGAATATCGTTTGAAGAAAGGTTGTAGTTGTCAAAAGCCAGTTTCTTTGAAGGAGGGCAGATCACCATTCCGTCCTCGGAGAAAGAAGCAGGCACATCCTCCAGACGGATAGCGCCCATAAAAGGAAGAATAAGTTCCCCGTCGCGGAGAACGATTTTTCTGAATAGGGAGGAAAGGTCTGCTTCCATTGCTCAAAGATTTTCGCGACAAAGTTACTTTAATTTGCCGATTTATATTAAATCTTCCAAAAGATTTGGAACATAGTCAAAAAAAATATACTTTTGCAGTCCTAAAAAACAAGTTCTGCCTGCATAGCTCAGTTGGTTAGAGCACATGACTGTTAATCATGGGGTCCTAGGTTCAAGTCCTTGTGCAGGCGCAACAAAAAAAGATGACTTTTCAAAGTCATCTTTTTTTGTTTCAGTCTTTGCGTTTATGCCTGAGGCCCAACGGAGTAAGGAAAATGTCCTTAATCTTTGAGATTCCCTTTGAACGGTTTGTGTTTAACGCCACTTTCCTTGTAAAGGCTTCCGGATCCAGAGAGCGCGCCTTGCAGTATCTTTCCAGAATAGCCTTCATCATTGGAGCGTCAAAATGGATATTGCTCATATCCTTTGCGCTGCGCATAAGGCTTCTGTTATGGAACTGCACTCTATTTAGGTCTATCAGCTGAAACTTGAACTTTCCGTCTTCTATACTGTAAAGTATGTTGTCTATGTTGAAATCGTTATGCACCAGCCCCTTACTGTGGAAGGAAGCCGCATAGGAGGCAAAAGCGTCTATGAAAGCGGCGGTCTTAGGTTCATTGATATCCTTATGCCTGAAGTCCGTTATCGGCCTGTAAGGCGTGTACACACATACATAGCATCCGGTGTGAAAGAAAAGCCCCTTGCTTTTCTCGACATAGCCAACCGGTACGGGAACATCTACTCCAAGGGAAAGAAGCCTCATGGAGTACTCGTATGAGCGCTTGGCCTTTGTGGGACGGAGGAAAGAATAAACCACCCTGTTGAATTCAGTTGGTTTCTTGAAAATCTTCACCACCACATGCAATCCTTCTACGGTTACATCTTCCACAATGTTGCGAAAATTCCTGTAAACATTGGCCGCCTTGTAGGAATGGTTCAAGGCCTCGGTCAGGAAACCTTCCAGATGCTTGTATTCAGGATTGACTACTACTTTCATACTCTCAGGAGCAAAGATAAAGAAAAAGCCGGCTTCCTGCCGGCTCTTTCCTGTTTTTTCAAGTTGTTTTACTTAATAACAACTACGCGGTTGAGAGTCTTGTCGGTCTGGCTGAATTCCATAGTTCCGCCAAGGTTCTTCTCACTCATCTTGTAGTTTCCACCGCAAGCCTTGATAATGTTCAGAACTGCATCCAGACGAGCCTGGCCGAGTTTCTCGTTAGTCTTTGCAGAACCGGTTGCGCTGTCAGCAGCACCTTCGATCTCGAATACGCGATCCTTGTTGGAAGCCATAGAAGTGTTGACAAAGTACTTGATGCTGTTCTTCTGATCCTCGGTAAGAGTGCTCTTGCCAAGAGGGAAGTAAACTGCAAATGGAGCTGGAGTGTACTTGGTCTCGCCTGGCAGGTAAACGGTCTCGCCGTTACCCTTCTTAGCCTTCTCTGCGTCAATGTCATCCTGCAGCTTCTTGTTCTTTGCGTTGATGTCTTCCAGAGCCTTGCTCAGGTCCTTGATCTTGTTGTTGAAAGGAGTTACGTCAACAGGAGCGTGAGCCCTTGAGAATTCCCTGTTCTTGAACTGGTATGCAAGACCGAGGGAAATGGATCCGATATACTCCTGGCGAGAACCTGCTTTGTGCCAGTCAAAATCCTGGTTAACTACAGTCTGGTTAATATCCAGAGTAACATCCAGAGCAGAGCATACACGGAACATGTTGTAGATACCGACAGCTACTATAAGCTCCTGATTAGGGCGTTTCCCTTTTGGATTTGTAGTAATACCCAAACCTGCACCAATATAAGGAGCGATATCCCAGAATCTGTCTGAACGGTATCCGCCAAGAGCGTTGGAAATATTCCACATCAGATCACCTCTAACCTGGTGGAGGTTCATCTTCTGCTTGTAGCCCCAGTCATAAGCATCTTCCTTATCTACATAAGGATTTCCGGACCATGCTGGAGGAGTTGGAGAAGCGGCTTTTACATTATAGTAGAAACCCTGAGACTTAATGCCATAATATCCGAGTCTGATACCGAAGCAAGGGGTAATCCACTTTCCGATATAGCCCTGAACTGCAGGAGCGAATCTGTCCTTGAAATCAAGGTGAAGATCCTGCTCGCCCTGATAGTAGTTGAAACCACCGGCTACACCGATAAATACATTGTCAAAAAGACGATTGGTCTCGTAAGGACCTCTAACAGTCTGAGCTTCTGCGCCTTTTATTACCTGAGCATTTACGCTTACAAAGGTGAGAACGCATACAGCTGCTGTCACAAACAGTTTTTTGATGTTCATATAAGATAATTTTTAGGTTTATATTTCATTGTCAGCAACTGCAAATATAATTATTATTTTCAATATAACAACTATTTATAAAAAAAGAGGATGGCCAGAAGCCATCCTCTCCATCTTTTGACTTCAGGTCTGATTACTTGATCACAACTACGCGGTTGAGAGTCTTGTCAGTCTGGCTGAACTCCATTGTTCCACCAAGGTTCTTGTCAGCAATCTTGTAGTTGCCGCCGCAAGCCTTGATAACGTTGAGAACTGCATCCAGACGAGCCTGGCCGAGTTTCTCGTTAGTCTTTGCTGAACCAGTTGCACTGTCAGCAGCACCTACGATCTCGAAAGTACGATCCTTGTTGGTTGCCATAGCAGTCTCAACAAAGTACTTGATGCTGTTCTTCTGAGCGTCTGTAAGAGTGCTCTTTCCGAGTGGGAAGTAAACTGCGAATGGAGAAGGAACGACCTTGGTCTCGCCAGGTACATAAATGGTCTCTCCACCCTTCTTCTTAGCCTTCTCGGCGTCGAGGTCAGACTGCAGCTTCTTGTTGAGTGCGTTAGCGTCCTCGAGAAGCTTGTTCAGATCCTTAATCTTGTTGTTGTAAGGGGTTACGTCAACAGGAGCGTGAGCTCTTGAGAACTCTCTGTTCTTGAACTGATATGCAAGACCGAGAGCTGCAGAAGCAATGTACTCTGGCTTATGGTGACGGGAATCGCCATCATATCTCTGGTTTACAACACTCTGGTTGATATCCAAAGTAAGATCCAGAGCCTTGCCAAGACGGAACATAGTGTACATACCGGCAGTTACACCAAGCTCAATATCCCTATGGTACTTGCCACCGATCTTCTTGTCAGTTCTGTTCCACATAACGCCTGCTCCGAGGTAAGGAGCGAAGTCAATGAACCTGTCGGCCCTATAGCCGCCAATTGCATTGGAGATGTTCCACATAAGGTCACCTCTAATGTAGTTCTGGTTGAACTTCTGGTTTCCACCTGTAAGGCTCATAGGATCTTCGCAGTAAACGTTAGTTACCTTGTTGAAACCCTTAGCCTGGATACCATAGTAACCCAATCTGATACCTACTGAAGGAGTGATCCACTTTCCGATGTAACCCTGAACTGCCGGAGCAAGTCTCTTGGTCCATTCGATTGAGTGGTCATTTTCACCCTGATAGTAGTTAACGCCACCGGCTGCACCGATGAATACGTTGTCGAAGAGACGGTTAGTCTCATAAGGGCCTCTGAGGGTCTGAGCCTCTGCACCCTTTACAACCTGCGCATTTACGCTAGCTGCAGCTACAGCGCAAATGGCAACTGTCAAAAAGAATTTTTTCATGGTCATTTAAATGATTTATGTAAATAGTATTATAGTCAATAATCGTCGCAAATATATGTAATTTTTCTCTCCCCTCAAAAGAATTGACTTTTTTTTTACATTTTTTAGCCATATTTACTCCGGATCTACTTTGACTGTCAGTCTATTATGGTTGTTTACCACCGTTTTTGCAGCATTCTGGACATTCTCTTTCGTAACAAATTTGTCAATAATTTCGTCCGTAAGGTCCATATCGTAACCGTAAAGATAGTACTGCTGGAGCAGATTCTCCCAGTATGACGGATTCTTCTTGGATTCAGGGATATTCTTCTTCATCATCTCGATGGTCTTGCCCATTTCCTCGTCTGTAGGGCCCTCTGCGGCCAAAGCCTCGATTCCTGAATAAACCTTGTCCAGGAGTCCCTGAGCCTTGTCCTTGCCCGTTTCGAAGGAAACGCCGAAATAATACCTCTCATTAGGAAGCGGAGAAACGTGTCCGCTAACCCTTGGGCTGTAGGTTCCGCCGTCTTCCTCCCTCAGCGATGCGATATAACGCATGTTCATGATATAGGTCATGGCGCGGTTGATTGCGCTGTTCTCAAGATTCTTCTCCATAGGCCCCTGATAAAGAACGCTGGCGTAAGTGTTCGGGTTCTCCATCTTGATTTCCTTTGCTACGAGATTTTCTCCGTCTGCAGGATAGAGCTTGTAGTCAACCATAGCCCTAGGCTTCTTGGACTTGACAGGCAGGGAAGCAATGTACTTTTCAACCAGAGGCTTTACAGTTTCAGGATCAAAGTCACCGACGATGAACATCTTTGCGCCGACTGCATCGCCGAAGAGCATTGCGTTACCCTTGTTAATGGCCTCTGCAGATACTTTCTCCAGAAGCTCGGCGCCAAACATAGTGGTTCTCGGGCTATTGTTGGTTTCTGCAGCGGCACGGAGCATTTCATACTGGTACTCAGGATTGCTGCCAAGGTTGGCTGCGATGGTCTTCATCTGGCCCATAGTGGTCTCGAACTCCTTGGCGTCGCATCTTGGCTGGGTAAAGAACAGATACATAAGCTGGAGAGTGGTCTCGACATCCTTTGCGGAAGAAGATCCGTTCACTCCGCTGTGGGTATCGTTGACATAAGGGCTCACGGAAACATTCTTTCCGGCAAGCATCTTGCGGACCGTGTTTGCAGGGAACTGTCCGACTCCGGCATTGGAAACGTAGAAATACCTCACATTGTCATCGAAGCTTGGAAGAAGCTCTTCCGGAAGCAGGCTCTGTCCGCCATCCTGGATGAGGGAGAAGGATACCCTGTCCTTACGCACGTCTGTAGGATATACATATACCATAACACCGTTGCTCAGGGTCCATACCTTGCTGCCAAGGTAGCCGTCCTCTTCTTTCTTAACCTTTCCGGCCTTGATTTTGGATGCATCCAAGAAGTCCTTTGCGATTTCCTCGACCACAGGAGCGGCAACTTCTGCCTTGAAGGCGTTAGTGAACATTTCAGCCAGTTTCTCGTCTGAAGGGAAAGCCTCGGCATCCTTGGTTGCTCCGGTCAGGAAGAGTACACTATTGTTAAGGGAGAGGAAAGATCCGCCCTGGCTGAACATCTGGTTGATCATGTCCACGTTGAACATTCCGATCATCTGCTTTGCCATTGCGTTCAGGGTTGCAGGATCCGTGTATGGCTCGTTGGAGAGGAAATACTGAACGAGCTGCATGGCCAGCTGGCTGTTGGTACGGGTTGCAGCCCTGTCTTCGGCAGCCTGATAGCCTCTGAGGAGAGAAGCCTTTGCCCTCTCGAACTCGTCTGCGGTAAATCCGTATTTCTCTGCCTGGCGGGCAATGCCTACAATAGTGTTTACGGCATCCTCAACCCTATTGTCCTTTATGGCGGCACCCAGAAGACCTATATCCATAGTCTCGCAAACATTCTGGTCTGAATAGCTTGCCTGGATAAACGGTGCGTCAGATTTCTTGGAAGCGTCTGAAAGCCTCTCGTTGAGCATAGAAGAAACGAGACTTTTCACAGCGTCAATTAAAAAATACTGAGGGGTGCTCTTCATTGCCTTCGGGAGAGCCTTCTCCTTGGTTATGAGAAGAAGCTGGGTGTTGCTTATCTCAGGATCGCTGAACACCAGGCTCAGTGGCTCTGCATTATCCGGAACGGTGATCACTTCCTTTACAGGCTCAACTTCTTTCTTAGGGATTACGCTGAAAAGTTCCTTGATTTTACCCTCGATATAGTCAGGATCAACATCGCCGACAACAATAATTGCCTGATTTCCCGGATAGTACCAGGTCTTGTAGAAATCCACAAGTTCCTGAGGATTGAAGGTGGAAAGGCACTGCTCGTCGCCGATGACATTGCAGTCTGCATACTTGGTTCCCTTGAAAAGAACCTTGAAGAGAGCCTCCTGCTGCCTTCTCTGGGCAGTGTTGCCGCTTCTCCACTCCTCGATGATTACGCCTCTTTCCTTCTCCACCTCATCGAAATCGTTGGTCACGAAGGCGGCGTCGTTCTGAAGGATCACCAGGGCGGTGTCCATCAGGAACTGCCTGTCTGTAGGAATGGTGCTGAGGGTGTAGACGGTACTCTCAACTCCGGTCATGGCGTTGATGTTGGCTCCGAAGATGAGGCCGTTCTTTTCCAGATAGCTCATCATCGTGTTTCCGGGGAAATCCTTGTTTCCGTTGAAGCACATGTGCTCCAGGAAGTGCGCCAGACCTCTCTGGGCTGGAGTCTCGTTGATAGCCCCCACGTTGGTGGCAATATAGAACTCGGCCCTCTTTTCCGGGTTGGCATTCTGTCTGATGAAATAAGTCAGGCCATTATCAAGCTTACCCACCCTTACTGCCGGGTCAAGAGGCATTTCCTGCTTCTGCTGGGCAAATCCCCCGATGCAGAGCAGCATCAGAGACATAAGAACAATCAGTTTTTTCATAATATATACCTATTTAATAATATTTGTTTCGCTTATTAGACGCAACCAGGGGTACAAAACTACACTATTTTTTCCTTTTTTCTTGGAATACTCCGATTTTTTCTATCTTTGCAGCCCATTTACAAACAAAATTTTTAGAGATGTTAAAGAATTACGAGACCGTTTTCATTGCAACTCCCGTTTTGTCTGAAGCTCAGATGAAGGAAACGGCAGCCAAATACATCTCCCTTATAAAGGAGAACGGCGGCACAGTTGTCAGTGAAGAGGATTGGGGGCTGAAGAAACTGGCCTACCCTATCCAGAAGAAGACCTCCGGTTTCTACCATCTGGTAGAATTCCAGGCAGAACCGTCTTTCATAGACGTACTTGAAACACAGTATCGCCGCGACGAGAGGATCATCCGTTTCCTCACCTTCGCTATGGACAAGGACGCTGTGGCTTACGCAGAAAAGAGAAGAGCAAACTGGGCAGCAAAGAAGAACGCTGCTGCAGCTGAAAAGAAAGAGAACAACCAGTAACAGGAGGAAGAATTATGGCACAGAGAAATGACGAAAATGCAGATATCCGCTATCTGAATCCCGTTACCGTAGAGGTAAAGAAGAAGAAGTACTGCCGTTTCAAGAAGGCAGGCATCAAGTATGTAGATTACAAGGATGCAGAGTTTTTGAAGAAGTTCCTTAACGAGCAGGGAAAGATCCTTCCTAGGCGTCTTACCGGTACTTCCCTCAAATTCCAGAAGAAGGTGGCTCAGGCTATCAAGCGCGCACGCCACATCGCTTTGCTCCCTTACGTTACTGACCTTTTGAAATAAGGAGGAAAGATTATGGAAGTTATTCTTAAGGAAGATGTCCGCAAACTTGGACACAAGAACGATATCGTTACCGTAAAAGACGGTTACGCTAACAATTTCCTTTTCCCTCAGGGACTTGCTATCCTCGCTACCGCTTCCGCAAAGAAGCAGCTGGCCGAGACTATCAAGCAGAGAGCCCACAAGGAGGAGAAGCTTGTCGCCGATGCAAAGGCAGTGGCAGAGAAGGTTAACGGCATTACCGTAACCATCCCTACCAAGGTCAGCCAGAGCGGCAAGATCTACGGTTCTGTAAACAACATCCAGGTAGCCGAGGCTCTCGCAGCTCTCGGATACGAGATCGACAGAAGAAAGATCGAACTCAAGGATGCAGACAAGATTTCCGAAATCGGAACTTACGAGGCACTCATAGACATCTACAGAGGTGTCGAGGCTACCGTTAAGGTAAACGTAGTTGACGAGGAAGGAAAGGTTACAGAAAAGAAAGAGGCTGCTGAATAAGCACCCCTTTAAAAGGAAAGAAAACCCGGAAGGTAAGCTTCCGGGTTTTTGTTTTTAGATAGGATTGATGTCCAGGTCCGAGGCCTTGCCCTTGTAAACCGGAGGCCTTTTCTCCAGGAACGATCTGATACCCTCCAGATAATCTTCTCCCTTGTAAACCCTGGTTCGGTAAGCATTCACCTTCTCGAAGCTCTCCGATGCAATCACCGTAGCGGCCTTGCTGAGAATCCTGAACTGGCGCTTTATTGCGCTTATGGACATAACGCTGTTTTTTCTGAGCGGATTGAGGAAATTCTCCTCCAGCATCTTGTCCAGTTCCTCAGGCTTTGCTATCCTGTTTATCAGTCCGACATTAAGAGCGTCCTGGGCGGTTATCGGAGTCGCGAGGAAAAACATTTCCCTGGCCTTGTTCATTCCGAGCTGATTGATAAAGTGCATGATTCCGGAAGCATTGTAAGGAATTCCTATCTTGGCCGGAGTGATGGCGAAAGTGGCGGTGTCGGCACTCACTATCATATCGCAGGAAAGGCAGAGGTCGCAGGCCCCTCCCCATACGGTTCCGCTAACGCAGGCGATAACCGGTATCGGAGTCTCCTGCACCTTCCTGAGAAGCTGCTCCATCGGCACATCGTATGCCAGGGGATCTTCCCCGTTTTGCGGAAGCTCGCGGATATCGTGTCCTGCACTCCACACACCGTGGCTGCACTTGGCCTTGATTACAACACCCACGCATTCCTTGTCGTAACCTTTCTGGATGGCGTGGCTAAGCTCCTGGCACATTTCCTTGCTCAGGCAATTGAAATGTTCCTGGTTTCGCATCTCGACATAGCAGATGCGGTCCTTTATTATTGATTTGACTAGCATATCGCAGAAGTTTTCCCAAAGATAATGAAAAAAGGGACGGCCAATCATTTTGACCGTCCCTTTTTCTTGGCAGAAAGCCGTTCAGATTACTTCTTTACAGGAGCTTTCTTTGCAGGAGCCTTCTTTGCTACCGGCTTCTTAACAGCTGGCTTCTTTACAACAGGCTTCTTTGCAGCAACCTTCTTTGCTACCTCAGCCTTCTTTGCAACGACAGCTTTCTTAACGTTAGCCTTCTTTGCGACGATAGCCTGCTTTACAGCGCCTTTCTTTGCAGCAACAGCCTTCTTAACTTCAGCCTTCTTTGCAACAACGGCCTTCTTTACAGCAGCTTTCTTAGCAACTACAGCCTTCTTTACAGCGGCTTTCTTTGCTACAACAGCCTTCTTAACGGCTGCAACTTTCTTCTCGACCTTCTTTTCAACTTTCTTTACTTCTTTCTTTACTTCTGCAACCTTCTTTGCAACAGGTTTCTTAGCAGGAGCAGCCTTCTTTGCAGGGGCTTTCTTTACAGCTGGCTTTGCAGCTGGTTTTGGGGCGGCCTTCTTAGGCTCAGCCTTCTTTACAGGAGCTTTTTTAGTTACCATAATGTTTTGTATTAAAGAGTTAGTGATGTTATTTGCGCTTTGAAACGGGAGCTTCCTTGAGAAGTTCAACGAGATACTTCCAGCACTTGCCCACACTCTCGATGTTTACCCTCTCGTCAGGTGAGTGAGGAGAGAAGATTGTAGGGCCGAAGGAAATCATATCCCACTCAGGATAGGTTGCTCCGAGAATACCGCACTCCAGTCCGGCGTGGATTCCTGTTACCTCAGGCTCCTTGCCGTAGAGTTTCTTGTAAACGTCCTTGGAAACCTTGAGGATAGGAGAATTCATATCCAGCTGCCATCCTGAATAACCGCCGCTGAAAGTGCACTTTCCGCCAGCCAGTTCAACGATGGCTCTCATGCTCTCGGCAAGTTCGTATTTCTCTGAATCGATTGAACTTCTCATCAGCGAATGGATCTTGATGGTCTTCGCATCCTGCTGGATGATAGCCATATTGTTGGATGTCTCAACAAATCCCGGAACGGTGTCGCTCATTCTCCATACTCCGTTAGGAATGGAAGCGATAGCCCTGACGATTGCAAGAGCTGTTGCCTTCTCGATTGCAGGAGCCTTCTCCTTCACAGGAGTGGTGGTGATCTTCAAATCTTTGTCTGTATACTGATATTCAAAAGTAGCTTCCTTGCGGATCTTGCTTACGTGGAGAGCGAGCTTTCTCTCGTTCTTCTTAGGAACTGCTATGATAGCGTGGGAATCTCTTGGAATGGAGTTGCGGATGCTTCCGCCGCTGATGCAAACCAGGCGAGCGTTCAAGTCTCTCATTACAGGAAGGAGAACTCTTGCAAGTATCTTGTTTGAGTTTGCCCTGTAGAGAACGATATCCATTCCGGAGTGTCCGCCGATAAGTCCGCTTACTGCAATCTTCTTGAATACATATCCTGCAGGAACTTTCTCGGTCTTGTAGTTGAAAGTTGCCTCGCCGTCCAGTCCGCCTGCGCATCCTACATAGAGGATACCCTCTGTCTCGGAATCAAGGTTAACGAGAATCTCGCCCTTGAGAATGCCTGGTTTCAAGGCTCTTGCACCGGTCATTCCGGTTTCCTCGTCAACGGTGAACAGACACTCGATAGGACCGTGCTGCATAGTCTTTGACTGCAGTACTGCAAGTGCCATGGAAACACCCATTCCGTTATCTGCTCCAAGAGTGGTGCCGCTTGCGTAAACAAGGTCACCCACGATTCTCGGTTTAATTGGATCTGTCTCGAAGTTGTGCTTTACGTCCGGATTCTTCTGAGGAACCATGTCGAGATGAGCCTCGAGAATCAGGCCGGCCTTCTTCTCCATTCCCTTTGTTGCAGGCTTGCGGATAACAACGTTTCCAACTTCATCCTTGATAGTCTCGAGCCCGAGCTTCTTTCCGAAGTTGTAAACAAACTCTACTGCCTTATGTTCTTTTTTGGATGGACGCGGAACTTTTGCAAGTTCGTTGAAAATTGTCCAAACTTCCTTTGGTTGTAACTGATCGATAGTTTTCATTAGTATCTGTGTTTAATCGTACTATTTTCCCAAAGCTAAATCCAATGGAAAGTATGCAAGCCTTCCAAACTGGTAAACAGGAATTCTCGTCTGGCCGATAAGGGTCTGTCCATCCAGCAGACGGGCTGTAACAACAAGCGGCATCCTGTAAGCCACCTTGCCTTTTGAAGCAGCAATCTCTTCTGCAGAAACTTCCGGTGCAATCTTCCCGTCCGTCACTGTAAGCTCCAGGTAAACAGGACGTCCGCTCATATTGTCCGGAGGAAGAAGACCTTGCGTGTCGGAGATTCTGAACACCACATAACTCTGCTTTGCATTCTTTGCCTTCGGTACAACTTCGAAGCTTGCAGTCTGTTTTGCAACGGTAGTTTTTCCGGTGAAAAGAGAAGTGTATTCATTCTCCAGAAGACTCATTTTCTCAACTGCGCTTCCGAGTGCTTCTCCACTATAGTTTGCATCAGTGTCTCCGGTAAGAATATCTATTTTCTTTTCGCGGAGACGGAAGATCAGCTGAGCTGTTTCCTCTGCTTTTTTCTCGAGGCTTTTCGCTACTGTCTGAGTTTGCGGAACAGCAATTTTTTCAACTTCCCCGTTCTCGTTGGTAACGCTTTTGTAAAGTTGCGTTGTCTGAGTTGCAAGGTTTGCAACACCCTCGCTGAAAGCAGGTTGCACAGGTGACGGAAATCTTGCCGGTGCCGTTTCGGCAGTGAAATATCCCGGTGCAACTATTAAACCCTGAGTGCAGAAATTAAGGAAATTCGCGCTTGCGTTTTTGGAAGATCCAATGTTAAGCGCAACACATAAGGACTGGTCCGCTTCAACAAGAGGAGTAAGTTCCACTTCCTCAATCGTGCAGCTGTTTTTTGATGAACGGTCTGCACTGGTTCCCAGATACTTTTCAGAGTAAGCCGCATAAGGTCCCGCGGTAAATTTTGACAATGACACCGTTACAGTAACCCTAACTGAAGTCTGCGGAAGAGAATAGATGACAGTTCCTGCAGGAGCAGCGTCGGTACTTTTGAAAATCTGTGAGAAAGAGGGAGTTGCAGAGGCAAGCAGTAAAACTGCGATTAATATCGATGTTCTCTTTGCTTTTTGCATTTTCTTAATTGCTGGAAAGAATTGCTATGCAATTATAATAATTATTTGTCAATGTTGCTATTGCTCAGCGATATATTTCTCTTCCATCTTCTGTGACTCCAAAGCCAGTTGACCTTGTTGCTCCGGATATCTTCTTCTAGAAGACGGGCGAATTCTTTTGTAACGAAGAAGTCTTCCATATTATGAGTCTCTTCTGTAATCTTCTCGAATTCAATATGATATTTGCCTCGCGACAAAAGATTCATCCTTAAATACACAACAGGCATCTTGAGTTTTGATGCAAGAAATTCCGGTCCCGGAAGCATATATGTTTTCTGGTCCAGAAAATCTACAACCGGATCGTGGGCGCCGATTGAATTCTGGTCTGATATCAGAACATAAATTGCCTTGCCGTCTTTGTTTTTCAAAGCGTGACGAAGTACCTGCTTGCTTTCCAGAACTTCTCCGGCAAACTGGAACTTTTTGTATTCGCGCATCCGCAACTTCCTGAACAGCAAGTCGGAGAACTTGTTCCTAGCAGCCTTGTAAACCATATAAACCGGATGTGAAGAGAAACTGTCTTCCGTACGTTTTTCATGTGGAAGAATCGCGGCGCTTACAAGTTCCCAGTTTCCGCAATGCCCCATCACCAAAAGAACGTTGCTGTATTTTTTCTGGAGCTCATCAATCACTTCAGTGCCGGAAACGGAAATGTGTTTTCTGAGAGCGGATGCGGAGTGCGCAAGGTTCCAGATATTCTCCGCAAAAATATCGCACATGTGAGAGTAATACTTCGCGGTAAGGGATTTGATCTCCCCGTATTTCATTTCAGGGAAACTCCTTGCGATGTTAGCCACAATCACGGAGTATCTGTATCTTACAATCCTCCTTAAAATGAATGCAAAAACGCTGGAGAAAAAATAATGCACACGGAGAGGCAGAAGGCCCATTACATATAGAATACAGTAAACGACTCCGGCGAAAAACTTTTTCATGACTCATTTCCGATTTGCGGGTATAAAGATAATAAAGTTGTAACAATAATTCATTATATTTGAGTTTTGAAAGACAGGCGTTCTCAACGGACTTCAGACCGCCTGGCAAAACGGAAAAGAAAGTCCGGCAATAAAAAAAGATTTCACAACATGTTAAAACTTTGGGAAACCAATGCCCCTCTATTTATCCTGATAGTGATTCTGATAGTGGTTGTTCCACTGCTGATCTTCTATCTCGTGAAAGCAAAAAGGGAGCATCCGAAGGGATTGATTGCAGCCGCTTTAAGCAACATGGGAGAAAGGTTCGGCTACTATATCATGAACGCCGTGCTGGCCCTGTTCCTTGCATCCAAATTCGGTATCAGCGATGATGCTGCCGGATGGATTTATGCGGTATTCTATTTCTCGATTTATGTTCTTGCCCTCCCTGGAGGCCTGATTGCAGACCGTCTGCAGAATTACAAGGGAACCATAATTTCCGGACTTCTGGTAATGGCTATCGGATATGCCCTTCTGGCTGTTCCGGTATTCGGAGAATCCTTCGCCGCCACAACTGGCCACATCTCCGGCATCCTGGTTTTCACCTGCTTTGCATTGCTTCTGATTGCAATCGGAAACGGACTTTTCAAAGGCAACCTTCAGGCTATCGTCGGCCAGATGTACGATAACTTCGAGGCTGAAGGCGCAAAGATTTCCAAGGAAGAACTTGAAAGGAGAAAGACCAAGAGAGATCCTGGTTTCCAGATTTTCTACGTGTTCATCAACATAGGCGGCGTGATCGCTCCGTTCGTTGCTCCTCTTCTGAGAAGCTGGTGGCTGAAGGCTCACGACCTTGTCTACAACTCCAGCCTTCCTAAACTTTGCCATCAGTTCCTGAATGAATCAACCCAGATGACTGCCGAGCAGACAAACAATCTCACTCAGCTCGCAGAGCAGGTTCAGACTGGTGCACAGGCTCTTCCGGCAGGTGCAGAGTTCGCCGAGAATTACCTGAACGTATTCAATACCGGCGTTCACTATTCATACATCGCTTCCGTTGCCGCAATGGTGATTTCTCTTCTCATCTTCCTTGCAACAAAGAAGAAATTCCCTAATCCTGCAAAGAAGGAAAAGAAGGCTGTCGCAAACTACACAGAGGAAGAAAGGCTTGCAAACGCAAAGGAAATCAAGCAGAGACTTTACGCTTTGTTCGCAGTTCTGGGTGTTGCCGTATTCTTCTGGTTCTCATTCCACCAGAACGGACAGAGCCTTTCATTCTTCGCCCGTGACTTCGTCAACACCGAGAATGTTCCGCCTGAGGTTTGGCAGTGCATCAACCCGTTCTTCGTAATCATTCTCACCCCTATCATCATGGGATTGTTCGCATGGCTTGCCACCAGGGGAAAGAATGTTTCCACTCCGAGAAAGATTGCCCTGGGTATGTTCATTACAGCTCTTGCCTACATCTTCCTGATCATCATCGCTTGCATCCACAACTATCCTTCCCTGGATTCATTCGATACTTTCAGCGAGGCTGTCAAGGCTACAATGAGAACAAGCCCTGCGGTTCTGATCCTCACCTACTTCTTCCTGACTGTCGCCGAGCTGTTCATCTCTCCTCTGGGACTCAGCTTCGTAAGTAAGGTTGCCCCTAAGCATCTGCAGGGAATCTGCCAGGGACTCTGGCTCACCGCAACCGCTGTTGGTAACCTCTTCATCGCACTCGGAGTCACAATGCTCCGCAAGTTCCCTCAGCAGTGGGAAACCTGGGCTGTATTCGCTGCATTCTGCCTCATCTCAATGGGCGTTATGCTGGGTATGGTCAAGTGGCTCGAGAAGGTTACTTCTGACTAAACGATAACTGCAAAGTGAAAGTTGCAGTAACTATATTGAATTGGAACGGCAAGGGCTTCCTCGAGAAGTTCTTGCCTTCCCTTTTCAATAGCCTGCAGCAAAGCAAGTTCGAGGCTGATCTGATAATCGCGGACAACGCCTCGACAGACGGTTCTATAGAATCATTCTCCACCAATCCAAGAATAAAGTGGATCCAGCTGGACAGGAACTACGGTTTTACCGGAGGCTACAACCGCGCGTTCGAAAAGCTGGACGGCTACAAATATTTTGTCCTCATAAACTCGGACATTGAAGTGACGGACGGATGGCTGGACACTCTGATAGACTTTATGGAGAGCCATCCTGAAGCCTCTGCCTGCCAGCCGAAAATCCTCTCCTATGCCAACAGGAATCAGTTCGAATATGCCGGTGCCGCAGGAGGTTTTATAGACAAATGGGGATTCCCTCTCTGCAGGGGAAGAATCCTCTCCTGCGTGGAAGAAGACAACGGGCAGTATGACAATCCTCAGCGATGCTTCTGGGCTTCAGGAGCCTGCATGGTTGTCAGAAGCGATACCTATCGCACTCTCGGAGGCCTTGAAGAAGAATTCTTCGCGCACATGGAGGAAATCGATTTCTGCTGGAGGGCAGCTCTTGCCGGCGGGCAAATCTGGTGCGTGCCTCAAAGCAAAGTCTATCACGTTGGTGGCGGAACCCTTCCGAACAACTCACCGAGGAAACTCTACCTCAATTACCGGAACAACCTTCTGATGCTCTGGAAAAACCTTCCGGGAAAAGGCAAAAACACAAAGATTTTCCTCCGGAAATGTATCGACGGGCTCTCCGCAGTATGCTACATCTTCCAAGGCAAATTCAGCTATTTCAAAAGCGTTGTAAAAGCCCATCGCGATTACAGAAAACTCAAGGCAAAAGTCACAGTTACTCCAAGCGAAAAAGGAGCACTTCCTTACGGAATGCTCCCATATTCAATCATCCGGAAATTCTTTACCGGCAAAAAGAAATTCTCTCAACTTCCTTTCTAGTCTTCGTCGATGGTCCAGGTGAAGACTCTCAGGCCGAGGGCAGGCTTGAGGGCGTCTATCTCCTTCAGCCTTTCCTTCAGGCGATTGGCGGCATCGTCATCCACAAATGTTACCATCGCCGAGTTCATTGTCGGCCAGGCGTGGGATCCCAGGTGAGGCTCTCCGTCTTTTGAGCCTCTTCCCTGTACCTGCTCCCACATCGTGAAGCCCTTGATGAACAGTTTCTCCAGAGCTTCCAGTACTGCAGCTCCCTGGGCCTCGTTATATGCTATAAAAACTGCTTTCATGTCTTAACTGTTTTGATGTATTGCTTGAGTCTGGTTTGCTGCTTTAAGGGCCTTCTTTCTTTTTCTGGTAAGGCCGAATGCCGCAAAGATTGTGTAGAGTACAGGAACGAATACCAAAGTTACTAAAGTTGATACTGAAAGTCCCCAGGCAACGGTCATACCCATACCTCTCCAGACCTCTGATCCTTCTCCTCTTCCGAGAGCCAGAGGAAGCATACCGAGAACGGTGGTGAGGGTAGTCATAAGCACTGGACGGAGCCTTGAACGGCCACTGTCCACAACGGCACGGATGATGCCCATTCCCCTCTCGCGGTTAAGGTTGGCGTAGTCGACAAGCACAATACCATTGTTAACCACAATACCGATTGTCATCACGGCTCCAACCATTGCCATAATGCTCAAAGGAGTTCCGGTGAGAACAAGTCCGATAAGAACTCCTACGAATGCAAACGGAACCGCGAACATAATCACAAACGGATATGTCAGACTCTCGAACTGTGCGGCCATGACAATGAACACCAAAATGATAATCAGCACCATCAGGAGTCCCAGGCTCTGGAATGTCTGTACCTGGTCGTCATAAGTACCTCCAATCTTCCAGCTTACTCCTGCCGGAAGACCATTCTCCTCGATCTTGGCGGATATGGCCTCGTTCATGTCTGATGTGGCCATGCCGTCAGGAAGCGGAGCTGTAACGGAAACATATCTTTCACGGTCCTTCCTGGCAATCGTAGGAGGAGTCATTGCTTCAACGATAGTTCCGAGTTCCCTCAGCTTAATAGCCTGGCCTGTAGATGAATAAACGGTAATGTTCTCCACATCCTTCATGCTCTGCCTGTATTCAGGAGCATATCTTACGCGGATATCATACTCGTCTCCGCTTTCGCGGTATTCGGAAGCGATGGCACCGTTGATACGGTTACGGAGGAATGTTGCCACAGTTGCCGTATTCAGTCCATACTGAGCTATTTTCTCTCTATCCAGATCCACCTGGTATTCAGGAATGTAGTCGTCACGGCTAACTACGGTCTGCTTAACGCCCAGTTCCTTGAACCAGGAAGAAACAAGTGCGGCAGCCTCGTCTGTCGCCGAGAAATCATAACCATAGAGGTCTATCTGGCAGACTGTCTGACCGCCCATTCCTCCCTGCTGTCCGCCGGCCACAACGTTGAACCTTCTGATCTGGTTGTACTCGGCAAGCTCGCTCATCATTATGTTGGAAATTTCCTTGATGCTCCTCTTTCTCTTCTCCATAC
Source organism: Bacteroidales bacterium (assembly GCA_017550655.1). GTDB lineage: Bacteria > Bacteroidota > Bacteroidia > Bacteroidales > UBA932 > Egerieousia. Next base: position 663,428 of record JAFZOK010000013.1, on the reverse strand, counting down.
TTCCGCAGCTGATGTTCATGCTGATGATGTGGCTTCCGTTGGAACGCATGCTCGCAAACATATTGTCGGAGTCTGCCGTTCCTTCAGCAAGTCCCAGTCTCTGGATTTCAGGGAATTCAGCCCTCCATCTGCGGTCAAGTTCAAGAGCCAGGTCACGGGTGATTTCCTGACGTGTTCCTACAGGAAGCTGAACGGTAACGGAAATTCGTCCGTTATCCTGTTCAGGAATAAACTCGGACTTCATCAGAGGACCGCAAATCGCACCAACCGCCGCCAGAACTCCAACAGCAATTGCAACTACAATCCTCTTGTGCCTTAGAGCCCAGTCAAGAATCTTGGCATAGAAGCGGCTCAGCCAATCAAGGAACTTGTTGATAGGAGTGAATATCAATTTGTACCATCCGGCATCTTTGTCCTTGTTCTGTGCCCTGAGCATCGTTGAACACATCATAGGAGTAAGGGCAAGGGCGCAGAGAGTGGAAACCGTGATAACGATACTTACCATCCATCCCAGCTGGCGGAACATTATACCGGCAAGGCCGCTAACCAGAGTCATCGGGAGGAACACGGCAAGTGTCGTAAGTGATGAAGCTACAACGGCCATTGCAACCTCGTTGGTCGCATAGACCGCAGCCTGCTTCGGATGGCTGCCCTTGTCTATGTGGGACGTGATGTTCTCAAGTACCACAATCGCCGCATCCACCACCATACCGATTGCAATGGACAGGGAACTCATCGATATCATATTCAGCGTGTTGCCCGTGGCGTACAGATAAACCAGGGAAGCAAGCAGAGATATAGGTATCGTGATGAGAATGATGATTGTGGCCCTCCATCTTCCAAGGAAGAAGAACACTACAAGCATCACTATAAGCAGGGTGATGACGATAGTCCTTTCCAAGGATCCGATTGTACGGGTGATGTTCTCCGTGGTATCGATGATTACGTTGAGCTTGATATCGGAAGGAAGGTTCTTTTCCAGTTTAGGAAGCTCTTCCTTAACCTTGTTCACGATCTGGACGGAGTTTTCTCCGGTCTGCTTCTGGATGATGACCATACCACCGAGCTGTCCGTTGATAAAGCTCTCCTGAGACCTTTCCTGAAGACCGTCCACAACTCTTGCAACATCCTTCAGATAGACATTGCCCCCATTGTAGGAACCCACCACCAGATTTTCAATCTCCTTTGAACTGCCGAATTCTTTCTGAACCCTCAGCGCGTATGTATTGGAACCGGTCTCTATGCTTCCTGCCGGAATGTTCCTGTTCTCCGATGCAATCAGAGAAGAAATTGCCTCTATCGTAAGGTTATAGGCCTCAAGCTTATACGGATCGCAGAGCACCATTATCTCCCTCTTCGGGATACCGGAAACGGAGACGGAACCCACTCCGTTTACGCGGGCAAGTTCGTTGACGATTTTCTCGTCCATGATCTTGTACAGTCCGGCCATGCTTTCCTTGGCTGTAACCGACAGGATAAGGATAGGAATATCGTCTGATCCGAACTTGAAAATCACGGGGTTGCTCGCCCCGTCCGGGAGGTAGGACTTGACCATCTCCAGTTTGTCGCGGACATCGTTTGTTGCTGTCTCGATATCCCTTCCATACTGGAACTCAAGTGAAATTACGGAAACATTCTCCCTGGACTGTGAAGAAATATGCTTGAGGTAGGACACGCTGTTGAGCGTATTCTCCAATGGTTTCGATATATTGTTCTCGATATCTGATGCGCTGGCTCCCGAGTAAGAGGTCATAACCATGATGGTGTTGCTCTCTATGTGCGGGAAAAGGTCAATAGGCAGCGTAATCAGCGAGAATATACCGAATATTGCTATAGCCACGAATATAAGCGCCGTGGTTATAGGTTTCTTTACTGCTGATGAAAACAGGCTCATTTCTACTTGGTTTTATCTTCGAGATTATCCGGTGTGAATGATGCCGGCTCTCCTTCTTTTGCATTGACCTTCTGGCCGTTTACTACCCTGTTCTGTCCTTCCACGATTATCATGTCTCCTTCATTGAGACCGCTCTTGATCTCGTATTCGGTACCGATGAGCTGGCCGAGCTTAACCTTGTTGAAGACAACGGTGCCGTCCACTACGGTATACACGTAATGGTCTCCGCTTCCCATCTGCTTTACAACCGCAACATCTGGAACAACTATGTTGTGCTCGGTTCCGTATTTGAAGGTTACCCTTGCAAACATTCCCGGGCGGACTCTCTCGTTGCCGTTGGCGATCGTAATCTCCACAGGGAAAGTCCTGGAAGCGGCGGAAAGGGAAGGATATACAAGATGAACGCGGCCTTCGAAGACCTCGTCTCCGTAAACGTCCAGCCTTACATCCACGGCCTGTCCCTTCTTGATTTTTCCGTAGAGGCTCTCCGGAGCGTTTACCTTGATCTTTACCGGGCGGATCTGCTGAACGGTGTAGAGAGGCATTGCGCCGGAATACATATCACCCGCGTCATAGTTACGGGCCGTAACCACTCCGGAAATCGGAGAGATTAGATATGTGTTGGCAGACAGGTTGTTATATGTTGTCTGGGAAATCTCGTAAGCCATCTTGCGGGAGTCGTATTCGCTCTGCGACGCTCCTCCGATTTCGAACAGCTGCTTTGTCCTCTCGAACTCCATCTTGTTGTTTTCCATCTGAAGCTTTGCCTGGGTAAGGTTTGTGGCTTCCATCTGCGCCAGTCTCTGGCCTCTGCCCACGTGGTCTCCGACCTCCACGAAAATCCTCTCGATCCTTCCCGGAGACTGCGGGGAAATGTTGTTTGTGTTGTAACCTTCTACGGTTCCGGTGAAAATCTCTACCTGGTCCACATCCTTAGAGGTGGCGGCCATAATGGTAACGCCCGTAAGCTTTTCTTCCTTGCCTTGAGCACTGTCCGTCTTTTTGCCGGAATTGCAGGAAGTTACCCCTGCAAGGCAGACGGCCGCAATGGCAACTGTAGTGATGATTCTGTATTTCATATATCTGAACTTTTAAAATTTCACGATAATAGTCTAACGGACTGGCTGAAGTTCATCTCCTCTTCCAAACAGCTCTTTACTTTCCCTGTCAACTCCGAGTATCAGGTCCAGAGAACTCTTTGCTATGAGATATGAATAAATCGCCTGGTCCAGATTGAGCTTGGACTGAAGCAGGGCAAGCTGTGCGTCGTTGACCTCGAGAATGGTTGCCCTTCCCACATCGTACATCTTCCTTGCAATATCATAACCGGTCTGCGCTCCCTCCACAGTAGCCTTGGCTGCCTTGTACTGCTTGAGAGCCGTCTCCAGGGAGCTCAGGCTCTGCTTTGCCCCGACAACCAGAGTTCTTCTGGCATTCTCCTTCTGAAGATCGAGCTGCTCCTGCTGAACCTTTATCTGACGGAGAGCGTTAGTCTTCTGGAATCCGGAGAAAATCGGAATCTGCAGGCTCAGCGCGGCAACAGAATAAGGATTCCAGGTGTAATGGAATATCTTGAGGTTGTTGCTCATTGAAATCCAGTTATACTGGGCGGTTGCAGCCAGCGTAGGATAATACTGGGCCAGCTGCATCTTGTAAGTCTTGTCCAGAATGTCGTCCTGGATATCGAGCTGGCGGAGATTAGAGTTGGCGCTGACATCAATTGTATCTGCAGCCATCACGATCTTCTGCATCTGATAGGCATAATCGCTGAGGTGCCCGAGACACTTTATGTTAGTGTTGAGGTTGATTCCCATAAGGGCTTTAAGCTGCCACTGGGCAAGCATCAGGCTGTTCTGGGAATCGTACACGTTAGGCTCGGCATTCTGCATATTCACCTCAGCCCTTATCATATCATATTTGGCAACCCTGCCGCTCTCGTATTTGGCCTTGGTCTGGCGGTAATTCTCCTCAGCATTGCTGTAATTCTCCTTGTAGACATCGCAGAGATCGGAAGCCAGAAGACAGGTATAGAAAGCCTGTTCCACCTGATTTATAAGGTCCTGGCGGCTCTGGCGGGCTTTCTCCACGGCAAGGTCCACGCTCTTTCCGGAAATGTCCAGGCTTCTCCACAGGGCTACGTTTACCAGCGGCATGGAAGCGTTGAATCCTCCTGAAACATTGTTGTCCGTTCCCATGGAAATCTTCTGCGTGACATCTCCCATCTTCATTACCATAGTCTGCTTCTTGATGGTGCGCTGATAGGTTCCGGAGAAGGCCACGTTAGGGAAAAGGCTTGAGTAAGCCCCCTTCTTCTCATAACCTGTCTTCTCGATTTCCTTGTCGGCGACCATAACCGTCAGAGACTTGCTCAGAGCAATATCCCAGGCATCCTGCAGAGTGATTGCAACGGTGTCCGCCGTCTGCCCCGATGCCGAAAGCGGAATGGCGAGGAGGGCCGCTAACCCAAATCCGATAAACTTCAAAATCTTTCTCATATACTTTTAAATATTTATTTCCTAACTGTAATTCTCCTTAAGCTCATCCAGAACCTTCCGGCCCTTCTGCGTGCAGAGGCCTCCCATAATTGTAAGCACCAGGTCGAAGCACAAATCAGAAGGGAAAACGTCCTGGCCCCGCAACTGGTCCGCCTTCATGAGATTGGCCATAAACACGCTCACCAGGCGGCTGGAATCTTCTTCTTTCAAATAACCCTTGGCCACACAGCCGTCCAGGAGCTGATTGTTGTGAAGGTCCATTTCCTTCCTTACGGAAGCGCCATACTCGCCGAGTTCAGGCATGGCCTTGGCCTCTTCCATGAACTTGTCCGTGAATACGCTCCAAAAGCGGATATTCTCCACTGCACAGAAGACCAGTGCCTTCAGCGGGTCTGGCATGCATTTGATAATCTTGGCGTCTTTTTCCAGAAGCTGCGGGAGCTTGTATTCCAGACTCTGGACCAGAAGATCCTTTTTTCCCTTGAAATTATCGTAGAGAGTCTTCTTGGAAATCTTGAGGGATGCGGCAATATCCTCCATTTTCACGTCCTTGATTCCAGTGGACGTGAAAGCCTTGAACGCCGCTTCCATTATTTGCTCCCTTTTAATCATATCATTCCAAAAAAGCGGTTACAAAGATGGCCCTAAAAAAAGAAACCTTTATAGGCAGCAATCGTATATTTTTGGTCTAAATCTATACAAATTGACCATTGAAAAGTGTAACAATCGCTGAGATAATTGCTATTTTTGTTCCAAAATTATAATCGCGATGGCAAAGCAGACGAAGAAAGCCCAGAGCCTGGACCTGGACATGACAGGCCTGGCAAACTACTACAAGGGCTACAGTTTCAACAACGAGATAATGATGATCCGTGTCACAGACCTGAACAAGGAACTGATAGACAAGGCTGCTTCCGGCCTGATTTCCAACTCCTACCGTCTGGACGCCCTGACCGTTCTCCTGGCTCTGGACGGAGATCTGGATGTCTCCGTGGACTACAATCGCTACACCATCCCGGAAAAGTCCCTTCTTCTGGTCGCTCCGATAAACACCATCACCGGAGCCGACCTTTCCACCGGAGGACGCTTCTTCCTGCTCATCATAAAAAGGGAACTTCTGGACCGCCTCTCCAGCTCCGGCGGACCGAAGCCTCTTCCGGCAAAAGACCTTTCCGACATTTTCCAGAGACCGCATTTCGAGATGGACGAAGGCTCTTTCAACAGAATCAGCGCAAGCTTCGAGAACCTGTACCATTACCTGAAAGACACCAGGAAAGAAATCAGGGAATACCTTGTAATAGCCTCCCTTTCCATCGTGATGATGGAACTGTTCTCCCTGATATCCGAAAGGGAGAACGTGAGCCTCCAGGCAAAGCACGTTTCAAGGAAAAAGGAACTGATGACAAAGTTCGTTTTCCTGCTTAGGGAATACGGGGAGAAGGAGCACAATCCTGCCTTCTATGCAGACAAGCTTTTCATAAGCGTGCAGTACCTCAGCCTGATACTCAAGGAAGAAACCGGAAAGACGGCCTCGCAGCTGATAGCCAGGCAGATTGCCACAAGAGCAAGGAACATGCTCCGCCTTCCGGGCGCTTCCATCAAGGAAACAGCGGAAAGGCTGAACTTTGCAGACCAGTCTTCATTCGGGAAATTCTTCAAGAAAGAAACAGGGCTCTCCCCAAAGAAATACATCGAGAGCCTGTAGAACTATTCGCCAAGATTTTTTTTCAGGGCCTCGTCAAGAGCCGCTCCCCTGATATTCTTTTCCAGGATGGTTCCGTCAGGAGAAAACAGGATAAGATACGGTATCGCCATAATTCCATAGTCATCGTCCAGGGCTTCGTCAGTTGAGCTAAGCTGGGTCCAGGTCATGTTGTTTTCCTTGATTGCCCTAAGGGTCTGCTCCACCTCGTCTTCTATGCTTACGCTGATTATCCTGAAGTTTTTGCCGGAGTATTGGGCGTTGATCCTTGCAAGATTCCTCATCTCGTTGATGCACGGGCCGCACCAGTAGGCCCAGAAATCCATAAGCACATAGTCTCCCTTACCCACATAATCGGATATGCGGCCGGCCTTTCCGTCCATTGTCTTAACCTCAAAATCCACGAACTTTTTCCCGACAGCAGTATTGCCGGAGGTCTTGTCTACGATCTTGCCTTCTTCATTCAGCTTCAGGCCCTTCTCAGACAGAGACATTTCCAGCGTGCTTCTGAAATCCTTGTCTGCCTTGATTTCATCTGATGCCATATCCCAGTACCGGGTAATCTCATCTGCACTCAGATCTGAAAGCAACATGTTGAAAGCACCAAGTCCTATGGCATTGTCCGTGTTGTTTTCGTAGTATTCCTTAAACTTTTCCACCATCTGCCGGTTAATGCTGTCCAAGAATTTCAACGCAGTTTCCTCATCCGGATCGGTATCCAGTTTATTGTTGATTTCTATCTGAAGACCGCACATCGTCTTTTGAAAGTCAAGGATCCTTTTGGACAGTTCTCCGCTTGTTACTTTGACTTCATCGCCGATGAAAATCTCTGTGATTCCCTCTTCCTTTATAACAGGTACAAAAAATGGCGGCATTATTTCCGCTACGCTGAAATCCGGATTCGGGTTCTCCGGAGTGGAAATGAATACAACGGCATTTGACAGTTTGTCTGCCTTTCCGGAAAACTCGAATTTTCCGTCAACGACAACACAAGTATCTATCGAGTTGTCTTCGTGCATGAGCAAAGCCTTGGCTCCCGGAACTTTTGCCAGGGAGTCAGATACCTGTCCTTTGATCACATAGGTTCCCTCTGCCTCATTACGGCAGGAAACGCCGGCAACTGCAGCCAGCGCAACAAGAAATAATGCTATTCTTTTCATATTCTACAAAAGTCCCTGGGGGATTGTCATCACGATGGTTTTGTTCTCCTGGTCGAAGGAAAGGACCAGGTCTTCGTGGAACGGAAGAAGGGTCTGGGTTTCCTCCAGTTCCAGGCAGATGTTGTTAGGGTATTCAATCACCCTGGAGATTGTACCCGCCTTTACTCCTTCTTCAGAGATAACGGTATAGCCGACCAGAATGTCCAGGTCGCTGAACCTGTCCTCGTCTTTGGCTTCCAGGAAGAGGTCTCTGCCTACAACCTCTTCTGCATGGTCATTGTCCCTGATTGTGGAGAAAGTCACTACCCAGGCGTTGCCGTTCCTGTGGGTGGCGGAGGAAATAAAAAAAGGAACCGGCAGTCCGTCAAAATAGATGAACACCGGTTCCTCGAGTTCTTTTCCCTTTTCCTGGCATCCTTCCAGCATTTCAGAAAAGCGGTCAGACTTAATTCTCAGGAGAACTTCTCCCTTGTTACCATAAGTCTTGGCTATCTGTGCGCAGGATGCAAGGTCCATGGGATTACTCAGCCTTAGCTTCCTCTGCAGGTGCAGCAGCCTCCTCGGCAACTTCCTCAGCGGCCTTAGCCTCTGCCTCGGCAGCCTTGCGAGCCTCTTCTGCAGCCTTCTCAGCTTCAGCCTTCTTCTTTGCAAGCTCCTCTGCGCGTGCAGCGTTTACCTTGCTCTCGGCCTCAACTGCGGCCTTCTTTGCGTCGGCCTTGGAAACCTTCAGGCTTTCCTTCTTCTTTTCAACCTTAGCCTCTTTCTCTGAAACCCATGCATTGAATTTGGCGTCGGCCTGTTCCTGGGTGAGGGCACCCTTCTTTACTCCCTCTGCAAGGTGCTTCTTGAGAAGCGCACCCTTGTAGGAGAGGATTCTTCTTGCGGTGATGGTTGGCTGGGCACCATTCTGGAGCCAGTAAACTGCTCTGTCTACGTTCAGAACGATGGTAGCCGGGTTGGTGTTAGGGTCATAAGATCCCAAAAGCTCAATAAAGCGGCTATCACGCGGGCTTCTGACGTCAGTAGCCAAAATGTGGAAGAATGCGTAATTCTTCTTACCGTGACGTGAAAGACGGATTTTTACAGACATAACTGTGAGTTTTTAATTGTTAAATAAGTGTATTACTTGTCCTTTCTGCTCGAGAAAGGGTTGCAAAGATATATCTTTTGGGCAAAACTGCAAAATTTTGACGCCTGTTCCATAAATTGAAAAAGGGCTGGCGGTGTGCCAACCCATTTCTCAAACCTAAAAATTAACCTATGAAAAAACTACGCTTTTAGATATTGCAAAGCCCGTGCCACAAATTTGCATCGGGGAGAAAAATTTTTGAAAAATTTTGCAATTTTTAATTAATCGTTTGATTTTCAGTAGAATAATTTTTAGCTCAGCGATTCCTATTTTACAGGGAGTATGGAGATGATCTTGATATCGGTGTTAGGAAGATCCTGTTTTTTGGCTCCGGTCTTCACCGATGCGATCTTGTCCACCACATCCAGGCCGCTAACGGTTTCTCCGAATACAGTGTAGTCTCCATCCAGCTGGGCGCAGGCCCTTGGATCCTGGACAATGTAGAACTGGCTGCCGGAAGATGCCTTCTCGGGATTTGCACGGTCTCCCTTGCGGGCTGCCGCCAGGGCTCCCTTCTTGTGCTTGTGGTTAGGAAGGATCTCCGCAGGAATGGTGTAGCCTGGACCTCCGGTTCCGAAAGCGTCTGCACGGTCTGGATAGTCCTTTGTGAAAGGATCTCCGGTCTGGATCATGAATCCAGGGATTACGCGGTGGAAGAGAATTCCGTCGTAATACTTCAGGGAAGCCAGACGGATGAAGTTCTTCTTGTGCTTAGGGGTATCCTCGTAGAGCTTGATGCGGATGGTGCCCATACTTGTCACGATGTCAAACTGAGGCTCGGTTCCAAGGGAATCCGGGTTGAAAGCCAATTCAGGCTGTGTCTTTTCAGGCTCGGCCTGCTGCTCAACGCCCTGCTGAGGGGTTTCCTCTGTTTTTTCCCCGCCCTTGCAGGAGAAAAACAGGAAGCTGCACAATGATGCAATCATAAAAATCTTTTTCATATAGCTGTTGATATTTGTTTGCCTTCTGTTTTATCGGCTTTACAAATATAATGATTAACTTTGGCAATTAATGGCAAAACGGATTGCAATATTGTTGGCATTGGTCTTGGCAGTGGAGATTTCCTTTGCCCAGGACACTCTGCAAAGCCCTCATAAGGGCGGCGTGGGGCTGGTCCTGAGCGGCGGCGGAGCCAAAGGCCTGTCCCATATAGGAGTAATCAAGGCTCTTGAAGAAAACGGCATTCCGATAGACTATATCTGCGGCACATCCATAGGCGCCATCATAGGCGGACTTTACGCCATTGGCTACAGCCCGGACGAGATGGTGGAACTCATCAAGAAGCCGGAGTTTACCGCCTGGAGCAACGGAAAGGCTGAAATCCCTTACGCCTCCTATTTCTACAAATGGCCGCCGGATGCCGCTATGGCGAACATTAACCTGGGATCCATAAAGAATATAGAGGGAGACACGCTTAAAAGGTTTCAGTTTGCAATCCCCACTTCCCTGATTTCATCCTATCCGATGGACCTTGCCGTGATAAACCTGTTTGCTCCGGCAGGCAAGGCGGCAGACTGTAACTTTGACAATCTGATGGTGCCGTTTTTCTGCATTTCCACAGACGTGAACAACCGGTCTTCCAGGATAGAACGCACAGGAAACCTCAGCACAGCCATCAGGGCGTCAATGTCTATTCCGCTGGTGTTCAAGCCGGTATACGAAGACGGAAAACTTCTCTACGACGGAGGGCTTTACAACAACTTCCCGTGGAAGGAAATGAAGGAAATCTACAGTCCGGACTTCATAATCGGAGCCCAGTGTGCTCCCGGAAACTACAATATGGATGAGGACAACGCCCTCTCTCTGGCGCTGGGCCTTATGATAGACAAGAGCAACTACGATATTCCTGAAGATGTGGGAATTATCCTGAAGGGAGACTACAATAAATTCGGGATGCTGGAATTTGACAAGGTTGACGAGCTTGTCCAGATGGGATATGATCTCACTATGGAGAATATGGACCAAATCAAGGCCAGAGCCCGGAGGTCTTTCCCAAAGGAGCTGGCCCAACATCGCAGGGAAGCCTTCAAGCAGAAACTTCCGCCGCTGAGGTTCCATCAGGACATTACGGTAACCGGCTCCATTCCTACCCAGGCGGCAAGGTTCATTCGCAGGACCATCAGGGAAGACAGAAGGGAGAATTTCGACTTCAACCAGCTCAGGAAAGGATATTACAGGGTCATCCAGAGCGGAGTGGTAAACACGTTTTTCCCTTCCGTGGCAACGGAGAAAATTTCTCCGGGCAGTGATGCAGATTCACTGTTTACCCTGAAAATCAGAGCATCCAAGGTGCACCCTCTGAAGATAAGCGTGGGCGGAAACATATCTTCATCCTCCCTTAACCAGATTTTCCTCGGAGCCGAATACATACACGCCGGAATGAATCCGTGGAGGCTTAAGGGAAGCGTCAATCTCGGCAAGTACTACAGGGGTGCTGCCGTGAGGTTCCGCCACGATATCGGGGTAAAGCCTCTGGCCTACTATTATGCGGATTTCATCGGCCACCAGTACGATTATTACAACGGCAACCAGAACATCCTGAGGGCCAACAAGCTTCCCGAGAACATCCAGTTCAAGGAATTCTTCGGAAGATTCGGAATGGCAACTCCTCTGTCGCTGAGGAAAAACTCCATAGCCCAGGCAGGCGTGGACATCGGGAGGGCCTACCAGAGTTTCTATCTGACGGAAGATTATCTGAGTACAGATACTCCGGACAAGGGAAGCGCGTTTCTGGTTTCAGCCAAGGTAGTCCTGAAAAAGAACACTCTGGACTATCCTCTCTATCCTACTGCAGGAGTTATGTGGAGCATAAGGCCTAGATTCACCTACGTGGTGGAAGAGTATTCCCCGGGCTCCACCAACCACGCGGCAGTGCACATCAAGGGCAAAAAGCACAATATCCCGTCGCTGAGAATAACGGGAGAAAGATATCTTAGGGCAGACAAGAACTTCTCCATCGGAGCCTCCCTGGATATGGTATTAAGCCAGAAGGGAAAGTTTGCCAATTATTATTCAGACCTTATGGCAATGCCTGCCTACCAGCCGGTTCCGCACGCTACAACCTTGCTTATGGAGGGCTATAGGGCCAACACTTTCGGAGCCGTGGCACTGCATCCTGTCATCCGCTTTGCAGACAAGGTTTACCTGCATACGACAGGTGCATATTTCCAGCCTTACAGGCATATTACCAAAGATGCGGACGGATGGAGCTTCACCTATTCGGAAAAGATGCCAAGGGGGCACTGGATTGCAAACGCAGCCCTGGTATGGCAGAGTCCTATCGGGCCAATCTCCCTGTCCACAACCTATTACAGCCACGGAGAATACAAATGGTATCCGCAGATAAACATCGGACTGCTGCTTTTCAACAAGAAATCTATGGAAGACTGATATGGCAAATCCTCTGAAAAAACTTGCGGGCGAAACCGCCATATACGGGCTTAGCACGATACTGGCCAGAATCATCAACTTCTTCTTCGTGCCAATCTACACGAGGATCCTTACAACTGACGGATATGGCTCGTACGCGGAGATTATGAGCTACATAGCCGTGTTCCAGGTAGTGCTGGTGCTGGGTCTGGAAACCGGATGCTTCAAGTTTGCCTCAAAGGGTACCACATCGGAGGACGGCACGGATAGCGGAGTGGACACTCAGCGGCACCACACGGTCTTCTCCACCGCCCTTTCCACTGTAACCACCCTTGCCATTTTCTTCTTTGCGGGATGCTGGCTTTTCAGCGGAAACATTTCCTCCGCGATGGGATATGAGGGCTATTCCAAAATGATAGTCTATGTGGGAGGAATCCTGGCCCTGGATGCCATAACGGCAATATTGTTTGCAAGGCTGAGGTACCAGCAGAAAGCCCTCAAGTTTGCCCTTTTCAAGTCCATCAAGATTGTCAGCGAACTGGGCTTCAACCTGCTGCTTTTCTTTGCGGTGCCAAAATTCATGGCATCCCATCCGGGCAACTTCCTTACGGCTTTCATTCCTGAGCAGATTCACTTCTCCTACATAATCTTTGCGGTGTTCCTCAGCTGCGTCCTCTGCTTCCTGCTCTTCATTCCGGACCTTCTGAAAATACGTTTCAAGTTTGACGGAGCCCTGTGGAAGAAGATGATGCTCTACTCCCTGCCTCTTATGATCGCAAACCTTCCGGGTATCATCAACGAGAGCGCGGACAGGTTCCTGTTCCGCTTCCTGGTTGGAGACGGCATAACCGGAGACGGATGGAAAGCGGACCTTGGAGTCTATCAGGCGGCCATCAAGCTGGCCGTAATAATGAACCTTTTCATTCAGATGTTCCGTTACGCCGCCGAGCCGTTCTTCTTCTCAAGGTATAAGGAGAAAGGATCCAACGAACTATATGCCAAGGTGATGGAATACTTTGTGGCATTCTGCATGCTGATATTCCTGGGCATAGTCTTCTATATGGACATCATCGGCCTGATACTCGGCAAGGACTTCCGCAGCGCGCTGGGTACCGTTCCAATCATGCTGATAGCCTATATGATTCTGGGAATGCTGTTCAACGTATCCATGTGGTACAAGCTCAGCGGCCAGACAAAATACGCCATTGTCATAACCCTTCTGGGATTGGGAGTTACGATTGTGGGCAACCTGATATTCATGCCAATGTTCTCCTATTGGGCATCCGTATGGGTACACCTTGCAAGCTGCCTGGCAATGCTGCTACTGAGCGCATATCTGGGGCAGAAATACTACCCTATCCCGTACAGGTGGAAACAGATTCTTTCCTACATAGCCGTGGGAGTGGTCCTTTATCTTGTTGCCGTGGGAGCTCAGTTCGCCCTTGAGAAGATTACCGGCAAAACCGCAAATCTCCAGAACACCGGAATGCTGGTTGCCAAGCTTGCCTTCAACACCGTGCTGCTTGGTGTATTCCTTGTATTCCTGAAGAAAAAGACAAAAATCAAATTATCACGATGATAGTAAAGATAGTAAACCAGTCTGCCTACCCGCTGCCGAAATACGCCACGAGCCTTTCGGCCGGAATGGACCTTAACGCAAACATTGAAAGCCCTATTGAACTCCACTCTCTGGAGAGAACCATAGTGCCAACCGGCCTGTTTATCGAACTTCCGCAAGGCTATGAGGCACAGATCCGTCCGAGAAGCGGACTTGCCGCAAAATTCGGAGTTACCGTTGCCAACGCTCCCGGCACAATAGACGCTGACTATCGCGGAGAAATAAAGGTCATTTTGGTAAACCTTTCCAAGGAAACATTCACCATCAAGCCTGGTGAAAGGATTGCCCAGATGGTAATTGCCAAATATTCCCAGGTTCAGTGGCAGCAGGTGGATAAGCTTTCCGAGACTCTCAGGGGAGAGGGCGGATTCGGATCTACCGGACTGGGAGTGAAGGCAAACAACATATCGGTGAACAAGATTTGCTCTAAAGACGGCAAGCCGGACATCTACAAACTCTACACCCTCTACCAGAAAACCACCGGCCTGTGCACGGATACCCGCAAGATCCAGGAAGGCTGCATGTTCCTGGCCCTCAAGGGAGAAAACTTCGACGGCAACGACTTCCTGCTCCAGGCTCTGGAAAAGGGCGCCGCATACGTGATTTCAGACAACAAGGCCAAGGCAAAGCAGGCAAAGAAAGAGTTCCCTAAAAAAGTCATCGTAGTTGACAACTCCCTCAAGACTCTCCAGCAGCTGGCAAAGCATCACAGGCTTCAGTTCAAGATTCCTGTAATCGGACTTACCGGAACCAACGGAAAAACCACCACAAAGGAACTCATTAACGCGGTCCTTTCCACAAGATACAAGGTAATTGCAACAGAGGGTAACCTCAACAACGACATAGGCGTTCCGCTGACTCTCCTGCGCATAGACAAGGACACGGAAGTTGCTGTTGTGGAAATGGGAGCCTCCCATCCGGAAGACATTGCCGTCCTTTCCGCCGTAGTCTGCCCTTCCTTCGGCCTTATTACCAGCATAGGCAAGGCCCATCTCCAGGGCTTCGGCTCTCTTGAAGGCGTAATGAAAGCCAAGGGCAAACTCTACGACAACCTACAGGAACACAAGAAGATCGCGTTTGTAAACACGGATAATCCGCTGCTTCGGGAAATGGCGGAGAAGCGTCCGGAGATGCAGATTGTGCCTTATGGCCTTTCCAGCAACAGCGCCAAAATTCTTCCGAACACAGACAAGGACCCGTTCCTCAAGCTGGAGATTGCAGACCCTTCCGGAAGCAAGGGCGGAAAGATGATAAAGATCAGGACAAACCTCATCGGTAGCTACAACTCAGACAATGTCCTTGCCGCCATAAGCATCGGAACCTACTTTGCCGTTCCTACATCGGATGCGGTAAAGGCCGTCTCTTCCTACGAGCCGTCCAACAACCGCTCCCAGATGACAAAGACAAGGCACAACATCCTGATTAAGGATACCTACAACGCCAACCCTACCAGCATGAAGGCCTCTCTGGAGAGTTTCCAGAACCTTGCTCTCTCCAGCCGCAAGGGAAAGAAAATCCTTCTCCTCGGCGATATGAGAGAGCTTGGAGCTGAATCCCAGAAAGAGCACCGCAACATTCTGGAACAGGCCCTGAAGATGCAGACAGAAAAAGTCCTGCTCGTGGGAGAAGAGTTCGCCAAGGCCTACAAGGAACTCCACACCAGGAAATCCACCGGCATCAAGGCCGCCAAGGACACAACAGAAGTGCTTCTGTTCCAGGACACCCCTGCCCTGATTGCCTGGCTGGAGAAAAATCCTCTGAAAGACAAGACCATACTGATTAAAGGCTCCCACAGCATCGGCCTTGAGAAGACATTTCCTCTGCTCTAAGGGAAACACTGCCAGATCCCACGAATTTGGAGGGGACCTGACAGAAAAAAGCCGGAAATACTGACAGGTCCTATGAATTTGGAGAGGACCTGACAGAAAAAGACAGAAAGAATGAGAAAGATTTTCATACGGATAGTATTGAGTATGGCGGTAACTTTACTGTTATCGCTGAACCTGCACGCGCAAAAGGGATGGTACACGGACAAGACGGAGTCTATGCCTGTCTTGAATGCAGACGGTACCGTGACATTCCGCCTCAAGGCTCCCGGCGCAAAGCAGATTACCGTTGGCGGAGACTTCCTGCCCGAGGGAATGAAGTATGCCACTCTTTCCAGAAAGGACTCCACTACCTGGGAATACACCTCCACATTTACCCTGAAGCCTGAGATTTATGCCTACACCTACCGTATAGACGGGCAGAAGGCACTTGATCCGCTGAACCTTTTCGTATGGAGGAACATATCAGACCTTTACAATATTTTCATCGTCGATGGACAAAGGACCCAGAACTATCAGATAAAGGATGTGCCGCACGGAAACGTGAGTGCCGTCTGGTATCCGAGCCCGTCTCTTGGAATGCAGCGCAGGATGATGGTCTACACTCCTGCCGGATATGAGAACGGAAGGAAGAAGTATCCGGTCCTTTATCTCCTTCACGGAATGGGCGGAGACGAGACCGCCTGGCTGGACTTTGGAAGGGCCGCACAGATTCTGGACAACCTCATAGCACAGGGCAAGGCATCGCCGATGATAGTTGTAATGCCTAACGGCAACCCTGCAGAGAAGGCCGCTCCGCTTGAGAATCCGGACGGATACAATATGCCCCTGTTCTATCTTCCAAAGACAATGGACGGAACGTTCGAGAAATCCTTCCCGGACATAACTTCCTTTGTGGAAAAGAATTACAGAACCGTAAAAAAGAGAAGTGCAAGAGCCATCGCGGGATTGAGCATGGGAGGATTCCATTCTCTCTACATCAGTGCCAACTATCCGAAAATATTCGGGGCTGTGGGCCTTTTCTCCCCGGCCGTGAGCGTTCAGGAAGAATACAGAGACAACGATATTTATCGCGATATAGACCTAAAGTGGAAGGCCCAGATGGAAAAGAATCCTCCGCTTTACTGGATAGGCATCGGAAAGGCAGATCCTCTCTATAACGATGTTGCAGCACTGAGGACAAAGTTCGACCTATGCAAGTATCCTTACACCTATTTTGAGAGCGAGGGAGGCCACGTCTGGACTGAGTGGAGAATTTACCTTGAAGAATTTGCGCAATTGATATTCAAATAATTAAAACATTATAACATGAAAAGAATCATCCTTGCCACTGCAGCCGTACTGCTTTCCCTTGCACTTTTTTCCTGCAAGGATAACGCAGGCGGACCAACTATCCTGAAACCAGGAGACAGCGTTTCCGTAAAGAATTACAAGTATTCTTATGTGGATAACAGGCTTGCCCCTCTCCCTCCTGCAGATTCCGAATACAAGAACGATGACGATTCCGTTCACATTATAGTTAGCCTCGATCTGGATCTTCCTGAAGGAAATTCCATCCTGGCACGCAGAGTCAGGGAATGGGTAAACGAGCAGATTTCCGCCAACAATTCCCAGGGCCCAATGTATTTTGAAGGGGATCAGAATAACTCTCAGGCCATGGCAGACTATTATGGAAACGAAATAAAGAAAGCTCTTGAGGAAACCATTGATCCGCCTATTTTCAACGGCTACAGGGATGTGGAGATTTCTACCAGCAAGATTTTCGAGAACCCTAAATGTGTCACCTGGATGTTCGTCGTCGAAGAATACACCGGCGGCGCCCACGGATTTCACTCCTGCTATGGCGCAACATTCCGCAAGGAAGACGGAAGAATGTTCGGTAATGATATTGTTTCTCACGATTATGAAGTCGAGCAGAAACTCATCCCTATGGTATTTGACGGCCTCTGCGAATACTTCAATGCAACCAAGGAAGAAGTTCTCGGAGAATATACAGACGGAAGCCTAAAGGAATACCTGCTCCCTCTTCCTAAATATGGTCCGTGGTTTACCAGCGGTGGCGTAGATTTCCTCTTCCAGCAGTATGAGATTGCGGCATACGCTGCCGGAATGCCGGGCTTCTCAATACCTTACGACAAGATGGAAGGACTTCTTTCACCTGCTGCGGCAGACCTTCTCAAATAACAGAAAACAAAAACATTACAGATATGAAAAAGACTCTTTTAATTGCCACCGCCCTTATTGTTGCAGCTTCATTCCCTGGATGCAAGTATTTCTCTTCTTCCAACGATCCTTTCGCTACCGGAGATTTCCAGGTTGAGAACGCAAAGTATGATTATGAAAACAAGGTTATGCTTACCCTTGACGAGCCGATTGAAGACCAGGACAGCACCGAGATTCTGGTAAGCCTGGACATCGACTGGCCAAAGTCCAACGGCAAGAACATCGTGTCTGTCAATGCTGTAAGAGACTGGATCAAGGAGCATCTTTCATTCCTCAACGAATACGATAAAGTCTATGAGGGAGATATGGAAGACTGCAAGGCTATCGTGAAGCTTTACGGGGATTCCTACAAGGAAAGGTTTGAGAAATCCTCTGACTTTGCGGCTCCTGCCCTGAGCTACGAAATCGGGATAAAGAAAGACTTCGAGAACGAAAAGTGCGTGACTTTCATGTATACGTTTGACGTTTATCTCGGCGGAGCCCACGGTGGCAGAACCCATTATGGAGTAACTTTCCGCAAGGCGGACGGCAAGATAATGAGAGACTTCTTCATCCTTAAAGACGTTACTGACGAAGGCCTTGACAAGATCATCAAGAAGGGCCTTATGGATTACTGGAATATCGGCGATGAGGAAACTCTTTACGATTATTGCTGGGAGAATTCCGTTTCCAAGTATTCTGCCGCAAGGCCTCAGACTCCTCCTTGCCTTGTTAAGGACGGAGTGATGTTCTCTTACCAGGAATACGAGATTGCAGCATACGCTGCCGGCGCCCCTGAGTTTGTGGTACCTTACCCGGAAATCGAGAAGTACCTCACCCCATCCGTTCTCGATCTCCTGAAGTAAAGCACATTACAGGCAACCCTTTTTCAAATGCCCTCGCTTCGCTCGTCCCGACCTGCCTAAAGGCAGGCCACCCATTCATGAGGCCATGGGCGGCCACAGGCCTTGAAAAAGGTTGCCTGTAATTATGTTATCTGCTGAATCTACTTAATCTTGTAGCGGGGGCGGAAGTTGCGGGTCTCCAGCTTGCGGAGCTTGCCGCCTATGAGTTTCCTTCTAATCTGGGATACGCGGTCAATGAACATGTGGCCTTCCAGATGGTCAAGCTCGTGCTCCACCATACGGCATCCGAAACCGTCGAACTTCTCGGTAACGGTTTCCCTTTTCTCGTTGATATACTTTACGGTAATGCTCTTTGGACGTGTGACGTTGCAGTTGATGTCCGGAACGCTAAGGCAGCCCTCTGAATACTCGGCAGTTTCCTCGCTTTTCTCAACGATTTCAGGATTGATCATAATCCTCTTGAAATCCTTGAGTTCAGGATAATCTTCTGTTAAGTCTGTTCCATCAACGATTACGATTCTGAGGCTCTTGCCAACCTGAGGGGCGGCAATGCCCACGCCGTCGGCATTCTTCATTGTCTCGTACATATCGCTGATAAGCTGGTCAAGGCCTTCCATATTCAGGTCAACCGGCTTTGCTATTTCTCTGAGGACAGGCTGTCCGTAAACGTATATCGGGAGTATCATATTCTTTATTGTGTGTTTGGTGTGTTTGGTGTGTCTGGTGTGTGAGTGTTCTGTGTGTTCTTGCTCTGCGATGCCTTGCGGTCAAGGTAAGACTGGAGAATCAGCACCGCGCTGATCTTGTCTGCATTGCCCTTGACTCTACGGTCGCTCTTTTTCATACCGCCCTCAATCATTGTGCGGTGGGCGATTGTGGAGGTGAATCTTTCATCCTCCAGTTCAACAGGAATATCGGGGAAAGCCTTCTTGAGGTTTTTCAGGAAAGCGTCCACATATTTGAGGTTCTCGCTCGGAGTATTGTCCAGATTCTTGGGATAACCCACCACAAACAGGGTTATGGTTTCCTTCCGGGCGTAGTTTTTCAGATAATCAATTATCTTTGCACTTGGCACGAAGTCAAGGGCAGAGGCAAAGATTCCGAGAGGATCGCTTTGGGCAATCCCCGTACGCTTTCTTCCGTAATCTATACCGATGACTCTCTCCATCTGACGGGTGCAAAGTTAAATGAATTTATGTTAAAATCGTTATCCGGCAAATATCACCTGGAGGTAAGCAGAAGAAGCCTGCTGCTCTATGTTCTGATTGGAGCAGTGGCCGCATTTCTGCTGAGTTTTCTGATAATCTCCATAACACCGCTCAAGAGGCTCATACCTGGTTACCCCAACGAGCAGACAAGAAAGGAAATGGTCCAGAACCGCATTATGCTGGATTCCCTCAAGCAGGAAATCCTCCAGTGGCAAAAGCAGATGCAGGATATCCAGACGATAACCTCGGGCAAAATCCCGCAGCAGGAAAAACAAAACGAAACCCCGTAAGATGGAACAGAAAAGAAGGATAGCCATACTCGGGTCCACAGGATCCATAGGAACCCAGGCGCTGGATGTAATCTCCCGTCACCAGGACCTTTTCCAGGTGGAGATGCTTTCAGCCGGCAGCAATTCATCTCTGCTGATCCAGCAGGCAAGGCAGTTCAATCCAAACGCCGTGGTCATCTGCAACAAGGACAAATACAGGGAAGTAAAGGACGCCCTTGAGCCTTTGGACATAAAGGTATTTGCAGGAGTGGAGAGTGCCGGAGACCTTGCCGGAGGAAGCAATGTGGACATAGTCCTGGCAGCTATGGTGGGATTCAGCGGACTGGCCCCTACTATCTCAGCGATGAAAAAGGGCAAGGTAATCGCCCTTGCAAACAAGGAAACCCTGGTAGCCGCCGGAAGCATAATCAGCCGTCTCAGCCGAGAATGCTCAAGCCCTCTGATCCCTGTGGACAGCGAGCACTCGGCCATCTTCCAGAGCCTTCAGGGAGAAAGGGCCACTATCGAGAAACTCCTTCTTACCGCAAGCGGCGGGCCGTTCCTGCACCTTGACAGGAAAGAGTTTGACAACATAACAGTCGAGCAGGCCCTCAACCACCCTAACTGGAAAATGGGCAGCAAGGTCACCATCGATTCCGCATCGATGATGAACAAGGGCCTTGAAATAATGGAAGCCGCCTGGCTGTTCAACATCCCGGTAGACAAGATAGAGGTGGTGGTGCATCCGCAGTCAATCATACACTCAATGGTGCAGTTTACGGACGGAAGCATCAAAGCCCAGCTCGGATACCCGGACATGAGAGTCCCTATCCAGTACGCTCTATCTTATCCGAATCGCATCGATTTGAATACCAGACGAATAAGCTTCCCTGAGCTAGGTTCCCTCACCTTCTTTGCCCCGGACCTCGAGAAGTTCCCTTGCCTTGCAATTGCATACGAAAGCTTCAGGAAGGGCGGAAACATCCCTTGCGCGATGAACGCCGCCAACGAAGTGGCAGTGGCATCGTTCCTCAAGGGAGAAATAAAGTTCACACAGATACCTCTCGTTATAGAAAAGACAATAGAAAAATGTAATTTTGTCGCCTCTCCTACCGTAGAAGACATTTTCTCCACGGACAAGCAGTCCAAGGAAAGGGCGCAGGAGGTATTGACACAGATCAGATAATTTATGGCAGTTTTAATGAAGATACTGCAAGTGGTGCTGGCTCTCAGCCTGCTTGTTCTCGTGCACGAATTCGGGCATTATTTCTTTGCCCGCCTGTTCAAGATCAAGGTGGAGAAATTCTACCTGTTCTTTGATGCCGGATTCGCGCTTTTCAGATGGAAACCAAAGAAATCAGACACAGAATACGGAATCGGATGGCTTCCGCTTGGCGGATACTGCAAGATTGCCGGAATGATAGACGAATCCATGGACAAGGAGCAGATGAAGAAAGATCCTCAGCCTTGGGAGTTTCGTTCCCATCCGGCCTGGCAGAGGTTCTTCGTGCTGTTTGGGGGAGTCTTCTTCAATGTGATTCTTGCCGTGGTGCTCTATTCCTGCATTATGGCATCCTGGGGAGAGGAATACATCAAGAACGAGGATGTTACAACAGGTATCGCCACCAACAGCCTGGGCCGCGAGATCGGTTTCCGCAATGCAGACAAGGTCATAGGCTTTGACGGCAAGCCGGTGGAGAAGTTCGACGAGCTCCGCCTACAGCTTATTCAGGACCAGGCCAAGACCGCTACCGTGGAAAGAGAGGGCCAAAGCCGGGAAATCTCCATAGATCCGGTTTATATGCCGGCCATTCTGGAAAGCGCAGACCTGTTCGAGTACGGAATCCCGTTCGTGGTGGCAGAAGTGCCGGACACTTCCATCAACGCCTCGGCCGGCCTGATGAAAGGAGACCGCCTTCTTGCACTGAACATCCCTGCCCGGGACAGCACAGCCCAGGACACCACACTGCTTTCAGAAGGCAGAACCCTTATGTTCTCTGAAGTTCTGGAGTTTATCTCAGAGCATCCAGGCAGGCAGGTTACGGCAACCGTCCAGAGAGATGTGGACAGCCTTCAGCTTCTCCAGATTCCTCTTCAGATCAGCCCGGAGGGATTCTTCGGAGTTGTTGTGGAAGGAGATCTCTCAAAGTTCTACAACATCACAAAACGCAAATACTCCTTCCTTCAGGCCATACCTGCTGGAATCAAAAAGGCCGGAGAGCAGATATCCAACTACTGGAAGCAGCTCAAGCTGATATTCACCCCTAAGACCAAGGCCTACAAATCTGTGGGAAGCTTCATCGCGATAGGACAGATTTTCCCGGGCTACTGGAACTGGAGGGCCTTCTGGAGCATCACCGCCTTCCTTTCAATCATGCTGGCCGTTCTGAACATACTGCCTATCCCGGCTCTGGACGGAGGACACATCCTGTTCACCCTTTACGAGATGATTACGGGAAGGAAGCCAAGCGACAAGTTCCTTATTGCGGCCCAGACGGTGGGAATGATACTTCTGATTGGCCTTATGATACTGGCCTTCGGAAACGATATCTTCCGTCTGCTGAAATAGTTTGATATTTTATTGATATTCCCGGCAGAGTTCCTGTCGCCGATTATGATATTTTTGTAGCGTAAAAAGACAATTGCTATGCGTAAAAGTTTGTTTTTGCTCGCCATTGCGGCTTTCGCCCTTGCTTCCTGCGGAGATAGTGACGATTCCGCCTATATGAAGACCGTCAACGGCAAGGCCGGAGAGGTTATAGTCATACTGGACAAGACCAACTGGGACTCGGAAGTGGGAACTTCCGTAAGGGATGTCCTGGCCAAGGATTATCCTATGCTACCCCAGAGAGAGCCATCCTTCACCCTTATCAACATCAGCGAAAACGCTTTCTCAGACCTTTTCAAGGGTCACCGCAACATTCTCTATTTCAACATCAGCGACAAGGTTGCGGAAAATGGCGTGTTCGTGAAGAGAAACGTCTGGGCACAGCCTCAGATTGTCATAACAGTTGACGCAAAGGACGCCCATATCGCAGATTCTCTGGTCAGGGCAGACGGAGAAGTGATCTTCAGTGCAATAGACCAGATAGAGAAGGAAAGGATAGCCCGCGCCTCCAGGAAATTCGAGGAAAGCTCTGTCCGCAGCGTGGTCGCAGAGAGATTCGGCGGCTCGCCATATTTCCCTAAGGGATATTCCATAAAGAAGGTTGCGGACGGCTTCATCTGGGTTTCCAGCGAGAAGACCTACATCAACCAGGGCATCCTTATCTACACCATTCCTTATGACGGTGTGCAGTTCCCGTCTATGGAAACCGTCATCGCAGAGCAGAATGAAGTTCTCAAGAACAACGTTCCGGGAATGTTCCCTAACAGCTATATGACCACTGCCACCGCAGTGACCCCTACGATGACCTCCTACAAGTACAAAGACAAGAGCTATGTGGAAATCCGCGGTCTCTGGGAGGTTGCAAACGATTATATGGGCGGTCCGTTCGTAGAGCACGTGATTTACTCCAAAGACCCTAATAAACTGCTTGTGATCCAAGGATTTGTCTATGCTCCGCGATACAAGAAGAGAAACCTCATCCGCCAGGTGGAAAGTGTAGTTTATTCATTTGAATGGGCAGAAAATTTTCAGAATAAATAAATTTTTATATCTTTGCGCCCCAATTGGTCGGTTCGTCTAACGGTTAGGACACAAGATTTTCATTCTTGTAATAGGAGTTCGATTCTCCTACCGACTACAGATTTTTAAAAACAAAAACATTATTTATGGCAAATCATAAGAGTGCAGACAAGCGCGTACGCCAGACCGCAAAGCGCAAGGAGCATAACCACTATTATGCAAAGACTGCCCGCAACGCCGTCAAGGCTTTGAGGGAGACTACAGACAAGAAAGAGGCTGAGGAGAAACTTCCTAAGATGGCCGCTATGCTGGACAAGCTCGCAGCAAAGGGTATCATCCACAAGAACAAGGCTTCCAACCTCAAGAGCGGTCTTGTAAAGCACGTGGCAAAGCTCGAAGAAGCTGCAAAGTAGTCAATCGTACAAAAGCTGAAAGTTTTTTACTTTCTTAAGATTCACACTGCAGCGAATTTACTGTTTTGCATGGCGTTACAGAAAAACTTCCCGACTTTCGGGAAGTTTTTTATTTATAATGCCATGAAAAAGAATCTTTCTACAATCACAAGCTGGGACCTTAGCCAGAGGCCCAGGGAAAAGTTCGTGCAGAAAGGGGCCCAGGCTCTCAGCACGGAAGAACTCATCGCGATTATTATCTCCAGCGGAACTCCCGAAAAGAACGCTGTGGAACTGGCCAGGGAAATACTGGACTCCGCCTCAAATGATCTTGCCAAGCTTTCCCGTTTTTCAGAAGAAGATTTCCGCAGTTTTCCCGGAATAGGAATGACAAAGGCGGTAAAGCTTATGGCCGTGTTCGAGATTTCACGCCGCTACCAGAGCCAGACCGCGCCTCCGCTTCCCCAGATCTATTCCTCGGCCGCTGCCGCCCAGACAATCTCTCCTTTGCTCAAGGACCTTACACACGAAGAGTGCTGGATAATGTACCTTAACCGCGGCAACCGTCTGATTTCCCAGGAAAAGCTAAGCAGCGGAGGTCTTGGCGCCACCGTTATGGACACCAAGATGATTCTCAAGAAAGCTATGGGCAAGCTTGCCAGTTCCATCATCCTGGTCCACAACCATCCGAGCGGCAGCCGCGCTCCGGGCAAGGAAGACATCATCCAGACCCAAAGGCTCAAGGAAGCCGCCAAGGCCTGCGACATCAAGCTTATGGACCACCTGATCATTGCCGGAAACAGTTATTTCTCCTTTTCAGACGACGGCGCATTGTAAAAATAAGGAGGATATATGTCAAAGGAAATTACTATGGGGTAAGGAGGAGAACTCCACCCTTCTTGATTCCAGCGTCGAACAGCTTGCTGCTAAGATAATCTAGGTAATGTTAAATTTTCTCGCCGTAGGCAAGGTCTCCTGCATCTCCCAGGCCAGGGATGATGTAGGCTTTGTTTGTAAGTTCCTCGTCAACAGCTCCTATCCATAAAGTCACCCTCTTGTGAGGCAGCTGCTTTGACAGATAGTGAAGTGCTGCCTCGCTGCATATTGAAGCAATGATATGGGTATGGATAGGCTCTCCCTCGTCGATGAGCTTGTTGTAAGCCAGCATCAGGGAACTTCCGGTCGCAATCATGCAGTCCGTGATTATCAGCACTTTACCCTCCATCGGAGGCCGGCTCATATATTCCATCTGGATTACGAACTTGTTGTCATTTCCGTATTTGCGGTAGGCTGCTATGAAGGAGTTCTCCGCTTTGTCGAAGATTTCCAGAACTCCGTTGTGGAGGGTGAGTCCTGCTCTCATGATTGAGGCAATCACCACCTTATCCTGAAGAACCTTGCCGTTAGCTATTCCCAGAGGGGTAGCTATTTCAACATCCTTGTAGGCAAGCGTCTTGCTGATCTCCATTGCGGCGCACATTCCGATCCTTTCCATATTGCGCCTGAAACGCATGCTGTCCTTCTGGATTTTCTTGTCCCTTAGTTCTGCCAGATACTGGCAAACGATGGAGTTCTTTTCGCAGAGATTAACGATTTTCATAACATGTTTTGTTTTATAGAAGACTATTTACAAATGTAAATATTTTTCTGTTCACTTTTTACAGGGAGAAAACCTTTTCTCCATTGATCCAGGTGCCGGTGACGCGAGTTCCCGGCACTTTCTTTTCATCGGCGATGTAAAAATCTATGTCCGTGGTGATGAAATCTGCCGCCTTGCCCGGCTCGATGCTGCCCTTGACAGCGTCTTCACTTGTGGACTTTGCGGCCCAGATTGTCATTGAACGCAGAGCCTCTTCCCTTGTGAGGGCGTTCTCCATCTGGAAACCTTCTTCTGGCTTGAATTCCAGATTCTTGCGGAAGACTGCGGCAAAGAAGGTGTAGATCGGGTTCACGCTCTCTATCGGGAAGTCCGTGCCGCTTGGAAGCCAGCCAAGCTGATTGAGAAGATCCTTATAGCGGTAACCAGTCCTGATTCTTGAGCCGAGTCTGTCCTTTGCCCAGAACATGTCCGAGGTGCAGTGTGTAGGCTGAACGGAAGGAATAACTGAATACCGGCTGAATTTGTCAATGTCTTCATCGGCCACGGTCTGTGCATGCTCTATCCTCCAGCCAAGATTGTTCGGGCCTTTGAGAAACTCAGCATAGACATCCAGGGCAGAAGCCACCGCGGAATCTCCGATGCAGTGCGTTGCAACCCGGAAACCGTGCTCATAGCACCACTGGCAATAGCTCTTGAAACGGTCGTAAGCATAGAATTCAAGGCCTTTTGTTCCAGGCATGTCGGAATAGTCCTCCTTCAGAAGGGAGCCCCTGGACCCAAGAGCGCCGTCTCTGTAGAGCTTGTATGTATCCACCTTCACGTTCTTTACCGTGAAAGGCTTTGTAACTTTCTCAAAATTCTCTTCAGTAGGAAGCGGCCAGGCGTCAACCTTGAGAAGGAGCCTTCCGTCTTCAGCCAGGGAAACCAGTGCCTGAAGCGTAGGATACTCGTCCTCGGCATCGCAGACGGAGGTCAGACCGTAGCGGAAACATTCCATCTGGGCTTCCAGAAGAACATCGCTGAGGCTGTCTGCATTTACCGGAGAAAGGTCTGTCTTGAACCTTACGCAAGTGTTCTCCATAAAGACTCCCGTAAAACGGCCGTTACTTATCTTGCATTCTCCCCTGCTGAGGTTCTTATCGTTGATATCCAGCCCCATAGCCTTGATAGCCGCATCGTTGGCAAGAACCGCATGCCCGTCTATTCTGGAAAGGCATACGGGAATATCAGGGAAAGCTTCGTTGAGAAGAGTGTTGTCCGGAAAACTCTTGTCCGGCCAGAGATTCTGGTCCCATCCCGCTCCGGTTATGAGTTTCAGGTTCGGATGGCTTGCGTGGAAGGCCTTAACCCTGTCCACAACCTCTTCCAGGCTGCGGCAGCCCCTCAGGTCTGCGCTCATAAGGTTCTGGCCAAGTTCCAGAAGATGGCAGTGCGCATCTATGAGGCCGGGATAAACGGCCCCGCCCTTAAAGTCAATCACATTATCCGAGGCGTAATTCTTCTGTACCTCTTCCGTAGTGCCCACAAACAGGAACTTGCCGTCCTTAACGGCAAAAGCCTCAGTGATGCTGAAAGCGGAATCGACGGTATAAACAACTCCGTTTACACCGATAAGGTCTGCCTTAGTCTTCATAGTGCAGGATTGAAAAAAAGCCATCCCGGCAAGGACGGCGGCTATTGTTTTCAGATATTTCATATTTCCCTTCTCATTCGGGCTATAGGAATGTCCAGCTGGCTGCGGTACTTGGCAATGGTTCGCCTGGAAATCTTGTATCCTTTGGCCGTGAGCAGGTCCACCAGTTCCTCGTCCGTCAGAGGGTTGGACTTGTCCTCGTTCTCCACGCTCTGCTGGAGAATCTTCTTGATCTCGCGGGTGGAAACCTCCTCTCCCGAATCGGTGACCATACCCTCCGAGAAGAAATGCTTGAGAGGATAGATGCCGAAAGGAGTCTGGACATATTTGCTGTTCACCACTCTGGAAATGGTGGAGATGTCAAGACCTGTAACCTCAGCGATGTTCCTGAGAACCATAGGTTTGAGACGCGTATCGTCTCCATCCAGGAAATACTCTTTCTGGAAATCCACTATGGCGTTCATTGTCCGCTGCATAGTGTCCTGGCGACGGCGGATGGCTTCCTGGAACCACTTGGCGCTGTCCAGCTTGTTCTTCACGAAACTTGTGGCCTCTTTCTCCGCCTTGGTGCTGTCCTGTTTCTTCTCCACATATCTCTCATAGTCCTTGTTCACCTTGATCTGCGGAATCTTGAGCTTAGGCAGGGAAACCGTCAGATGGCCGTCCTCGTTTTCCAGAATGAAGTCCGGCACAATCTGCATTGTCTGGTCCGTATAGGAATCGTCCACCTGCCCTCCCGGATGGAGATAGAGCTTTCGGATCTCGTCGTAGGCATCCTTTATCTCGTCTTCCGTAATGCTAAGGCGGCTCATTATCTTCTCGAAGTGCTTCTTTGTGAACTCTTCGTAGTAACCGTCCAGGATTTTTATGGCGTTCTCCATAGCCGGAGTGCGGTTCTCCTTGGCCTTGAGCTGCAGCAGTAGGCACTCCCTTGTATTGCGGGCGCCAACCCCTACGGGATCCAGCTGCTGGATGTCTTCCGTAAGTATGGTCTCCAGTTCCTTCTCATCTGTTTCTATTCCCAGACGGAGATAAATGTCGTTTGCAAGGGATTCGAGATTTCTGGAAAGATAACCGGTAGAATCCAGGCTGCATACCATGAACGTGGCAATATTGCGGCGGCGCTCATCCATCTTCCTGTATCCAAGCTGGTTGAGCAGAGACTGGTAGAAACTTTCCTTTACGGAGAAGGTGTTGTACTCGGGCCTTTCGTCCCGGCCTCGGTTGTTGATGTAAAGGCGGTAGGACGGAAT
The DNA here is from genome assembly GCA_017550655.1 of Bacteroidales bacterium. GTDB lineage: Bacteria > Bacteroidota > Bacteroidia > Bacteroidales > UBA932 > Egerieousia. The sequence goes on along the minus strand of JAFZOK010000013.1, from coordinate 635,184 downwards.
GGAGTCATCCTTGACCTCGGAAAGGGAAACTTTCTTCCTTTCCTGCGGATTCTCCTCCATCTCGGTCTCAACCGGGTCTTCCAGCACAGGATTCTCCTCTATCTCCTTCTGGATCCTCTGTTCAAGTTCGGGGAGCGGAAGCTCCAGCAGCTTGATTGTCTGGATCTGGATAGGAGTCAAAGTCTGCGTCTGGACAACTTTCTGCCCGATGCCTATTCCCGTTTTTGAACCATCCATTGTCATTTGGAACAAAGATACTATTTTTTTTAATTTTGTCCTCTAAACCAAAGTCCATAAAGCAAGGCAGAATGGAACCTATCAACCTTAAGGAAGTCATCAGAAAGAAGAACCCGCGTCTGGCCAAAAAGCTGCCCGGATTCGTCATCTGGATACTCGGTAAAATCATACATCTCAAGGAAATAAACAAGATTCTGGCAAAGTACGGAGACCTCAAGGGGCTGGATTTCGCAAACGGCTGCCTCGAGTACCTTAATGTCAAGAACAACGTGAATATCCTCCATCCGGAAAACTTCAGGGAAGGAGAAAAATACGTCTTTGTCAGCAACCATCCGCTCGGAGGTCTGGACGGTCTTATAATCACCACGGAACTGAGCAAGAGATTCGGTCCTTCCAAGTTTCTTGTCAACGATATTCTGATGAACCTTGAGCCTCTGCAGGAACTCTTCGTTCCGGTAAACAATCTCGGAACCGCCGGTGGAAAACAGGTTCGCGGAGTAATGGATCTTTATAACTCTGACTACAATGTCCTGAACTTCCCGGCCGGAGCCTGCTCAAGGCTTATCAAGGGCAAGATTCAGGATCTGGAATGGAAGAGGAGCTTCGTACGCCAAGCCACCAACAGCGGCCGCTGCATAGTGCCTATGCACTTCAAGGGCAAGAACTCAAGGCTTTTCTACTGGTCCTCGAAAATCAGGATGGCCCTGGGCATAAAGTCTTTCATAGAGATGATCCTTCTTCCGCACGAGATGTTCCGCCAGAAGAACAGAACCTTCCTATTGACCATCGGTGACCCTATCACCCCGGAGGAAATCATTAACTCCAGGGAAACTCCTCAGCAGTGGTGCGACAAAATCAGAGAGACAGTTTACAGTTATGGAAAAAGTAATTCAACCAATAGATAGAGACCTCATCAAAAGGGAACTCACTCCGGAAAAATTCATCGGCAAGACCCGCAAGGGAGACAACATGATCTTCGAGATCACTGCGGAAGACTCCCCTTTCACCATGAGGGAAATCGGAAGGCTCCGCGAAATTTCCTTCCGCCTCGGCGGCGGAGGAACCGGAAAGGCCTGCGACATAGATGGATTCGACACAGACCCGCAAGACCCTTACAAGCAGCTGCTGGTCTGGGATTCAGACAACCAGGAGATAATCGGAGGCTACCGCTACATTGTCTGCAGCGCCCTTCCTACCGAGAAAATGGCTACAACGGAAATCCTTTCCTTCTCCGAGCAGTTCAAGAAGGAATACCTCCCGTGGACCATTGAACTCGGGCGCTCCTTCATCCAGCCTAATTACCAGAGCGCAAACCTCAGGCGCAAGAGCATCTACGCCCTGGACAATCTTTGGGATGGACTCGGAGCCCTTGTGGCCAAGTACGAGAACATAAAGTATTTCTTTGGCAAGGTCACAATGTATACGGCCTACAACAGCCGGGCAAGGAACACACTGCTTTGCTTCCTCCACAAATACTTCCCTGATCCCGAGCACCTTGTAACAGCATACAAACCTTTGGAAGGCATCGGGGACGACCCTTACATCAATTCCCTGTTCGAGGGCCTGGAATACAAGGATGCCCTAAAGGTCATGCAGAAAGAACTCAAGGCAAACGGAGAAAATGTCCCGCCTCTGATCCATTCCTATATGAACCTTTCTCCTTCAATGAAGGTTTTCGATACCGCCATCAACGATTATTTCGGCGGCGTGGAAGAGACGGGAATACTGATAAAGATTTCAGACATCTATCCAGAGAAGATAGACCGCCACGTAAAACCTATCCGCAGATGGGCTCTGGACAAAAAATACAAGTGGTGGAAGAGATTTAAAAAGCATACCAGCCGATAGCGGAGCGCACTATCTTGGCCTGTTTGTGAGAAGAAGAGATGTCGTGAAGGATTTTCATGGCATCGCTTTTTGTTCTGAAGTCCCCAATGTGCACCATGAAGAAAGGCGCTTTGTATGAGCGGTATACGTTCAGATGGGGATAAGTGTTCTTCAGAGATCCGGCAATACCGGATGAAACTCCTCTGGCTTCCTTTCCGTTACTGGAATAGACCATAATCTTGTAGCCGTAGCTCTTTCTGGAAGAAGCGGATGAATTGTACCGGTCAAAGGCCTGCCTTACCTGGTCCGTCTGGTCTATGACGGCGCTTCCTCCGCCTTCCGAAGAAAGCAGTGAGAACACGGAGGTGTTAACCAGGGAAGAATCCACAAGACTTAGATCCTTAACGGCAGTAGTGTCCTGGGCTCCCAAATTAATGGAAACCGCCACAACAAAAACCGCCAGCAAAAATATTTTCTTCATAATGTTACCTTTTCCAGACTGCCCGGGCCTGTCTTACCAGTTCTTCCACTGGCATGTTTTTCTTCTCCACAGGGAACTGGAACAGGCCAGATCCCGCCATAGCGCTCAGATCCACCGTAAACTCCCTGTAATCAGGGCGTACACCCTTTTGAAACTGTTCAAAGAAAAACATTGCGTTATCTACCGTTACCCTAACTTTTATGCGGTTTGTGGAAATGCATCTCGGAGCCAGTTCCACCTCGTCATCAGAATTAAGTGTTGCAATTTGCTTGCCGTTCTGGTAAACGGTCCCCATCATCTTCCTTACCCTAACTTTCGATCTTAGGGGATTGTCCACATCCACCAGCAGCACAGCATCCACGCTCTTCAGGGAAGACGGTATCAGGCGTTCCATCTTTAAGCCGGTAACCTGAATGTCCTTGTACCTGTCTGCACACGACGGCAAAAGCAATGCCGCAGCAAAAGCAGCAAGCAAAAACAAAAAGGCCCTGTTTCTTAACGCAACAATTCTCACACCGCAAAGTTAAAAATCTTATCTTTGTATAGCAAATACTGCAAAATGGACCTTAAAGTATACATAGAGACCTACGGTTGCCAGATGAACGTGGCAGATTCCCAGGTGGCTTCCGCCATTCTGAAGGCCGCCGGCTGCAGTTTTACGGATGATCTCAAAAAAGCGGATGTCATTCTTGTTAACACCTGTTCCGTGAGGGACAACGCGGAAAAGAGAGTTCTCGGCCGTCTGGATGTTTTCCGTCTGGAAAAGAAAAACCGTAAGGTGATTGTGGGAGTTCTCGGCTGCATGGCCCAAAGGCTCAAGGAAAGCCTTCTGGAAAACCCTGCAGTGGACTTCACCATCGGCCCTGATTCCTACCGCAGCCTGCCTGCAGTAATCTCTTTCATCCGCGATAAGGGCGGCAAGATGACGGAAACCAACCTTTCCTCTCTTGAAACCTACGCCGACATCGAGCCTGTACGCACAGACTCCAACGGCGTTTCCGCCTTCATCTCCATTATGAGGGGCTGCAACAACCTGTGCTCCTACTGCATTGTCCCGTTTACCCGCGGAAGGGAAAGGAGCCGCGATCCAAAGAGCATTGTCGCCGAGGCGGAACAGCTTGCAAAAGAAGGTTATAAAGAGGTTACGCTTCTTGGCCAGAACGTGGATTCCTACAACTGGACAGATCCGGAGAATACCACACGCAAGGTGAATTTCTCCCAGCTTCTGGAACTGGTTGCCATCGCCTGCCCGAAGATGAGAATCCGCTTCCAGACCTCCCATCCTAAAGATATCCGCAAGGGAGTGCTCTACACTATGGCAATGTACCCTAACATCTGCCCTCACATCCATCTTCCGGTCCAGAGCGGAAGCACCCGCCTTCTGCAGAAGATGAACCGCAAGTACACCCGGGAGGATTACCTTCAGAAAATAACGGACATCCGCAGAATTATGCCGGACTGCGCCATTACCACCGATATCATTGCCGGCTTCTGCTCTGAGACCGAGGAAGACCATCAGCAGACCCTGAGCCTTATGAGAGAAGTCCAGTATGACGGAGCCTTCATGTTCCAGTATTCCCAGAGGCCTAACACGCTTGCGGCAAAAAGATATCCGGACGATGTCCCTGAAGAAGAAAAGACACGCCGCCTCAACGAGATTATCGCCCTCCAGAACGAGCTCAGCCTCAAGTCCAACCAGAAGTGCATCGGCCAGACCTACCAGGTTCTTGTTGAAGGCCCGTCCAAGCGTTCAGAGTCCCAGATGACGGGCCGCACCCCTCACAACCGCTTCTGTGTATTCGACGCCAAAGACGCCAAGCCCGGAGACCTTGTCTGGGTTAAAATCCTCACCTGCACCCAGGCTACCCTTATGGGAGAAATCGTCGAGATTCCAAAGACCCTTATAGAAAAAGCAGAAGAGACAATTGAAGAGGGCCTCAACGAAATCAAGGAAAAAATCAGAAAAACCATTGTCCGCACCAAAAAGACAAATGACAAATCAAAAAAGAAATAACCAAAACTCAGCGATATGACAAAGATGCTCACCAAATACAAGGGCAACCTGCGTAACGAGGTAACCCATCTCCAGAGTGGAACAACCATCCTCACCGATGCACCTCTGGACAACCACGGCAAGGGAGAAAGCTTCTCCCCTACAGACCTTCTGGCAAGTTCCCTGGGATGCTGCATGCTTACCATAATGGGCATCAGCGCAGAGAGTTACGGCTTCACCCTTGAAGGCACAACAGTGGAAACTGAAAAGATTATGGGCACAGACCCAAGGCGTGTCGTTGAAATAAAGATAGACTTCCACTTCCCTGAGGGAAGCAACTTCACGCCTCAGCAGAAGCGCATCATAGAATCAGCCGCAAAGACCTGCCCGGTTGCAAACAGCCTGCATCCGGACTTGAAGAAAACAATTAACTTCAATTGGTAGCTTATTCTTTTTACTTATCTTTGCAGTCCCTTATGAGGCCCGGATGGCGGAATTGGTAGACGCGCTGGTCTCAAACACCAGTGGGGTAAAACCTGTGCCGGTTCGATCCCGGCTCCGGGTACTGATACGAAGTTCTCTGAATTTTCAGGGAACTTTTCTTTTTTTCTATCTTTACTGAAAACTTTTTGGAAAACAATAAATGGAGAGGTTCTTATTGAAATACTGGTGGTGTTTTCCTTTGTTGCTTTTCTTCACAATGGTTGGGTTAATTCTGTTGTTTGTTTCAGTTCCAACTATTTGGGAAACAATTGTCTTCATATTGTTTCTGTTGACACTTATTGCGATTGCTGCGTCCTGGGTTGTTTTGCTTAGTCACCAAAAATGGTGGAAAAGCATCGTTTCGTTCCTGTTTTCAGGTTTCGTTATATGCTTGCTTGGATTGCCTCTTATGTTAGCCGCACAAACAGGACCTGATGGGTTTGGCAAGAATCATCCTATTCCCGAAGGGTTAGATTATAGTTTGCCTCTTGAAATAAACTATAATCTTGCTCAAGACTATTGGTATCCAGAGGCCGATATTGACTCCTTGAATAAAAATACCTATCTGCAAATATGGGGAGATTGTGGGGTTTACAGATATGACTTTTACTATGATGACCTTCCTGGCGGCGAAATATTCCTCCGTTGTTATGAAGCATCAGAAAATATCCCTTTATCAAAATCCCGTATCTATAACAATACGAGAATACGCATTGACCCAGTTTGTCATTTCTCAAAACTTGTTGATAAACAAAGGTTTGTTATAAGCGAAGGTGATTATACAGACTATTATGCCGCTCGAATAGAAGTCTGGTATCGACATGGAATAAATGGAAAAGAGCAAAAACTTTTGGAAAAGGTTTATAGAGTAGAGGGATATATGAGGTAGAGCATATATTAGCAGAAACTTCGACTACCCTATCGCAGAGGTTATAATAAAAGTGTTTCTTCCTTAAATGTGCAAAATGGGTTCGTTGGGTCTGGTATATCATCCCTCAGCGCCCATATCCTATCCAAGTCTTCAAGAAATTGGTTTGAAAAAATATTTTCCGTGGGTACAAAAAGACTTTGTAAGTTGCTCATTTTCAAGCACCATACAAAGTCTTTTCCTTTTTATCCCCCAAAATTGGTCACTTTTTGGTCAACATTTTCAAAATGCCCTGTTAAACTGGAAGCTTTCTCACAGCTAAATTCCGAGAAATACGTGATCAGATAAACGATTATTTGGGCTGAAGGCTCCTGCGGTACTCGCTGGGAGACTGTCCAAGGTGCTTGGTGCAGTAGCGGCTGAAATACGAGAGTGAGGCAAAATTCATCCGTTCGGATATCTGGGTGAGCGACAGACGCTCGTCGTTCAGATAGTTTTTCAGTATTGGTACTGTGTGGCGGTCGATGTAGGAGCTAACACTGTGGCCTGTAACCCGCTTAACGGTAGCCGACAAGTATTTGGACGATACGTTCAGCCGAGCGGCGTAGTAGCTCACTTCGCGCTCGGTGCGGCTGATGCCGGTTGAAAGCAGATCCATGAGCTGTTTCACGATATAGGCCGTGCGGTCGGTATGGGAATCCGTGGCATCGCGCTGGGCATGAGGCTCGAAGATGTCATACATCATGGTCAGGCAGAGACTGCCCATCAGTTCGCGGTAGAAGAGCAGGTGACGGTCGCCCATGCGGTCACGAAGCCGGTGGAAGTCGGCAAGCAGAAGGCTGGCCTGCTCATCGGTGAGCTTGATGACAGGATCCTGATTCAGAGAAATACTGCCGCCAATACTGTAGTTGTTTGATGGCAGCAGATTCTGCAGGAACTTATAGTCAGCCGCAAACCACTCAACCCGCATGTCGGCATGGGCCGCAATGTTACTGACCCGGGCGGGATAAGGTATCACCACCAGGTCGTTCTTTACTATGTGATAGCACCGCTCGTTGAATACAAAACTTCCCTCGCCAGCCGAGCAAAGCAGGTGCATACAGGTTTCACTCAATTCGAGCGCATTCATCGTCTGGAAATCGGTTGAATACAGAAAATCTACCTTCATGTGGCAAAAATACAGAAAAAGCCGATTTCTGCAAAAAGTGAAAACATTAGTGCTTTTTGTGAAAACACATTATCGAAGAATCATTGCATCTTTGCAGTTGAAAACAAAACGAATTATTATGAATATCAAGTCAATCCTTCTGGCAGCCTGTGTTTGTTTTCTGACCACGGTCTGCAGTGGACAGAATGTAAAACAGCCAAATAATAACGTTATGAGTAAAGCTATCGTTATCTTTTTCTCTCACGCAGGTGATAATTATAGCGTGGGTAACATTGAAGTGGGCAACACGAAAATCGTTGCCGACTACATCACGGAAATCATCGGCGCCGACCAATTCGAAATCGTCACACACAAATATGACGGGATGGCCTATAATCTTCTTATCAAACTGGCGAAAGAGGAGGCAAAGAACGGTGAACTTCCGCCTTATGAGGGCACTGCGCCAGACCTTTCAAAGTACGATACCGTCTTCATCGGCGGCCCAGTATGGTGGGGCACCTATCCCCAGGTGATGTTCACGCTGTTCAAGGACATAAACCTTGACGGCAAGATCGTCATACCTTTTACTACGCACGAAGGCAGCGGTCTCGCCTCTTGCGTCAGCGATGTAAAGAAATCCTTCCCTAAAGCCAACGTTACCAAGGGCTTCAGCATTTACGGTCACGAGGTACGTAGCGAAAAGGGTAAAGTGGAGAAATGGCTGAAAGGTTTAGGTTTTTAATTGAGAAGAGTTATGGAAACTTTCAGCTTAAGCAATGGCGTAGTGATGCCACTGTTGGGCTATGGCGTGTTTCAGGTGAGTCCTGAAGAGTGTGAACGATGCGTGACGGACGCGTTAAATGTGGGTTATCGTCTGATTGACACGGCACAGGCCTACTACAACGAGGAAGGTGTGGGCAATGCCTGGCGCAAGACCGGCATCGGGCGCGAAAACCTGTTCCTGGTAACGAAGGTATGGATTTCGAATGCTGGCGAGGAGAAGGCCGCAAAGAGTATCGACGAGAGCCTGCGCAAGTTGCAGACGGAGTACATCGACCTGATGCTCATCCATCAGGCCTACGGCGATGTGTTCGGCACGTGGCGTGCAATGGAGAAGGCCTATCGCGCCGGAAAGGTGCGGGCCATAGGCGTGAGCAACTTCCAGGCAGCCCGCTTTTTCGATTTTGCCCACTATGTGGACATTAAACCGATGGTGAACCAGCTGCAGTGCAACGCGCTCATCCAGCAGACGGGTATCGAGCCGATACATGCTGAGTTCGGCACGAAGATGATGGCATGGGGACCCCTTGGCGGACAGGGTGTCGAGGGCATCGTGAAGAGCAACCTGTTGGCAGCCATCGGTACTAAGTATAGTAAGAGTGCCGCACAGGTGGCCCTCCGTTGGCTCACCCAGCGTGGCATCGTAGCTATCCCAAAATCAAGCCATAAGGAGCGCATGGCTCAGAATTTCGACATCTTCGACTTTTCGTTGACGGCTGAAGAGATGGCTCAAATTACCACCATGAACCAATACGATACGGGTAACATCAATTTCGGCGACCCCCAGTTTGTGAAATATCTAATTGAAACTTACGGATAAAGTGAAATAGAAGAAGATTGGATACTAAAATAAACGTATGAAAATAATAGCAACAATAATAGCAGTAATGACTATGGCAACAATACATGCCCAGAAGCTGACTGAACGTCATAAGGGACTGGCAGCGTGTGCCTGTCTGATGGCACAGGGAGATTTGGAGCGTCTGGAGCCTGCCGTGCGTACAGCTCTGGATAACGGAGTAACCGTCAACGAGCTGAAAGAGGCTTTCTCGCAACTCTATGCCTACACAGGATTCCCTCGTTCGTTAAATGCATTGAGCGTATTGAGTAAAGTGCTGGAAAACAAACAGGTAAATTGGCAGGAAGGCAAACCCTGGACACGCCCTTCGGTGTGGGATGATGCTGATAAGGCTTTGAAACAGGGTACGGAAGTGCAGACGCAACTCTCAGGTCATGCATTCAACTATGAATTCTGTCCGCAGGACGACTACTATCTGAAGTCTCATCTCTTCGGCGACATTTTCGCCGGCAGCCAACTCTCACATGCCGACCGCGAGATAGTGACCGTAGCTGCCCTAAGCGGTCTGGAAGGCGTATCTCCACAGTTGGCTGCCCATAAGCAGGGAGCCGTGAATATGGGTAACTCTCAGGAACTCGTCGATGAACTCTGTGCTTGGCTCAACAAAGAGGGCTACACCCTTCGCGGCAAATGGCCAAAGGGAGAACCAAACACTGCCTATGCACAATATTTCACGGGAAATAGTTATCTTGCTAATGTAGGCGGTGGAATGTTCAACGTCACTTTCGAACCTCGCTGCCGCAACAACTGGCATATCCATCACAAGGCTGTCCAGGTACTTGTCTGTGTCAGCGGGCGCGGCTGGTACCAGGAATGGGGAAAGCCGGCCATTTCACTTGCTCCGGGTACAATCATCGAGATTCCGGAAGGTGTAAAGCATTGGCATGGTGCCGCCAAGGACTCGTGGTTCCAGCACCTTACCTATCACAAGGATGTGCAGGAAGACTCAAGCAACGAATGGCTTGAGCCCGTGACAGATGAAGTGTATAACAAATTGAAGTGATACAAAACAAACATAATATGATTAAGAAAATGATGATATTGACAGCAGCTGCAGCTGCAATGCTGACGGGTTGCACACAAAAGAATGATGCCAGGCAGACTGGCTCAGTGGAGAACAACGGCATCTCCACGGTATATCTGACCAAAGAGATTTCGCCTGAGGCATTGGTGAATATCTACAAGGCTCTGGGAGTGAAGGCAACGGGCCGCGTGGCAATCAAGATGTCCACCGGCGAAGGCAGCAACCCGAACTACCTTAAACCAGAACTTGTGAAGGATCTTTTCTTCGAGGTGGAAGGCACCCTAGTCGAATGCAACACAGCCTACAGCAGCGGACCGGATGATTTGAAGGATGACCGCAACACCTCAGCCAACCACTGGGAGGTCATCCGGCGCCACGGTTTCACGGATCTTTTCCCAGTGGACATTATGGATGAATATGACGAAATCCGCATCCCGGTGAAGGACCGCACACACATCAAATATGATATCGTAGGAGGGCACATGGCCAATTATGACTTTATGATTGCCCTGAACCACTTCAAGGGTCATCCGATGGGTGGCTACGGCGGAGCGTTGAAGAACCTCTCCATCGGCTGCGGAAGCCAGAACGGCAAGGCCTACATTCATTCTGCAGGAAAAATGGAGAAATTGGATATGGATAAGCTATGGACACCTGAATACATCGGTGACCAGGATGGATTCCTCGAGAGCATGGCTGCCGCTGCACAGGCAGTGGTGGATTACTTCAACAAGAAACAGGGTATCATATACATTAACGTAATGAACAATATGTCCATCGACTGCGACTGCGTTGATCATCCTGAACCCGTTAAACTGGAAGACTACGGAATTCTGGCCTCTACTGACCCGGTGGCTCTTGACCAAGCCTGTATTGACATTATCAATCAGCAGAAAGTGACAGCCACAAACGATCCTACAGACCTTCTGAGCCGCATCGACCAGCAGCACGGTGTCCACACCATCGAGCACGCTGAAGCTATCGGGCTAGGTACTCGGAAATACAAGCTGATAAGCATAGACAAATAGTTCCAGTTGTTTTGATAGCACTAGGGCCACGCGTTATCAACGATTACAACGCTCCGGCTCCGGGTACAAAAAGGACTGCTAACCGCAGTCCTTTTCTTGTACCTATTCTTTTGGTGCCGCCCAGAATTTATCGGCATCGGTAGTGATGGTATTGCCTCCACCTATCCTGTACGGTTCGTACTCTGTAAACTCCGATTTATCGAATGCAAATATACCTATTAGGAATAGGATTTTTTGTAACTTGGTGGCGATAATCACCAATTCCCTGCCTGCCATGAACACGATTCTTGCACTCAGCCAGACTCTGAACTGGATTGTCGTAGCAATCTTGGTTTTGTCCTTAATCTTAATTGCCAGACTTTTATCACAGAGGAAAAACAGAAAGAACTGGCTTCTAATGGTCATTACCCTCGTCCTTTCCGCCGCCTTGCTGATTTTTGTATTGCTCGGCCTGCGCAGCTGCGGGATAGACCTTTCCTAGAATAATCATTAAAAACATAGTCCTATGAAATTTTGCACAAACTGCGGAACACAGTTGCCGGATGACGCTAAGTTCTGCACCAGTTGCGGAAATCCGGTGGAAGAATCCGCAAAAGAAAACATCCCCGTAGAGAAGGAACGCTGTGCGGAAGAAAAACACGAAGAAGAAACCGCAGACAAGAACTACCAGGGAGCCGAAATCAAACTCTGCAACGACGGCGTTTACCGCTGGGTTTACAAGCTCAATATGCTTACAAATCCAGTGATCCTGTTTACCGTACTTAAGATCTTCTTCTTTATTCTGGCGGGTATGATGCTGATATTCGGAGTAATACCGGCTATCATACACGGAGACTGGGATCAATTGACAGGAATGGGAGAGGCTCTGTTGATAGCCATGGCTATTATGGCAGGCCTCACAATTATCAGCCTGATTGTTCTCACTTTTATTTATGGAGGCAGTTACTGCGTTCTGTTTGAAATGGATGAAGACCAGATCCGCCATATCCAAGTGCCAAAGCAATTCAAGAAAGCCCAGATTCTGGGTTGGATAACTGCCATGGCCGGTGCGTCAACGGGAAATCTTACCACTACCGGTGTCGGAATCCTGTCTACCACCAAGCAGGTTTCAACCTCCACCTTCAAGGTTGTACGCCGGATCAAGCCTCTCAGATGGCTCAAATGCATCAAGGTCCACGAGCCTTTTGAGCACAACCAGATCTACGTGCCTAAGAAAGACTTTGACTTTGTGTACAACTACATCAAGTCCCGTTGCCCTAAAGTAAAGAAATAAAACAGGTTACAATGAACCATCATTTTAAGTCTCAGCGATATTGGCGGGCTAGGCTGTTTTTGTTTCTTTTCATCTTTATCGCGACAGTTTCCTCCGCCCTTGCAGAAGAAGGCTACTGGGTGCTGGTAAAATCCGAGATTCAGGAAAACGATGCCGGTATCTCCCATAACGGAAGCGGCAAGAGCACAAAAAGGCTTTGGAACATCAGGAAGAACTGGGCTCAGACAAGCGAAGGCGGAGTCACTATGACCTGGCAGGATCCCCCTTCCAAGATACGCTTTGGAGACGAGGACAATATTACTTTCACTTACGAAAGGCATTTTGATTCCGGACTGTCTGACCAGGCCTTGAAGGCAATGAAAGCCCTCTACCAGTTGGGCGCATCCATTTCATCCTCCTATGCCAGCGCTTATTTCATCGGAGACGGCCATGTATTCAGAATCAGGGATCACTTTCCTTCCGAGAACATAAATCCAGGGAAAGACACCAAGATGATCATTATGGTTAGCGCCAGAATGGTTCAGCCCGGAACTGCCCACGAGATTGCCGTACGCCAGATATACCATTATGTGTACCGCGGACCCGGGCAGCTGATGGAAAAGACCACCGAGGCCACAGATAAGGAAGGAGAAGAGGAAGAAGGAACCGAAATACCTTGGATCTATATCGTAGGTGGAGGAATTGCCGTAGCAGGCGGAGCGGCTCTTATCGGCAAAAAGAAGAAACCAAAGACTGGCAAGACTAAGAAAGAATCCAGGAAAGAAGAAAAGAAGGAAGAGGAAGACGAGAAAAAGCACAGCCGCTACCGGATGCTTCTCTATAAAGACTTTGGAGATACTCTTTCTGTTGGAGACCCGCCTCAGGTAATCGGGGCCAGAATCGAGGAAATAAATGTTTACGGAGAAAAGATAAACAGGCCCGACCTCACAAGCCAGATTTCAATCTTTGAAGAAGAAAACTGCTCAATCAGCGAAACCAGGATGAGGGGCAAATATATGTGCTGCGGCATTGTTGCAAAACAGGCTCCTCCGGAGGGACAGGAAGGAAAGGCCAAAGTGAGATTTGTCTTCAACGGGCATGCCGGAACACTCATTAACCACGTAGTATTCAAGGTGGTATCTGCTCCGGAAATCGTGATTGGAGAGGCGCTTACATTTGAAGCCGGAGGAGGAAAGACCCTGTTCATGGAGTTTGGAATCAACAACTGCAATACGGAAGTTACGGGAGTAAATATATCTCTGGACAAGGCCGGAGCATCATTCTTCAGCGCGGAAACTATACAGGACGAGAAGATTCCTGTTAAATTCCGGATAAACGTTACGGAATGCGGAAAGATCACGGAAAAGGAAAAGGAGAACGCCATAGCCGGAGACGCTGAGCGTTACACCTGTAGAGTGTCTGTGAGTCTGGAAGGAAGAAAGGAGCCGTTGGAAAGCAAGTTCGACATTTACAGGATGAACCTTGGAGTCCATATGGACATCCGGGCCCTGAAGGCCTACCTCGTCGATTATGACAGTACTCTGGAGAATGAAATCCTTGCCACCAACCCTAAGTCCAGAAAGAAATGGGGAGAGAGCAAGATAACATTCAAACTCATCGCGGAGGATAAAAAGACTGGTGATATAAGAAGCGTTCTGCCTGATGCAGAACCCGTTTTCACCTTTGAAGACATGCCTGAAGGAAACGTGCTTTTCAAAGACAAATACGGGAATGACGTTCCAAATCCTTGTGCTCTGATGAACTTCAAGTTCGTGTGCAAGGAAGTGCGTTCAGACAATACCGTTATCGGTCTGATACATTCCGGAGGCGGAGGACTTCTTCCGCCTAACAGGGCAAAGGCAAAGGTTACCCTCAAGGTAACATACAACGGAAAGGAATATGAAGACACCGCCAATGTAATGATCATATCCCAGCCGTTCCGCGATATAGCGGACAACAGGGAATATAACCTGGCTCTCAAGGATGACGAGAAAAAGCTCAACCAGCTCATAGACATCCGCTCCAAGATAGGCTTTGACCCGAGGTTCTCGTACCTGATGCCGTTCTATTACAAAGTACATGCGCTGATTGAAGGATACGACAGCCGATTCGGCATCTATGAGCCTGATTACAAGAAGATAAAGAACGTCTTTGACAAGTACTGTTCTGGCCAGATCGGATATTACTTTGTGAATGATGCAGCCTGGACTCCTGAGTGGACGGAGGCGGACGAAAACTTCAACGCCTTTGTGGCAACGTTTGCCTCTATGGAGAAATCCATTCCAGTTATCGGCCTGAGAATCGCCCTGGCCTACTTTACTGCGGGAGCCTCTGAACTTGTGCTTATGCCGTACAGCGGAGTCGTGAAGATGAAAGAATATGTGGACAAGGGGGGAGACAGTGCTTTCAAGGGCTTTGTGGTTGCCAGTGTGGAAGTGTTCTTCTGGGAAGGAGTCTTCTATGTAGGCGGCAAGGCCTTGAAGTGGGCGCGAGGCACCCAGATTGGACAGCAGGTGGAAGCCAAAGCTGTTGCCAAGGCAAAGGATGGATGGGGAAAACTCAAGGAAGGCTACAAAAAGATCAAGGATTACGTTACCAAGGCAAAGGAAGGCAAGGACGCCACCAAAAAGCTTTCTGGAGGCAAGGGCTTTAGTACCAATAACCTGGCAAACAAGGTAAAGGAAGCCGGAAAGAAAGTGACCAAGACCAAGAGTTCGTCTGTAAAGAATGCCAACGAAGCCATCCGCAAGACCAGGATGAAGGGAGACGCCATCTTTACAAAAGAGTCCAAGTTCGCTGAGGAATGTTCAAAGGTTGCCCGTAAAGATGCACAGAAGATATATGACGACTTCAAGAAGGTGATGAACAATCCTAACGCCACTCCGGAAGAAGTAAGGCGCGCAACTCTTGCTCTCCAGGGCAACAAGAACGCCCAGAACCTTCTGAGAAACAGTCCGTCCGATTTACTAAGGGCAAACTACAATTCCCAGATGCAGAAGATATATGACGAGGTGGACCCTATGACCATAAAGAAACTGGCCAAGAAACTTGGAGTTCCTGAAAAGGACATACAGCCGTGGAAGGGAGCAACAGGAAACGCCGGAGATGATCTATATCTCGGCAAGAAGATCGGAGCGGACAGGGATGTAACCTTCCAGGTAAGGGGTAAGGACGGCAAGTGGGTGGATATCCAGGAAGACATTATGGAGGAAGCATACGCAGAGGCCTTCAACGAGTATCATTATGGATTTATGCCGGCAGACAAGCAGCAGGCAATCAAGACCTTGAAGAAGTTCGACCAGGCAACAGTCCACGGAGAACTCGGAGCGGAATCCTACGGAAAGGATCTCAAGAATATCATCAAGAAAGAATTCCAGACCAATAAACTCTACGATCCGGAAAGGGTGGCCAATACCTTCGAGTACAAATGCAAGGAATGGATTAGCCAGGGCAAGAATTGCCAGAATCAGGCACAGCAGCTCTACGATATGGGAATGATAGAAGAGGCTATGCACGTGCGCGGTTATGGAGACGCTCTTATAGAAGAGGGTATCCGCCAGAACGTAAAGCAGTTCAAGCGTATTCTCGATCCAAGGATTACTGCAATCAACGCCAAGGGATTAGGAAAAGACTACAGTGTCCTTTACGAGAAAATCCGTATTCTTGAATCCATCGGCAACCCTCCTCCAAAAGACATCCTCCCTACCACTCTGGAAGAGGCAAGGCTCGTGCTTCAGGACCAGTACGGCTGCACAATCGAACAGGTTGTGGAAGAATGTGCCGGAGTAATTAAAGAAATAAACGAATATCTATAAACCATGAAATACTGTACAAATTGCGGAACACAGCTCAGCGATGACGCCAAATTCTGCTCTGTCTGCGGAACAAAACAGGAGCCTGCAAAGGCTCCCGCAAGCGAGCAGGCTCCTCCAAAGCCCAAGAAACCGGCCGCTCCCAAACAGACTGTCCGCCAGAGCCCTCAAACCAATACACTGGAGGGGAATCAGGAAGAGTTTTTTGCAGCTTCCAAAATCGCCGGAGAAGTGGTGCTTTCATCCTGGGAGAACCCAAAACCGAAAGCAGAAGCCTCAAATCCTCCTTATCAAAATCAAAGCACACAATATCAGCAACAGGCGGCTCCTCGCCAGCAGGTAAACCAGAACTATCGGCAACCACCACGGCAGAGCTATCAGCAGCGGCCGAATTATCAGCAGGCTGCCGCGCCTCAGAAAAAGAAGAGAGGCTTTTTCAGCTGGCTGATCATCATACTGCTGATTATTATGATTCTGTATTTCCTGGCATCTATACTGGAAGGCTGCAAGAACATCAACCTGCCGCCGGATCCCGGAACTCCTGAACCTGAGCCGCTTTCAGGAATCTTCGTGTGCGGAGAAGACACGCTGTTTTTCAACGGGGACGGAAAGACTGTCAGCTGGCATTTTGCAAATTCGGGCAGTGGTGGAGGAACCTACACCTTCATTTTCGGGCACGGCCCGTGCAGATATGATGTGGCGGAAAAACTGATTATATCAGACACCATGATGAATAAAGAATCCCGTACATTCATATTAAAGAAGCCTGCGGCAGATTCCTTGATCCAAATACTGGGAGAACCTGCCGCAGATTTCAGGAAACTGAAGTAATACTTTAGCCCTTCATCGCTGCCTCAACTTCCTTTACCGTGATAGGAAGTCTCTTTGATCCAAGCAGGCGGTTGCCGGTCTTGGTAATCAGCACGTCGTCCTCAAGACGGATGCCGCCAAAGTTATAGTAATCCTTCAGCTTGGCAAAGTTGATGAACTGTGCGTTGATCTTCTCCCTCTTCCATTTCTCTATGAGGGCAGGGATGAAGTAGATGCCCGGCTCATCTGTAATCACGTTGCCCTCAACGAGTTTACGGGCCATGCGGAGACTGCCGTAGCCGAACTTCTTGCTGCGCTTTGCGGCACTGCCGTAGCCAACATAGTCTTCTCCGTAGTTTTCCATATCGTGAACATCCAGACCCATATTGTGGCCCAGGCCGTGAGGCATGAACAGTGCAGGAGCTCCTGCTTCCACTGCCTCGTCAATATCTCCCTTCATCAGTCCGAGAGCCTTCAGACGCTCTGCAAACAGACGGTAAACGGCAACGTGGACATCAAAGTAAGCAACGCCTGGCTTTGCAAGCTTCAAGGCAAGATTGTTGGCATCGCAGACAATCTGGTAAATCTCCTTCTGCTTGGTTGTGAACTTGCCGCTGCAAGGCATCGTACGGGTAAAATCCGAGCAGTAATTGTTGTTGTTCTCCGCTCCGGCATCTACCGTAAGGAGATTTCCCTTTGTGATTATGCCGCTGTGGTCGTGGTTGTGGAGAGTTTCTCCGTGCTGGGAAAGGATTGTTGCAAAGGAAACCATTGAGCCGTTGCTCATTGCAATACCGTCCATCATTCCGGCCAGGGTCTGCTCGCTCATGCCAGGCTTGCAGTTCTGCATCACGAAAAGATGCATCGCATAGCCGATATCGCAGGCGTGGTCAATCTCGGCAATCTCATATTTGTCCTTCACTATTCTCTGCGATACGATAGCCTTTATCAGCTCCACAGACTGCATCTTTTCCAGAGCGGGAACAGGAACGCCAAGCATATCGCTGAGCCAAAGCTTTACCTGATACCTGTAAGGGTTGATGAAATGAATCTTCCTTCCTGCCTTAATAGCAGCCTTGATGAATTTAGGAAGGTCTGAGAGGGGCTTGGTTTTTTCTACACCTACTTTTGCAGCCTTCTCAGCAACGCTTTTCTGCGGCCCCATCCAGATAATGTCGTCTATTGAGACATCGTTTCCGAAAATGATTTCCTGGTTTTTGTCCACGTCAATCACGCCAGCAAAATCAGGATCGGCTATGCCGAAGAAATAAAGGAACGTGCTGTCCTGACGGAACTTGTAGCAGTTGTCCCTGTAGTTTGCAGGAGCCTCGCTGTTGCCCGGAAGAAGAATTATTCCGCTCTCCAGATCCTTTGCCATAATCTGGCGCCTAGTCTGATAAACTTTCTTTGGAAACATAATATAAAGGTTTTAACATTATTCTTATCGCGATATAAAGGTAGGAAAAACAAAAGGGATGACCAAGTATTTGGCCATCCCAAGTGTTCAAGATTCTTTATGGTTAGCTGCTATTCAGGATTTGATTTCTTGTAGAAGCCGGCAACCTTAGAAGGAACAATAGGTCCCTGGAACTTGCGGGCGGATCCGGAAGAAGGGGTGAAGATCACATCCACAACGTTTCCGTTGTCCACCTTAGGCAAAGTTATTTTGTAAGTGCCGTTGATGTGCCTTCCCTGAACCCTGATGACAATGGTCTTGAGGTTTCCCTTCTTGTCCTTGTTCTGCTCCATATCCTTTACCTCCGCAATGTTGGTATAGGAGTTTCCGCATACCCTCGTACCCTGCATAAACATGTTTGTCTTCTCGTAAGAGATGAATATGCTGTTGTCGGTGAGCTGGTTGTCCACTCCATCGGCATCGATGTAGGAAGTAGGCACTATGGCCCAGTCGTTATCCTCTATGGCCTTTATCATGGTCTCGTAGAGAGCCTTCTGCTGCGCAGCCTTCTCCTCCTTGGAAAGTTTCTGTGCAAAAGACGGAAGCACAAACATCAGTGCAACTGCAAGAATAAAAAATCTTTTCATCTTTATTCGATTTTAGTTAAGTATTCTGTTAAACAAATGGAACTGTCATTTAATATCAGGACTATCAAATATTGTTCCAATATTGTCAGGTCCGTATTAAGACAGTTCCATCTGATCTCATATAATAAGTTGCAGCAGTGCCGTCAGGCACCGCCGCAACAAATCATACTACATAGATTGCCACTGTGTAACGTTGCAGGCAGGAGTTGTTGTCCTGTATCCGCGGAAGAAGTGCATGTAAACCTTTCCGATGTAGCAGTTCCAGTAGTCTGAATAGGTAACATACTTGGATCCGTTCCACTTCTGGAGCTCGTCTCCGCTCTCGGTCAGGATTCTGTAGTCAACGTTCTCGTAACCGGAAGAGTTGAATACGGTCTTGTGTATAATAACCGGGGTTCTTTCGGTAGCCTCTCCGAATCCTACAGGCTCGCCAATGTTAGCCCACTCGGTACCTGACCTTCTCTTCCACTGATACTGGAGCTTTCCAGGATAAGGAACGCCAGGGGACTCGTACAGCAGGTTGATGAACATAACCTTTCCTACGGAGTCGGTGTTCCAGTTCTCTCCTGTAGCAGGAGCAACTGCATTCCAGTAAGGGAACTGGTTGTCGATAACGATAGGCGGCTGGTTGAGGTCGTGAATGATCACGTTCTGCTTGCCTACGGTCAGGGTCATGTTCTGGTCGTAAACCACTTCTCCACGCCTCATGCATTTGATGTTCACGTTGCCGGCCTTTACGCCATAGAACTTGCCTATAGCTGTAGAACCGTATGCGAAACGCGGCAGGCCATTATTATACTGCAGTGTAGTACCACCATCCTTGGATCCGTAAATCACGTCGTTGATGTAAACGGTGTCCATGTTATAGCTAGCAGCATTTGCAGACGGCTCAAAGTAATGGATCTGGAACTCAGCCCAATCCTCAGGCATCTTGTCAATAGGGAACCACATCTTGTGCTTTGAGCAGGATCCCAGGAAAAGAAGAGCGGCAATAGCTAATATTGAAAATCTTATCTTTTTCATAACCATCATTGTTTTAGATTGATTCAGGCATATCGCCAGGATAAGCAAACCAAGGAATAGAACACTGGTAATTGTCAGCAGTTCCAGCGATTGGCTTCAGAACTTCCAAAGAAGGCTTATTCCACATGTACTCGGAGTTGTAACGCGGTCTCAGGCGGTAGCAAGGAGAACCCTGGTTGTCAACGTTGTAGGATCCCCTTCTTCCCTGGAACTGTGCAGGAGCCATGTAGAGGCCCTTGTAAACCTTCGAGGCGTCGTCATCCCTCTTCTGGCTCAGACGGTCTTTTTCCCAACCGTTGCCGAGTTTAGGATAGTCTCCGGAGTAGTCAATATCATAGTGATATTTCCTAAGGTCAACCCAAGCCTCATAAGCTCCCCAAGGCCACATGTGCACGAATTTCTGCATCATGATGTGGGAGAGGGTAAGGGTTCCCGTGGTGATACCGGCAACATAAGGTCCGTTAAGGTACTCGGTGGCAAGAGTCTGGAATGCCTTCTCGGTGATCTTGTCTCCTCCAGGGAGAGAACCACCCTTAACGAAGATATCGTTTCCGTCCTTATCCTTGCCTGCTAGCTTGGCGCCTGGTTTCAGGTATTTCTTGGTGAACTCCATGTCGAGCTCGATACCCTTCTTCCAGCAAGCCAGAGCGTTGGCCTTGTCGTTCATCCACCAGTAAGCCTCGGCCATCTCGAACTGGATCTCTCCGGCGGTCATCAGGATGTAAGGGGCGTCGTTGCGGAAGAGCCAGCGGCCCTCGCCTACAACGGCTTTATCTATACTTCCTGTCTGGCCGTACAGGTTAGCAGCAGTTCCGATATATCCAGCGGCTCCGGTGAAGCTTGAGCCATAGTAATGCCTCATCTTGATGGAGTCGATATCGTCAATATCCTCATAGGTAAGGTCATCATTGGTAGCCAGCTTGGCTGCAACGCGAGGATCGAAGTGTCCTGCAAGCTCAACCATAGTGTCAGCAATGATCTGGTTAGGGTTGAGTTCGTAAGGATAGTATGCAATACGATGGTCGTCCTTTGTTGTCCTTACATAGTCGCCGCTGTCGTCATACAGAGGAATTGTACCGGTCATGATCTTCACGATGAAGTCGCTCTGCCAGTAACCGTTGGTAAGGTTGCCCCTGTATGTTCCCCAGAAGTTGTTGTAAGCACTGAACTGTGCGGTTTCAGCTCCGCCAAGGGTAGTGATGATCACGTTGTCGTCATTCTTCTGCATGGCGAGCTTTCCGTGAGCGATCAGGTCGCTGGCATAGTCGGAAACGAAGTTGCTCTTTCTGGTAAGTGAAGCCAGGTTGCGGCAGATGATACCGTGAGCGAACTTTATCCACTTGGCCTTGTCCAGAGCGAAGATGATGTCTGCGTTCTTGGCCTCGTTTCCGTAAACGGTAGGGTCGTCCATCTCGAGATAGTCGATAGCCCTGAGAGCCCATGCGCGAACGGAGTCGTAGATCAGCGGCTGATAGTCGTAGTCGTGGGAGAGTCTGCCCGGCTCGTAAGCCTGCTGACAAGGCATCTCGCCACATTCCTTTGTGGTTATGTCCCAGGAGTGAGCCTTGAGGGCGTAGCCGATTCCGGCCATCGTCCAGCGCTCGTTCTTGATGGCATATTCAAGAAGGTTCTCGAGGTTCTTTCCCTGCAGCCAGTAGGTAACCCTCCACATCTCGCCGGCAGCGTCGCTGGCCTTCGAGTAGTAGTTGGCTGCATAGTTAGAATAGGAAGAAGAACCCATCATCTGAGACAGAGGACCGGTAGCCCTGATGTCCCAGTACACACCCTGAAGAGCGGCTTCGATGCCTGCCAGGTAGTGGTAGTCCATCACCATCTGCTCGTCCGGAGCGTCAACGTTCTTGTTCACGTCAAGATAGTGGTCGCACCCTGAGAAGAAGAATCCGAGGGTTGCAACAAGAATTATAGTATATATCTTTTTCATATTCCCTGCAATTAGAAGGTTAAGTTGATACCTACAGAAATGCTTCTAGGTGTAGGAGCACTCCAAACGTCCATTCCGATACCGCCGGTTCCTCCCATTGCTGCGGAGAGTGAGTTACCCACTGCGTCAACGCCAGAGTAGTTGGTCAGGGTGAAGAGGTCGTTTGCGCTTACCCATACGCTTGCTGCAGACAGCAGGTTGCGGGTTGCGCTCTTGAGCCAGTTCTTAGGAACGGTGTACTGGAACCTGATCTCCTTCAGACGGAGGTAGTTTACGTGCGGCTCCAGCCAGTTGTAGTCGGTTCCGGTAAATATGGAGTTCATATTTGAATAGTCAAATACGACATTGTTCGGAGTAGGGTGGTCGGTATTCTCCTTGCCGTCCTTGAGCACGCCGCGCAGGAGATACTGTCCCTGCTGACGCAGATAGACTGACTGGGAGGAGGTACCGTTGGTGAGCATCTGCCTCATGGTGCCGTTCACGATGGTTGCGCCGAAGCGGCCGTCGAGCAGCATGCTGAAGCGGAAGTTCTTCCAGGAAACTGAAGAGGTGATACCGTACTTCAGCTTAGGGTTACGGTCGCCCATGTAGGTCCACTCCGGATTTGTCATCTGCAGACCGTCCTGAGGGTCAACAAGGATCTGGCCCTTGTCGTTACGCAGGTAGTCGCGTCCTGTCATTGCGAATACAGGATAGCCTACCTTCACACCGTTACGGAGGTTACCGGAAATCCAGGTGTAGGCGTTGTAGTACTCGGACACGTTCTCAGGCAGGTAGGTAACTTCGGAGTCGTTGTGGTCGAGGTTCAGACCGACGTTCCATCTCCAGCCGGAAGAGGTGCGGAGAATGTCGCCGTCGATGTGGAACTCCCATCCCCAGGTCTTGAACGTTCCCACGTTCATGTTGTTCAGCACGAATCCGGTAGCGTATGACAGACGGAAGTCTGTAATGTACTGGTTCTTGCACTGGCGCCAGAAGTAGGAGAAGTCCATGTTGACGCGGTCGTTGAACAGGCGTGCCTCGAAGCCGACCTCGGTCTCGTCGTTCATCTCCGGCTTCAGGGTCAGGTTAGGACCGGTGTAGCCGTACTTGAATCCGCCGCCGATGTTCTCGGTTGCCTCAAGGGCAGGGAATATCTGCAGAGGACCTGCGTCCTTACCGACCTCTGCGAAGCTGGCTCTCAGCTTCAGGTATGAGAGGATGTCGTTGTTCTTCAGGAAAGGCAGCTCGGTTGCAATGAAGGAGGCCTCGATTGCAGGATAGAAGTATGAACGGTTTGCCTTTGGAAGGGTTGAAGACCAGTCGTTACGTGCGCGGAAGTTCAGGAAGGCCATGTTCTTCCAGCCGAGCTCGATGGCTCCGGAAACTCCCTGGAGTCTTCTCTTGGTCTGGATGGTCTTGGTGACGATGGTGGAAGGGTCGCAGTTGGACAGGGAGTAGAAGTCCTTCACCTGGAAGTTGCTTCCGTAGGTGGCGATACTCTCTCTTCCGTTCTCCTGCTGGTGGTAGCCCACCTGAACCCTGAAGTTGAAGTCGCCCCACTGGTTGAAGTAACCGCCGAGAACGTTCAGGGACTTGTCCACCAGGTCGTTCTTGGAGATGTTGATGCTTCCCACTCCGTAGCTTGCACTTGTTCTGTTGCCATAGTACGGATGATAGAATACGTCATAGATGGACTTGGAAACGTCCCATCCCATCTTGGCGGTGAGGAAGGTGTTCTTGGTTGGGGTGATGTTCACGCCCACGGTGGTCAGGAACCTCTTGCTCTCGTCGTAGTTCTTGTTCTTGTACAGGTCGTACAGAGGGTTGAGAACGTCGGTATCGGTGTAGAGGTACGGAAGCTTCATCTGCACTCCGTCCGGATCCAGATACTCCTTAATGTTGTCGACCATAGGCCAGTTGGTGGCTCTGCGGAATACTCCGTAAGAACCCTTACGAGCCTTGGTGTTGGTGGTCTCGGTGTAGCCCATTCTGGCGTCGAAGTTCAGCCACTTGGTCACCTGGGCCTTTCCGGAAAGGGTGATGCTCAGACGGGTGTAGTCCGTAGTCTTTACGGTACCCTGCTGGTCCAGATAGGAAACGGCACCGCGGACGGTTACCTTGTCTGTACCGCCCTCGACTGCGAGGTCGTGGTTGTGAGAGAATCCGGTCTGAAGCATAGCCTTCACGTTGTCGTACAGCTTCACGCTGCCGTCTGCAGGATAAAGGCCGCCCCAGTAGGACTGGCAGTAGTAGTTGGTTACACCGTACTGACCGTTGGCATAAATCTTCTGCATCTTAGGGAAGCCGTAGCTCTGGCTCCAGGTCAGCTTGTTGCTGTAGGTGACCTTGCCGGCTCCAGCCTGGCCCTTCTTGGTGGTGATGACGATGGCGCCGTTGGATGCGTCGGATCCGTAGAGCACTGCTGCTGCTGCGCCCTTAAGGATGGTCATGCTCTCGATGTCCTCCGGGTTGAGGTCGTTTCCTCTGGAGGAGAAGTCGAGGTAACGGCTGGAGGTCTCGTCAGCGTCGGCAACGAAACTGTGGTTACCGTCCAGGGTGTTGTTGTTCATTGGCACACCGTCGATAACGTACAGAGGCTGGTTGTTACCGGATACGGACGTTACCGAACGCAGGATAACGCTGGTGGATGCACCAGGGTCACCGCTGGTTGCGGCAATGGAGATACCGGCGACACGGCCCTGGAGAGCGGTCACGAAGGCCTCACGTCCAGATTCCTGGATGTCGGTCGCCTTCACGTTCTGAACAGCCGATCCTACGGAACGCTGAACACGCTTCTGGCCATACTCTGCCGTAATGACGGCCTCGTCAAGCATGAGGCCTTCATTCAGGACTGCATTAACCACACTCTTGTTGTTTACGGGAACCTCAACGGTGCCGTAGCCAACTGACTGGAATACAAGCACTGCGTTCGGAGCGCACTTGATAGTGTAGGTTCCGTCTACGTTCGTGCTTGTTCCGGTCTTGGTGCCCTTTACAAAGACTGCGGCACCAGGTACCGGCTCACCGCTCTGGTCGGTGACCTTTCCCTTGACATTCACATTCTGAGCGAAAACCTGTCCAATAGATAGCATCATAGCCATCAGGAAAGCAACGCCCAGGCGTAAATGCCTGTTAGTTTTTGTTTGATTGAACATAGTTAATTTTTTAGTTGGTTATAGTGTTTTAATAGGTTTTTCGTTTATTTTGGGCAAAAAACCACGGACGCAAATATACTTAAAAAAAATAAAAAACCTAATTATAGATGCAAAAAATGCGTTTTTAGTTGCATTTGCGCCGGATTAAAAGCAAAAATCAGGAAGATCTTCTGATTTTATAACCCCTATAGGCATACCATAATATTACAAGGAAGCACGGCAAGGCTATCAGATATGCATACTGGATAGCTTTCTCCGGAGTGAAGCCTGCGGATTTCTCCAGATAGTCCTTCAAAAGGCCGAACAGTGGCGGTATAACAGCCCCTCCAAATATTGTAACGACCAGAAGAGCCGCGCCTTTCTTGGTGAATTTACCAAGGTCCGCCATGGCCAGAGGCCAGATTGCCGGCCACATCAGTGAGCAGGCAAGAGCTGTAGTGAACAGAACCCAGACCGTAAGCTTGGCCTGCTGCGGCATCAGGACTGCCAGCAGGAAGGCGCAAACGGTACCCAGCACTCCAAGCCATGCGCATATCTTGAGAGCCTTTGCCTGAGAAAGGACTTTAGGTATAAATAATATACCTATAATATATCCAATCACCATTCCTATGGAAGGAAGCCAAGGATAGAGTTCCGGATGAGGAAGGTCGAGAGTCTTGGCCAGATCCACCGGGGTCTGCAGGGCCAGGGTTTCAACTCCTACATATAAGAATAAGGTAAGGCATCCGAAAACCAGATGAGGGAACTGCCAGATGGAGGTCTTGTTTGCCGCGTAAGGGCAGTCGTCCTCGTGACCTTCCTCCTCTCCCTTGGCCTTGATCTCTTCCAGCGGAGCAAAAAGCACCAGTATTCCAAGGATGAAGAATATTGCCGCAATTACGTAGAACGGCTTAATGATATCTGTAACCTGGGCGTTGGAGATGGACTTCCCTATCAGCCAGGCCAGGAACAGGGTGGCAATCGGATAAGCCAGCTTGTTGCAGATACCCATAATGCTTATTCTCTTGGCTCCTGTCTCCATAGGGCCGAGAATGGTGATGTAAGGGTTAATTGCTGCCTGAAGAATTGTATTTCCTAGTCCGCTGATGAAAGAAGCGACAAGGAAAAGAACCAGGCATTTCATCCTCATGTTCTCCGTAACGACTCCTCCTTCCATATTAGCCTCGGCGATTTTGGCCGGCCATACGAAAAGCAGGAACGCGATGGTGAAAATCAGGAACGCCAGAGCCATCGTCTTCTTGTAACCGATCTTCTTGATAATGCTGCCTGCCGGGTAGCCGAAAATCAGGAAAGCCGCAAAGGTTACGAACACGATCAGGTAGGAAGCCGCTCCGGAAACGTTCAGGGAACCTTTCAGAAGAGGAATCAGATACCCGTTAAGTCCCAGGGCAAAGCCCACGGCAAAGAACATGAATCCTATACAGGCTAACGGGATAACGTAATTTTTAGTCTGACCTTGAGTCATAATTGAAATTTTTATTTGTTGGTTTTTATCAATCGCAGGAATTCCTCTCTCTTGGCCGCGGTGATTATGCGGCAGCCTACAGGAAGGGCAAAAAGCCTTTCCTTGAGTTCAGGGGAAACATATTTGTTGGTTTTCAGCCTCATGCTGTCCTTTTCAGTGGTAATGACCGCAGCCTCTTTCTGCCTGCGGGCCATAGATTCTATCTTCCTGATGTCAGAGCGGGAGAAATTCTTGTGGTCCGGAAATTTCAGAATTTCCTCCACCTGATGGGTGGAAACCAGCTGGGAGCGGAAAAGACGGTCATCGGCGATGCCGGTGAAGGCCACAGCAAACTTTGAGTATAGGTATCGCACATTGCAGATGCCAGGGAAAACCGGAACAGCCGGGCAATATTCCGCCGTGGAGAAGAAAAGCGGCTGGTCCTGCCTTAAACCAAGGTTCTTTCTCCAGATATTTTCCTGCTCAGCGATGGCTTCAAGCCCCTTTTCCTCGTTTTCGGCTCCGTCGAAATACCCGAAATCCGGACATTTGGTGATTATCACGGCATCCGCCCTCTTTGTCTGGGAAGGCAAATCGCGGAGCCTGCCTATAGGCAAAAGGTTGTCTCCTGCAATGGTGCGGTTATAGTTTACAAGCAGAATATTGCAGGATGGGGTAATCTTGCGGTGCTGATAGGCATCGTCGAGAATAACGAGATTGACTCCGAAATCTTCCTTGACCTTGCGGATGGCCTGGGCGCGGTCCTTGCACACGGCAACAACTACATCGGGGAATTTCCTCTTGATCTGGAGAGGCTCGTCTCCGCACTGGGTAAAGTCATCGGTGACCTTTACCACGTGATAACCCTTGCTCTTTCTCCTGTATCCCCTGGAAATTACGGCAACCCGGTAGTCTCCCTTAAGAAGGGAAACCAGCATTTCAGTATGGGGAGTCTTTCCGGTACCCCCCACCGAAATGTTTCCGACCGATATTACAGGGATGTCAAACTTTTCAGACTTGAAAACGTTCCTGTCGTAGAGCTTGTTCCGTATGGTCAAAGTAAGCCAGTATGGAAAAAGTAGGGTCTTGCTTGCAATTCCGGTAGATGCCATATAAATGCAAATCTACTAAAAAAATGCTTTTATGTTGTCTTTGAAGACAGTGAAATCGTTGTCTAGTTTGGAAACGGTAATCCTGGTATAGATTTGTGTGGTTTTTATGCTGCTGTGCCCGGTTACGAAAGTGTGCCATAAGACGGAAACAGATATCAGAAAAGCAAAAGGGATGGCCAAAATGACCATCCCTTTTCTTTTTCGTTTAAAAGGCAGCAAAGCCGAATGAAGAATCAATAAATGTCGTTGGTTCTGGACATGATATTGTTCAGGGCAAGATAGAGAGCCGTGTCAAAGTCGTCTATGTAACTTCTGGAATTGCAGAGCAAAACTCCATGAACACCGTTCTTGCCTCTAACGATAATCGTTGCTGTTCCGTTGATGTTTCCTCCGTGGTATGAAGCCCAGTTGGTAAGTGTATTATGCCCTATTCTCCAGCCAAAGCCATAACCACCCTTTGTTTTAGGAGGGTCTGCAGATGTATAGTCAGTGTAAACCATGTCCAAAGTTTCCTTCTGAAGGATATCCGGAACAACGGTTCCATAATCTATGGCGCATACAAGCTGCATAAGGTTAATGGCAGAATTTATTACCGCACCGCAGGCTGCAACTACCGCCATATCGTTCTGGTATGCGTCAGTACTCTGCTGAGCGTAATAGCAGACTTCGTTGTCCCTTCTTTGGCTCTTGGAGTTTTTGGCTATCCACACGTCCGTAACTCCGGCCTTTGCCTCTACCTCTTTAAGATAAGCCTCGTAGGTGCCGCCTGTAATTTTCTCCACAATCTGTCCAAGGACACAGTAACCGAGATTATAGTAAGAATAATTTGCACCCGGAGTATAGGAAGTTGGAGTATTTACCATATACTCAACCCGCTGCTTCAAGGTTTTGCCATAGAACCTGCTATCCCCCGTAAAAATCGGATCCACGGTTCCGGAACTGTTGGCGGTGGTACTGTAATTCCATCCCGATGTATGGGTAAGCAGATGGCGTACCTTTATCTGATCTACGCCGGCTGCGTGTGCTCCTGGATACATACTCTGTAGAATACCCTCCTTGCTACCCTCTCCGTTTGCACCTGCAGGAGCAAACACGTAATCGTCTGGAGAAAGAAGCCCGTCCTCATACAAAGACATGATGCAAAGGGCGCACTGGAACTTTGAAACGCTGGCCAGACGGAACAGCATATCCGGGGTAACCCTTTGCTTTGGACTGGATTCCATATTGGCATAGCCATATCCCGCAGCGTAAGCCAGTTTCTCCTTCTTTGTCGTGGCAACGCTGATTCCCGGAATATTGTACTTGGACATAATGGAATATACCTGAGCGTCCATTTCAGCATCTCCCTTTCTTACAAGCACCGTATACTGTTTGGAGTGGGTTCCGTCTTCCGCCTTGACAATAAGGCTTACATCTCCCGTGAAGTTTACAGACGTGGTTCCTGATACCGCAGCCTTCCCCGCTATTGTAACGGTAGCCTTGTTGCTGGCTGAGAATGTAGGAACAAGTTTCGTAAGGTCTGTAGATTCAGGGACCGTGATCAAAACCATATTGAAACCCCTTATTGTTGTTATGACTGCCGTAGGATTGGTTGGCAATCCGGGATTTGATGCTGCTTTGAACTGGAAAAGGCTAAGGTTGCAGGCAGATGAAATTGCCGGAGTCGTATTTTCCGGCTCGGCCTTGCCGGTTCCGCCGCTTCCGCCGCCGCAATTGGTGAATACCAGCATCGACGATACCATCAGCACAGCCAAAAACAGTGCCCTTGTCTTGAGATAGAATTCTGAACGTTTCATAACTCTTTCTTATTTAACCAGATATTTATTCTTAATTAATATTTGTGCCTCTCAAAAATCAGTCCCTCTTTATCTGCTGACGGGAGAATATGTATTCCCCGTCGCTTGTAACACCTTCTATAATAACGGTATAGCCAGTCCTTCCGTCTGAGGTGTTGAAATGGAACTTGCCCTCTCCGTCTTCAACCCTTACTGCCGGATCCCAGTAAACGGTAGCCCTCTTGTCGCTGCCGGAACGGCTGATGGCCTTGCCATATACATCATAGGCAGGACTATAGAACTTTTTAGGCTTCTGCCATCCAAGCGGATAGCCCTTTGTCACGTTCTTAGGCATTCCCGTCTTGGCAGCAGGCTTGGTCTTTATCATGATAACAGGAACTATTGTACCGCTTCCGTCTTTCATCGGAGAGAAAGGAGCCGCATCGGCACCTCTGAGGAAAACAAACGCTTCAAGTTCGTCGATATTGTAATGGTCCAGTTCTGAAGAAGACGTGGCCTGGAAACCGTTAATGTAAACTATGATTTCCGTGTAGTCGCTAATCTCCCAGTTGGAAGCCATCGCCGGTACTCTGCATACAAGTTTTCTTTCTCCTGTAGTAGTATCCCTGTCCTCTCTAATACCGGTGCAAGTCTCGAGAATATAAGTCATTACGTCAAAAGAAATGAACGGTTCCAGGTCTTTTTCCGTCTTGAGCTGCCCTTCCTTGAAATATTGAATCGGGAAAGGAGAAACATTATCCTTGGCCTTCACCATTCTCTGCGATGTCACATATATAGGATCCAGCTGGTAAACCTTCTCTCCACCGCTGTTGTAGTAATTCTGAATCATGTACTGTGCAGCTTCCTGGGAGTAATCCACTTTCTCCTTCCTTCTCTGGTAGTTGATTACAGGAGCAAACGAATCATCATCTATGTAAGGAATGAAGGATTTCTTTCCGCCACCGACTCCCACTGCATTGACTATGAACAAGGTAGAGTCAGGGAAATTGATATCTCTCAACTCGAAGAAACCGCTGGAATCCAACTGCCCCATAGCAGTAAGGTTGATGGACGGGGCAACAAATGAAACAATAGAGGTCTTACCTTTTCTCAGGGATGATTTCTTAACCCTTCCTGAAATGGTCTGTATATATTCCTTGCCGAAATGAGGCATGTCATACTGTCCTTTGAAGATTGCCGGAAGATCGTAATACTGCCAACCCTGAGTCATCATAAGAAGATCCACGGCAGCTTCCCTTTCTCCAAAATCCACGCTCTCGTCAAAATACCACTGAGGATTCTCCACATAACCCTTGAGCTCTGAAGAAAGCAGCATGTAGGAAACTATGTTGTTCTCGGTTCCAAGATAAGGGGCGTGAGAGTCGTCCGTTACGGAAACGGAAAGGTCTCCGCTAACCGGACGGTCAAGCGTAATGGTGCAGGTTACGGGGTCTCTCTGCCCGTAAGAGGCGCGGTCTGTCGTCATCTTGACTCCCCCCTCTGAAACAGGAAGTATGAAGAACGGCCTCTTGGCGAAAATATTACCCCTGGTATCGGCGATGGTTGCAACGCTTACTCCTTCGCTGAGCTTATTTACAGGAAGAGCTAGTCTGGTTGCGGCGCTTAGAGGCTTGCTGTAGAAAATCTCTGTTCCATCCGAGAGAATGAACAGCAGGGAATCCTTGTCAAGATTATCCGTTGCATATAACTCCGCGATAATATTGTCTCCGTTGAAAGTAAGGTTGATAACTCCTCCCGTACTTTCAAGGGAAGGCATATTCACCCTCTTTTCCACGTCCCTGGTATCTCTGATACGGGCATAGTAGCTGCCACCGGGAACTGGTATGAAGGAGAACTTGCCCATACCCAGTTTATTGGTCTTGAAAGAAGCCACCTTGTTGTCCTTGTTGTCCAGAATATCTCCCTCTACTTCGGTTCCGAAACCCGTTTCGTCAACGCATTTAACTCCGACAACCGCTTTTGTTCCGGCAAAATAACGTCCGCTCTCTGGTAGGAACTGGCAGTCCACATCGTGCTTTTCTTTCTTTTCCTTCTTGAACGGGTTCAGCACTCCCACCTTGGTGTAATCTTCCGTATTATCCACCTTGTGCTCCACAAGATCCTTCACGTAATTGTCCTTGATCGGATTGATTACGGTAATCATCCTGCTGTAGATATAGTCTGCCGGGAAGTTAAGGGCCCAGTAGGAATAGGCTCTGAGTATTGCCGTTCCGGTATTCATGTCGCTGTCCAGAACCACATAGCCCTGCAGAATGCCGTTGCGCCTTTTGACCTTAACCCTCTGGACTGTCCTGTAGGTTTCCTCCACCCTGTTCGAGTAAATGTTCTTGGCATAATAATATGTGAGAAGTTCCACATAGATATAATTGCTCTCCGGAAACTCCGAAACAAGGGAATTGTTGATCAGATAGCCTTTGAACCAGACGGTATCTCCCACACAGTAAGTCTCCCTGTCTGTCTGAAGATAGAGCTTCTCCGGAGAAAGAAGCTGGGAATAAGCCTTGAAACGGTCTTCAAGCTTGTTCTGCGCATACACCGTGTTGCCGCAAAACAGGGCGGCGATGGCTGCGATGACTGAAATTTTCAAAAAATACTTCATAATGGAAACACGCTATTTGGGTGCAAAATACGAAAAAAAACGGGATGGCTGCATAACCATCCCGTTTTCTTTTGCAAATACAGTGCCTAGTCGCTGAGAGAAAATCTGCGGAAAGAAAGAACCTTTACCTCAGGATCCATTCTCTTAAGATACTGTGCAACAGTCTCCTTTCCGTCTCCGAGAGCCAGAATCTGCTCGTTGAGGGTCTTCTCCTTGAAGAACTTCTGGAGACGGCCCATTGCGATGTTCTGAATCATGGCCTCAGGAAGGTTGGCTGCCTTCTGCTCAGCAGCTTCCTTCATGATCTTGCGGCCAAGTTCAGCCTGCTCCGGAGTAATCCACTTCTTGGCGGTGTTGCTCTCGATATGGTCCTCGCTGTCGAAATAGTTAGGGTTGAGGCCAGCCTTTGTCAGTGCGGCGTCAACAGCCTTCTTTATCATCTCTTCCTTGGTCTTGGAAACTGCAAGAGCCAACTCCTCGTCCTTTCTCTGCTGAGGAATATCGTCTGCGGTAACTGCGATAGGAACCATAGCGGTGATCTGCATTGCAATCTCCTTTGCAACGTCGTCTGCAATCTTCTTGCTGAAGCCTACGATAGTGGCAACTTTCTGGTTGCTGTGGATGTAGAGGCCTACGAAAGGAGCCTCTATCTTCTCGTAGCATGCAACAACGTGCTTCTCGCCGCTCTTTCCGGTCTGGTCCATAACTGCATCAGCGATGGTGTAATCGCCGATCTTGCAATTCTTCAGATCCTCAAGATTTGCAGGAGTATTTGCGATAGCCGCGTCTGCAATAGCCTTTGCAAGAGCCTGGAAACCCTCGGTCTTGGCTACGAAGTCAGTCTCGCAACCCAGGCAGGTGAGTGTGGCAACGGTCTTGTCTGCATTTGCCCTGGCAAGAACGGCACCCTCGGTGGTCTCTCTGTCAGAACGCTTTGCAGCGATAACCTTACCCTTCTCCCTAAGAATTTCCTTTGCTTTCTCGAAGTCGCCCTCGGCCTCGATCAAGGCCTTCTTGCAGTCCATCATACCGGCCTGCGTCATCTGGCGGAGCTTCATTACGTCTGATGCTTTGATTTCCATAATCAGTCTCCTTTTAATTATTCAGCCTTTGGCTCAGCCTTCTTTGCAGGCTTGTCTTCGGTATTGACTTTTCTTCTTGGACGGATTTTCTTGCCCTCTGGCATAGAGTCGGAAGCCTTCTTCTCTCCCTCAGCCTTTGCAAGTTCCTTGTCCTTTGCTCTCTTCTCCTCCTCTGCAGCAGCCTTCTCTCTCTCGAGCTTTCTCTCCTCGAGACCCTCGGCAATTGCACCGCAGAGTGCGCTAACTACAACTGATACGCTCTTTGCAGCGTCGTCGTTAGCCGGAATTACATAATCTACTGGGGTTGGATCGCAGCAAGTGTCAACCATCGCGATAACAGGAATATTCAGTCTCTTGGCCTCCTTAACGGCGTTGGCCTCTTTCTGAACATCAACAACAAACAGTGCTGACGGGAGACGGCTCATATCTGCTATTGAACCTAAGTTCTTCTCCAACTTTGCCCTCTGACGGTCTATCTGGAGTTTCTCCCTCTTTGCGAGAGTCTCGTAGGTACCGTCTGTCTTCATCTTGTCTATGGTATTCATCTTCTTGACAGCCTTGCGGATTGTCGGGAAGTTTGTAAGCATACCACCTGGCCATCTTTCAGTTACATAAGGCATATTCACGGCTTTGGCCTGCTCCGCGATAATGTCTTTGGCCTGCTTCTTTGTTGCGACAAAAAGAATCCTGCGTCCGCTGCGGGCGAGGTTCTTCATCATGGCTGCCGCATCATCAATCATAAGCACGGTCTTGTGCAGGTCGATGATATGGATTCCGTTCTTCTCCATAAAGATATAAGGAGCCATCTTAGGATTCCATTTCCTCTTCAGGTGTCCGAAGTGTGCGCCTGCCTCTAATAATTCTTGGAAATTTGTTCTTGGCATTTTACTTTCCTTTAATGCTTGTTAATTTTTCTTTTTTGCCCGGCCTTTCTTTTCCGGGCCTCTTTTCATCAATCCTGGGGCAGTGATTTCCAGTCCCCGGGATTTTCCGCAGAAGGGCAAAGAACGGTAATCAATCGAGTCCGTGTCTTTTTTCCTCTTCTGTGCCTAATACTTTACAACGCAAATACTAACGCTTGCTGAACTGGAAGCGTCTGCGTGCACCAGGCTGGCCAGGTTTCTTTCTCTCGACCTCTCTTGCATCTCTTGAAAGGAATCCTTCCTTCTTCAGAACTGAGCGGTATGCCTCGGCATCCACCTTGCAGAGAGCGCGGGCGATAGCGAGGCGGAGAGCCTCAGCCTGTCCTTTGGTTCCGCCACCGTCCAGGTTGGCAGTGATGTCAAAGCTTGCCTGGGTGTTGGTGACTGTAAGAGGCTGCATTACAATGTACTTCAGGGAATCATCAGGGAAATATACTCCGAGTTCCTTTCCGTTGATTGTGATGTTGCCTTTGCCTGAACCCACATAAACGCGAGCAACAGCTGATTTACGTCTTCCAAGGGCGTTTACTTTCTCCATGCTCTTAAATCTCGTTTAAAGTGATTGTTCTTGGTTTCTGTGCCTCGTGAGGATGCTCGCTGCCTGCGTAAACGTGCAGGTTGCGGAACATCTGGGCTCCGAGCCTTGATTTAGGAAGCATTCCTCTTACAGCTTCCTCTAATACTGCTACCGGCTTGCGCTTGAGCAACTCTGCTGGAGTTGTGAAACGCTGGCCGCCAGGATAACCGGTGTGACGTACGTACACCTTGTCAGTCAACTTCTTGCCAGTCAGACGAACCTTATCGGCGTTGATAACGATAACATTGTCTCCGCAGTCCGTGTGAGGTGTGAAGTTGGCTTTGTTCTTGCCCCTGAGGATCAGTGCCAATCGGGAAGCAAGACGGCCTAAAACCTGGTCTGTTGCATCGATGATCACCCACTCCTTGGTGGCTGTAGCATCGTTTACAAAGACAGATTTGTAACTTCTGTAATCCACTGTTTGTTGTTTTAAATTACTACTAATTCCCCGTTTCTTTCCGGGGTCCCCTTTTTTAAGGGGGTGCAAAGATAGGCAAATTTTCCTTATCTGCAAATGAGGGCAGATTATTTCTCTCCCCAGGTATCGGCAACATAGTCCAGAAGAGACAGGACTTTCTGAGGGTCGTTCTCTGTGACGAGCTTCATTCTGGTTTCCTTGAAATTGAAAAGATTCTTGAAGTAACAGGACAGGTGGCGCCTCATTTCCAGAAGTCCGCGCCTTTCTCCCTTTACCTCTATTGATTTCAGAAAATGCTTTTTGGCAAGGGTTACGCGGTCGTTTACGCTCATTGGCGGAAGCTCTTCTCCCGTATCCAGATAATGACGGATTTCCTTAAATATCCACGGATGGCCGTAAGTGGCTCTTCCAATCATTATCGCATCCACCCCATAGCGGTCAAAGGCTTCCTTTGCTGTTGGCCCGTCCGTAATGTCTCCATTTCCTATAATAGGAATGTGCATTCTAGGATTTTCCTTGACCTTGCCGATAAGGGTCCAGTCAGCCTGCCCCTTGTACATCTGGCAGCGTGTCCTGCCGTGGATGGTCAGGGCGCTGATTCCGGCATCCTGGAGCCTTTCCGCCAGTTCCACAATAATTAAGGAGTCTTCGTCCCAGCCCAGCCTTGTCTTTACCGTGACCGGAAGATTTACGGCCTTTACCACTTTCTCCGTGATTTCCACCATAAGGTCCGGGAAGCGCATCATTCCGCTGCCGGCTCCTCTCTTTGCAATCTTGTTGACCGGACAGCCGAAATTGATGTCAATAAGGTCAGGATGGTATTGCTCGGCGAACTTGGCAGCTTCAACCATCGCCTCGGGGATATGGCCGTAGATCTGGATGCCGATGGGCCTCTCGTAGTCGAATACCTCCATTTTCTTGAAGGATTTCTCTGCATTGTGGGTAAGCCCGTCGGAGGAAACGAACTCCGTGTACATCATATCAGCCCCGTACTCCTTGCACACGTACCTGAATGAAGGATCCGTCACGTCCTCCATAGGGGCCAGAAACAGCGCCCTCTCCCTAAACTCTATGTTCCCTATCTTAAACGCTCCCATATCTGTTTTCCTCCACGATGTCAAAGATAACAATTTGTCATCCTTATCGGTTGCCTTAATACAAGAAGCCAAGCATCCAAAGAGGGAGCCTTCTGCCGGAAGGTGTTTCAATAGAATCGGCGAAGACAAAAGAATCGCTGACACCTGAAATTTGGCTGAATCCTTTATCGGGACCTCCTATTTCAAAGGTATATTTTTCGTTAACCTTAAAATCACCCTTTTCTTTTCCATACTCCACGTTGTTTGATTTGTTTAGCATGCATATTGAAAAAGTTTCCCTAACTGTGCCAGTCTCAGGTGTTTTAGAACAAAGGGCATAAAGCATGTTTGTATTTTCGAGATATAGCTTATCTGGCTTTGCCAACTTCAGATAACTCTTTGCTCCCGAGAAGAGAAGGTTCAGGATTTTGGCCTTTCCAAGATAGTGAAGGTACTGAACCACCGTTTCCCGAGAGGCCTCTACAGTTCTAGCCAATTTGCTTGCATCCAATTGAAATGGAATTTCCTGAGCGATAATATCCACCAGTTTTTTCAGCTTTCTTACACCGGAAATGTCAACCAGTTTAAGCTCAGTAAGTTCCACCTCAAGTGTGTAGTTTACAATCTGTTCTATTCTGTTTTGATAAGTCGCCGGACCTTCCTGGTAAAAAGGATAGTAGCCACATTTCAGGTAATCTTGGAAAAATTCAAGCGGATGGCATATTTCCAGAACTTTGTCTGCTAAGGCAAATGGATTTTTCAGGAGATCGTCCAATTTGACCGGCTGCAAACTGATGTTTTTATAAAAGCCAAGGTATTCACGATAGGAAAGGCCTTGTATTGTGTAACGTATGCATCGCCGAGACAAGTCTGCATCTGCATTTAAGATTTTAAGTAAAGAAGAACCGCTAATTACAATCTTGATATCAGGATATAAGTCATACAATTCCTTAAGTTCCATGCTCCAGGGACCGGAATACTTGTGAATCTCATCCAAGACAATGAATTCACCGCCTCTCTTCCTGAAGTTTTCCACAAGTTCTGTTATGGAATGGGATGAAAAATAAAGCGAATCCAAAGAACAATATAGAGCTTTTCTGGAATGAACAGGATAATTGCTTTTGATATATTGCCGTAACAGAGTTGACTTTCCTACGCCTTTAGCTCCCTGAACAGCTATAAGGCGAGCAGACCATTCGATTTCAGACATAACAGAGCGAATAAACTTCATTGGTGTTCCAGCAATATACTGGTCGCTTTTTGCAAAGAGAGATTCCATATCAGCTATTTTTTGCAAATATAGCAATTTGACGGTCATGACCGACACTTTTACTATGTTTTTGGCGGTCATGGAAGACATTTTTAATGGCCGAGGGAGTACTTACTCCCGATTCCTTCCACACAGAAATACTTTTTTTGAGTGTAACGCCGGGAGAATCCTAAGCCTCAGTTTTGCGGTGGGAGAGCTGGAGGCGGACGCTTTCCTTGTGGATTAGTTCCATCAGCGATTTGGCAAAATCCCTGTCAAGACCTGCGGCTTCGGCCAGGTCAGACCTGTTTTCTACAATCTCGCTGTAACGCTGACTCTGCAGAACCGGCATATTGTGCTCTTGCTTGTACTCGCCTATTTTTCTGGAAACTTCCATCCTTTCCCCCAGAATCTTCATTATGCTTGCGTCCAGCGAATCAATCTGGGAACGTAAAGACTCAAGACTCTGCTGGTCCTGAACGTTCTCCCTAATTTTCAGATGACTGAGGATTTTCTCAAGTTGAATCGGAGTGATTTGCTGGGCCTTGTCGCTCAACGCCTGGTCCGGATTAATGTGGCACTCAATCATAAGGCCGTCATACATAAGGTCAAGGGCCTGCTGGGAGATTGGAACCAGAAGCTGCGGCTTGCCGCCCATGTGGCTAGGATCGCAGAACATAGGAATATCCGGAAACCTGCGTTTCATCTCGATCGGGATATGCCAGAGCGGAAGGTTCCGGTAGATTTGATTGCCGTATGAACTGAATCCCCTGTGCACAAGAGAAATGTCTTTGACTCCGGCATTAAGGAAACGCTCCAGGGCTCCCGCCCAGAGTTCCACGTCCGGATTAACGGGATTCTTTATGAGCAAAGAAATATCCTCCCCCTTAACGGCATCTGCCAGAGCCTGGACGGCAAACGGATCTGCGGTAGTGCGGGCCCCTATCCAGAGAATATCCACTCCAGCCTCCAGCGCCTGGTGAAGATGCTCTGGAGTTGCAACCTCGCAGCAGACTTTAAGTCCGGTTTCTCTTTTTACCTCCTGCAGCCATTCCAGGCCTTCTGAACCAACTCCCTCAAACATTCCAGGCCTTGTCCTTGGCTTCCACAATCCGGCCCTGAAGGCAAATATTCCTGTCTTGGCCAAAGCTCTTGCCGTTTCCAGAACCTGGTCTCTGGTTTCAGCGCTGCACGGTCCGGCTATGACTTTTATCCGAGATTCCATAAAAAAAATACTCAAGGGTGTTCTGCAATCCTATATTGGGGGTATTATCCAAACCTATTTACTTTCCCCTGCAAATATAGTGATTGCAGTCCTCAAGAGCATCAACAAGCGCCATTTCGGCGCAAAAAAATTCCCGCTTCTTTCAAAGCAGGAGAACACACACTATAACCATTATGCTGCAGATGCGGTCTCCTGCCTTACTCCTGATGCCAGGAATAAGACATATATCGGCCGTTATATCTGCTACTGCTAAACATTACGGGTGCAAAGGTAAATCTTTTTTTCAATATTGATACAATTTGTAACTGAAATTTAACATAATATTTTTCAAACAGCCTCAAAGCCCTTTCATTTCTGGCTGTATTTTATTATATTTGCCTATGAATCACAAGCCATTATGGAATTATGAGGCTATATACAAATCAAAATATCAGCATATTAGAAAACCTAATACCGCCAGGTAGCGGAATATTCGCCATTATTGATAATAAAGTGGAAGATTATTTCTCAGCGATGAAGAATTGGAAGATTTTCCCCCTTCGCGCCTTAGAATCTTCCAAAACTTTAGGCACGGCTGCCAATATCTGCTCCTGGCTTATGGAAAACAAGGCAGACAGGGATTGCTTCATTATCGGAGCCGGCGGAGGGGTGACAACTGATCTTGCCGGATTTGTTGCTTCGGTCTACAAGAGAGGCGTAAGGTTCGGCCTGGTTCCGACCACGCTTCTGTCTTCGGCAGACGCGGCCCTTGGGGGAAAGAACGGAGTCAACCATCTGGGCGTCAAGAATATGATAGGAACCATCACCCAGCCGGAATGGGTGTTCCAGTCTCCGGTTTTCTTCAAGACTCTGCAGAAGCGGGTGTTCAGGGAAGGCATCGCGGAGATACTCAAAACCTTCCTGATTTTCAGCCCGGACCTCTATGGGTTTTCCGTTTCATTCTTCAGCGGCTTTGACCACAGGAATCCTTCCAAAAAGGAAGAAAGGATTCTGGAAAGAATCGTAAGGGAGTGCGCCCGGCTTAAGATGGAGGTTGTGAAAAAAGACGAAAAGGACCGGGGAGAAAGGATGGTGCTGAATCTCGGGCATACCTTTGCCCACGCCCTGGAAAGCTGGGCCGCTGCAAACCATAAAAAGATTCTTCACGGAGAAGCCGTAGCTGCCGGAATCATAGCCAGCGCCAAGGCTGCAGCCACTATGGGAATCTGCCCTGAAAACCTTGCCGCAGAACTCTCCGAAGATTTCCGGAATGTCGGGCTCAAGACTTCTTATG
Organism: Bacteroidales bacterium; assembly: GCA_017550655.1. GTDB lineage: Bacteria > Bacteroidota > Bacteroidia > Bacteroidales > UBA932 > Egerieousia. Next base: position 595,664 of record JAFZOK010000013.1, on the reverse strand, counting down.
GAGTAAGTATCTCCAAGATATTCAACACAATGCAGCAGGATAAAAAAGTTTCCGGAGAAATCCTAACGCTTATCCTTCCGCTTGGAATCGGAAATGTTGCACGTTATTTAATCACTGCTTCAGACTTCCGGAAAGCCTGTGGCCGTCTTGTTATCTGAGAATGAAAATCTGCGCCAGCATCGGAGAAAAGGATTTCGGAAAATGCAGGGAACTTCTTTCCCTGTACTCTTTCTGCGAAATAAGGGGGGACCTCTGCGGCCTGTCCCTGGAAGAAGTGGAGGAATTGCTGGATATAAATACAAATATCATTTTCACTTACAGATTTTCAGAATCCGGTAAAAAGATATCTCTGGAACAGACGCTTCTTGCCATAGAAAAAGGAGTCTGGGCCGTGGATCTTGATCTTGGAGTTCCTGCGGACTATCTTTCAAATATCAGGAAGGCCATTGCAAAACAGTCTGGCACAAAACTTATAATCAGTTGGCATTCAGACTTGATGCCAGGCCTTGAAGATCTTGTGAAAATCGCTGAGGATTGCAGAAAAAAAGGAGCGGACATTGTAAAGATTGCTCCTACGGCAAAAAACCTGGAAGAGGCGTCCAGAGTGATGAGGCTTTATTTCAGCGATGTTACAGAAAGAGACCGCCTCATTGCCTTTGCCCAGGGAGAAGCCGGGCGATGGACAAGACAAGCGTGTCTAAGTCTTGGATCTCCAATTTCTTACGCCTCGGCCGGCAAGGCTACGGCACCAGGCCAGTCCAGTTATGAGGAGACGGCAAGAGAAGTCCCTGCCACATTCCGGATTGGCGACATTTCGCAAAGCGGCCTGTTTTCCCGGAAAAAACACACTTGCGTTTGCGTTCCTTGCTCCAAGAGCATTGTGCAAAGGGCTATTCTGGCGGCCGCCATTACCAACGGACAATGCGTTCTGAGGAACTTTGAACCTTGCGAAGACATAAAGAGCGCCATTGCATTTGTCCGAAGGTGCGGATGCGTAGTCAAGGTTACAAGGGACGGAAGCAGCGCACGTGGAGAAAAGATGCTGATTGTAAGAAGCGCAGGCATAACAAAATGGAAGTCTTTCCAGACGGCTGAGGCCGGACAGAGCGCACTTCTTCTGAGGATGTTACTTCCGCTATGCGCTTATGCTTCCAGCCTCAGGAACCGCACGGCCATAGCATCCAGAATTTCCGTAACAGGCAGCGGATCTCTGGCAGGAAGAAACCTGGCGTCAGATATCCAATCCCTGAAAGCAGCGGGAGTAAAATGCGTGGGAACAAACACTCTGAAAGGAACTGTTGTTCCAGTAAGTTTGGGCGGAGCGTCTTTCCGCAGGACCTTTACAATCTCCGGCAAAGACACATCCCAAACCGTTACCGGACTTCTTATGGTGCTCCCGCTGCTTGGCCACGACACCAATCTTATCGTTGAAGACGCTTCCAGTATTCCTTACATAGACCTTACTGTCAAGGTCTTGAGGGCTTTTGGAATCAGGCTCGGATACAAAAGTGAAGGCCGCACCCTGAATTTTGCCATAGAGGGCGGCCAGAGCTATTCTCCGGTGGACATGTTCCTGGAGAGCGACTGGAGCAGTGCTTCTAATTTCCTTGTCCTGGGAAGCATCGCCGGAAAATTTACCGTAAAGAAAATGGAGACCGGTTCCTCCCAGGCCGATGAAAGAATATTGGAAGTTCTCTCACAATGCGGAACGGAAATAAAAACAGAAAAAACAGACAGGAGCGAATTCACTGCTGTCGCAGACTACAGATACGATACCCGCAGGCAGAATTACCCGAGGCTCGCAAACATAACGGTGGACGCAAAAAACCTGAAGGCATTCTCCTTTGACGCCACGGACAGTCCGGACCTCTTCCCTATCCTGGCTACACTGGCCGTTTACTGCAACGGACAAAGCCGCATAAATGGAGTGCACCGGCTCCTTAACAAGGAAAGCAACCGGGCAGAGTCCATACTTCTGGAATTCAGCAGGATGGGATATAGTCTCCACATAGAGGGAGATGAGCTTGTCATAGACGGAAAGGGAGGAAAAGCCATTGGCACTTCAGAGAAAATCTTCTGCTCATCCCACAACGACCACAGGATTGCAATGGCAATAATCATCTGCGCAATGCTGAGGAACCGTTTCAACGCAAAGCCGGCGGTGGTTTTCCTCGACGATATAGAATGCATCGGAAAATCTTTCCCTACTTTTGTGGAAAGGCTCAAGATAAACGGACAATAGGCAAAACAATATGAACACTTACGGAAAGAACTTTACAATTACAATATTCGGAGAAAGCCACGGACCATTCATCGGTGTCGTGATAGATGGAGTAAAGCCTGGCATCAGCCTCTCGGAAGAAGATTTCAGCAAGGACCTTCAAAGAAGAAGAGCCGGAGATATTCCGTCACTCCAGGAAGGAGTTACTGCCCGCCAGGAAGAAGACATCCCGATCTTCATTTCCGGACTTCTGGACGGAGTGACAACCGGTGCTCCACTTGCGATTCTCTTTGAGAACAGGCACCAGCAATCCAAAGACTACAGCGCTTTCAAGGACCAGCCCAGGCCTTCTCACGCAGACTTTGCCGCAAGCGCCAAGTTCAACGGATTCAACGATATACGGGGAGGAGGAATGTTTTCGGGAAGGATGACTCTTCCCCTTGTTGCCGCAGGAGTGGTGGCAAAGAAGACTATTGGAAAATCCGGATTCAATCTGAATTTCAAGGCGGAAATTTCTTCCATCGCCGGAGTAAAGGAAGAAGAGAAATGGGAAGAGATCATCCATAGTGCCAAGGCAGAAGGAGATTCCGTGGGAGGAGAAATAGTCTGCACAATAACTGGCGTTCCCGCCGGAAAGGGTTCACCGTTTTTCGACTCTATTGAATCACAAATAGCGCATCTTGCATTCTCCATTCCGGGAGTAAAAGGAATTCATTTTGGAGATCTGGCTTCATCCTTAAAGGGATCCGAGTTCAACGATGCAATCATAGCCGGGGACGGCACCACCGCCACAAACCACAGCGGCGGAATTAACGGCGGCATTTCAAACGGCAATCCGATAGTTTTCACTCTGGATATCAGGCCCGCCGCAAGCATCGCCAAGTCTCAGGAAACCTTCAGCTTCAAAACCGGCAAGATAGAAAAACTGAGCATCGGAGGCCGTCACGATACGTGCATAGCTCTCCGATGCCCGGTAATTGCTGAATCTGTTGCCGCCATAGCCCTGGCGGACATTCTGTTATAGGCTCGGCATAAGAATAGAGCCGGCCACCACGGTGGAAACCTTTGCCCTTACAGGAGCCATATTTCCCGTGTCGTAAGGGTGTACCCTGTTAGCAAGAATTATAACCGCTGTCTTGGTCTGCGGATCTATCACTATTGAAGGACCGGTGTAGCCTGTGTGGCCGTAAGTCTCTGCAGAGAAAAGGTCTCCGGCGGTGTAGTAATGCACATCGTTGTCCCATCCCAGGGTGCGTCCGAACTGGCGGACCTCCTCCGGAACGGTCCTCATCGCATTAACGGTAAGAGGTCCGAGAATCCTCTTTCCGTCATACTCTCCGCCGTTCAGAAGCGCGGCGCAGATAACTGCAAGATCCTCAGCGTTCGAGAACACTCCCGCATTGCCGGAATTTCCGTTTCCGCAAACCCTTGCCAGAGGATCGTGAACCTCGCCGAGAAGACATTTTCCGTCCGGCTGCTTTTCTGTCGGGGCGACCAGCTTCATGATATCCTTCTTTTTCTGCAGTTTTGGAGAATAGGTCGTGTACTTCAGGCCGAGGCGGTCAAACACATTCTCCTGTGCGTAATCCTGGAGCTTCTGTCCGGTAATGTTCTGAAGAACATTCTGCAGGGTAATGAAATTAAGGCAGCTGTATACGTGTCCGTTTGCCGGCTTGTAAATCCTCTTGCAATGGCAAATCCAGTCCAGAAGATTCTTGGCGTCAGCCTTTCCGTATTTCTCCTCAATAACGGAAGGATTCACGTAAGCAGGCAGTCCGCTGGTATGTGTCAGAAGGTCTATAATCCTGATATTTACCTTGTTGCCATCTTCATCCACATAAGGCTCAAAGTCCGGGATATACATATCCACCCTGTCTATCAGACGAACCTTTCCCTGCTCGATCAGCTGCATGAAACTCAGGGTTGTTCCTACGCACTTGCTGCAGGATGCCAGGTCAAATACCGTATTCTCCGTCATCTTCTCCTTCTTAGGATAAATGGCCTTGTTGCCGTAAGCCTTCAGGAAGACAACCTTGTCTTTTCTGACAACGCAAACAACTGCGCCCGGCATCACAGTGTCCTTGATAGCTTCTTCAATAACATTGTCAATTGCGGAAAGCCTCTGGGAAGACATACCCATCAGTTCAGGGGTGGAACGCTCAAGCCTGGTTCCCTGCGCAGCCACCATAAGGCACGAGAGAACGGCCGCTGCCAAACAGAATAATTTCTTCATAATCCAAATATGTTGTTTTATTATTATCGCGATATTTGTAAAGACAAATTTAAGAAAACTATGAGAAATCACGCCTGGCTTCTTTGCATGGTACTGTGCATGGCCTTTTCCTGCTCCTGCAAAAGCACTCAGTCCAAGCCCGTTGAACAGCCCGTTACAATAGAAAAAGAACCCGATACCCTCACGGTTGCCGTTGTGGGAGACATTATGATGGGAAATACCTTCCCCGGCAACAGGCTTCCGGCCGAGGACGGAAAGCATATCTTCGACGATGTGAGGGATCTTCTCAAAAGCGCCACCATAACCTGCGGGAACCTGGAGGGAACCATCGCAACCAGCGGAAAGCCAAGGAAAAACCTGGGATCCCCGATGGCCTTTATGTTTATGATGCCTCCGCGATACACACAGCATCTTCTGGACGCGGGATTCGATTTCGTGGGCATTGCCAACAACCATATCTACGATTTCTTCGAGGAGGCTATGACGCAAACGGAGGAGAACCTGGAGAAGGCGGGACTTGGCTATGCCGGAGCCAAAGACCCGAAGGGCCAGCACCCGCATCAGGAATATTGCACAAAACGGTTCGAGACCCCTAACGGAGACACTATACTTGTGGGATTCAGCGCATTCGGGCACGAGGACTACAGCCTCAGGACAAGGGACACCGCCACCGTAAGAAGGATTATCTCAACTCTCAAGAAAGAGAAAGGCTGCGATATCGTAATCATCTGCTTCCACGGAGGAAGAGAGGGTTCCGCAGCAAGGCACCTGCCTTACGGCTCGGAGATGTTCTACGGAGACGAGAGAGGCTTCCTCAGGGATTTCGCCCACTTTGCAATAGACTGCGGAGCAGACATAATCTACGGACACGGACCGCACGTAGTAAGAGCCATTGAACTCTACAAAGACCGTTTCATCGCATACAGCCTCGGCAACTTCTGCACCGCCGGAATGGGTGTCAAGGGACTTACCGGCTACGCACCGCTTGTAAGGATAAGGATCGACAGAAACGGAAATTTCATCGACGGCAAGATCCACTCATTCCTCCAGCAGCCGATGAAAGGCCCTAAGACGGACCCTAACAATCTGGTGGCTAAGGAAATCGCCACCCTTACAAAAGAGGATATCAAGGATTCAAAACTGTCCATCGCCGATGACGGAACAATCAGAAGAAATCAGGCGGAGAACTAATTGCTGTAGGACGCCGACATTACCTGCGGAGGAACTATGTTATTCTTCTGGGTACGGCTTAAAGTCGCAGTGTACTCGATTGTTATGGTGCCTGACCCATAGGTGGCGCGGTCTGCCAGGTGAGAGGCATAATTCTTTTCCAGCCAGGCCTTGAAGCCAGAAACCAGGTCTTCCATTTTCTTTTTTGCTTCCTCATCTTTCGCTGCAATGGTCTTTTCCCAGTCCTTAGTGTTGAACTCCACAATCCATTTGGAAGAACGGCCCGTAAAGAACTTTTCCATATCGGTGCCCAAATCCTTGTAAAGCTTATCAAGCTTAGGATTTGCGGAATGGCCTTCGCTGTCCTTTGGAATCTTGGAGTAATTCTTGGTTTGCGTTACAATCAGGGCATAAGACTCGTAGCCTTTCCCGCCCTCATCGCTTTTGCTGCAGGAAAGCATCAAAGCCGCTGCCAGCAAACATGTGCAAAATGAAAATATGCGTTTCATCTCCGATTCAAATTTGCGGCAAGTTAGCAAATAGTTCATTATATTTGTAATAATAAATATTAAGCAACACTGCTATGAAAACTATCAAGACAATCCCGATGGCTTTTTGCCTGATTCTCTTCTCTGCGATTTTCTTCGGCTGCAAGAACGCAGGTCAGAGTCAGACAAAGGCTGCAGACGCTGTGGCTGAGGTGCAGGTGCCTGACCACTACTCCGTTCCGCAGGAACTGGTGTATGCCGAACCGGAAACTTATCAGGTGGATGACCAAACCTTTCCTCTTTACCTCTTCGACAAGTTCTATCCGATAGGATGGAGCAAGGACGGGAAGCTCGCCTATATGGAAGAGCCTGCAGACGAGGCCGTAGGCGCATATTTCTTCCAGTTCCACATTCTGGACCTGAATACCGGAAAAGATGTCTTTACCTGGAAGCCGGAAGAGGATCCTGAAGAAGGCAGCCTCTCTCAGATGTTCGAACTCAACAAGGAACTCTTTGAGGGCAAACTCAAGGAAAACAGCATCATCCCTCAGGAATTCAAGCTGGAAGAGGCTAATGTCAAGATGGACAAAACCATGGCCGAAAATCCCTTCATTGGCAGCGACGTGGTCAAGAATGTAAAGATCACCAGCGGAGAAACCGTCATTTACGAAAACCTGAACAATGACGAGTATAACGTCAACCTCGACCAAAACATCGCCGGAGTCCTCAAATGCCCTTACAGCGATATGGAAGCCGTTATGGTCAAATCCATCCTGAGAGGCTATGAAGGTCCGCCTCACGTATATACCTTCTACTTTGTAAAGGCAGGAAAATAATGTCATTAAGACTACAGGGACTTGCTCTTCTGGCCGTGCTCGTCTGTGCGGCCAGTTGTACTGTTTCCGGCGGCGAAACCATCGCTGAGCCAAAGCCTGTAAATGAAGATTCCCTCAGGCATGCCGCCCAGGTGGATTCCATTATGCAGAGGCTTTCCGTCAGGGAAAAAGTGGCCCAGCTTTTCATTATCGAGATCAGCCGGTTCCCCGACAGGGCTACAAAAACCATTCAGGACACGCTGGTGAAATCCTACGGCATCGGAAACCTGATCTTGATGAAAGGACCTATCGGTCAGTTCATTGAAAGAGTGAACGAGCTCCAGGCCCTGGCGGACATTCCACTTCTGGTGGCAACGGATGCCGAATGGGGAGCCGCCATGCGTTTCCAGGAATACTGCCCTTATCCGAGGCAAGCCCTTCTTGGCAGGATGGAAAATCGGGAAGACCTTATGTACGAGATGGGCAGGAACGTGGGCAAGGAACTCAAGGACCTCAACATACTCATTAACCTGGCTCCTGTCGCCGATATATGTTCAGATCCTTACAATAAAGCCCAGGGGCAGAGGTCTTTTGGCGGAGATCCCGCTCTTGTCGCCGAGTATGCTTCCGCATATATGAGAGGTATGCAGGACGAGGGAATCTACGCCTGCGGAAAGCATTATCCGGGGCACGGGGACAATTATGTGGATTCCCACTACAATTTGCCTGTAATCCGTCATTCCAGGGCCCATCTGGATACCGTTGACCTGTTCCCTTATACCAAAATGATACGGGACGGAATGGAAATGGTGATGATCGGGCACTTCAGCATCCCGGCCATAGACCCTTCCGGTGTGCCGATGTCTATCTCAAAAATCTGCATGGACAGCGTTCTTAAGGCCGCCCAGGGCTTCAAGGGCGTAATTATGACCGATGCCGTTCAGATGAAAGGCCTGTCCAAAGGAAAAACAGCCGTCAATGCCAACATTGCCGTATACAAGGCCGGAGCAGACATGATTCTTATGCCGGAGGATGTGATAAGGACAATAAAGGCCATAACCGATTCTGTCTCCACCGGAAAATTCCCTGTCGAAGAACTTGACGCAAAGGTGCGCAAGGTGCTGGACCTTAAGGCAAGAGCAGGATACTTCGACGAGGGATTCAGTCCGCAGGTCACTGACCTTGACAGGAAAATCAAGGAAGCCCTTACAAGAGACACATCCCTTATCTTCAAGATGGAAAAGGCAATGGAAGAATCTTCAAAGCCTAAGATAAGAGCCTGGGGCAGAGACCGCACGCTCCTGCTGGACAAGAAGAAATAGCATTGTTCGCCGACAATAAAAAAGGAGGAAGGCTTTTCAGTCTTCCTCCTTAATTTTTGCAAACGTCGCTTTACGCTTAGTTCTGCTGGGAGCGCGGCCTGCGGCCACCTCTTCCGCCACTTCTTCTGCGGTCTGGACGACCCTCTGAAGAACGTGCCTTGTCGTTAGCGTTTACGCCTGCGTTAGGAGTAAGGTCTCTCTTGCCGTAAACCTCACCGTTGCAAACCCATACCTTGATTCCGAGAACGCCCACCTTGGTGTTTGCCTCAGCAAGTGCATAGTCTATGTTTGCACGGAAAGTGTGCAGAGGAGTTCTTCCCTCCTTGATCATCTCGCTGCGTGCCATTTCGGCGCCGCCGAGACGTCCGCTGATCTGTACCTTGATACCCTCGGCACCTGCTCTCATAGCAGAAGCGATGGCCATCTTGATAGCCCTTCTGTATGATACGCGGCCTTCGATCTGGCGTGCAAGGCTGTTGGCAATGATGTTGGCGTCAACCTCAGGTCTCTTCACCTCGTAGATGTTGATCTGAACCTCCTTGTTGGAGATCTTGTTGAGCTCAACCTTCAGCTTGTCAACCTCAGCGCCGCCCTTACCGATGATAAGGCCCGGCTTTGCGGTATGGATAGTAACAGTGATGAGCTTAAGTGTCCTCTCGATGACGATCTTAGAGATTGACTGCTTGGAAAGCCTTGCATTCAAATACTTGCGGATCTTGTCATCTTCCAGGATCTTTGCAGCGTAATCATTTCCGCCGTACCAGTTGGAATCCCATCCACGGATAATTCCAAGTCTGTTGCTGATTGGATTGGTTTTCTGTCCCATATTACTTTTCCTCCGCCTTTACAGCCGGTGTTTCAGCGGCCTTGTTTTCTTTTTTGTCGAGAATAATGGTAACGTGGTTAGAGCGCTTGCGGATTCTTGCGGCACGTCCCTGAGGGGCGGTGCGGATTCTCTTAAGCGTACGTCCTTCGCCGACCATTATGGTCTTTACGATCACATTACCGTTATCCAGCTCTTTACGGTCTGCCTCGTTCTTGCTCTCCCAGTTTGCAATGGCGCTCTTGAGGAGCTTGTAGAGCTTGTTGGAAGCTTCCTTCTTGGAATATTTGAGAATATCCAGAGCTTTGTTTACCTCTACGCCTCTTATGGTATCTGCGCTGTAACGCATTTTCCGCGGAGATGTAGGAACGTCATTCAGCTTTGCTACAGCTGTCTGCTTCTTTATGGTTTTCTGGCGCTCGGCCATTTCCCTTTTTCTTTTTCCCATTTCTGTAAATCTTTAATCGTTAACTCTTAAAGCCATTACTTGTTCTCCTTGCGGTTACCTGAGTGGCCTTTGAATGTACGGGTAGGAGCAAACTCGCCGAGCTTGTGACCTACCATATTCTCGGTTACGTAAACGGGAATAAACTTGTTTCCGTTGTGGACGGCTACGGTGTGGCCTACAAAGTCAGGGGAAATAACGCTTGCCCTTGACCAAGTCTTCACAACGTCCTTCTTGCCGCTTTCGTTCATGGCAAGAATCCTCTTTTCCAGAGATGCCTCGATATACGGGCCTTTTTTAATTGAACGACTCATAATCTTAAATTTATTCCGTTACTTCTTTCTTCTTTCAATGATGAACTTCTTGGAAGTCTTCTTAGGGTTGCGTGTCTTGTAACCCTTTGCCGGAAGACCCTTTCTGCTCCTTGGATGACCTCCGGAGGCGCGGCCTTCACCACCACCCATAGGGTGATCGACAGGGTTCATGACAACGCCTCTGTTCCTAGGTCTGATGCCCAGCCAACGCTTGTGGCCGGCCTTTCCGTGGGATTCAAGATTATGATCCGGATTGGAAACAACTCCAACGGTAGCGCGGCAGGTGGTCAGCACCATTCTTGTCTCGCCTGAAGGGAGCTTAAGAACTGCGTGGCGGCCTTCGCGTGCAACCAGCTGAGCGTAGCATCCGGCGCTGCGTGCCATAGCGGCACCCTGGCCAGGGATGAGCTCGATGTTGTGAACATTGGTTCCAAGAGGAATCTCTCCAAGAGGAAGAGTGTTACCAACCTCAGGGGCAACTCCGCTGCCGGAAGCGATAACCTGTCCGACCTGGATACCCTTAGGGGCGATGATGTAACGTTTCTCTCCGTCCTGATAAACTACGAGTGCGATTCTTGCACTGCGGTTAGGATCGTATTCTATTGTCTTTACGGTAGCGGTGTACTCGTCCTTGTTCCTGAGGAAGTCGATGATACGGTACATTTTCTTGTGGCCGCCGCCGATGTAGCGCATGGTCATGTGACCTTCGTTGTTACGTCCGCCGCTGCTCTTGCGAGGCTCCAGAAGGCTCTTCTCAGGAACAGTGCAGGTAATATCGTCGAATGCGCTGATTACTTTATTTCTCTGACCAGGTGTTACTGGTTTGAATTTACGTACTCCCATCTCTAAATGTTGCTATAGAAATCAATCTTGTCGTCACCGGCCAAGGTTATGTAAGCCTTCTTGAACCTGTTGGTGCGGCCCTTAAGCAGACCGGCCTTGGTGTAGCGGCTCTTTGCCTTGCCATTGTAGGATACTGTGTTGACATCCTTCACAGTCACATTGTACATCTCCTCTACAGCCTTGCGGATCTCGATCTTGTTAGCGCTGTAGTCAACGATGAAACCGTAGCGATTTCTCTTGTCGCCCTCGGCTGTCATCTTCTCTGTTACTATCGGCTTTATCAAAATACCCATAATTCTCAAGTTTTAGCGTTTGTATTCTACCTTAAGAGAATCCTGGGCGCCGTCCACGAACACTACGGAATATGCACGCATAATATCGTATGTGTTGAGATTGTTAGGAGTAGCAACCTTTACGTTCTCCAGATTGCGGGAAGACAAACTAATGTTCGCATTTCTCTCAGGAACCACGAAAAGAACCATACGGTCGTTGACCTTGATGTTCTTGATAATATTCACGAATTCCTTTGTCTTAGGAGCTTCCATTTCGAATGGCTCAACTACTGCGATGGCGTTGTCCTTAGCCTTGTATGAGAGGGCTGAGAAACGTGCCAGCTGCTTTACCTTCTTGTTGAGCTTGAAGTCATAGTCGCGAGGACGCGGACCGTGAGCCCTGCCTCCACCTACGTAGATATTGGCCTTGATGGAGCCGTGGCGTGCACCGCCGCTGCCCTTCTGGCGAATAATCTTCTTGGTTGAGTAAGCTACTTCGCTTCTGTCCTTAGTCTTGCTGGTTCCCTGTCTATGGGCTGCAAGATACTGCTTAACGTCCAGATAAATAGCGTGGTCGTTAGGCTCGATTCCGAATACTGCATCGTCCAGAACGGCTTTCTTTCCGGTCTGTGTGCCATCGATCTTCAATACTGCAATTTCCATAAACTATTCCTCCACAATTACATAAGAACCTGTGGCTCCTGGAATGGAACCCTTCACAAGCAGAAGATTGCTTTCAGGAATAACCTTGATGACCTTAAGATTCAGGATCTTTACGCGGTCACCACCCATTCTTCCTGCAAGACGCTTGCCTTTGAATACTCTTGAAGGCCAAGATGATGCACCCATAGAACCAGGAGCACGAAGCCTGTCGTCCTGACCGTGGGTCTGACCACCTACGCCGCCAAATCCGTGGCGCTTAACAACGCCCTGGAAGCCTTTACCTTTGGAAATCCCGGTAACATCAACCCAAGTGTCCTCGCTCTTGAAAACGTCTGCGACACTGAGAGAATCACCCAACTTAAGCTCGCCCTCGAAGTCGTTCTTGAACTCAACGAGCTTACGTTTAGGAGTGGTGTTTGCCTTTTTGAAATGTCCCATCAGAGACGCGCTGGTGTGTTTCTCTTTCTGTTCGTCATAGGCAAGTTGTACAGCGGCATAACCATCTTTTTCTTCTGTACGAATCTGCGTAACAACACACGGACCAGCCTCAATTACGGTGCAAGGGATGTTCTTGCCATCAGCACCGAATACGGAAGTCATTCCGATTTTTTTGCCGATTAATCCAGGCATTTTACTGTGTATGTTTTAATTAAACATCAGCTGCATAGCCATTTGCGGAGGCACTGCCTTGCATTGCGCGCACCTGGGTACAGCTCCCCGCATTTTTTGCGGGGGTGCAAAGATATAAAAGATTTCCGAACCTCCAAAAAAAAGAAACGCGCCTGCTGACACACAAATCAGGACAGCAGGCGCACTTCGCTTGAAGTTTCTATTAATTAATAGGTGGGGGAAAAGGTTGTTCCGTAGGCCGATATTTCTGCATCGGTGAGCTGATGGGAAGTATCCCACCATGCGATATTTTCTGCCTGGGTTGGAGTGAGGATAACTTGATGAAGGGTGTATCCCGTCTTCTGCGGCCAGGCGGTGACTTTTGTCAATGCCGTGTTGTTGTGGATATCTATTATTGTATCTATCTTGTTCTTGGCAAAATTCAGGTCAGTAAGTGCCGTAAGGCTGGAAAGACCTGCTATTGCGGTCAAATTGTTCTGAGATGCATTTACATCCTTCAGAGCCGTACAACCAGTAACATTCAACGAAGAAAGGTTGCATTCATAGCAACTCAAATTCTTCAGAGCAGTAAGTCCACTGACATTAATGGATGTAATACCCGTATATTGACATCTCAGCTTTTCAAGAGCCGTATTGCCTGTCAGGTCAAGAGCAGAACCATAATTGCTTAAATAAAGCATCAGTTCCTTCAAGGCAGGGAAAATGCTAAAACCTCCGGCAGGCCAGGTTGTCATATTAGAACCCGCAAGATTCAGTGTCTCAAGATTGGAGCATCCTGTCCAGGAAACGGAATTTACATTACACTCGGTAATTGTGAGACTTTGCAAATCAGTGCAGTTGATGCAACTGAACATATTAAGGTTATTAAGGGCATTAAGATTCAACAACGTAACTTTTGAGTTGGAGCAGTCGAAATAATAAATTGCCGTAGAATTATACACATTGATATCGGTAATATTTGTGTTGCCAGCCATTACTGATTGCAGATATTGCTTGTTGCTCAAGTCAAGCGTTCCGGAATAGTTGCTGCCGTCAAGGTTCACTAATGTCAGATAGGTCATACCGGTAAACATTTCGCTCGGCCAGTTGGCTATCGTAGCGCCTGAGAACACGAAGTTCTTGATTTCAGTGCAGCCTTCCCAATTGATAGTGTTGGATACTGACGAACCTTGGAGCTTCAGGTTTCCAAGCTGAGAGCAGTTTGAGCAGTTTACAATTTTAAGGGTGCGGTTGGAGAGGTCAAGATCCGTAATCAATGTATTCGAACAGTTCAGGTTTTCAATTTCCTCGCAGCCGGATATGTTGAGGGCAGAAATATTATTGTTGAATATCCACACGGTCTTCAAAGCGGTATTCTGGCTCAGATCCAAACTTGCAAGAGGACCCTGAATGCTATTGTTTCCGGCAACATTCAGCTTTTCCAGATTCTTGAATTCTTCAATTCCCTTCAGCGATGTGGCGTACATATAGTCATGTCTCTTGCCTGCAACTTCTTGATACTGATATTGATGAGTAGGAGATGAGTTGATGCACTCAATCTCGGTAACTGCGAGAGCCTCGTCCTTGCTGATATCTCCGTCGCCGTCTGTATCGAAATTAGCCACGCAGTATGCCTTGAAGGTTGCATCCTCAAACGCCACATATTTTGACGGGTCTTTAAAATTGCCGGACTTGAGCTTGATTGCCGCTAATTTAGTGTCGCTGCAGGTGATGGTCTTACCGATTTTGGTGCAGGTGCGTTCCTCTCCGGTAGTGATGTCTTCCAGAGTAAATGTAAAATCAGCAGGATCGGTATTTGACAGACCCTGGCCAAAGAACACTGCTTTTCCATAAACATCGGCGGTTGCCCTTTCCTCCAAGCCGAAGTGAGCGGCTTCAGTTGCGGCGTTAATCATACGGGTGAGTTGGATACGGGCATTGTCCGGATGGATTATATACATAAAGTTGCTGCCGAACTGAGGAGACTTCAAACCGTAAACGTGGTTAGGCTCAAGATCCGTTATCGTTACCTGGAAATTGGTGTAGAACTTCCAGGTCAGAGATATTTTCTGGTAAACATCGGTTGGAGACACAAGCGAGAGGGTGTTGTCAACAGGATCGTAAATGTAGTCCACTCCGCCGCCGGAATAACCGGAATTTGAGGTAAAGCCGGCAGAGAGCACCATCGGAGACATATTTTCCGGCTTGACGAAGGATGCCGGTAATGTGAACGGATAATTATGCCCGTCGGCAGGATGGGATTCGTACCTGGTCCATCCTTTGATGGCGTTTATTAGATTGTTCCCGCTCACCCATAGAGCATATACATGGCCTCTGTACACGTCTCTGTACACGAATTCTTCCGGATCCATAATTCCATCACCATCGGCATCCCCCATGAACTTGGCGGGGTAGTCTTCAACAAGCTCGCCTTTGGTCATCAGATTATCGGCAAGTTCTCCTATCTGGTATGAATCCTCCCAAGTGGAATACATTGTCAGTTCCAGATCGTGATGACGGATTACAAGGTTGGTCGCCGATGGGTTTTCGTACATATCGTTGAACCAGAAGTTTATTTTGTCGTACATTTCCCAGCCCTGCTTTACGGCCTTGGTCTCTCCGCCCGGAGAGGCAATTTTAAAATTGATTTTCACCGGACCGGACTTCACTTGTATTTCCGGTGTGTCAATAACCTGTTCTTTCGCGCAGGCTGCCAAAAGTACAGCCGCTATTAATATGTATAATGCCTTTTTCATAATTCTTTCCTCCTTATCAATAATTATGACCAATCATCCTCTTCTTCAGGTACACTGCCCCCGGAAAACGGATCCGAAATCTGTTCGGTAAGTTCAGAGCCTTGGCAAACGCCCCTTTCAATTGTAACCTCAATCACTTTTGACCGAGGTTCTAAGTAGTTTTTCTTTTTCATACCTTATTTGATTTTGAATTAGATATCATTTAACAACTAAAGAACAAATTTCTCTATTCGGCACCATCTGCCATTCATTATTATTCATTATTCTAGGGGGCGGACAAGCCCTAAAACTAATTTATTTTGCTACAAAAGGGGGCTTCTGGCTATCTTTGCCCAAAATATGACTATGAATAGACTATTGGTTGCAGTTGTTGCTTTCGCAGGGATTATATGCCTTTCCGGATGCGGGGAATCCGGGCTTGGGAAAGCCTCTGGAGAGGGTTTGAACCCATCATCTCTTGTGGAAGAGGCGTCCCGGGATATCGAGAACCAGAGGTTTGACACGGCAATGGTAAAGGCCCTGAAAGCCCTTGAAATAGCCCGGAAGGCGGGAACGGCGAAGGATGAGGTGGATGCCCTTTCCTGCATAACGGGGATAGACATTATGACCAGCCGCGACGATGATGCCTGGGAAAAAGCGGTGCAGGCTGAGGCTCTGGCCAGGAAAAACGGGCTGAAGGAGGAACTATCCGGAATTCTCATATCCAAGGCAAAGCTGTGCTCCTATGCAGAAATTTCCCCGGAAACCGGGAGGAACGACGAGGGCCTGGAATATGCAAAGGAGGCCCTTTCCATCGCCGAGGAAGTGTCTGATGCGGAAAAACAGGCTGAAGCCTGCTATGTCATAGGATCTCTTTACATCAACAAGAACAGGTGGAACGACCAGATTGACACGGCCCTTTACAATACGGCCAGACGATATCTGGACAAGGGACAGGCCATCGCTGACACCTATGACCTTCCGAGGCTGAAGAGAAACGGGATAATGTTCCGGTCACGCTGGTTCCAGCAGGGAGACCGCAATGAGGAGGCCGTGAAATATTTCACCCAGGTCCTGACCACGCTCAAGGAATCCGACCACCTTACGGCAAGCAGCCTCTATGACCGCCTGGTGAGGCTTTACACCAGGCTAGGAGACGAACAGAAGGCCCTGGAGAGCCACGATATGTACGTAAGGCATCTGCAGCAGTACATAACCCAGAAAAACGACGAGATCCTACAGGAGACCGAAACCCGCTTTGAGGTGCAGGAGAAGGAAAGAAGGCTGGAGGTTGGAAAGTACAGGACAATCGTGCTGGTTCTGGGAATCCTTCTTGCCCTTGCCGTCATTGCGATTGTGGTCAGGAAACTTGCTGAAAGCAGGCGCCGCAACAGGGAACTCTCAAAAATCAACGATACAAAGGAACAGGTTATATCCTTCTTGTCCCAGACGCTGGGAAAAGAGGACAACCCATATATCTCAGACCTGGAGAAACTGTCTTCTGAAGCCTCTTCACTTTCGGAAGAAGAAGTCAGGGAAAAGTGCCGGGAGATAGTCAGGAACGCAAATACCCTGAATGACGAGATGGCAGATTATCTCAGCGACATTATCTCTGAACGTGGCCACAGAATCGCGGAAATAGGACTAAGCCAGAGGGAGATTGAAATCATACGGCTGAGCGCACAGGGCCTTAAAGCCTCCGAAATCGCCGAGAAACTGTTCCTGAGCGTCCATACGGTAAACACCCACCGCCAGAGGATATACTCCAAAATGGAAGTGCGGAACGTCTCCGATATGCTCCGCAAATCCAAATCCCTTGGAATCATATAAAAAGAAATGCTCCCAACCTCGCAAAAACTGAGAGGTCGGGAGCATTTTGAGGCGTTTTGTTCCCAGCCTTATCAAAACAGAGAGGTCAGGAACACTTGCTTTTTTACTTCAGATAATAGGTAACGGATGTAACAACCCTTACCTTCTTGATGTAGTCTGTTGTCTCGTCGAGATCCTCGATGGAGAACTGGCCCTGGCTGGCGGTCTTGATTTTTCCAAGGCTGCTGCCACAGTTGGCTGCAAACTTCTGGGCAGCCTCTCGTGCGTTTGCGGTAGCTTCCTCGATCATTTGCGGTTTCAGCTTGTTAAGGCCGGTGAAGTCATAGGAAGCCCAGTCGGAGATGATAATGTCCTGCTTGAGCATTTCAGTGGTGGTGCTCTTTACAAGTTTCCTGATAGCCTCAACCTTGTCTGTGGAAATGGTCATGGACTGGTTGATCTGCCACTTGTAGGCAGGCTTGTTGTTGGAATACCTGTACTGGTCTTCCAGATTGCTAACAGACGGGGAAGCCTCAAAGATTTCATCGTCCGTGATGCCGGCCTTCTTGATGAAATCCTTAACTGTCTTGGTGTTGGCGTCAACGGAAGCGTAGAGAGAGGACAGGTCGTTGCCCTGCCTTCCGAAAGACACTCTCCAGATAGCCTTGTCGGCCGGAACCTGCTGCTCTGAAAGTCCCTTTACGGTAACCACGTTGTCCATGGACTTGAACTTTACGATACCGCTCCTAAGGCAAAGGCCCAGAGCCAGAAGACCTACGGCTATAAGCGCAGCCGCAAGAATCTTGTTTCCTTTTTTGGTGTTTTCTGTCATAATCGTATGTATTATGTTGTTGATTCTTGGTTACAACTCCAAAGATATGCAAAAAGAGTGCAGAATTTGCTAAATTTGCGGCGGAATTTGAAACAAACCATTTAAATTGATGATAATATGATTATTGTAGATGTACAAGGTAGAGAAATCCTCGATTCAAGAGGAAATCCCACTATCGAAGTAGAAGTTACCCTGGATTCAGGTTTCAAAGGAGTGGCAGCAGTGCCTTCCGGAGCATCAACCGGAGAGAACGAGGCAATCGAGCTCCGCGACAAGGACCCTAAGCGCTACGGCGGAAAGGGCGTTCTTAAAGCAGTCAGGAACGTTAACGAAATAATCGCCCCGGCCATCATTGGTATGGACGCTCTCCAGCAGAGAGACATCGACGAACTGATGATCCAGCTGGACGGAACCAAGAACAAGGCAAAGCTCGGAGCAAACGCCATCCTGGGAGTTTCCCTGGCTGTGGCAAAGGCCGCTGCCGAAGAACTGGAGATTCCTCTCTACAGATATATCGGCGGAACCAACGCTTACGTGCTTCCTGTTCCGATGATGAACATCATCAACGGAGGCGCCCACTCAGATGCCCCTATCGCTTTCCAGGAGTTCATGATCAGGCCTATCGGAGCCAAGAACATGGCGGAAGGAGTAAGGATGGGTGCCGAGGTGTTCCACGCCCTGAAGAAGGTCCTCAAGGACAGAGGCCTTTCCACCGCAGTCGGAGATGAGGGAGGTTTTGCTCCTGCACTCAAGGGCATTGATGACGCCCTGGACTGCATCGTGGAGGCAGTTAAGGCAGCCGGCTACAAGCCGGGCAAGGACGTGACCATCGCCCTGGACTGCGCAGCCAGCGAGTTCTCCGTAAAGAAGGGAACCAAGTATTCATACGACTACTCTCAGCTCAACAACGGCACCAAGAAGGAGCCTAAGGGCAAGTGTCTGAGCGCAGACGAGCAGGTTGCATACCTTGAGAAGCTCTGCAAGAAGTACCCTATCGACTCTATCGAGGACGGTATGGACCAGAACGACTGGGAAGGCTGGGTTAAACTCACAAAGGCCATCGGCGACAAGGTTCAGCTTGTAGGTGACGACCTCTTCGTAACCAACGTTTCCTATCTTGAAAAGGGTATCAAGAAGGGTGCTGCAAATTCCATCCTGATCAAGGTTAACCAGATCGGTTCCCTGACCGAGACTCTGGACGCCATCGAGATGGCTCACCGCAATGGCTACACCACCGTTACTTCTCACCGCAGCGGAGAGACAGAGGATACTACCATCGCTGACATTGCCGTTGCTACCAACAGCGGCCAGATCAAGACCGGTTCCCTCAGCCGCACAGACCGTATCGCCAAGTACAACCGCCTGATGAAGATCGAGCTTGAACTTGGAAGCAAGAGCAGCTACGGTTACAGGAAGATTAAGTAAAACCATCCGCGTTATGGACAAGAAAGATCTGATGAGAAGAGCAATCCAGCTTTCTGACGAAAGCGTGGAGAGGGGCGGCGGTCCATTTGGTGCCGTGATTGCCCGTAACGGAGAAATCGTTGCGGAAGGAAGCAACAACGTTACCATCAACTGCGACCCTACGGCTCACGCCGAGGTAACAGCCATCAGGAACGCCACAAAGAAACTCGGAGTTTTCGACCTTTCAGGCTGCGAGATCTACACTTCCTGCGAACCTTGCCCTATGTGCCTTGGAGCAATCTACTGGGCGCATCTGGACAAAATCTACTATGCAAACAACCGCAAGGATGCTGCAAAGATCGGGTTCGACGATGATTTCATCTATCAGGAGATAGACCTCAAACCGGAAGACAGAAGCAAACCTTCCGAAAAGCTGCTCAGAAAAGAGGCCCTCGAGGTTTTCAAGAAATGGCAGAATAAGGAAGACAAGACCGAGTACTAAACTTAAAGCTTCCGCAAAAAGAAATCAGCCGCAGGAATTGTCCCGCGGCTGATGTTTTTAATGGAGATTCCCCCTTTTTTAGATCTCCCAAGATGTGGACCCGTCCTTGTTGTCTTTGAGCTGGATGCCCAGAGCTTTGAGCGTATCCCTTATCTGGTCGCTCTTTGCCCAGTCTTTGTTGGCTCTTGCAGTCTTGCGGTCTTCTATGATGTAGTTCATCAGACCGTCTATTACCTTGGCTGAACCGGACTGGCCTTCAGCAGAAGAAGCCGCCTCCTCATCCACAAGGCCGAGAATGTCTGTGACAACATCCTTGAATAAATTGCAAATAGCATCCTTTTCCGCCTTCGCAATGCCTACTCTACCTTCCTTGGCGTTGTTTACAATCTTCACGAGTTCATAGATGTATGAAATCGCCACAGGAGTGTTCATGTCATCGCAGAGAGCGGTGAAAATGTCTTCCCTTATCTTGCCAATCTGCTCAGCGATTCCTTCACTTGAATTTTCCGCCTCCTTGATATCCTCGGCGTCCTTTACAGCCTGCATCAGGCGCTTGAGACCCTTCTCCGCTGCCTGCAGGGCGGAATTGCTGAAGTCCAGTGTTCCGCGGTAATGAGCCTGCAGAATGAAGAAGCGGACAGTCATCGGGGTGTAGGCCTGCTCAAGAATCGGATTGCTTCCGCTGAAAAGTTCGTCCAGGGTAATGAAGTTGCCCAGGGACTTGCCCATCTTCCTTCCCTCGATGGTAATCAGGTTGTTGTGCATCCAGTACTTGACTCCGCCGGTTCCCCTTTCCGCAAAGTTCTGAGCCATCTCGCACTCGTGATGAGGGAACATAAGGTCCATTCCTCCGCCGTGGATATCAAACTCCTTTCCGAGATATTTTTCTCCCATAGCGGAGCACTCCATGTGCCATCCCGGGAAACCGTCTCCCCAAGGGGAAGGCCAGCGCATAATGTGCTCAGGACTTGCCTTTTTCCAGAGAGCGAAGTCTGCAGAAGAATGTTTGTCCTGCTGCCCGTCCAGCTCCCTTGTATTATGCAGCATCTCGTCCAGATTCCTTCCGCTGAGGGCTCCGTAATTGTACTTCTTGGCATATTTTGCCACGTCAAAATAAACGGAACCGTTGCTTATGTAAGCATAGCCGTTATCCAGAATCTTCTTGATGAACTCTATCTGCTCGATTATGTGGCCTGAAGCGTTAGGCTCGATGCTTGGCGGAAGCACATTCAGTTTTGCCATAGCCTGGCGGAAATGCACCGTGTATGTCTGTGCAACCTCCATCGGTTCAAGCTGTTCCAGACGGGCTTTCTTTGCAATCTTGTCTTCTCCCTCGTCCGCGTCGTGCTCCAGATGCCCCACATCCGTAATGTTGCGGACATAGCGGACCTTGTAGCCCAGATTCCTCAGCAGGCGTGTCAGCACGTCGAAAGTTATGCCTGGCCTGGCGTGTCCCAGGTGAGGATCTCCATAAACGGTAGGACCGCAAACGTAAAGACCTACTCTTCCGGGGGTTATGGTCTCCAGCCTTTCCTTTCTCCGTGTAAGGGTATTGTAGAGATAGAAGTCTCTTTTGATCTCTTCGCTCATAAAACATCCGGCGGCTTGCTTGGACCGCCGGCTGCAAATTTACACAATTTCCGGCAGAGACATTTTCAAAGCCACAATTTCGCAGGAATATCTCTCCTGCCCGTCTTTGGATGTGTACTTGTAATACCTCAGCCTTCCCGTCAGCTCAACCAGCACGCCCTTCTTGATTTTGGCAAAATCCAGCATTCCCTTGCTGGACCAGGCTGCAATGTTATGCCAGGAAGTTTCTTCCTTGTACTGGCCGTCACGGCCTTTGTAAACCTCGTGTGTTGCCAGGGAGAAACGGATCAGACTCACTCCTCCCTCCATTTCGGTCACCTTAGGGTCAGCTCCCACGTTGCCCCTCAGTTCCACTTTGTTCAATGTTTTCTCCATAAATCACATAAATTAAATACAGGGCAAATAAAATACAAGACCTTGACGCTAAACGAATTTTATCCGTTTATAAACGATTATAATTGTTTAATTTACAATCTTGAAAAAACGTTTGCTATTTCAGGAAAATGATATGGATATACACGGTTAAACAATGTTGGAAAAAACAGAATCTCGGCAAGAAAAATCTTTCAGAAGAATAACAGACGGGCTTCTCCTTTATTTTTGACCCGCAAAAAGACAGAGATTAGAAGGGAAATGAAAGGCAGAAAATGTCCGGTATGCGGGAAGGAGGTAAACGGACGGAGCGACAAGAGATTCTGCAGCGACGAATGCCGCATATTCTACAACAATTCGCTGGGAAGAACACGCAGAGCCAGGAACCGCAAACAGCTCAGCGCCATCCGTTCCAACATTATGGAACTGGAGAGGGCAAACGCCCGGTTCCTGCTCAGGACCCTTTCCTGGATAAGCAAGGTTTTCAGGATATTATGCTCCTTCAAAAAGGTCAGCAATGAACGAGAATAACATCCCGCAAATCCGTGGTGTAGCTCCCGGACAGCCTCTCGCGGCGCATCTCCCATTTCTCCTCTCCTACAGCTACGCCTCCCGTCTGCCTGCGGTTGAAAATCGCCGAGCTTCCCTGCACGGCAAGATGCAGCCGGTTCTTCCCGTAGCGGCGGTTAACCTCGTCCATAAGGCAGTCCACCTTTCTCATCCTTTCGTAATCAGACTGGTAGTAAAGACTTTGCTGGATGTGCCCGTGAGGAACTATGCCGCTTACGGTAACTCCGGCCTTCTTGTAGGAATACCCCGGCAGATAGATTTCATCCAGGGCGTCAAGGCATCCGGAAACCAAGCCTATAGTGCTGTCTTCCGCTTCTTCAAAAATGTATGTGGAGTTGTTGTAATACTGCGGAAGATCCTCCCTGAAGACGCTAGTGGTCAAAAACACCGTGGCATACATCGCAGAGCTGTGCTGGGCCCTTAGTTTCTGGGCGCAGGAAGCAGCAAAGTTAGATACCGCGCACCTCAGCTGGGAAAGATCCGAAACCAGTTCCCCGAAACTTCGGCTGGTAGTTATGGTCTGCTTCAACGCTTTGTCATCCAGACGGATGACGCTTCTTCCAAGCAGTTCCTCGTAAGTCCTCAGCCCGCATACTCCCATATTCTGCTTTATCCAGTATGCCCCTTTCTGCACAAAGTCATAGGCAGTAGATATGCCAAGTGCCGCAAACTTCTTCTGGGACCTGAATCCTATCCCCCACACGTCTCCTGCGGGAAGCAGACGGAGGGCCTTTTCTCTCTGCGATTCGGAATCTATCATGCAGAATCCCCTATAGGCCGGATATTTCTTGGCAAATCTTGTGGCGGCCTTGGCAAGCGTCTTGGAACGGGCCACTCCCACGGAGACGGGAAGGCCCGTTTCCTTCCTTACCCTGCTTACGATTTCCTTTCCCAGCCGCTCAACATCATCCTTTCCTATTCCGGCAAAATCCACAAAAGCTTCGTCTATGGAATAGATCTCTATCCTTCCAACAAGATGCCGCAAAACATCCATCGCCCGCCGGCTCATATCCGCATAAAGCGTGTAGTTGGAAGAGCACATCACCACCTCAACACCTTTGCTGTCAAACTCCTGCGCTATCTTGAATGCCGGTGTTCCCATCTTTATCCCCAGAGCCTTTGCCTCAGCGCTGCGGGACACGGCACATCCGTCGTTATTGGACAGCACCACTACCGCCCGCCCTTCCAGAGACGGGTTGAACACCCTTTCGCAAGACACAAAGAAATTGTTGCAGTCCATTACACCGATAAACCGCCCGTCACAATCGCTTCCGCACATCCTTAATTGAATATGTAACAACACCCCACACCATAAAATGCTGGTCTGCCGTTACCTTGATTTTCTTGTATTTGGGATTTTCAGGCACTAGCCACAGTACATCCTTTTCAATATGAATCCTCTTTAGAGTAAATTCCCCGTCCAGAAAGCACACGGCAATATCTCCTTCTGAAGCCTCCAGGCTTTTGTCTATGACAATAATATCCCCGTCCTCTATCCCCGCTCCTGTCATGGAATCTCCTTTTACCCTACCGAAAAACGTTGCGGCCGGATTCTTTACCAGCTCCCTATTCAGGTCAATTCCGCTCTCCACATAATCCTGCGCCGGAGAAGGAAACCCAGCACAAATTCCCCCATCTGCCACCGGCAATACTAGAGAAATATTCTTATCTCTTTGGCTTTCAAAATCTACCATTGTCAATGTTTGTCTCTATTAGGCAATTTACCAACTCAATTCGCCACGCAGTGTGTGACGAATTAAGTAGATACTTTTGCCATACTCCGCCCTATCTAAACCTGTCTGCCTTGACAACGGAAATGCGAATCTCTTTTTCCTCTGCGATGGTCTCCTCGATGAAGGCCTCAATCTCTGCACTGAAAAGAATGTTGTAGTTGTTCATATCCTTATGTTTTTATTGTTTATACTTTCCTGCCTTTGTTTTATTTCACGATGCAAAAATATTCCCGCATTTTGACAACTCTTGTCAATGAATAAAAATTTTCTCCTGATTTCAACTTTTATTAACTTGCGTCATTATGAAAAGAATCGCTTTACTGCTTTTGGCAATGATTGTTGCCGCCCAGGGCATTTATTCCCAGAATACCAAGAAACAGGACTGGGCTCAGTTCTACGTGTTTGAGAAAGACAACGCCAGAGTTATGGAAAAGACAAAAGACATCCCGAAGGGCCTGTGCCCAAAGTGTGAATGGAAACTCCGCAAGATTAAGGCCGTGCTTATGGGAGACTCCATCACCGAGCTTTGGTGGGGTCTGGATTCCGCATTCTTCAAGGAGAACAACTTTGTGGGAAGGGGCATTTCCGGACAGACCACAAGCGAAATGCTGGTAAGGTTACGCAGAGATGTGCTGAATCTGAAGCCCCAGTACGTATTCATAATGGCGGGCACCAACGATGTCGCGGAGAATAACGGAAAGATCACGCTTGAAAACATCCTGGGCAACCTCAAGTCAATGGTGGAACTCGCCAAGGCGCACAATATCAAGCCGATACTCTGCTCCGTTCCACCGGCAGCGGGATTCGTGTGGAGAAAGGACCTCTCCCCTGCAAAGGATATCATAAAGCTGAACGGAATGATAAAGGAATATGCAGAAAGCATCAACATCCCTTACATAGACTATCACTCTGTCCTCACCGATGAAAACGGCGGCCTGCCGAAGAAATATGCCAGGGATGGCGTTCACCCTACCATCGACGGCTACAAAATTATGGAGAGATTATTGCTTGAAAGATTTCAGGAGATTGACAAATAAAACCAAACCGCTATGAAAAGGATCTTTGCAATACTGGCCTCAGCGATAATCCTGCTGGCGATGCCGTCAAAGGCAAACGCCCAGACCATCCGCGACAAATACGGTGCGCAGATAGGAACCATCCAGAGCGACGGCACAATCCGCGACAAGTACGGCTCACAGGTCGGAAAGATTGACAGCAACAATTATGTCCGTGACAAATACGGCGCCCAGATAGGCAAGATAGACTCCGACGGCACTATCCGTGACAAATACGGCTCCCAGGTCGGCAAAGTCTACAGCGACGGCGTTGTACGCGACAAGTACGGCTCTCAGATCGGCAAGGTTGAAAAGGACGGCACAATCCGCGACAAATACGGCTCACAGATCGGCTCCGCCCGCGGAGTTCCTACAACCTGGGCCGGTCTCTACTTCTTCTTCAACCTAAACTGACTCTTCTGAACAATTATACCCATGAAAAGAATAGCATTGTCAATCATTGCCGCGCTGATGTTCTGTTCCGGCATTAACGCGCAAAATAAAATCACAATTGAGAAAGACGGTGTGGGTCCTTTCACCTTGGCAACCCTTCTGAAGAACGCCCCAGCCGCCGTTCCCGGCCTCTACAACAAAATGAAAGTGGTTGATCTGGGCCAAATCGAAGATCTTGACGATCACATGAGATATGTGAAAGATTATGACTGTTACCTGAACGGTGTCCGCGTTCTCAGTGTGGGAACAGAAGAAGCGTATGAAGGAGAGGAAATCCGTTATGTGACAGTATACGGGAAAAACCTCAAAATGGACGGCAAGATATATGTGGGCATGCCGCTTGCCGAATTAAGGAAAATAGAAGGAGTCCGGATGACAGATGACGATTGTCATTTCCCAAAATACGCCTACAAAGACTATATTGCCGAGATAAGAGTCGGAAAGGGCCTGAACGGGCAGTATTATGTCACCTCCATCAGTTTCCGGTTCAAACCCAAATATATTATCGAATAACGGGACAAAAATAGCGATGGAGTTTTTCCATCGCTTATTTTGTAGCGCGGGGCGGGATTGAACCGCCGACCTCATGATTATGAATCATGCGCTCTAACCAGCTGAGCTACCGCGCCATCACTGTGCCCAGCAGCTGGCTGGACTTTCAGATTTGTTGAGATACCCGGATTCGAACCAGGACTAAGAGGACCAGAATCTCTTGTGCTGCCATTACACCATATCTCAATGTCCCACTGGTTTTGGGGTTGCAAAAGTAAGCAAATTTCTCTTATTCACAAATTTTTTCCACAAGGACGGTGGCATAGACCGCCACGCCCTCCTCTCTTCCGACAAATCCGGCACCCTCCGTGGTGGTGGCCTTTACGGAAATATCGTCGATGGAAGAAGGGAATTTATCGCTGACCTTGGATAGTGTCTCGGCGATGCTTTTTCTCATCTTTTCTATGAAAGGAGCCACTTTCGGCTTCTGGAGGAGGATGGTGATGTCCGCGTTTACGAGGCGGTAGCCTTTGTCTAGAACCAGCCTGTAGGATCTTTCAAGGAGGATTTTGCTGTCGATTCCCTTGAATTCCGCGCTTGTATCCGGGAAATGGTGCCCGATATCGCCGAGGGCAAGAGCTCCCAAAAGGGCATCGCAGAGAGCGTGCAGAGCCACATCCCCGTCTGAATGTGCCACCAGCCCCTTGGTATGTGGTATGTCAACGCCACAAAGTACCAGACGCAGGCCGGGGGCCAAAAGGTGAACATCGTATCCGTTTCCTATTCTGAATTCGCTTTTCATACACTGCAAAGTTAACACTTTATTGAAACCCCGGCTCTATTAAGTGCTCCCAACGTCCCATTATTATGGACGGTAGGAACACTTTTTGTCCGGAATCTATGGCCTGTGTTTTGGAATTACGCCTCTTTGAAAGATATTGCGTATATTTGAGGTTTAGACAACAAGCATTATGGGATTCAAGTTTTTTTCTTTGCCTAGTCACAGGGTGTTTGACTACCCTGCAAGGTACTATAACAAAGATCTCGAGAAGTTCGAGGGCATAAATGCCGAGGCCAAGGCCCGGAAAGAAGGCTCCGGATATGTTCCGGGATCAATTGTGTCCAAGGGATTCCGCAAGAATTCAAAGGAACTCAAGAGGGCCGACGGAGGTTACGGAAAGGGAAAGAGGATTCTTGTGTATTTATTGATAGCGGTCATTCTGGTAGCCCTGCTGTATTTCACCAAGGCATTGTCTTTGCTGTTCCAGGCCTATCAGATTAACCACGGATAATAGTTGGAGTATGCTGAAAGTCCTGCCCGAAAGTATATACAGCCTGATTGCCGCCGGAGAAGTTATCCAGAGGCCCGCTTCCGTTGTGAAGGAGCTTATGGAGAATTCCGCGGATGCCGGAGCCACATCCATAATGCTTGTGGTCTCCGATTACGGCAAGACGCTCATACAGGTTATCGACAACGGTATCGGAATGGATGCTGAAGAGGCCGGGATCTGCTTCCTCTCACACGCCACTTCCAAGATAGACACGGTGGAAGACCTCCAGAATCTGTCAACTTTCGGATTCAGGGGAGAGGCCCTGGCGTCCATAGCCGCCTGTGCGGATGTCACTCTGAAAACCCGCAAGAGAGGAGAGGCCACGGGAACGCAGGTTCATATATCCGGAGGCAAGACTCTGGAAACAACGGAAATAGCCTGCCCGGAAGGATGCAACATCGCCGTCCGCAACCTCTTTTTCAACATTCCGGCAAGAAGAAAATTCCTCAAGTCAGACAACAGTGAGTACAGGATGATTGTGTCCGAGTTTACCCGCGTTGCGCTGACCAGGCTGGACATAGAGTTCCGCCTGATATCAAACTCCAAGGAAGTTATCACCCTGCCTAAGGGAAGAAACCTCAAGCAGAGGCTCACGGACCTTTTCGGCTCCGCGATAGGAAAGCAGATGGTGGATATCAGCGTGGACACCACCGTGGTGAAGCTCAGCGGTGTGGTCGGCACCCCTCAGAGCGCAAAGAAAACCCAGCAGAACACATTCCTGTTTGTCAACGGAAGATATTTCCGGTCCCCGATGCTCCACAAGGCGGTAATGAAGGGATACAGCAACCTTATTCCGGAAGGAAACGCCCCGCATTACTTCATCTTCCTGGAGGTTCCGCCACAGGAAATGGATGTAAACATAAGTCCGTCCAAGACTGAGATAAAGCTCGAAAACGAGCAAGTAATCTTCCAGATTGTGGAGGCGGCTGTCAAGGAAGCGATAGGCAAGAACGCCTTTGCTCCGGCTATAGATTTTGACACGGAAGGAGTTCCAGTCGAGATTAGTTCTGGTGACGGCTTCACCCTCACCCCGGAAGAAAAGAAAGTAATGCAGCAGGGAGGATTCCGTCCTCCAAAAATCAATTACGATCCGCTTTTCAACCCGTTTGACGAGGAGAAAAAGCAGGAAGGGCCAAGATACAGGAATGTTCCGAGCAATATCAACGGCCAGCTGATGGAAGAACCGGAGGAAAGGCGCATCATCCAGATAGACAAGAACCTGGTTGCTGTCGCCGATAAAAACGGAGGGCTTGTGGTTTTCCATATTGCAAGGGCAAGGCAAAGGATTTTCTACGACAAATACCTCAAGTCCCTGATGGAGAAAAAATGCCAGATCCAGGAAGAGCTCTTCCCTAAGACCGTGAGTCTGGACCACTCGTCCTTCACAACCCTTATGGACAATGTGGAAAAAGTCCGTTCTCTCGGATTTGAAATCCGCCAGTTCGGCAAGGACTGCGTGGTTGTAAGCGGAACTCCGGCAGACTTCCGCGGAGAGAAATTCTCCGTAGAGGAATGCATAGAGGAAATAGCCCGATACATTGAGGAGGGAGACTCCACGGAACTGTTCCGCAAGGCCGCCCTGGAGATTGTGCGCCACTCCAACTTCTCCTACACCGCCAGCATCTCGGAGAAGGAAGCGGGAGCGGTCATAGATGAACTGATGAATTGCACGGATAGCGCAACCTGCCCAACCGGTGGATACACCTTCCTTAAAATCAGCGCGGAAGAAATCAGAAAGAAACTGTTATGAGAAATCTGCCTCCAGCACTTAAGCACATAATAATCATCAACGTCGTGATGTTTGTGGCAACACTCATCATCGGCGACAGGATGTATGAGATTTTTGCTCTCTTCCCTATCGGAAGCCCGTGGTTCCAGATCTGGCAGCCGGTTACCCACATGTTCATGCACGGGGGCTTCTTCCACATCTTCTTCAACATGTACACGCTGTTCTTCTTTGGAATGGCGCTGGAAAGGACCTGGGGAAGCAAGAAATTTGTGATCTATTACTTTGTGACCGGACTGGGAGCGGCCGCCTGTCACCTTGCGGTTATGTACTTCCAGGGAGCGCCTCTTAACGTTCCAACCGTAGGAGCCTCCGGAGCCGTCTACGGTGTGCTGCTGGCTTACGGAATGCTTTATCCAAACAGCAGGATCACGATGGTATTCCCAATTCCCGTAACGCTGAAGGCCAAGTGGTTTGTGGTGATTTTCGGAGCAATAGAGCTCGTAACGGGAATATTTGACACCACTTCCGGAATCGCTCACTTCGCACATCTGGGAGGTATGATTTTCGGATTCTTCCTCATTATCTGGTGGAAGAAAAGAAACAGGCTCTATACCTGGGAATAGACTATGGCAAGAAGAGGTCGCAGAAGAAGGGTGCCGAGGTTTTTCGGAATAACTTTCAGGCTCGTTCTGATTGTGGCCGGCATATGTCTTGTCCTAAGTTACATTTCCTCATACATAGACCCGACAAAGTTTTCCGTTCCAATGTTTTTCGGGCTGTACTTCATCCCGATTCTGGCAATTAATTTCCTGCTGCTTATACTTGCTTTGCTATCGCGGAGCAAAAGTGCCTGGATAACGATTGTTGCACTTCTGCCGTCTTTGCTGTTTGCGGAAAGATTTGTCCGCTTCGGCGGAGGCAAGGAAACCGGAGCCCCGAAAATCAAGATAGAAACTTACAATGTCGGCCTGTTCCGCCTGTCCAAAAACAAACTGACCTACAATCAGACAATGGACAGCATCATTTCCCAGATCAACAAATGCGATGCGGACATAGTTTGCCTTCAGGAAGTGTATTTCAACAACCGCCAGGTGGCAAAAACCATCCTCCCGAAGTACAAATGGAGAACTTACCACCTGAATTCCCACAGGAACGGAAAGCAAAGCGGCAATATCATCCTTAGCCGCTACAAAATAGCTGAAGGCAATTACATCAAGTTCAAGAGCAGCACCAACCTCTCTCTTTACGCGGATATCGTAATCGGGGAAGACACTCTCAGGGTATACAACAACCACCTTCAGTCCTACGCCATTTCCCCTACCGCCCTGCTTCAGAAAATCAGGACCAAGAAGACTTTCTCTGAAGAGATGGGCAACGAGATCATCAGTGTGCACAACAAATTCCGCAACACTGTCATTCAGCGATCTCACCAGGTTAACACTGTCCTGGACAACATAAAGAAAAGCCCTTATCCTTCTGTCATCTGCGGAGATTTCAACGATATCCCGATGAGCTACACCTATCACAAGCTCTCCTACGGAAACAAGGACACTTTCAAGGAAGCCGGACACGGCTTTTCCGCATCGTTCTCACTGCTCTGGCCTCTGTTCCGCATAGATTATGTTTTCATCCCGGAAAGTTTCAAGGGCATAAGCCATAAAACCATAAGATGCAACTACTCAGACCATTATCCGGTGGTTGCGAAATTCTCAAAGGAATAAGGTTATGGGAGAAAAGCACTCGTACAAGATGGATCCCAAGATGGAGATCCAGATAAAGAAAGCCGCGGAAGTAATCAAAGCGGGAGGCACAATTTTATACCCGACCGATACCATCTGGGGAATCGGATGCGACGCCACAAACCCCGAGGCTGTAAAGAAGGTCTTTGCCATCAAGCGCAGGGAGGAAAGCAAGTCTCTTGTGACACTGGTCTGCGACCTGGATATGCTGGCAAGGTACGTGAAGGACATTCCGGAGGCCGCACTGGACCTTATCGAGGTCAACGATGTGCCTATGACCATAATTTATCCGGATGCCATGCATCTGGCTTCCAACGTGATAGCGGAAGACGGCAGCGTTGGCATAAGAATCCCCAAGAACGAGTTCTGCCGCCAACTGTGCTTCAGGCTGAGGAAACCAATCGTCTCCACTTCCGCCAACATTTCAGGAGAAAATCCTCCAAAGGGATTCAAGGACATATCACAGGAAATTAAGGATGCCGTGGACTACACGGTGCATCCTTCAATGGAAGAAAAAGCATCCACCCATAAGGCATCGCAGATAATTAAAATCGGCCTTAAGGGAGAGATTCAGATTATCAGAAAGTAGATTCTTATTTCATTTCGACAAAAGACGGAGCCGTGTGCCCTGTAAGGTGCACGAAGGCTTCCGCATATTCGCACCAATATTCCATTCCGCGGAACTTCTCCATCGGAATGTGCCAGTCTTTCAGAAGGTCCGGCATATCCTGACTCTCGTGGCACAGGCAGGCTTCGTGCTTTTTCTCGGCGACTGAAGTGATGTCCACATAATCAGTAGGGAGGAACTTCATGCTCTGGTTTCCGCTCATGGCCTCTGCATAGAAGAGGTTGAAGCTGTAACCGCTGTACCTCCAGGCGTCATAAACCAGGATGGAGCAGACGCGATGGTCTCTGTGAGTGTCTATCGGCCAGTGGGTTATAACCAATTCCGGTTTTTCTTCCTTGATTACCGAAAGCATCTCGTCGTACTTTTCCTTGTTGATAACGGTTGCTCCGTCCACCTGGGACATGAACCTGTATCTTGCTCCCGTAACCTTGCAGGCAGCCTTGCATTCCTTTTCCCTGATTTCGGCCGCTTCCTTTCCGCTCTTTCCCTTGATGCCGGCCTCTCCCCTGGTAAGATATACGCACACGACATCCCAGCCGGCCTTGAGCAGAAGAATCATTGTTCCTCCGGCAATAGTCTCCGGATCATCCGGGTGGGCTCCAATAATCAGGGCCTTGCGTTTCTTGCTCTTCTTGCCGGATGATGAGGATTCTCTCAAAGGAGAAGCGTTGAGGATAGATGGAAGGGACAATGCCGCTGCAGACGCTGCCACTCCGGCAGAGGTCTTCAGCCAATTTCTTCTGGAAACTTTTTTCATAATGTTATATAGAGGCAAAATATATTTCAGAAACAGATACCACGGCCGCGGTTTCCACACGCAGCCTGGACGGGCCTAAAGTCAATGGTAGAAATCCTTTCTCCTTAGCCAGCATTATTTCCCTTCCCGAGAAATCCCCCTCCGGACCAATCATAATCACCACATTCAGAGGCTTCTGCGATGTGGATACATATTCCCGGATGGTCTTTTTCTCTCCTTCTTCACAGTGGGCTATCAGCTTTAAAGCCCCTTCTCCAAAATCGCGGAGAAGGAAATCAGACACGATCACGGCATCCTCCACTTCCGGAAGGCAGGATTTCAGGCTTTGCTTGGTGGCGCTCAGCACCAGAGCTTCAAGTCTTTCTTTCTTGACTGTTGTCCTGATGGAATGGTCAGAAATCAGTGGAACTATCACATCAACTCCGAGTTCCGTGGCCTTTTCCGCAAACCATTCGTAGCGGTCCATGTTCTTGGTCGGACAAACTGCCATCACAAGACGGTAAGGCCTTCCTCCGACACCCTCGCTCTTTTCCACAATCCGGCATTCCACCTCGGCTTCTCCCCTTTTCGGAACGTTGAGAGAGACAACGGTGCAGTTGTAAAGTCCTCCCTTGCCGTCGATTATAAACACGGTGTCTCCGGCCTTGTGCCTCAGCACCCTGGCGCAGTGGTCCGCCTCCTGCCCCTTCAGAAGGACAGTGTCTTTACGGATATCTGTAGAATAGAACAATTCCATCGCAGAGACAAATTTAACATAACTGGCAGAAATTCGTTAATTTTGTTTTTGATAAAACTTTAAACGTTCCTTTTATGGCACAAGCAAAAACCACCCGCTACGTGGCCCTTGACGTTCTCAGGGGTATGACCGTTGCGGGAATGATCCTGGTTAACAACCCCGGCAGCTGGGGGCATATTTTCAAACCTTTAAGGCACGCAGCCTGGGCGGGATGCACCCCTACGGACCTTGTGTTCCCGTTCTTCCTGTTTGTTGTGGGTGCCGCAATGGCCTTTTCCTTTGCAAAATACGGAGAGAGCCTGTCCAAGGCAAGCGTCAAGAAGCTTCTGATAAGAGGTGCCTTGATTTTCCTCGTTGGAGTTGCCCTCAACGCCTTTCCGTTTATCAAGCTGCCGATGGATCCGGACCACGGATTCTGGTGGAATATCGCTGAGAAATTCAGGCATTTGAGAATCTTCGGAGTGCTCCAGAGAATCGCGATGTGCTATATAGTTGGCGGACTGTTTGCGCTTTGGCTGAAGAAACCTAAGAGAATCATAAGCGTGATGGTTATTCTCGCCCTTGCGGAAGTTCTTGTGCTGTGGCTTCTCCGCGACGGGCAGGGAGCCTTCCTGTTCGGGGAAACTGTTCAGAGCACTATGGCCGGCAGGGCTTCCGGAGCATTTGACGTGAACTTCTTCAACTCTCTGGGTATGGTGGGAGAAAACCACGTATACCACGGAGAGGGATTTGCCTTTGATCCAGAGGGACTTATCGGAGTCCTCAGCGGAAGCTGCACGGTTCTTCTCGGCTTCCTGATCGGCAACATCTGCCGCACGGAGGAACATAAGATTAATGCTGTTGCAAAGCTTTTCGTCATCGGAATGATCTGCCTCGGCCTGGGAATGATAGCCAGCATCTGGCTGCCGATCGTTAAGAAAATCTGGACCGGCTCATACGTTCTATATGCAGGCGGCTGGGCAATCCTGATGCTTGGATTCTTTGCATACTTCATAGATGTCAAGGGCAAGGAAAAAGCCTTCACCCCGTTCAAGGCTCTCGGAATGAACCCTCTGTTTGCCTTCGTTATGGCCGGACTCTTCTCCAAGATTCTCGGCGGAATGATAAAGTGGACAGTTCCGGCTCTCCAGGATGACGGCACAATGGGAGAAAAGACATACTCCGCCCTCAGCTGGTTCTACCAGAACGTCTGCTGCCCTGTATTCAGGTCAGACTTCTTTGGCGGCAACAACGGCAACAACGAGTTCGCTTCCCTTATGTACGCCATCATCTACGTGATCGTCTTCACACTGATGGCCTACGCCCTCTACAAAAAGAAGATTGTCATTAAGCTTTAATGCCTCGGCGATGAAGAAGATGCTTGTCATAAACGGACGTATGGCAGATGCCGTAAGATGGGACGGGGTAAACCTCCCCCAGATTCGGGAGATTGCCGGAGAAAAGCTCATGGAACCCCATCTCTGCATGGGTTTCCTCTATCTTTTCATCGCCACGGAAGACGGCATCAGCCAGTGCAACGAGGGAGACTGGGTTGCAAAAGACACAGACGGAAAACTATATGTCCTTAAAGCGGAAGATATTGATGCATAAAACTTTTACCATAGCCCGCCTTGAAGAAATAGACAAGGTTGCACAGGAGTTCATACAGTACATTTCCGAATCCGACCTTCAGAGCAACATCTTTGCCTTCTACGGCAAGATGGGGGCCGGCAAGACCACCTTCATCAAAGCCATCTGCAAGGCCTTGGGCGTGAAGGACATTGTAAACAGTCCTACTTTCACCATCATCAACGAATACAAAAGCGCAAAGGGCTTCCCTATCTACCACTTTGATTTCTACCGCATAAACCGTCTCCAGGAAGCCTATGACATCGGAACGGAAGACTATTTCTCCGGAGCAGGCCTCTGCCTGATCGAATGGCCTGAAAAAATCGCCGAGATCCTCCCTGAAGACTGCATCAGCGTCACCATCACCACCAACCAGGACCTCTCCCGCACAGTAGAAATCTCCTGACCGCAACTTTTTCAGGGGGCGGACATAGTCAATTTTACCGTTTGGTATCCGCTATATTAATCTCGCCAATATATTCGTATCCTAAATTTAGGAGGTCGCAACTTGTGCAAAAATTGCACAGGTTCAGAATGAAGGAACCAGACAGGTTATTCGCGTTCAAAAATACTATAACTATTAAAAATATGTTGTGTAAAGTGTATTGTGCACGCTGTAACGGGTTGGAAGTTACGACTGTTACGGTGGAGGTTTCCGTTACGGACGGGATAAGGTTTTTTCTTGTGGGACTGCCGGACAATGCCGTGAAAGAGAGCCAGCAGAGGATAGAAAGTGCCCTGAATTGCTACGGGTTCAGAATTCCGGGAAAGCGTATTACTATCAATCTGGCTCCGGCGAATATCCGGAAGGAAGGTTCTTCGTTTGATGTTACTTTGGCTATAGGCATTCTTTGCGCTTCCGGGCAGCTGGACGAAAGTGTCACTGCTCGACTTAAGGACTTTGTCATTCTCGGTGAACTTGCTCTTGATGGCCAGCTCAGAGATATTCCGGGAGCACTGCCAATCATTATCCATGCTATGGAACAAGGCTTCAAGGCCTGCATTTTGCCGCCTTCCTCAGCGATGGAGGGTGCGGAAATAGAGGGTATCACCGTGTTTTCGGCCCCTACTTTCAAGGACGTGCTGGAAATCCTGATGAATCCGGGAGAGTGTGGAGACAAGGTTGTCACATCGCGGAGCATAAGGCAGGAGAGTGGCTTTCAGGACGAGGATCTCCAAAATTACGATTTTGCCCAGGTCAAGGGCCAGAGGCAGGCTAAACGGGGGCTGGAAATTGCTGCGGCGGGAGGACATAACATCCTGCTGAACGGTTCTCCCGGAAGCGGCAAGACCTTTATGGCAAAATGTCTGAGGGGAATCCTTCCGCCCATGTCCAGGGAAGAGGCTATCCAGACAAGCAATATCTATTCAGTAGCCGGACTTCTGGCTGCAGAATCCGCACGGGAGCATCATAGCGGAGGACTGCTGCGTAACCGTCCCTTCCGGTCCCCGCACCATTCCATCACTCCACAGGCTCTTATAGGAGGCGGTAGCAAAGGCCTTCCGGGAGAAATCTCCCTGTCACACAACGGAGTGCTGTTTCTGGACGAGTTCGCTGAGTTTGACAGGCGGTGCATCGAGGTCCTGCGCCAGCCGCTGGAGGACGGAGTTGTCCAGATCAGCCGTGTCAAGGGGAAACACTTCTATCCAGCCCGTTTCATGCTGGTTGCTGCGATGAATCCCTGCCCGTGCGGAAACCTTTACGAGGAAGGCGGCAAGTGCAAATGTTCATCTTCCGCATTGATGAAATATCGCGGAAGAATATCGGGTCCCTTGCTTGACAGAATTGACATTCAGCTCGTTGTGCGGAGCGTAAAATCAGGAGACCTCGTCTTTTCAGATGGCAGAAAGGAAGAACCCAGCCGGATGATTGCGGAGCGTGTAAGGAAGGCTCGCCGGATCCAGATGGAAAGATATATGGCAAATGGCGAAAGCTTTTTCACCAACGCCGCCATAACGCCATCGAGGCTGGAGGATTACTGCCGGCTTTCCACCATGGACCGTAAACTTGTGGAGGCGTTTGTCAGCCGGCATGGCGTGAGTGCCAGGGGCTACACCAGAATCCTCAAGATAGCCAGGACAGTTGCGGATCTGGACGGGGAGGAAAGGATAAACTCCGCTCACCTCTCCGAGGCCTTCAACCTCCGCTGCCCGGATAAAAACGAAATGCTGCTGTAAAAAAGATTTGCGTATATCACATTTTTGTAACATATTTGAACGCCGAAAGAGATGAAGTGGAGTGAGTTGGTAAAAAAAGCTAAAGAAAAAGGATTCGTTCTGGCAAAACACGGCAAAAGGCACGATCAGTACAAGAATGAAAAGACAGGAAAAACTGTATGGCTTGAAAGGCATTTCAGCCAAGAAGTTAAACCGTCTTTGCTGAAGGATTTGAAAAAAATAATCGGTTTCTGAAGGAAATGAAAATTGTAGTTATTATTGAAAAGGGTAAGGATGGAACATTTGTTTTGTTTACCCACAACCTGAAAAAAATGCTCATTTGGGGAGATGGAAATACGGTTGAAGAAGCAAAGGAAGACTTTGACAATACCTTTAAAGAGACTATTGAAAGTTATGTTGACGACAATGAGGAAGTGCCGAAAGAACTGATAAATCCAACGTTTGAATACAAGTACGATGTGGCTTCCATTTTCAATGAGCTGGACTATATCAACATCTCGAAATTCGCAAAGGTCTCGGGCATTAACGCGTCTCTTCTGAGGCATTACAAGAAAGGAGATTACTACATTTCAAAAAAACAGGTGATGAGAATCGAGGAGGCTCTCCACAAAATAGGACGGCAGCTTTTGGCGGCGTCCCTGCTCTAACCGGCAACTGTGTTGGGTTATTTTTTGTATTTTCGCAATCTCTATGGTTTTCAAGATTGCGGACAATATCATTTCTCCTTTGGGAAGGACCTCGGAGCGGAATTACCTGGCTGTAAAGTCGGGCGTTAGCGCTTTGGCTCCGTATGAAATGCCCGGGCTTGAAGAGAGGGTATTTGCCTCTTTGTTCAGCGAGGGGAATTGGCAGAGTCTGCAGACTGAAGGGCTCAGCCGGTTTGAATCTCTGGTGTATCAGTCTGCAAGGCAGGCACTGGAAGAGGTTGACGGGAAGTTTGATATTTCGGGAAAGGACGTGGTGTTTGTGCTTGGAACAACCAAGGCAAACGTGGAAGTGCTTGGAGAGGGTGAGGATGATCGTCTACTTCCGGGCAGATGCGCCGAAAGGATTTGCACTCGTCTTGGAATCACAACTACCCCTATCGTTGTCTGCAATGCCTGCATTTCAGGGCTTAGTTCCATTATCCTGGCTTCCAGGCTGCTGGAAAGCGGGGCTTACAGATATGCAGTGGTCTGCGGAGCGGATGTTCTGGGGAAGTTCATCATTTCCGGATTCCAGGCTCTGAAGACTTTGAGCGAAGAAGCCTGCCGGCCATTTGACATCGAGCGCTGCGGAATGAACCTGGGAGAGGCGGCCGCAACCGTGATTCTTTCGTCTGTTCCAGCAGAAGGAAAATGCTGGAGCATAGAAGCGGGTGCCGTAAGAAACGACGCCCATAACGTAACGGCTCCATCGCCAAAGGGAGAGGGGGCGTATCTTGCGATTTCCCAGGTTATTGAAGGATGCGATCCTCAGCGATTGGCGATGGTCAGCGCCCACGGGACGTCTTCCCTTTTCATGGACCAGATGGAAAGCGTGGCTCTCGAACGTGCGGGCCTTAGCGAGATTCCCGCAAACAGCCTGAAGGGTTATTTCGGACACACTCTTGGAGCTGCCGGAATACTGGAGACAATCATCACGATGAAGTCTCTGGAGGAAGATCTTGTCCTGGGAACGAAGGGGTTTGAAGAGCTTGGAGTAAGCTCACCGATAAGGGTAAGTCCCAATCCTGTTTCCGCAGGCGGAAAGAAATGCTTTGTAAAGACCGTTTCCGGCTTCGGTGGCGCAAATGCCGCAATTCTTGCAAGTTGCGATGCGGATAATTCGGATAGAAACGTTGTTGTTCCCGGTTTTAGGGAAACACATAGAGTTATAATATCTCCTTCTGAGGTTGTTGTGGACGGGAAGGCCGTGACTCTGCCGGAAGGCATATCCGGCAAGGATCTTCTGACATTCCTGTACAAGGAGAAAGTTGGAAACTATCCGCAGTTCTACAAGATGGACCTTTTGAGCCGACTGGGTTTTGTTGCTTCCGAACTGCTTCTGGATGAGGAAGGAGGGGAAAGATTTGCTGGAACGGACTCCAGGGCAGTTGTTCTTTTCAACCGGTCATCTTCCCTTATGACAGACCGCAAGTATCTGTCAACCATCGCGGAGGATAACTATTACCCGAGTCCTGCGCTGTTTGTGTACACGCTTCCGAACATCATAACCGGAGAAATTGCAATCCGCAACAAATACAACGGAGAAACGTCATTCTATATACTTCCGGAAAGAAACGGCGGGGTTATGGAAAACGTGCTGGAAGCGGCGTTTCTGGACAAGAAGACACAGAGTGTAATTTCCGGATGGATAGACTGCACGGCCGATAATTGTTTTGAGGCGGACATGTTCATCGCAGAGAAAAAGTAAAAGACTATGAAAGAGAGAATTAGAGAGATTCTGGAAGAAGCCCTTCCACTGGTGGACCTGGATTCCGATTTCCTTTTCAAGGAACTGGACTCCCTTGGTGTCGCCACGATTTTGCTTAAGCTTTCAGAGGAATATTCCATAAAACTTGACGCCAAGGACGCAACTCCAAAGAACCTGAAATCCCTGGATTCGCTGGAGGCTATGGTAAAAAGCAAGCTTGAGAAATGAGGCTGGTTGATTATCTGCATCGGAACGCTGAGCTCTATCCGGAGAAAGCCGCGGCAATCTGCGGCGGGGAGAAGATTACCTGGCGGGAACTGTCTGAAAAGGTTCTCGAACGGTCTGCTTCTTTCAGGAAAGGGCAGGTGGTTCCGTTCAGATCGTCGCAGAGCATTGATTTTCTGGTAACTTACTTTGCCATTCACCAGGCCGGGGCGGTGGCGGCTCCTCTGGAAAAGGACATTCCGGAAAACCGCTTTCAGGAGATTTCCGGCATTCTAACTTCCAGCATTGTTCCCGAAGGAACGGCGGACATTCTCTACACCACCGGCACTACCGGAAAGTCCAAGGGAGTGATGATAAGCCACAGGACCATCATCGCCGATGCGGAAAACCTTATAGAAGGGCAGGGTTTTTCACACGACCTGCTGTTTATCATCAGCGGACCGCTGAATCATATAGGAAGCCTCTCAAAGATTTTCCCGGTTACTATGCAGGGGGCTACTCTCTATATTCTGGAAGGGATGAAAGACCTGGAGAAATTCTTTGAGGCTCTGGATTATCCGGCAAAGAAAGTTGCCACGTTCTTTGTTCCGGCAACCACCCGCATGCTGCTGATGTTCAGCGGGGAAAGGTTGCCCAAGTATACGGAAAAGATAGATTTCATAGAGTCCGGAGCCGCTCCTCTGGCACATTCGGATATGCTGAGGCTCTGCGAAGTTCTTCCGAAGACAAGGCTCTACAACACCTACGCCTCCACAGAAACGGGTATCATTTCAACCTACAATTTCAACGATGGGGAATGCATCCCCGGCTGCCTTGGACGGCCGATGAGCCATTCCAGGATTATCATCACTGAAGAAGGCAAGATTTCCTGTCAGGGAGACACTCTCATGAGCGGATATGTCAACGATCCGGATCTGACAGCCACTATTCTGAAAGACAACACGATATACACTTCCGACATCGGTGAGCTGGACCAGTATGGCAGGCTTCATCTCAAGGGAAGGGAAAGCGATGTCATCAATGTGGGAGGCTTCAAGGTTTCTCCGGCCGAGGTGGAGGATGCCGCAATGGCATTTCCGGGTGTGAAGGACTGCATTTGCATTGGCACGCCGCATCCGATAACCGGAACGGCGCTTAAGCTTCTTGTGATGATGGAGGCTGGGGCAACGCTTGACAAGCAGGCTCTCGCGAAGTTTCTGAAAGGAAAGCTTGAAATATTTAAGGTCCCTTTGCAGTATAAGCAGGAGGAAGAAATAAAAAGAACATACAACGGTAAACTTGACCGGAAATATTATAACTCACAAAAAATATGAAAATCAGAATTATGATCTCAGCGATCTGTTTAGCGGCTATGACCGCAGGATGCACAGGAGGCGGGAAGCTCACTTCCGGCCTTGACAAAGCCAATATGAACGATTCCATTGCCCCGGGTGATGATTTCTACGAATTTGCCGGTGGCGGCTGGATGAAAGCCAATCCTCTGAAGCCTGAGTATTCCAGCTTCGGACAGTTCAATGTCCTTGCGGACAACAACGAGCTCCAGCTCAAGGAAATGTTTGAGGAATACGCCAACAATCCTCAGGAGAAGGGAACCCTCGGCCAGAAAATCGGAAGCATCTACCGTATGGCTATGGACTCCGTCAAGAGGAACGAGGATGGCTACAAGCCTATAATGAAGGATCTGGAATATGTTCGCAATATCTCTAACAGGGAAGAATACCAGATAGCGAATGCAGTCCTGGGAAAGAAGGGCGTTGACATTGCAATGTTCAGCATTTACTGCGATGCAGACCTTTCAGACGCATCCCAGAATCTTGTCCAGACATATCAGGGTGGTCTTGGACTCGGAAACAAAGACTACTATCTGAACGATGACGAAGCTTCAAAGAAAATTATGGAAGCTTATAAGACTCTTATATGCAAACTGTTCACCATGGTTGGCTATACGGAGGAAGAGGCTAAGGCCAAGATGGAGAACATCCTTTCCATCGAGTACAGGATAGCCAGGGCTTCCAAGTCCAGGACCGAGCTCCGCGACATTCCTAACAACTTCCACAAGATGAGCTACGCGGATCTCAAGAAGTATTATCCTGGCATTATGTGGGATGAAATTCTCAGCGGTGTCGGATACCCGGCTATAGATTCTATCTCCGTAGGACAGCCGGACCAGCTCAAGGAAGTTGAAAGAATCCTGAACGAAGTTCCTCTCCAGGCCCTGAAGGACTATGCTGAACTGGGAGTCGTTTATGGCGCCACCAGCATGCTCAGCGATGATTTCCGTGCAGTGGCCTTCGAAATGAGCCAGGTAATGAGCGGAGCCCAGGAAGACAAGCCAAGGTGGAAGAGAGCCGTCGGAGCTGTTAACGGAGTGCTCGGAATGCCTGTCGGAAAACTCTATGTGGAGAAATATTTCCCTGAGAGCAGCAAGCAGAGAATGCTTACC
This sequence comes from Bacteroidales bacterium, assembly GCA_017550655.1. Classification (GTDB taxonomy): domain Bacteria; phylum Bacteroidota; class Bacteroidia; order Bacteroidales; family UBA932; genus Egerieousia. The sequence continues at coordinate 554,131 of JAFZOK010000013.1, read as the reverse complement.
CTGGTCAACAACCTCAAGGATGCTCTGCACCAGAGAATTGAGCAGCTTGACTGGATGAGTGACTCAACCAAGCAGCAGGCTTATGACAAGCTTTCCAACTTTATGGTGAAGATTGGTTATCCTGATACCTGGAGAGATTTCTCAAAACTCCAGATAGACGACACTCTCTCCTACTACGAGAACATGTGCAACGCTTCAGAATTCTACATTGCAGATATGATTGAGCGCAAGGTCGGAAAGCCTGTTGACAAGACCGAGTGGCTTATGACTCCTCAGACCATCAACGCCTACTACAACCCTACCACCAACGAGATCTGCTTCCCTGCAGGAATCCTCCAGCCGCCGTTCTTCAACCCGGCTGCTGACGATGCAGCAAACTACGGAGCCATCGGAGTTGTAATCGGCCACGAGATGAGCCACGGCTTTGACGACCAGGGCTGCCTGTTCGACAAGGACGGCAACATGCACAACTGGTGGACCGCTGAGGACAAGGCCAAGTTCGACGAGAGAACTGCCGTTCTCAGAGATTTCTTCTCCACTCAGGAAGTTCTCCCTGGAGTGTTCATCAACGGACAGCTTACCCTCGGAGAAAACATCGGCGACAACGGTGGCCTGCACATTGCTTACCAGGCATTCCAGAACGCAATGAAGCAGAACCCTCTCGGAGAGAAGGACGGCTTCACTCCTGGGCAGAGATTCTTCATCTCCTTTGGTTTCATCTGGGCGTCAAACTTCAGAGACGAGTATATCCGCAACCAGGTTCTGAACGACCCTCACTCCAATGCCAAGTTCAGAGTTAACGCCGCCCTGCCTCAGATAGACGAGTGGTACGAGGCCTTCGGCATCAAGGAGGGAGACAAGCTTTACCTCGCTCCTGAAAAGAGAGCCAGAATCTGGTAGTTTATTTTTCTCGGCGATGAAAAAAGTGGGACTCATATCAGATACTCACGGCACTTTCTCTGCCGAGATCAGAGACTTTCTCAGCGATGTGGATGTTGTCCTTCACTGCGGTGACTGGGGCAGCATCCACACTCTTGAGGAGGTAAGGGCATTCAAGCCCGTAATAGGCGTTTACGGCAACTGCGACGACCAGGACATACGTATGGAAGTCCCTTGGGTGCAGACCTTCAAACTGGAGGACCTGGACTGCCTGATGATACACATCGGCGGCTATCCGGCACGGTACGATTACAGGGCTCTCCAGCAGATCAACCAATATAAGCCGGATATTTTCTTCTGCGGTCATTCCCACATTCTCAGGGTGATGAACGACCCGCACAATTTCTCAAAGACGGAGCCGGAAAGGATGATGATGACAATGAATCCCGGCGCCTGCGGCATTATGGGCTTCCACAACGTAAGGACGGCCCTCCGTTTCAAAGTGGAAGGCCGCCAAATCTCAGATCTTGAACTGGGCCAGTGGCCCCGCTAGCTATTTGTAGAGCAGGTACGAGGCTCTTTCTTTCTTGAAGGCCTTTACGTCTTTCTGCCAGGCCGTCTGAAGTTCCTTTGCCAGCTTTCCTGCGTTGCATCCCTGGTTGGATGCTTTTTCCTTTATGGTATTCCGTACCCAGGACTGTCCGATCTCAAGTTCAAACGCGCGGTTGAAGAATTCGTCTCCAGGACTGCCGCAGCCGATGTAAGCGTCTATGATATAGGTCAGGTTTACATAGCCATCGCTGATGCGGTTAATCGGAATCTCAGCAAGGTTTACGCCTGTACACTCCTTGTCCAGAAGCGGAGGGTTCTTGGCTCCCGCAACGCTTCTTGGGGTGAACTTGTACTCGGCAGCAACCCTTGCATCAGAACCGTATGGACTTCTTCCCTGGAAAGATGTGGTACTCATATCCGGAGCTCCGTAAATCTGGAACGGAACTGTCGTTCCCCTTCCAAGGCTGATTCTCGTCCCCTCAAAGTAACAGGTTGAAGGATAGAGATATACGCTGCGCATATTTGGAAGGTTCGGCGATGGCTTTACAGGAAGGCGGTAATGGGATTTACGGGTGTAGTTTCGGCACTTGATTACAGTCAGGTCGCACTTCAGGCTCTTGTCCGGCTCCCAGGTGTCCTTGGAGTTGAAGCGGAGCCATCCCTTCTCGTTGGCCATATAGGCAAGCTCACCCATTGTCATTCCGTGGGCGGCAGGAATCGGAAGTCCGCCGACTCCGCTCTTGAACTTGCGGTCCAGCAGAGGTCCGTCTGTAACCCAGCCTATTGGATTCGGCCTGTCAAGTACGATGAACGGGATGTTGAACTCAGCGCACTTGGCCATCATCTTCACCATCGTCACATAGTAGGTGTAAAACCTTACCCCCACATCTTGAAGGTCAAAGAGCATTATGTCGAACCCTTCCATAAGTTCAGCATCCGTCATCTTTGCGCCGTAAAGGGAACGGATAGGAATTCCGGTGCGGATATCCACGCTGCTGGAAACTTTTTCTCCGGCATCGGCGGTTCCCCTGAATCCGTGCTCCGGGCTCATCAGGCAGACAACGTTAATGCCCTGTACAAGAAGAGTATCCAGAACGTGAGTGTAAAGGTTCATCGGCATCTTGTCCATGGCGTCGTTCCCGTCGCTGACCAGAAGTTCCATAGGGATTTCCTTACCCTTCTTGAGCATTATGCCGGTCTGGTTGGAAAGAAGGCAGACTCTCTTGCCCTCCAGCAACGGAAGATATTCGTCGATTGAGGCGGCACCTGGCAGGATGGTTCCGTCGTATGCCCAAAGGTAGTCAGGACGGAACGGGTCCCTTGTCTGCGACTGCGGGGTTCCCTTGATGGCGGAGCAGCAGAAAATCATGGAAACAAGTATGGCCGCCAGAAGGGCCAGCGGCAGAACCGTGCATAAAAATCTCTTCAGTTTCATAACGGGATTGTGAAGGGTTATCACTTCTCGAGAACGGACACGATCTTGTCCGTTGCGCCGAGCATTTTCTCTACGTAATTGCGGCAGCTGCGTCCCCTGAAATCGCGGAGCTCCTTGTCCTTGACGCAGTTGTCTATAACCTGGTAAAGTTCCGATGCGCTGCCTACGCTGGTTGCGCCGTTGCACTCTATAAGGTCTATGGCTTCCTGGAATTTGCGGTAATTCGGGCCGAACGCCAGCGGAACTCCGTATACAGCGGCTTCCAGAGTGTTGTGTATGCCCACGCCGAATCCGCCGCCTATGTAGGCAAAGTCCGCATAGCGGTACAGGGAGGAAAGTATTCCGATGCAGTCTATTACCAGGACTCTCTTTCCCTCGGCGATGGACTGGGGATTTTCGCTGACCATCTCGCGGTCCGCATCTTCTTCCACTTCAGAGTATCTTACAGTGCCGTACGGTTCGTAAATCTGCAGAAGCTTTTCTATCCTTTCCTTGTGGATTTCGTGCGGAGCAACCACCAAACGTACCTTTGAGAAATTCTTCATCACCTGTGCAATCAGTTCGTCGTCAGGCTGCCAGGTACTTCCGGCAACAATCGTGAAACAGTCCTTGGCAAAGTTCTCGATTACCGGGAAGTGCTTGCTTTCGGAAGCGATCTTGTCCACCCTGTCGAAGCGGGTGTCTCCGCATACGATTACATTGTCCCTGATTCCGATTGTGGAAAGAAGCCTTTGGGATTCTTCGTCCTGCACGAAGATAACGTTGATGCACCTGAGCATTCCGCGGAAGAAGCCTCCCCACCATTTGAAGAAAGGCTGGAAGCGGCGGAAGATCGCGGAGACAAGATATATACCGGCCCCGGCCTTTCGGGCCTGGCGGATATAGTTGTTCCAGAGGTCGTATTTGGTGAATATCAGTTTCTTCGGTTTTACGGCCCTTACCATTCTGCGGGCGTTGGAATTTGTGTCCAGCGGAAGGTAGAACACCCAGTCTGCCAGAGAATAGTTCTTCCTCAGCTCATAGCCGCTCGGTGAGAAGAAAGTAAGAAGAATCCTGGTCTGCGGACGGCTGCCCTTGTACCACTCTATGAGCGGGCGGGCCTGCTCAAACTCTCCGACAGAAGAGCAGTGGAACCAGACAACATCATCCGTCACCGTGGCAAAGGTGTTCTCTATAGTCTTTACCAGTCCTTTTCTTCCGTTAAGGAACTTCCGTATCTTTTTGCTGAAAAGGGAGGCTACCCAGATACCCGGGAAAGCCAGCCACATTCCTATACTGTATAAAAAGCTCATTGAATCTGTTGTAACTTTCAAAATTAGTGATTTTTTCCAAATTTCAGTAAATTGCACCCTCAGACAAGACGCTCCAAAACAAATGAAAGGCACGTTCCAGACAACAGGCGAATACTGGCAGCTGATGCTCAGGGTTTTCCGCAAACCCGAGAAGTGGAGCGTGTTCTGGAAGCAGTTCTGGAAGGAATCCCAGAAACTTATCATCGGTTCCCTTGTCCTGGTTTTCATTGTTTCCGTAGCTGTTGGAGGTGTTATCTGCCTTCAGACGGCCAACAACCTGGAAAGCCCGTTCATTCCAAAATATTATGTCGGAGTGATGGCAAGGGAAAGCCTCGTGCTGGAATTCTGTTCAACGATGATTGCCTTGATTCTTGCCGGCAAGATGGGAAGCAACATCGCATCCGAAATCGGAAGCATGAGGATCACCGAGCAGATTGACGCGATGGAAATAATGGGAGTGAATTCCGCCAATTTCCTCATCCTCCCGAAAATCGTATCGGCGACTATTTTCAGCCCGCTTCTGATGCTCATGAGCTTTCTCATCGGACTTGCCGGAGGGGGAGTGCTTATTGCCTTGACAGGCATTATCACCCTCGCCCAATATATCGAAGGCCTGCAGTATGCCTTCAACCAGTGGTACATTTTCTACAGTATGATAAAGATGGCCGTGTTCTGCTTCCTGATAACGAGCATTTCCTCATATTACGGCTACTACGCCAAGGGAGGATCTCTGGGAGTCGGAAAGTCCAGCACCCAGGCCATCGTGGTTAGCAGCATGCTCATACTGATTTTCGACCTGATACTCACAAAACTCCTGCTCTAAACGATGATAGAAGTCAAGGGACTATACAAGGAATTCGACGGCCGGCCGGTACTGGAGGACATCAACATCCAGTTCCGGGATGGGGAGTGTTCCCTGATCATCGGAGCCAGCGGAAGCGGAAAGACGGTCCTGCTGAAAAACCTTGTAGGCCTGTACGAGCCTGACAAGGGAGACATTCTCTACGGAGACAGGAACTTTACCAGGATGAAGTTCGGGGAAAGGAAGCTCTTCCGCAAGGAAATGGGAATGCTCTTCCAGGAAAGCGCCCTGTTCGACTTTGCCACCGTGGAGGAGAATATCATGTTCCCGATGGATTTCTTCACGGACTGGAGCCTGGAGCAGAAACTCGACAGGGTAAACTTCTGCCTCAAGAGAGTGAACCTGGAGAACTCCAACAAACTCTATCCAGCCCAACTTTCCGGAGGTATGCAGAAAAGGGTGGGCATCGCAAGAGCCATCGCACTGAACCCCAAGTACCTCTTCTGCGACGAGCCTAATTCAGGCCTGGATCCGACCACTGCAATTGTCATTGACCGTCTGATTCAGGAAATCACGCAGGAGTATAAGATTACCACCGTCGTCAACACGCACGACATGAACTCCGTTATGGAAATCGGAGACCATATTGGTTTCATCCACAAGGGGCATCTTCTCTGGGAGGGTTCCAACAAGGAGATAATGGATACGGACTGCCAGCCTCTCAACGACTTCGTCTTCGCCAACAATCTGGCCCGACAACTCAAGCGCAACCGGTAAACGCTCCTTCTGTCCCGTTCTGTGTGTCAGAGAGAGCAAAAACCGCCTAAAATGCTCCCTCTGTCCCGTTCTATGTGTCAAAGGGCGCAAAAACCGCCTAAAACGCTCCCTCTGTCCCGTTCTGTGTGCTAGAGGGAGCAAAAACTCAGGCGTTGAAAGTATCCAGAAGTTCCATCACCGAGTCTTGAGACAATCCCGTAATACGCGAAAGCTGTTTTGGATCTGCAGAAAATCTGTAACGCATTTGTTTCAGAAGTTCCGCCTTTTGTTCCTGTGTTAAATCGCAGATAGAAGATTTGCGAAAAAGAGAATTGCATAGATCATACATTCCTGCCAGAGCAGACTGATCTTTGAAAGTCGGCAAGATGGCATCATACTTAGCCTTTGAAGAATTATTGAGAAAAAAGTTCATTCTTTTTGGACTTCTGAACACAGATTCAACGAAATTTTTCTGAACATAAGAAACTGGGGAAACAAATCCTCTTTCATCAACGATGTATTCAGGAGGAAACGCCACTTTGCTGTGAGTAATTTTGTATAGGGAGCGCTTGCTAAAAGCATCCACCCTCTTTCCTGCGATAGAGGAACCGCTGAAGAATAAAGCTCCAGTACCCCAAGGATATCCAATAGGGTGAGAGCAAATATTTGCCGCCACGGGATTCATATGAACATAGGCAACCGCCTTTTCAAAGGATTCGTCACCGATATTCAGTTCCCTTAAATTAATGCTGTTGTTGCGCAATAGTTCCGTTGAGGAATACTTGAAGTGAAAGTATCTGGAATAAAATCGCTTGAAATGATTTATGAAAAATTGTGCTTCATCTTCAGAGCCTCCCAACACAAAATGCACGTGGTTGGACATCAGCACAAATGCCATAACTCCCACTCCAGACAGGATGTTTGTGACAGCAACATAGCTCATTCCCGTCTTGAAATCCTCTTCATCCTGGAACCACAATCCGTCTTTCAGATGCTCTGTGGTCACCAGCCAAAATTTTTCGCTCATAGTTTGACAGTCTTTAAGTTTTACAATACCGAGCCCCTCTCTTATCTTCCCCCATAAAACTCTCAACCATCAAACCTCAACATCTATTTCTTTTGCAGCAGGTTCAAAGGTATTGATTATTCGCTTGTCTTGCAAATAATTATGAATTGGAATAATGAATCTAGGATAGAATTCATGTGTGACATAGTTCTCGATTCGAATTATGGCGGCTTTCCACCTTGAAGCGGAGGCCGTTATTCCCTGAAAGCGCTCCTTCCGTCCTGTTTCTGTGTCAGAGGGAGCAAAAACCGCCTAAAATGCTCCTTCTGTCCCGTTCTATGTGCTAGAGGGAGCAAAAAAAGCATAAAATGCCCCTTCTGTCCCATTCTGTGTGTCAGAGGGAACAAAAACCGCCTAAAATGCTCCCTCTGTCCCGTTCTTTGTGCTAGAGGGCGCAAATATCGTTATTTCAAATGGAAACGCACGCCGGCCTGGGCCTCGAACTGGAGAGGATGGTCGGTGCGGATGCTTGCTGGAAGGTCTGAGTCAAAGTAATAGGTAACTCCAGGCTCAAGATAGAGACCTACATTCTTGCTCTTGCCGAAGCGGTATTCCAGACCGGTAACGGCCTTGGTGGAGAACTGCAGTCCCTTGACGTGGGAGTCGCTGGTCTTGCCGCTTCCCGTGGCGGATTTCATACGATAGGTAACCTTCACGCCCTTCTCCACTGCACCTCCGGCTGCTGCGTAGAAATCTACGTTGCCCGCTGATCCGAGGTTGAAGTACAGTTTGACAGGCACCCCGATATAGTGAACGCCCTGCTTTATATCATAGAACTGCCCGTTGATGAGGCCGTTGTATTTGCTGTGAAGGAAGGAGTAGCTTACGCCAGATCCAACGGTAAGCACATCATTGACCTTGTAGCTTACTCCGATGGCGAAATTCAGAGGCAAAGCGTATTTGGTCTGTGAAATCTGCTGAACTGAAGGGGCCATGGAATAGGTTATATATCCGAACTGGGAGGCCACAGCCTTGATCATGCTGTTGGAAGGGCCCTCCACCTTTCCCCTACCGGAGAAGTTTGAGGAAGCGGAGAAAGCCAGCCTCTTGCCGGATGAAGGTTCCTTGTAGTATTCCTTTAACTGCTTTCTTGAGGCAGAAGGTTTTACCGCAGAGGAATTCTTTTGCGTTGAAGATTTCTCCGGAGAAACATTCTTTTCTGAAGATTCCTGAGTCTGAGAGGCTGTTTCCTGTTTCTGCTCTTTCAGTTCCGTCTGAGGAATATCCTGATTCTGAATCTTTTCTTCTGGTATAACCTCTGTTTTATTCTCAGCGATTATGTCTTTGAGCTCGGCATTCTCAACTGCGCTCTGGATTGTTTCCTCCCCAGAATACCCTTGCTGGCCGGACACTTTTTGAGTGCCCGAATAAGCCAGCACAGGCATCTGAGCCTCCTTCTCCCTGGTTGGGGACTCTGCACTTTCTATTGCCCCGTTCCCGTCTGCAAGAGTTGTAGTTTTTTCAATAGGTTTAATTTCAGGCTGGAATGGGGTTGGTGAAGAGGAAGGCGATCTGAGAAGGAAAAAGGCTGCCACGGCCGCAGCAACCGCTGCCGGAACGGCCCACCAGAGGAATCCTCCCCTCTTAGGCTCGGCAGACGGCAACTGACTGGAAACGGACTCCCACAGGGAAGATTTTTCCTCCTCTGTCAGAGACCATTTCTTGCCAAGGCCCTTTTCCAATATGTCTTTGAACTGTTTCAAATCTCTATAATTTTAGACACGTCACTTTATTTTCTTCAGTCTTTCCTGAAGCCAGACCCTCGCGCGGCTGAGCTGTGAGCGGCATCCTCCTTCGCTGAGACCTAGCATTTGCGCTATTTCCTTATGCGAATAACCCTCTATCGCATAGAGGTTGAACACCGTCCTGAACCCTTCCGGCATGGAGACGATAAGTTCCATCAGCTTGTCTGCGTCCAGTTTTGACGTCTCCTGCGGGTCAAGCTCCAGGGAAGATTCCGCCGTTGGAGTCTCACCGTCTATCTGCACCGTCTGTTTGAGGATATCTGTCTTGCGGATCTGCATCAGGCAGGCGGTAACGAATATTCTTCTCGCCCAGCCTTCAAACATACCTTCTCCGCGGTAGTCTCCCAACTTGGAGAAAAGGGTTATGAAGCCGTCGTGAAGCACGTCCTTGGCCTTCTCCCTCTCCCCCATATAGCGCAGACAAACGGGGAACATCCTCAAGGAGAGCTTGTCGTAAAGCTCCCTCTGCGCCTTCTTTTCCAGCTTCTTGCAGCGTGCTACAAGATCGGAATAAGGATCCGGCTGTTCCCGTGTCTTCTTGTTGTCTGTCATTAAGATGCAAATTACCGCCCGAAGGTTGCAATGGAAAAACAAATTTAGCACATTATTTGCTATTTTTGTCATGATGATATGAGACGTCCGAGTGCCATATTTCTTTTGTGCCTGGTATCTGCGCTTTTAGCTCCGGCCCTTAGGGCGCAGGATGTTTTATCCGTATCCAAGAGCGACTCCTGCATGATTTCCGCCCAGATGGCTTACAACAACCACCAGGCGGACAGCGTAAAGAGCCTTTGCCGCCAGGCCATCGCCTTCAACCCTAATAACGATGCCGCATACTATATGCTGGCAAAGGTGGCTTTGGTGGAAATGGATCTGGAGGAAGCGGAAAAAGACTTGACCGCAGCCGTAGGGATTGATTCAACCAACTATTACTATCTGGCAACTCTTGGAGCCGTCTATATGCAGAACAACGACACCCCGGCGGCAATGAAGCTATTCGAGAAACTGGTGGACAGGTTCCCGTCCAAGAGCGAGCCTTACCTCAGCCTTATCAACCTTTATGTTCCGAGGGGAATGCAGGACAAGGCCCTTGCCCTGGCCGACAAGCTGGAGCAGAAGACGGGCCCTAACGAAGCCTCCGTAATGACACGCTTCCGCATTTACTCCTCACAGGGAGAATCGGGAAAAGCCCTCCAGGCTCTGATAGACGCGGACAACAAGATACCGAATCCTTTGTATGAGGGTTACATCGCTGACATTTATGCCGGAAGCGGGAAGGACTCGCTGGCTTTGGTATGGTACAACAAGGCCCTGGCGGCTGAACAGGATTATGTTCCCGCCATCTACGGAAAGATGCAGACATACCGCCGCCAGAAAAACTACGGAATGTACCTTATATACCTGAAATCTTTCCTCGGAAACCGCGATGCGGATTACGATATCAAGAAAGCCCATCTGGAGGAGGCAATGAAAAACCCTGTCTTCTACCAGCAGTACAGGGAAGGGATGGCGGACTGTCTTCTGGAATTTGCCCAGGCAGACCCGGCCGACAGCGCCGCCGCCATTACCAGCGCCATCTACCTTTCTCGCTCCGGGGAGACGGAAAAGGCCGGCAAGGTGCTCAACAATATTCTCAAATACTACCCGGAAGACCGTTATCTAAGGGGCAATATGCTCAGTTTCCTCTACAGTGCCCAGAACTGGGAGAGGCTGGAAAGTTTTGTGGACTCGTCGATGACATTATTCCCTGACCAGGCCGCTGACCTTTTCCAGTTCAAGGGAATGGCCCAGCACAACCTGAATAAGTATGACGACGCCATACAGACCTTCCTTTCCCAGGAGAAGGCCGTCAGGAAACAGAAAGATACCGCTCTTCTGCTTCAGATCTACTCCCTTGTGGGAGACATGTACCACAGCAAAAAGGATGACAAGACCGCCTATAAATATTACGACAAGGCTCTGAAACTGAACCCGAAAGAACCGGGAGTACTGAACAACTACGCCTGGTATCTTGCAACCGGTACCCCTGGACAGATGCCCGGAAAAAAGGATCTCCAGAGAGCTGTCCGGATGGCAAAGGCCGCCATTGAGAACAGTTCCGGAGAATACCATTATCTGGATACCTACGGCTGGGTTCTCTTCCTCGCCGGAGACAAGGAGCAGGCCAAGAAATATCTGCAGCAGGCCGTGGCGTACGGAGGAAGCGACGACATCGGAATCCTTACCCGCTATGCGGATGTGCTGGCATCCCTCGGCGAGTTTGACATAGCAATAATCTACTACAAGAAAGCCCTACTGAAAGCCGCCGAAAGCGGAGACCAGGCAGAGGTGGACAAACTCACGCAAAGGCTGCAGGCAGCAGCGCTGCTTGGAGAAGACAAAAAATACAATTGATACTCTGCAATGGCTTCAAGACTGACCACATATTTATGCGTTTTGACGGCGGGGTTCCTCCTGCTTGCCTCACCTCAGAATGCCATAGCCCAGAACAAGACCATCGAGAGCAAGAAAAAGGAAGCCGGCAAGCTCCAGGACGATATCAAGTTCCTGGACAAGCAGATATCGGAGACCAAGAAGCAGAGGCAGAACACCCTTACCGAACTCAAGCTTCTGAACAAAAAGGTGGAGACAAGAAAGAGGCTCATCGACCGCCTTGAGGAAGACATTAACCGCCAGGGAATGCAGATTTCGGACAAGACCAAGGCCCTGGAGATATTGACCGCCAAGCTGGACAGCCTCAAGGCTTCCTACCGGAGAATGGTCATCAAGGCCTACCGCAACCGCGATTCCCGCAAATGGTTCATGTACATCATAGCTTCCGAAAACGTGGAACAGGGATACCGCAGGTGGAGCTATCTGAAAAAGTACTCGTCTTCCCTTTCTTCCCTTGCCTCGGCGATAAAGGAGGAAAGCAAAAAGATAGAAGCTGAACGCAGCGAACTCTCCCATCTCCAGGCAGAAAAGATAAAGGACCAGCACGAGAAGACCGAAGAGTACAACCGGCTCAAGCAAGACCAGGACAAGTCCAAGGCATACGCCAACACCCTTGCCAGGCAGCAGAAAAAATACACCCAGGAACTCCAGAAGAAAAAGCAGCAGGCAGACCGCCTGAACAAGGAGATAGAAAAGCTCATCTCCCAGGCAATCGCCGCTGAAAGGAAAAAGGCTGAATCCTCTGCGAAAAAGAGCGGAGGCAAAACTCCTTCATCCGGCAAGACTTACGCGGAAACTCCGGAAAGCGCCAAGCTGAGCGGTTCTTTCGAGAGCAACAAGGGTAATCTGCCGTGGCCGGTAAAAAGAGGGATGATCGTGGAGGGATTCGGAGAGCATCCGCATCCTACAATCAAGGGCGTGAAACTCCCGTTTAACAACGGAGTCAACATCGCGGCCCCGAAGGGAAGCCAGGTTCTCTGCGTGTTCGAGGGCGTTGTAAAGCAGATTCTTGTCATTCCGGGATACAGCAACTGCGTGCTTGTGGAGCACGGCAAGTTCTTCACCTTCTACTGCAAACTCGGAAAGGTCAGCGTCAAGAACGGGCAAAAGGTCACCCAGGGCTCCGTGATCGGAACCGTTGACTCAAATCAGGAAAGCAGCGAAATACACTTCGAGCTCTGGATGGGAACCCAGAAGCAGAATCCTGAAAACTGGCTGAAGAAATAGATCTATACCGTAAAGAGTCCGCCCAGTTCTGCCTGGATGGCGTCTATGATGGTACTCAAATCCTTAGGGTTATTCTGGAAATCCAGCTTGTCCACATCGATGATGAGAAGCTTTCCGTCCTTGTATGTTGCGGCCCATTCCTCGTAAAGGTCGTTGAGGCCTTTCAGATAGTCCAGACGGATTCCCTCCTCGTACTTGCGTCCCCTCTTCTGGATGTTGGATACCAGATGCTCTATGGAAGAGCGCAGATAAATCATCAGGTCAGGCGGTTGCACCAAGGAAATCATCAGTGAGAACAGGTCCTTGTAATTGTCATAGTCTCTGGTAGGCATCAGGCCCATCTTGTGGAGGTTCGGCGCAAACACGCAGGAATCCTCGTAGATTGTCCTGTCCTGGATTACATTGTCCTTGGAGTTGCGGATGTTTACCACTTCTTGGAACCTCTTGTTCAGAAAATATATCTGAAGGTTGAAAGACCAACGCGGCATGTCGTTGTAAAAGTCTTCCAGATAAGGGTTATTTTCAACCGGTTCATACTTTGGGGTCCATCCCAGATTCTTTGCAAGCAGCCCGGTAAGGGTTGTTTTCCCGCTGCCTATGTTTCCTGCGATTCCGATATGCATAGCTGTTGAATGAAGTTCAAGCAAATTTAACAATAATCTTGTAAATTTGCTAGACAGATGACAGAGAAAAAAGACACATTGGTTTTTCAGGGCCGAAGAAGACTTCTCGTGGATGAACTATCCGCAACCGGGCTGTTCTCCGAAAGGGTACTCAAGGCCATAGGAGCTGTTCCACGCCACCTGTTTGTGCAGGAGGGGCTGGAAGAACTGGCATACAAGGACATGCCAGTTGCCATAGAAGCCGGACAGACAATCTCCCAGCCTTCCACAGTCGCCTTTCAGACTCAGCTTCTGGACTTTAAGCCGGGAGACAGAATTCTGGAAATCGGCACGGGATGCGGCTACCAGACCGCCGTGCTCTTTTATCTGGGAGCGGAAGTGTTCTCCATAGAAAGGCAGGAAGAACTTTTCCGCAAAGCCAGGGAAAACCTGACCAATGCCGGATATCTCTTTCCGGAAGAGGACTGTTCCGTCTCCAAAATCCATCTTTTTCTCGGCGACGGGTTTGAGGGCCTTAAGGATCTGGCTCCCTTTGACGGAATCATTGTAACCTGCGGAGCACCGTCACTTCCGGAAGCCCTTATGCGCCAGCTTGCCCCGGGCGGAAAGATGGTGATTCCGGTAGACGAGCCCGGCCAGGAAAATGCCTCCGAAAAGAAGCAGATACTTAAGGTGATTACAAGAAAACCGGACGGAAAATTCACCGGAAGGGATGTCTCCCGCATGAGTTTCGTCCCGATGCTCAAGGGAGTGGAAATACAGAAATAAAGATTTGATATGATAACGGTAAAACAGTTTTATTTCAACGATTTGAGAGAGTGCTGCTATGTGCTCTCAGACGAAAGCGGGGAGTGTGTAATCGTGGATCCCGGCATCAGCACCAAAAGAGAGGGGGAAAGGCTGCAGCAGTATATCGCTGAGAACAACCTCAAGCCTGTCAAACTGCTTTGCACGCACGGGCATTTCGACCACGTGATGGGCAACCGCTTTGTTACGGATACCTGGAACATCCCGACATACATTCATCCAGCGGACAAGAATATTCTGAAAATGGCCAAGGCAACCAGCCAGCTGTTCGACATTCACATAGAGGATCCGTCTCTGGAAACCGTGGACATTAATGGCGGGGATGAGATCAAGTTCGGAAACTCTTCCCTGAAGGTAATCTCCACCCCGGGACACACCTGGGGAAGCGTGCTGTTCTACAGCTCTCCGGACAAGATATGCATCACCGGAGACACCTTGTTTGCAGGCAGTTGCGGAAGGACGGACCTTCCGGAGGGAGACAGCAAGGCAATGTGCTCCTCTCTTGTAGACATAATTGTCCGGCAGATACCGCACGACACCAAAATCTACCCGGGACACGGCCCAGAATCCACAATGGTGGAAGAGCTGGCCCACAACCCTTATCTTAGAAAATCCACCTGGCTGAGATTTGACGTTTAATGGACGAGATTAAGGTCATAGGCGCAAGGGAACACAACCTTAAGGGTATCGACGTATCGATTCCGCGGGGCAAGTTCGTGGTCATAACCGGACTTAGCGGAAGCGGCAAGTCCACTCTGGCCTTCGACACCATCTACGCCGAGGGGCAGAGGCGCTATATGGAAACCCTTTCCGCATACGCCCGGCAGTTTATCGGCATACTGGAACGCCCGGCTGTAGAGAGCATTACGGGCCTCAGCCCTATAATCGCGATCGAACAGAAAACCACGGGCAGCAATCCCCGCTCGACCGTGGGAACCATCACGGAAATCTACGACTTCCTCCGCCTTCTTTACGCCAGGGCTTCGGACGCATATTCTCCCGTCACGGGAAAGAAACTTGTCAAATATACCGCGGAGCAGATTTGCCAGCTTGTGATCTCCGAGTATGAAAATGAAAAATGCTACCTGCTCGCCCCTCTTGTAATCGGACGCAAGGGCCATTACAAAGATCTGATGGACAGCCTGTTGAAAAAGGGATTCACGCAAGTCAGGATAGACGGGGAAATCCAGGAACTGGCGGATGTAAAGCCATTGGACAGGTACAAGATCCACTTCATAGAACTGGTGGTGGACAAGATTATCCCGGCCCAGAAAGACAGCAAGAGGATTTACGCTTCTATCAACACAGCCCTTGAAAGGGGCAAGGGGACCATCGCGATAATCCGTCAGGGGAAGGAAGACGAAGCCCTTCGATTTTTCTCCATGCACCTTATGGACGAGGACAGCGGGGAATCCCTGCCGGAACCGGCACCGTTTACCTTCTCCTTCAACTCCCCGCAGGGAGCCTGCCCAAAGTGCAAGGGACTGGGATACATTACCCAAATAGATATGGACAGGATCATACCGGATCCTTCCAAAACAATAAACGGCGGTGGAATCGTTCCTATCGGAAAGTACAAGGATTCAGACACTTTCCGCATTCTGGAAGCGATGGCCAGGAAATATGCGTTCTCCCTCAACACCCCTATAAGCAGCCTTCCGGAAGACGTTCTTAACATGATTCTCTACGGAACGCAGGAACTGTTCCGCGTGAGCCTTGCGGACGGAACCCTTCTGGCTTCATTCCCCGGAGCCGCCGCCAAGCTCAAGGACGGGGAAGAGGAGGACGAGCCGCACGGCAAGAAGACTCTCAAGGAAAGGTTCATAGAGGAAATCCCGTGTCCGGAATGCGGCGGAACAAGGCTCAAGAAAGAAGCCCTGTACTTCAAGATAGACGGAAAGAATATCGCTGAGGTTGCCGCCATGGATGTTTCTTCCCTCAAGGAATGGATTGCCTCCCTTCCTGAAAAGCTGGACAACAGGCAGAAACTCATAGCGAGAGATATCATAAAAGAACTCACGGACAGGGTCGGATTCCTCAGCGCAGTTGGTCTGGACTACCTGTCTCTTGACAGGGCAACCGCAACCCTAAGCGGCGGGGAAAGCCAGAGAATCAGGCTCGCCACCCAGATCGGAAGCCGTCTTGTGAACGTGCTTTACATTCTGGACGAGCCGAGCATCGGCCTCCACCAGAGAGACAACATAAAGCTAATCAATTCCCTCAAGAAGCTCCGCGACGAGGGCAATTCCGTTATGGTTGTAGAGCACGACCTTGAAACAATGCTCAGCTGCGACCGCCTGATAGACCTTGGCCCGGGAGCGGGAAGCAAGGGTGGAGAACTTCTTCTTAACACCACGGTGGAAGAACTGAAGAAAATGCCGCTGGCAAAGGTCAGGAAACTGAGAAGCCTCACTGCCGAATACTTAAGGGGCATCCGCAAGATAGAAACCCCGGCCACCAGAAGAAAAGGCAACGGCAAGTTCCTTATTCTCAACGGAGCAAAGGGAAACAACCTCAAGAATGTAACCCTGAAGATTCCTCTGGGATGCCTGGTTGGAATCAGCGGAGTCAGCGGAAGCGGAAAATCATCCCTGATAAACCAGACGCTGAAACCAGTCCTTACAAACCATTTCTACAGGTCTTCTGAAAGGGCGCTTCCATACTCCGGCATAGAAGGTCTCCAGAACATAGACAAGGTGATCGTGGTGGACCAGGCCCCTATCGGCCGCACTCCGAGGTCCAATCCGGCAACCTACGTAAACGTGTTCTCGGACATAAGGAAACTCTTCGAGAAAACTCCGGACGCCCAGATCAGGGGCTTCAAGGCCGGAAGGTTCTCCTTCAACATAAAGGGCGGAAGATGCGAGGTCTG
Organism: Bacteroidales bacterium; assembly: GCA_017550655.1. Taxonomy (GTDB): domain Bacteria; phylum Bacteroidota; class Bacteroidia; order Bacteroidales; family UBA932; genus Egerieousia. The sequence goes on along the minus strand of JAFZOK010000013.1, from coordinate 537,642 downwards.
CAAGGGAGCCGGCGTGGAGACCATAGAGATGCACTATCTTCCGAGCGTCTATGTAACCTGCAAGGAGTGCCGCGGCAAGCGCTACAACGCGGAAACCCTGGAAGTCAAATACAAGGGAAAAAGCATCAACGATGTGCTGGAAATGACCATTTCCGAAGCCGCGGAATTTTTCTCCCATATCCCTTCCATTTACCAGAGGCTCAAGGCGATGGAAGACGTGGGCCTGGGCTACGTCAAACTCGGCCAGCCTTCCACCACCCTCAGCGGAGGAGAAAGCCAGAGAGTGAAGCTCGCCGCCGAACTTTCAAGGAAAGATACCGGCAATTCCATCTTCCTCCTGGACGAGCCTACCACCGGCCTCCACTTCGAGGACATCAAGGTGCTGCTTGGAGTTCTCCAAAAAATCGTGGACAAGGGCAACACCGTGGTGATAATAGAACACAACCTGGATGTACTCAAGAGTGTGGACCATCTCATCGACATGGGACCGGACGGAGGACAGGGCGGAGGCAGGATAATCGCCGAGGGAACTCCGGAAAAAGTATCGGAAGACAGTGGCAGCGTAACCGGAAAATATCTTAAATTAGTACTTTGAAATTATGGAAAAGATAAGAATATACTGCACCAACAACAAGCAATACTATGAGGTGGAGCCGCGCACTACCCTCAAGCAGCTGCTCCAAATGGTGGATAACGACTGGGAGGGGATGGAGGTGCTGGCCGCATACGTGAACCACGACCTTAAGGAACTTGGCTTCGAGCTTCTGTTTGCCTCAACGGTACATTTTGTAACTTATAGGGATGCTGACGGAAGACGGTGCTATAGCCGTTCTCTCAACTTCCTGTGCCAAAAGGTAATAGGAGAACTCTTCCCGGACCGCACCCTGTGTATGGACTATCACCTTCCTAACGGGCAGTACGGAGAACTCAGGACAAGAGCCGACTTCACCAAGACAGTTCCGATGACGGAAGAAGAACTCGGCGCCGTAAAGAAGAGGATGTGGGAACTTGTAAAGCAAGACCTTCCTTTCGTAAAGTCCAAAAGGACCAATTCCTCAGCCTCCGCACTTTTCCGCTCACACGGGCAGGAATCCAAGGCCCAGCTCGTGGAGAATATGGGAGAATATTTTGTAACTCTTTATTATCTCGATGGTTACGGGGATTATTTCTATGGACCGCTGGTATATTCCACAGGTCAACTGGACCGCTGGAGCATAAAGCTCTACAGCGAGGGATTCTGCCTTCAGTCTCCTGAACCGAAACCGCCTTACGACCTTCCTCCGCAGTTCTACCAAAAAAAGCTGGCGGAAATCTTCGAGGAATACAGCAACTGGTGCAACGTCATCGGGGCGCGGGATATCGCATCCGTCAACCAGGCTATAGAAAATGGCCAGGGTCCTCTTGGAATCTCTCTTGCGGAAGCCCTTCACGAGAGGAAGTATTCCCTGATAGCGGACAAGATCAAGGAAAGGAGCCCAGACGTTAAACTGGTGCTCATCGCCGGCCCTTCTTCAAGCGGCAAAACCACCACCTCCAAGAGAATTGCAATGCAGATGAAGGTGCTTGGATTCAATCCTGTGGTGGTGGCAATGGACAACTATTTCGTGGACAGGGAACTCACCCCGAGGGACGAGAAGGGAGACTACGACTTCGAGAGCGTTTACGCCCTTAACCTGGATATGCTCAACGATCATCTGAACAAACTGATGAATGGAGAGGAAGTTACGCTTCCGACCTTCAACTTCACCACCGGCAAGTGCACTCTGGACGGCCAGACCATAAGGATGCACAAGGATGACGTGCTGATTATGGAAGGCATCCACGCCCTGAATCCTGTCCTGACGGAAAAAATCGCGGATGAAAGGAAGTTCAAGGTTTACGCTTCCACGCTGACTTCCCTTTCCATCGACGAGAACAACTATATCTCCACGACTGACAACCGCATGCTCCGCAGGATGGTAAGGGACAACTACTTCCGAGGATACAGCGCAGAGGATACCATCAACCGCTGGCCGAGCGTGATTGCCGGAGAAAGGAAAAACATTTTCCCGTACCAGGAAAACGCGGACATTATGTTCAACTCCTTCCTGCTGTACGAGCTCCCTATGCTGAAGTATTATGTGGAACCTCTCCTGAGAAGAATCACCCCGATGAGCAAGGCTTATGCTGAAAGCCTGAGGCTGATAAACTTCCTCAGCAGAATCATTTCCCTCGGACCGGAAGAGCAGAAAGCCATCCCTCCAACATCCGTCATGAGAGAATTCATAGGCGGCAGCGTGTTCAAGTATTGACAACTCTTTAAAAACAAACAATATGAAAAAGATCCTTTCTATCGTAGCTTCCGTATTCCTGCTGGCAGGATGCGGCGCAATGGGCGGGGATACCGGAAATGTTCTGGGATCCATCCTCGGGGCTCTCGGCAACGAGAACACCATAACCTCTCTGGCAGACCTTGTTATCGGAAAAGTCAGGATAGACCAGAGCCAGCTCATCGGCACCTGGAAGTATCATTCACCTTCCTGCGCCTTCACAAGCGAGAACCTTCTTGCAAAGGCCGGCGGTGCAGCCGTGGCAGCACAGATCAAGACCAAGCTGGAGCCTACTTTCCAGCAGGTTGGAGTAAACGCCAACAACACCTACTTCACCTTTACACAGGACAACCAGTTCCAGGCAAAGATCAACGGAATCCCTTGGAACGGAACCTACACTTACGACCCTGATACAGGAACGCTGAAAATGAAGAGCCTCCTGCTTTCAAGCACGGCATTCATCACCCGCTCCACCAGAGGCCTCAACCTCAACTTCGAGAGCAAGAAACTGCTGAACATCCTCCAGGTTGCAGGAGCAATGAGCGGCAACGCCAACCTCCAGACAATCACAGACCTCAGCAAGAACTACGACGGAGTCCGCTTGGGATTTGAGATGTACAAGTAATCAGGAAGAAATAATTGAAAAAGCCGGTGTCAGCCTTTGAGGATGATGCCGGTTTTCTTTATTATCTCGATGGAGACATCAGGGTCTGCCTTGAGTGCGCCGCGGAGCTTGTCTATCTGGACGTCCAGGTTGTGGGAGATGCTGTCGTTGTCGTAGTCTCCCCAGATGGTCCCCTGGATTTTCTTGCGGTCCACGCATTTGCCCATCTCGCGGCAGAGCATTTCCAGCACTTTGGCCCCTGTCGGAGTCACGCGGATTTCCTCATCGCCGAGAATGAGCCTTCTGGCGGAGGTGTCAAAGGTGAACTTTCCTATTTTGTATGTGTTCTCCGATTGGGTTCCAATGCCTTTCTGCTGAAGCAGAGACTTGATGTTAAGGTCCAGCTGCTGAACGTTGAACGGCTTTTTCAGATACATGTTGGCGCCGCTCTGCTTGAGGAATTCCATCTTGCCGGTAAGCACAATGATAGGGATGTCGTTATTGGCAGTGCGGATCTTCTCTATCATAGTGTTGCCGTCCATTCCGTCTCCCATTTCAAGATCGGAGACAATTATGTCCGGGCGGAAAGAGGCAATGGCCTTGAGGCCTTCCTTTCCGTCCACAGAGGTTTCCACGGTGTAGTCTCCCTGCTTTTCCAGCTTCCTCTTGATCAGGAAACTCAGGTTGGTGTCGTCTTCTACAATCAGCAGTCTTATCATAATCAGTCTGTTATATCATATTGCCGTTTGGATGGGAATCCAAGTATAACCTCGGTAAAAAGGCCGGCCTGGCTGTCTATCTTCACATAGCCTCCAAAGAATTTCATCAGCTGATAGACATAATTAAGGCCTATTCCGTGACCGGAAATGCCTACGGTGTTTTCTCCCCTTTCAAACTTTTTGAACAGCCGCTTGGAGGCTTCCTTTGAAAAGCCGGAACCGTTGTCCTTCAGCCGGAGTTCCGTAATCTTTCCCTTCCTTACGCTCCGGGCAGTTATGCTAACGCTCTTTCCGGAATACTTGATGGAATTGTCTATCAGGTTGTCAATTATCTCCGTAAGGTAGAGACGGTCTGCGATAAGCCATTTCTCCTGGCTAAGATCTGCGGAGAACTCAACCTCCTTCTGCGCTGTCGGATAAAGAGCCTGCAGCCTGGAATTTATGCCGGAGAAGAATTCCTCCAGGTCTATCTTCTCATAGACGAATTTCAGTTTCTTGTTGTCCACCTTGGCCACGTTGATGACCTTCTCGCAGATGCGGTTCAGGTGGCCGCACTCGTCATCCAGAATCTTCAGCTGCTCGGCCGTCTCCGGATCCGATGCGATTGCAGGGTTATCCTTGAAATCCTCTGCGATTATCATTATTGAAGACAGCGGAGTCTTCATATCGTGGATCATCGCGTAGGTATGGTCCTTTCTCAAGTTGTTTATGAAAGTGACCTTGCCAAGTGTGCGGATCATTTTCCACAGACACCAGATAACAAACAGAGCTATAAGCAGCGAGAAGATTATCAGCATCTTCAGCGATGGGAGAATCGCGCTGTAAGGGTTGGTTATTTCAGCCGCAACTCCCCTTGAAAGGTCTGAAGAAACCGGAACGGTATGCGTTGTCAGGGAAGAGAATGTGGTCCTCTCCATAACCGGATCGCTGAGGAAATCGTCAGCCGTGCGGAATATGCTGGTGTCGTTCCGGATTTCATACACCCGGAAACTCAGATTCTGCAGGTCCTTCTCCGCCAGGTTCTCGGCAAAGGCGGCGCTGATGCTGTCCAGGTTTATCTCGCTGCCGCTAATCTCCAGATAGTCCCTTATCCCGACCAGGGCTCCTGTTGTATCCAGTTTTACAAAACGGGACATCGACTCCTGCTCCACGGCATTGCGGAAGCATTCGTCCACCGTAATGTAAAGGTTCTTTTCCAGGGAGTTGTAAACCTTCAAGAGCAAAATCCACTGCAGCGGAAGCAGGGCTACCGCTGCGGCAATGGCAAGTATCTTGAAGTAGAGTTTCATTATCCCTCGCTTATGATTTCAGCAACTTTTGCGGTTACTTCCTCCCAGGCGGTGTCGCTGAGCTTGGAGCCTATCACCTCCACAATCCTGGAAGAAATGTAGGACCCGATTTCCCCGCAGATCTCCAGCTCAAGCCCCCTTGCATATCCATACAGGAATCCGGCGGCGAAAAGGTCTCCGGCTCCGGTTGCGTCAATGGCTTTTGCCGGGAACGGGGCGATTCTGAACTTTTCGTCTCCGCTCTTGACGTAAGATCCCTGCGCTCCTATCTTGACCACAGCGATTTCGCAAACCTTTGCAATATCATCCAGAGCATCCTCAGGAGCCTTGTGGGTAAAGGCCTTGGCCTCGCTCTCGTTTGCAAAGACAATGTCCACATAATTTTCCACGATATCGTGAAGGAAATCGTAGTTGCTCTCCACCACATTATAGCTGGCAAGGTCTATGGAAATGGTCATTCCCAGCTTCTTCCCAATCTCTGCGGCACGGCGGACAAGTTCCTGACTCTGAACCAGGTAACCCTCTATGTGCAGCATGTCGTATCCCTGGAAGAACTCTTCTTTCAGGTCATCCGCAGACAATTCCAGCGCCGCTCCCATATAATCTGCAAAGGTGCGTTCGGCATTCGGGGGAGTGATGAAAACCATCGCCCTTCCGCTTCGCTTCTCTCCGGTGAGAAGATGCGGGGTTATGCCGTTTTTCACCTGGCCCTGGCGGAAAAGAAAGCCAAGGTCATCGTCACCGACCTTTCCAACGAATCCGCTCTTCATTCCCAGGAGAGCCGTACCTGTTATGGTATTGGCACAGCTTCCGCCCGGAACTATCTGAAGGTCGTGGACCTTGAGTTCTTCCCAGATTGTCTGCGCGGTTTTGCTGTCCACCCACTGCATGCTGCCCGCCGGAAGGTTGTATTTGGCCAGAAGGCTAGTGTCCGGCATCACTGCCAGCACATCCGTAAGCGCGTTGCCGATTCCTATGATAGATTTCATTCTTCCGAATATTTGCTCATTTACAAAGGTATCATTTATTTTGCGTAAATTTGTTTTTAATCTAAAAAAGAGTATATGCAGGCCGAAAAAGGCAAACGGTTTTCTACTAAAAACATAATCCAGTATGTTCTGATGCTTGCGGTGGCGATTGTGTTACTGTATTTCAGTTTTAGGGGAATTACCTGGAAAGATTTCATGGAAAAATTATCCACCTGCCGTTGGGAGTGGATAATAATGGCTATGCTGGTGGGAGTGGCAGAATTTTCAATAAGGGGTGCCAGATGGCAGATGATGCTCTCCAGGATTGACCCTGAATCTTCTTTCGGAGCTTCCTATCACGGAGTAACCATAGGCAACCTGGCTAACTTCGCCTTCCCGAGAATCGGTGAGTTTGTCAGATGCGGAGTGGTATCCACCCTGAAGAAAAATACAACTTTCGAAGGTGCGGTCGGAACAGTGGTTGCCGAAAGGGCATGGGATCTTATCTGCCTGATATCCATTACATTCATATTTGCCGCATCCTGCTGGAGCGAATTCGGAAGTTTCTTCAAGTCAAGCATGATAGACCCGAATTCCGGCAAAATGTCATCCTCATCGCTAATGATAACTGCCATAGTATTGCTGGCTATTGTTATTCTCTGTGTCCTGGGTTACGTCTTCCGAAAGCGAATCGCAAAAACAAAGTTCGGGAAGAAAGTTTCTGGTTTCATGTCCAACATGTGGCAAGGCATGAAATCGGTCTTCGGAATGAAGAGAAAATGGCTGTTTTTCCTGCTGACAATCCTTCTTTGGGGCAGTTTCCTGGCAACCAGTTTCTGTACCATCAGGGCATTCCCGGTGCTGGACGCCCTGGGATGGAAAGACGCAATGTTTCTGATGGTTGTGGGAAGTCTGGGATGGGTTATACCGGTTCAGGGAGGCATTGGCGCATATCATGGAATTATAATATTGGCCGCCACTCAGATCTACTCTACGACAAAGGGAGAAGCGGCGACTTTCGCTTTTATCAGTCACGAATCCCAGGCTGTCATAATGATACTGACAGGAGCCATATCGTTGGTAGTGTACACCATCCTTAAAAGAAAAATAGCCAGACAATGATCATACACTTGAGAGTCAGAGTAGATACCCTGCCGGGTGAAGAGGTCTATATCACCGGGTCCTCTCCCCTTTTGGGCAAGTACTATCCGGACAACGCCTTCAAGATGAAGGCCGCGGGCAAGAATCCAAAGGGAGAAACCGTATGGGAAGCGCGACTTCAGTTCGACTCCCTGAAAGAGAGAGTCTTGCGATACAAATATTTTGTAAAGCGGACAGACGGAACTTTGAGATATGAGGTTGGCGGAGGACGAAGAGTGGCCCTGAATTCAGCCACGGCAAGAATCGAGAGCATAGACCACTGGCAGGAATACACGGAAGAGGCACCTTTCCTTACAGATCCGTTTGCGCACGTGTTCTACGGAACAAACTACAGCCCATATACCCAGACTCACAAGAAAAGCCACGAACTTATAATCCGGGCCGTTGTCCCGAATGTTCCCGCAGACTGCCGCATAGTTATCTGCGGAGAGGGAAAGGCCCTGGGCAACTGGAGGCCGGAAGACGGGGTGAAAATGGCCCGCCTGAAAGGTCTGAAATGGATAGCGAGCTTTGATGCGGAAGGTTGCGGCGGACAGGAATGGAAATACCGCCTGGCTATGGTCAACGACAAGAGTGGCGTATCTGTCTTTGAAGAACTTCCGACAGATACCGAAAGGCATCTCCCGATACCGGAAATCAAGAAAAACGAGACCGTAATCATAGAGCACTCCCAGGTTAAATTTCCTCCGGTGCAGAAGAAATTTGCTGGCTGCTGCGTGCCTTTGTTTTCTCTCCGCGACGAGAACCCTGACGGATGCGGAACCATAGAGAATCTGAAGAGTCTTGCAGACTGGGCTCAGAAAACCGGAATGAGAGTTCTGGAAATTCTTCCTGTCAACGATACAACTCAAACTTTTACAGGCAAGGATTCTTCTCCTTACAAATGCATCACGTCCCTTGGCATCAACCCGATGTTCGTGAGCCTGAATTCCCTCGGCACGCTTTCGGATTCCCGCAAGGCAAAGGATGCCGCAAGGGAAATGAAATCGCTGAGCAGAAGGGCCACTGTAGACTGGGAAGACCTTTATGCTTTCAAGATGAAGTACCTGGAAGATCTCTTCGCCCAGAACGGAAAGACAGACGAGGCCCATCCGGATTTCTACAAGTTCATGAACGAGCACAAGGACTGGCTTTGCGGCTATGCCCTTTTCTGCTCTCTCAGAGACTTTTACAAGACCGCTGATTTCTCCCGGTGGGAAGCGTTCAGCACATATTCGGAAGACATCGCAGTGGCGTTTGGCGGAAAGGTTCTTTCCAAGACATACGTTGCAGCCCACAAGGTTCTTTCCGGGTTTAAGGAGGAGGATATCCGGAAAATCCATTTCCGCACCCAGCTTTACATCTGGATCCAGTATCACCTCTTCCGTCAGCTGGGCGGAGTCATTTCATACGCCCACTCAAAGGGAATTGCCCTCAAGGGAGAGCTCCAGATGAGAGTTGTTCCGCATAGCGTGGACTGCTGGAAATTTCCTCATCTTTTCAGCGGAGTGGACAAGGACGGCTTTGCAGCCTTCAACTGGGAGGGTCTGGCAAAGGAGAATTTCATGTGGTGGAAAAAGCGTATCAGGGTAATGAGTTCCTATCTGGACATTTTCAGCATCCCGGATACGGACATCTGCACAAAGGAGGACCGCCCAATCTATGACAAGATGATTCCGCAGATTGTGGCCGCTTCCAACATGATGGTTTGGGGAGACGGCTGGGAGAGCCTCAGAATCCTGCCTCACGCCATCGCGGAGAAAGAAAATGAAGAGCCTTCCTACCTCAGCACCATATATACCTCATCTTCAGACGGAAGGACTCTCCGCACCTGGCTTGGGGAAAGGCTCCAGACCATATCTTTCAAGTCTGAAGACAAGAAGAAAACATTCTTCGATTCCACAAAGGAGGAATGCCTCGACGAGATGAAAAATGCTCTCGGGAAAGACAGCATGTTCGCGATGGTTACCTTCCAGGACTGGCTGAGCCTTGACTCAAAGACCCGCACCCGCTTCCCTTATTCCGAGAGAATCAACGACCCCGAAGACAAGGACCACGTCTGGAAATACCGCTGCCACATAACGATGGAGAGCCTGATGAAATCAGACTCTCTCAACAAACTCATATATCAGATCCTCAGCGATTCAAACCGCTTGGGATAATCTACTTGGACGCTGCATATTCTCCGGCCATCTTAACCAGATGCTGGAATATCGGCAGAAATGCCTTCTTTCCGGAATACACGAATCCTTCCGGATGGAACTGCACGCCGAAAAACTTTCCGTCCGCGCTCTCGATGGCTTCTATTATTCCGTCCGGAGCCTTTGCCGTGACTTTGAAGCAAGGAGCCACCTTGCCGCAGGCCTGATGGTGGAACGAGTTTACTGCAACCTCTTTTTCACCGAGAAGCTTTGCCATCAGGGAGCCTTTCTCTATGGTAATCGTATGGCTGCCGTAAGAGCGGGGGCCCGTCTGGCGGTGCTGGATAGCGTCTTCCACCTCTGACGGAATGTCCTGGATCAGGTCTCCTCCCATAGCGATGTTAAGGCACTGGATTCCGCGGCAGATTCCAAGAATAGGAATGCCTTTTAAAACAGCCTTTCTTATCAAAGTCAAATCGTATGTATCCCTGTCCGGCACCACAGTTCCAAGGAACGGGCTCGGCTCCTGCCCGAACAGAAGAGGACTGACATCTTCTCCTCCCGTCATAAGCAGACCGTCTATCTTGTCCAGATACTCGTCTATCTCAGCCTCGGAAGTAGTAAGCGGAATTATAAACGGAATTCCTCCGGCCTTCCTTACGCTGACAATGTAGGTCATTCCCGCCTCAACGGTGCTTCCGTCTATGGAGCAGGACACTCCGATAACCGGTTTCTTCTGGGCGCTGACTCCCAGTGGAACGAGCAGCATCAAAACTGCTACAGCAAAAAAGAATCTTTTCATATCTGTCTGTGTTTTTTATTTCTTTGTCCATCCTCCGAAGGCTTTTTCCTCGCCCTCTCCGAATTCCTGGTCGAAGCCGGTTACCTTGCCGTTATCCATATTGAAAGTCAGCTCAAAGCCGTGTCCGTCGCTGCGGAAGACGTATGTTGTTCCGCTCTTGTGCTTGAGCTCTTTCTTCCACTCTTTCTTTCCCGCAAACTTGGCTGGCATCCTGTACAGCTTTCCTTTCTCACAGGTGATGATTATGTCTCCGAACGGAGCCTCTTTTGTATATGTTCCGGCAAATATGCTCTTGTCCGCAACTTCTGGGAACACATCTGGTTTTGGTTTTGCCTTTTCTTCGGCGATGGCTTTGTCTCTATAGGATGTGTAGTCTTTCCAGTATTCTGCACTGTAATCGCGGAGAGGTTCCTTTTCTCCCCTTACAAGATCTATAACTCTCCTCATTATAGCATAGCGAGGATTCGACCCGACCTCGCAGTTAAGCAGCACGCAGCCTGCCAGTTTCAGCTCCGGAACAAAGTAGCAGATGGCTGTAACTCCCCAGGAAGTTCCCGTGTGGAAATACAGCTTGTATCTATTGTTCTGCTCTATAAACCAGCACATTCCGTAAAGGCGCATCATCGTTGAGTCCTGGCTTGTAACCGTATATCCCCTGTGCAGCGGAAGCATTGCCTTCCTTGGCATAATGAACGTGGTGTCCACAACATTCCCGGCCTTGTCGCGATTAACAACATAGCCGTTGTTGCAGTGGAACTGCGCATACTTTATCAGGTCTTCCACAGTTGAGCAGAGGCTTCCTGCCGGTCCAATCACCGTCAGCCAGTTCAGGGCCTGCTCGTCTCCGTACAAAGGAAGGACCGTTGCCTTGCCTTCTCCGGAATATGTCCAGTCGTGAGGAGTAACCACATCCTTGGCTGCGGCAAATCCGTCCGCATTCATTGTGGAGGATGTCATTCCCAGTGGCTTGAAAACTCTTTCCCGGATGTTTTCCTCCCAGCTCTTTCCCGTGTATTTCTCTATGAGCTTGGAGCATACCACAAAGGTTATGTTGTTGTAGTCATATCCGCTTCGGAAACTGAATCCAGGCTTCAGAAGACCGAGCATAGTGTAGGTCTCGTCCCTGTCATAGCCCAGGTTTCCAAAGTATGTTCCGGCTTCGTTCACAAGTCCGGTGGAGTGCAGAAGCGCATCCCTTACCAGCATGTTGTTTGTCACGTAATCGTCTCCCGGGAACATCCTGAAATCAGGCAACAGGTTCTTAACGGTATCCGTCCACTTGAACTTCCCCTCGTTAACCAGCTGCGCCATAACGGTTGCCGTAAAGGACTTTGACACAGAGGCTATCTGGAAAAGTGAAGAAGTGTTTACCAGATCTCCCGGCTTGTTAACAACCGGCTTCACTCCAGCCTGGGCAAACTTGCATTCGTCATATTTCACTCCTGCAAATCCTACACCGTCCGCAGGCCTGAGCTCCTTCACTCCGTAAGCCTTCATGAATACAACCTTGTTGTCCACGGAAATCGCAACAGCCGCACCAGGCAGCTGCCAGGTGTCCATCACCTGAAGAACATAATCGTCAACCTTCTTTGCAAAATCAGAGTCCTGTGCGGAAAGCGGAGCCAGAAGGCCCAGCATCATCGCCGAGAAAAGAAATAAGCGTTTCATAAGAATAAAAATGAATCCTTCTTACAAATATAACTTATTTCTCCTAAAGACAGAAAGGCTCGTAATAATAACCGAAAAGCTAGAATTTTGGAGGGCGGACATAGTCAATTTTACCGTTTGGTTTGGAAAAGGCAAAAGCTCCATTTTATATTTGCCCGTATGATAGATGGGGTTAACACATTCTTGCAAAATATGTTATCTGGAAATAACATCTTGCGGTCTTTTTTGCAAAATGGTTTATATTGGTTTATATTTGCGGTATATTTATATACAATGGCAACAAAAATTAAGAAACTTCTAGACATTATACCAAGAGATTCCCTGTTGTTCTCTTCCTGGATGGCCAAAAAGGGAATAGACCGTAAAGAGCAAACCCTTTACACTCATAGCGGATGGCTTGAGAGAATTGCTCAAGGCGTTTACAAAATCGAAGGCAGTAAACCTACGCTTTACGGAGCCATAGCTTCCTATAACCGCCAGCTTGGAAAGCAATGCCATATAGGGGCGGCATCCGCATTGGAACTAAGGGGATTTTCTCATTTCATAGTAATGGGAAAACCTGCCGCCTGTCTTTTTACAGAAAAGGAAAACAGACTCCCTTTATGGCTCTCCAAGGGTAATTGGGATATTGATGTGCATTATTACACGACGAGTGTATTCCCAAAAGAGATGGGACTTGAAACTATAGAGGATAACGGCCGTGAACTTCTGATATCAAGTCCGGAGCGAGCCATTATGGAATGTCTTCATCTCTCACCGGAACTCTACAATCTGATGGATGTATATTACCTGATGGAAATGCTTACCGCACTGCGTCCGAATCTTGTTCAGGATCTTCTTGAATCCTGCTCTTCGGTCAAGGTAAAGCGGCTTTTCCTATATATGGCGGAGAAAGCGGCGCACTTCTGGTTCAAATCCATAGACCAGACAAAAATCTCTCTTGGCAGAGGAAAGCGCGTCATTGGTGAAAACGGAAAATACATCGGCAAATATCAGATAACCATTCCTGCCGAACTCGTCAATTATGAATGAGAAATACAAACAAAAGGTTGAACTTCTAATCCGTCTGATTCCGTTAGTTGCAGAGAATAATGTATTCGCCATTCACGGAGGAACCGCCATTAACCTCTTTGTCCGCAATATGCCACGCGGTTCCATTGATATTGACCTGACTTATATACCTTTAGAAAATCGCGAAGAAAGTCTGCTTCACATCAACGAGAATCTGGAATCCATTTCCCGTAGAGCAAAATCGGTATTTCCAGGCATTCACATCATCCACAAATCAGACACCTGTAAACTCCTCTGTGAATATCAGAGAAATCAAATCAAGATTGAAGTAAATCTTACAAAGCGTGGCATTGTTGGATGTGATGCAGTAAGGATGCCACTTTGCAAAAAGGCTCAGGAAAAATTCCGTTTATATTGTGAGGCAGACATTGTTCCCCTGACATTATTATACGGTGGCAAAATGGCAGCAGCCCTCTCTCGCCAGCATCCAAGAGACCTGTTTGACATCCGCTATATGGAATACCCTCTGGAAAAGACAAGAGAAGGTTTTCTTTTCTGCATTTTGGGCAGCGACCGTCCTCTTTATGAATCTTTCTCTCCCACCCTTCTGGATCAAAGAGCAACACTAATGAACCAGTTTGAGGGAATGACAGAAATAGATTTCACATATCAGGATTTTGAAGAAACCAGAGCAAAACTTATTGCCGATGTTAATAACCTGCTAACAGATGATGACAAGGCTTTCCTTGTCAGTTTTGAAAATGCCGATCCAGACTGGAATCATTTTGAATTCGGATACTTCAAAGACTACCCGTCAATCCGATGGAAATTACAAAACCTTCTTAAACTCAAGAAATCCAACCCCAAGAAACTAATTGCAGAAGCAGAAAAACTCCAGAAACACTTCTTTTGTCATCAATAATCATTGATAGTGTTGTATCTTTGATACGGGATTAAAAGAGATTTTGAGTATTTATGGCAAAGGTCAAGAAAGCGTTTTTCTGCAACAATTGCGGTTACGAGAGTCCGAAGTGGATGGGTCAGTGCCCTTCCTGCGGACAGTGGAACACTATGGTGGAGGAGGTTGTAAGCCGCTCTGAAGGAGGGCCTTCAAAGAGCTATGCGGCTCCGGGAGTGAATGCCAAACCACAGAGGCTCAGCGATATAGATGCCAGCGGGAATGAGGAAAGAATTTCCTTCGGAAGCCTTGGGGAACTCGACAGGATTCTGGGCGGGGGAATGGTAAAAGGCTCGCTGGTGCTGATTGGCGGAGAACCTGGTATCGGAAAGTCCACTCTCAGCCTGCAGATTCCGCTTTCAAACCCTAGTCTAAAGACCCTCTATGTTTCCGGCGAGGAAAGCGCAAGGCAGATCAAGATGAGGGCAGAAAGGCTTGGAGGAATCCACGATGGCTGCTACATCCTTCCTGAAACTTCTCTGGACAACATCCTTGAGCAGGCAAAGGCTATCAAGCCTGACCTGATGATAATAGATTCCATCCAGACCATTTTCTCAACGGTTGTGGAGTCTTCTGCCGGAAGCGTGTCCCAGGTTAAGGAATGCGCGGTTTCCCTTCTGCGCTATGCAAAGGAAACCAACACCCCGGTAATCATCATCGGCCACATCACCAAGGACGGAACCATCGCCGGACCTAAGGTGCTGGAACACATTGTGGATGTAGTCCTTCAGTTTGAAGGCGACACAAGGCATTCCTTCCGCATCCTCAGAAGCATCAAGAACCGTTTCGGGGCATCCGCGGAACTTGCCGTTTACGAGATGACCGGAACCGGTCTAAGGGAAGTTCTCAACCCAAGCGAGATGTTCATCTCCACCCACGAGGAATCCTTGAGCGGAAGCGCCGTTGCCGCAATGCTGGACGGAACCCGCCCGTTCCTTATTGAGGTGCAGGCCCTTGTATCAACCGCCGCATACGGCACTCCTCAGCGATCCGCCACAGGCTTTGATGTAAGAAGGCTCAACATGCTGCTTGCCGTCCTGGAAAAAAGAGTGGGCTTCAAGATCGGGGCAAAGGACGTCTTCCTCAACATCGCCGGAGGCATCAAGGTTGCAGACCCGGCCTGCGACCTTGCCATCATAATGAGCATCCTGTCATCCAACTTCGATGTTGCTGTCAGCCAGAAATATACCTTTGCTGCAGAAGTTGGCCTCAGCGGAGAAATCCGCCCCGTCTCCCAGATAGAAAGGCGCATCGCCGAGGCTGAAAAACTCGGCTTCGAGAGAATCTACATTTCCTCCTACAGCCAGAAAGAAGAAAAGCAGCACAAGAAGATCAAGGTCATCCGTGCCGCTTCAATTCCTCAGATAGTCCGGGATATCTTTCAGGAACAATAGCTTGCTGAGGCAAACCTGATTCTTCCGTTTATATCTTTGACAAGAAGAACGTTGCAGAATCCCTTTTCTTTGAGCATCTGCTCAAGGTCCTCTGCAAAGAGAGGGTTGATTTCAAAGTAGAGTTTGCCTCCAGGATACAGGAGTTCCTGAGCCATCTCGGCGATTTTGCGGTAGAAAAGAAGCGGGTCATCATCGCTGACAAAAAGCGCCTCCTCAGGTTCAAAGTCAAGCACGTTTTTGTGCATCATCTCCTTTTCTTTCTCAGCGATGTAAGGAGGGTTTGAAACGATTATGTCCAGCTTGCCGATGAAGGATTTCAGAGCCGGGAAATCCCCGTTCAGCACATCGTAGCGGAAAAACATCGGCCATCTCCTGCCATAGAGAAACCTCTGGCTCTTGGCGTATTTGAGAGCAGTTTCCGAGATATCACATCCGTAGCTTTCCAGAGAGATTTCCGTATTCCGTTTTGCCACAGCATCCTGAAGTAATTTGTGCAAACTCCAGGCGATACACCCGCTGCCAGTGCAGACATCAAAGATCTTGAACGGTTGAGGAGAATTGAAAGTGATTCCGGTCTCCTGATTTTCGGGACACTGGCACCGTTTTCCCCTGTATTTTGATTCCGGTCCCCCGTATTTCGGGACACCGGCATCACCCGGAAGGAAATCCCTTTCAAAAGCCTCGGCGATGAGGTTGACGAGTTCCTCGGTTTCCGGCCTTGGAATCAGGACGCCCGGGCCTACCTTGAACTTCTCTCCGCAGAAGTACTCGAAGCCCGCGATGTACTGAACCGGCTCCCCGCTTTCCAGACGGGATATTACCTCATCAGGGTCAGAGCATCGCCCCCCTGATGAAACAGATGTGTTTGAACAGATTTCTTCTTCGGGATATGTGAGCTGATGAGTGCGGGAAATATTGAAAATGTCTTCAAGAGCCCTGGCGGCTAAAGAAGAAATCTCCCCTGCTGGATACAGGGGAGAAAGTCTTTTCTTGCATTCTTCTATGAACTGCCTTATGTTCATTTATCCCAGTCTCTTGAGCTGGACGGTGAAGTGGCGCATCAGAGGGGCCTCCCATTCTATGGCAACACCGCGGGTGATGGTCTTGCGCCTGTCATAGACGTTCTTGAGGGCAGCGGCGATAACCTTCATGTGGTTGTCCGTGTAGACTCTTCTCGGGATGGCCATACGGAGAAGGTCCAGGCCTCCAAAGCGGTTCTCGCGTGTTACAGGATCACGGTCTGCAAGCATATAGCCTATCTCGCAGGCCCTTATGCCGGCCTCTAAGTAAAGTTCGCAGGTAAGGGTTTGAGCAGGGAACTCTTCCTTAGGAACATCGGTGAGCACCTTGTCCGCATCAACGAAGATGGCGTGTCCGCCGGCAGGTCTCTGGTAAGGAATGCCGTACTCGTCCAGCAAAGATGCAAGATACTGCACCTGATGGATGCGGGTGTGGAGCATGTCGAACTCGGTGTTCTCCTCCAGACCCTGAGCCAAGGCGTTAAGGTCGCGTCCGTTCATTCCGCCGTAGGTAACATATCCCTCGAACGGTATGCAGAAGAGCTTTGCTCCCTCGTACCAGTCCTTGTTGTTGGTGCCGATGAAGCCGCCCATATTCACTACGCCGTCTTTCTTGGCGCTCATTGTCATTGCATCTGCCTCTGTGTACATCTCAAGGGCGATTTCCTTTATGGTCTTGTCTGCATAGCCTTCCTCCCTTGTCTTGATGAAGTAGGCGTTCTCGGCAAAGCGGGCGGAGTCCATGACAACCGGCACTCCGTACTTGTGGCACAAAGCGCAGGTCTCCTTGATATTCTTCATCGATACAGGCTGGCCGCCAACGGTATTGTTGGTTACGGTAAGCACCATGAACGGAACATTGCCCACATTCTCAAGCAACACTTTCTCAAGCTTTTCCAGGGAAACATTACCCTTGAAAGGAACCTCTTTCTGGGTATCCTTGGCGTCGTCTGTGGTTACGTCTATGGCCTTGGCCTTGCGGCTCTCGATATGGCCCTTGGTGGTATCGAAATGGGCATTGCCGGGAATCACGTTTCCGGCCTTAACCAGGTAGGAGAAAAGAACGTTTTCTGCGGCCCTTCCCTGGTGAGTAGGAATCACATAGTTCATTCCGAAGATCTTCTTTACCACAGCCTCGAACTTGTAGAAGGAAGTGGCACCCGCATAGCTCTCGTCGCCGAGCATAAGCTCAGACCACTGGCGGTCGCTCATCGCACCGGTGCCACTGTCTGTAAGAAGGTCGATGTAAACCTGTTCCGCTTTAAGCTGAAATACATTGTAATGAGCCTCGGCCAGCCACTTCTTCCTCTCCTCGAGAGTGGAGCGGCGGATAGGCTCGATCATTTTTATTTTCCACGATTCTGCAAAAGGTAGTTCCATATATTGTATCGATTCGTTTTAAGTTGTTTCTTCTATCTCGGAACAAAAGCCTCTTCGATAAGGCTGGTGATGAAATCCATTATGTCTATGCCTGCAACGCGGAGCATATTAGGCACGAGGCTCATCTCTGTCATTCCCGGAACGGTGTTGGTTTCAAGGAAATAGATGTCATTTTTATCGGTGACGATATAGTCCATCCTGACAACTCCGCGGCATCCCATATAGGAATATATCTGTTCCGTAAGGTTCTGGATCTTTGCGCTCAGGGCCGGAGTGATCCTGGCCGGGCAGATTTCCTGGCTTTCTCCCAGGTACTTGGCCTCATAATCAAAGAACTCCCTCTCGGTAACTATCTCGGTGACAGGAAGGGCCGTGATCTTGCCGTGGAACATGAACACTCCGCAGGTCATTTCCCTGCCTTTGACTGCAGCCTCAGCCAGAATAGTTCCGCACTCCGAGAAGGCCTTGTCTATAGCGCTCTGAAGCTCGCCTTCAGTCTTGACCTTGGTGACACCGAAACTGCTTCCGCCCACTGTAGGCTTGACGAACATAGGAAGGCCGACCTGGCGTATGATTTCGCGGAGAGAATAAGGACGGTTCTTGCTGATGAATGTATCAGCAGCCATCTTCACTCCCGCAAAATCCAGGAATCTCTTGCAGCTGTGCTTGTCGAAAGTAATCGCGGAGACAAAGGAAGAGCAGGATGTAAACGGCACCTTCAGCATTTCCAGATAACCCTGCAGCAAGCCGTTTTCTCCAGGTGTTCCGTGAATCATTATAAGGGCTGCGTCAAATCTCTTTCTTTCCTTGCCCTGAGGATCCTCAAAAGAGAAATCGTTCTTGTCAACAAGGCTTGCCCCTTCGTGTTTGAGAACCGAGGCAGAAGTCTGTCCGTCAGCGGGAAGCACATACCAGCGAGTGCCCTCGATAAAGACGATCACAGGGTAATATTTCTGCCTGTCTATATGCTTTAGGGTGTTCAGCGTGGAAAGGACACTCACCTCCCTTTCAGATGAGTCTCCGCCACAAATCACAGCTATTGTTTTCATCGGCGATAAATTTTTGCCCTTCTAGTTTTCTTCTATGAAGTTATCTCCGTCCACATCCGGATCGGATGTTATGTGTGCAGGAATACAGTCTATGCTATAGCCCTGAGGCTTGGTAAAGTGATCGTCTATGCTAATCGGGATGGAAGGATCGTCAAGGACTTTTTTCATGAACAGACCCCAGATAGGAAGAGCCACGCTTGCTCCCTGTCCCATACCGGTCCAGCGGAAGTGAACCTGACGGTCCTCGGCTCCAACCCAAACGCCTACGGTAAGCCTTGGCACATAGCCGATAAACCAACCGTCCGAGTTGTCGTTGGTAGTTCCGGTCTTGCCGGCAATCTCTCCGCCCTGGATGTAGCGGCGAAGTCTTGCTCCGGTACCCGCATCAACTACACTGCGCATCATTCCGATCATCGTGTAAGCCGTGTTGGCACCGATGGCCTCTCTCTTCCTGGATGCGAAATTGGTGAGTACCCTGCCGTTCTTGTCCTCTATCCTCAGCACATATACAGGCTCCACGAAAACACCTTTGCTCGGGAATGTGTTATATGCGCTTACCATCTGGTAAACAGGAACATCCGCACTGCCCACGCAGAGGGAGTATACAGGTTCCAGATAGCACTTCAGACCCATATTGTGAGCCATCTGCACAAGGGCGTCAGGCCCGAACTGCTTCATCAGATAGGCGGATATGTTGTTGTTGGATACCGTAAGTCCCCACTTTAGGGTAACGGTAGCCCCGTTGCCACCGCCCTTAGGAGTCCAGACGCTGTTTCCCGTCACGAAAGACTGAGGAAGGTTAACCGCAACGTCGCAAGGAGTGAATCCCTCCTGCATCGCAAGGGTGTAGAGGAAAGGCTTGAACGTGGATCCCACCTGCCTCTGGCCCTGCATAACCTGGTCGTACTTGAAATAGTTGTAGTTTGCCCCTCCAACGTATGCCCTCACATATCCGGTTTCCGGCTCCATTGCCATAAGGCCTGTACGCAGGAAGGATTTGAAGTAGAGGATACTGTCGTTAGGAGTCATCGTGGTGTCTATGTAACCCTTGTTATTCCAGGCAAATACCCTCATCTTGGTTTTCTCGTTGAAGCTCTTTTCTATCTCGGACTCGCTGTAGCCGGCTTCCTTCATGTTCTTGTAGCGGTCGCTCCAGCGGCGGGCCCGGTTCATAAGGGTTTCAATCACGCTCTCTGGAGTATTGTCCGCAAACGGGAAATTCTTGCGGTACTTCAGATCATCCTTGAACAAAGGCTGAAGATACTTAAGATGCTCCACCGCGGCTTGCTCTGCATAGCGCTGCATCTTGGCGTTGAGCGGAGTGATTATCTTCAGACCGTCTTTCTCCAGAACATATTTCTCTCCGTCTGGCTTGCGGTTCTTGTTAAGCCAGCCGTACAGAGGATCCTCTTTCCATCTGATGGAATCCTGGCGGTAGTCGTAAGGATTTGAATATGAGGAACGCTTAGGCTCGCTCGCGCTCATTATCCTCTTGATCATATCCCTGAAATAAGGGGCCTGTCCGTTGGACACGTCCACATCTCCCCTGGATGCCAGCGTGATAGGTATCTTGACTATGCTGTCATACTGAGCGTCTGTCAGATAGCCGTATTTGTTCATCTGCTTGAGCACGTGGTTGCGCCTCTGGAGGGAAAGCTCCGGATTGCGGACAGGATTGTACTTTGTCGGCTTGTTGACCATTCCCACGAGCAATGCTGCTTCCTCGACCGTCAGATCCTTTGGAAGCTTTCCGAAGAATGTGGACGATGCGCTTTTTATTCCGTATGCGTTTCTTCCAAAGAAAACTGCATCCAGATACATGCTCATTATTTCTTCCTTGGTGTAGCTCCTCTCGAGCTTGATGGCGGTAATCCACTCCTTGAGCTTGGTGGTTATTAGCTTCAGCTTTCCCTTCCCTTCGCCTCTCGGGAAAAGGCTCTTCGCTAGCTGCTGGCTGAGGGTACTTCCTCCACCGCCTTCAGCACGGTTGCCAAGCATAAGGCTCTTTACCGCAACCCTGACAAGGCTCTTTCCGTCTATACCGCTATGGTCGTAGAATCTTGCGTCTTCCGTAGCCACAAGGGCATCCTTAAGGTTCTGCGACAGTTCTTCATAGTTGGAGTAGGATCTGTTCTCAACGTGGTAGGTATTGAGAAGGGTTCCGTCATCGGCGATAATCTGGGTGGCCAGGTTACTCTGCGGGTCTTCCAGCTCCTCGAAAGAAGGGATGTCCGCAAAGATCCAGACCATAAGCAGCAAGAGCAGCACCAGGATTATCGGGCTGAAAACAATGAGCCACAGCCACTTAAGAAACCGTTTCCTGTTTTTAATCTTCATTTTTCAAAAAATTGTAAAAACAAAAATACAAATAAAAATTTGGAATAAACGGGAGTTAATGATTTACTTTGCACCCTCAATAAACCAAACGAAGGGAACATGGGAGAGAAACTAGTCATTGTAGAGTCTCCGGCCAAGGCCAAGACTATCGAGAAATTTTTGGGAAAGGGATACACCGTAAAATCAAGCTTCGGACACATTTGCGATTTGCCCAAGACGGCCCTGGGCATTGACATAGAAAACGGATTCAAGCCCGCCTATCAGGTTCCGGCAGACAAGAAGAAAGTTGTTTCTGAACTCAAGGCTCTGGCTGACAAGGCAGAAGTAGTCTATCTTGCAAGCGATGAGGACCGCGAGGGAGAAGCCATAGCCTGGCATCTCCAGCACCGTCTGGGCCTCAAGCCGGAAAACACCCGCAGAATAGTTTTCCACGAAATCACCAAGAACGCCATACTGGAAGCCGTGCAGAATCCGCGCTCGGTAGACGAGAATCTTGTGAACGCGCAGCAGGCAAGAAGGGTTCTGGACCGTATCGTGGGATTCGAGCTTTCTCCTGTGCTCTGGAGAAAGGTTGGAAAGGGACTTTCCGCAGGAAGAGTACAAAGCGTGGCCGTAAGGCTGATCGTGGACAGGGAAAAGGAGATCCAGAATTTCTCGGCCGCACCATTCTATAAGGTAACGGGAGTTTTCCATCCTGACACTGCAGCCGGCAAGGTGAAGCTCAGCGCAACTCTCGACGGAAAATTCTCCACCAGGGAAGAGGCAATGGCATTCCTCCAGAAGTGCAACTCAGGATGCCGGTTCTCAATAGAATCCATCGAGAAGAAACAGGCCTTCAGATATCCGGCCCCTCCGTTTACAACATCCAGCCTTCAGCAGGAGGCAAGCCGCAAGCTGGGTTTCTCCGTATCCCAGACAATGAGGGTGGCGCAGGCTCTGTACGAGAGCGGAAAGATTACCTATATGAGAACAGACTCCACAAACCTGTCCTCTCTGGCAATCAACACCATAAAGCAGGCAATCGTTGAAAGCTACGGAGAAACCTACTCAAAGGTCCGCCAGTTCCACACACACGCAAAGGGAGCGCAGGAAGCTCACGAGGCAATCCGTCCTACATACGCTTCAGACAGAACCATCGAGGGCACTCCGGCAGAAAAGAAACTCTATGACCTTATCTGGAAGAGAGCCGTAGCCTCACAGATGGCGGATGCAAAGGTCGAGAGAACAACAATAACTATCGCATCAGACAAATTCCCGGAGAAGTTCATCTGCGAAGGCGAGCAGATCCTCTTTGACGGATTCCTGAAACTTTATATTGAAGGCCGCGATGACGAGCCTGAAGAAGAGACTCTGAGCCAGCTCATTCCGGACCTTGCACAGGGTCAGAAGATGGATGCGCTTTCAATCGAAGCGATGCAGAAGTTCGCCCCGAGGCCGCCGCGCTATTCCGAGGCTACTCTGGTAAAGAAGATGGAGGAACTCGGTATTGGAAGACCAAGCACCTACGCCCCTACCATCACCACTATCACCAGCAAGAGGGGCTATGTGGTAAAGGACTCCAGACCTGGCGTCAAGAGAGAGATTGTAAAGATCACTCTCGATGGACCGTCAGACACCGCACAGAGGGGAACAATCACGGAAACCGTGGTAACGGAAAGCGTTGGAGCAGAGAAGAGCAAGCTCTTCCCTCAGGATATGGGAACAGTCGTAACCCATTATCTGGAAGACAATTTCAAGGAGATTATGGACTATGGCTTCACCGCCAGGATAGAGGAAGATTTCGACCGCATCGCTGACGGGCAGCTCGAATGGACAAACCTGATCTCTTCTTTCTATGCTCCTTTCCACAATACGGTTCAGGCACAGAACCAGGAAAAGACTCACGTTACCGCAGAGAGAGTTCTCGGCAACGACCCTAAGGACGGAAAGCCGATTACCGTAAGGCTCGGCAAGTTCGGTCCTCTGGCTCAGAAGGGAACATCAGACGATCCTGCCAAGCAGTTTGCATCGCTGAGGAAAGACCAGTCCATCGAGACCATCACACTTGACCAGGCCCTGAAACTTTTTGAGCTTCCGAGACTTGTGGGATCTATTGACGGAAAGGACGTTACCGCCGCCATTGGAAGATTCGGGGCTTATGTAAAGTGGGACGGCAAGTTCGTTTCCCTTGCAAAGGGACAGGACCCTTACACAATAAACATCGAGCAGGCCAAGGAACTCATCCAGGCCAAGGAACAAGCTGCGGAAAAGAGCCTGATAAAAGAGTTTGCGGGAGAAGACATCCAGGTTCTGAACGGACGGTACGGACCTTACATCAAGCACAAGGGAAACAACTACAAGATCCCTAAGGGAAGAGGAGCCAAGCCGGCCGCAGACCTTACCCTGGAAGACTGCAAGGCCCTGATAGAAAACGCCAAGCCAAAGAAATAGCAGATTATGGAAAAGAATCCGGTAAAAGACTCCTACAAAAAGCTTTACGCTCTTTCCAAGGGAATGGATAATTGCGTGGTTTCCACCCTTGAAGAATATGTTCAAAGCGCTTCCGCAAGGAAGAAAGCCAAAGAAAGGGTAGACCTTGTAGTGTGCGGAGAAGAGTTTCCGGATGTCTCTTCCCTCCATCTGGGAAAAAGCTTTTCTTCCGCCCTCGTTTCTTCCGGAGAAAACATTCCGGTGGAATTGATAGACGCCATCAAAAAGCAAAAGAATTTCTGCGTCATCGGATTGCAGAAATATCTCTTCCTGCCGGATATGGACATCGCCCTCAGCAGCTGCGGGTTCGAAACGCTGAATCTCGGGGCTCTCAGAGACGATATGACAGCCTGCGAGCCTCTGCTGCGCAATGTCAAGTATGTGTTCCTGGACATGAACTGCATCAAGCACGCGGACTATCCGTGGAGCGGGAACTCAAATCCTAACGGATTCTATTCCAATGAAATCTGCCAGATAGCAAGATACATCGGCTTTTCCTGCGACCTCAAGGCCGTGTTCCTGTACGGAATCCCCGGCAAGAGATGCCCTAAGGTTTGCGCCAATATGGCCGCCCAGACAGCCTGGCATATCGCGGATGCGGTTGCAAACAACATCAAGGAAGATCCTGCCGCAGAAAAGAAAAAGGGCAAGCTTTCCTCACAATTTGAACACAGAATCGTGGACTTTATGTCTCACGGAGATACTCTTACCTTCATAAACAGCACAGTTACAGGAAGATGGTGGATGGAGGTCCCGGTTGTAAAAAAGAACACCACGGAACTTGTCCCTTGTTCCCTTTCAGATTATAACGCTGCTACCGAATCCCAGGTGCCTATCCGCTGGCTGTTTTATTACAACAAGTACAATACTCTGTAACATTTCTTAATAATATTTGCTGTTTTTGTTCAAAAATTATATTTTTGCAATATAGCGTTGACAAAACAATAAATTTTGAACTATATGGCAAAGTACCAAATCGACGAAACCGACCAGAAAATCCTTTCTGCGCTGGTAAAGAACGCCAGGACTCCGTTCCTGGAAATCGCCCGCGAGTGCGGAGTGTCAGGAGCTGCTATTCATCAGAGGTTCAAGAAGATGGAGTCTCTAGGCATTATAACCGGATCCCGTCTGCTCGTAAAGCCGGCTACTCTTGGTCTTGACGTTTGCGCTTTTGTTGAGGTCAATCTCTCCCCGGTTAACAAGTATCCTGAGGTAATTGAGGCTCTTAGGAAGATACCTGAGGTTGTCGAGTGTCATTTCGTAACCGGAAGGCACACTCTGCTTCTGAAGATGTACTGCTTCAACCACGACCACCTTCTGGATATCCTGATCAACACCATCCAGAACATTCCTAGCGTACAGGATACGGAAACCCTCGTTTCCCTGGATCAGGCAATTGAACGCCAGGTATGGGTAAAAGACCATCCTGAAGAGAAAGGCTATCACCGCAAGGACAAGAAATCAAGGAGAAAGTCCTAAACTGAAGAAAGAAGGCGGGAGGCAAAAGACAGATCCTCGGGATTTGTGATTTTAATGTTAAACCTGCTTCCTTCTATCGTATCGAAACTGTAACCGCTACTCTCCATTACGCTCGCGTCATCCGTGAACAGTGGGGAGTACGGTTTTTTATATGCCAGTTTAAGGCGGGTGGAGTCAAAAACCTGCGGAGTCTGGACCAGAAGATAGTCTTCCCTGGTTACCGGAGTTGTGCCCGTGGCTTCTCCTCCTTCAGAATAAGCCTTCCGGCGCATTGATTCAACGACATTCAGAACCGGAATAACGCCAGCGCACTTGTCCGTAAGCGGATAAGTCAAGAGCCTGTTAATAAGATCCACGGGTACTATCGGACGGACTCCGTCGTGAACAGCAACCACGGCTCCGTCCGGAATGATGTCCAGAGCCGCCCTTACGGAATGGAAGCGGGTAAGGCCTCCGGCCACTATTGTGTGAGGCACTGCAGATCCGCTTCTGTTAAAGGTCTCTTTCCACTCCTCGATATGGGAAGACGGAAGCACCAGCACTATTTTCACCGGGATATCCAGACCGGAAAAAAGCTCTAGTGTCCTCAAAAGTATGGGTTTACCGTCAAGGTCGAGAAACTGTTTGGGAACGCGGGCTTTCATCCTTTTCCCTACCCCTCCGGCAGTGATTACCGCATAGTATTCCATTTGCAAATTTTTAACAAGGCAAAATTATAAAAATTGGGCCGATTTTCTTAATTTTGTGGTTAGCCAAAAACGTCTCGGATTGTGAAACAGATCAAGAAAGCCCTTATCTCCGTCTATAACAAGGACGGTATCATTGAGATAGCATCTTTGCTCCATAGGGAAGGCGTGGAAATCCTGTCCACCGGAGGCACCGCATCCTTTCTGGAAGAGGCCGGAATTCCTGTTTCCAGGGTAGAGGACCTGACACATTACCCTTCCATTCTGGGAGGCCGTGTAAAGACCCTTCACCCGGCGGTTTTCGGAGGAATTCTGGGCCGCAGGGACAACCCTTCGGACCAGGAAGAATTTTCCAGATTCGCTATAGAGCCTATAGACCTTGTCATCGTAGATCTGTATCCGTTTGAGGAATATGTGGAAAAGGGGGCATCCCGCCAGGAAATAATCGAGAAGATTGACATAGGCGGAATATCCCTGATCAGAGCCGCGGCAAAAAACTACAACGATGTGGTGATTGTTCCGTCCAAGGCCCAGTACGGATACCTGCTTAACTTGCTGAAAGAGCAAGACTGCTCCACCAACATGCGCCAGAGGGAATATCTTGCAGCCAAGGCGTTTGAGGTTTCTTCCTCATACGACAGCGCTATTTTCAACTGGTTTAACGAGAGCATAAAGGCACCTGCCTTCAACAAGGTCATAAAGGAATCCCGTCCTCTGCGATATGGAGAGAATCCTCACCAGGCCGGCATATATTTCGGAGCGAAGGACAGTCTTCCTGAACAGATTCACGGCAAGGAACTTTCACACAACAACCTGCTGGATGTTGAGGCCGCAATCGAACTCATCAGCGATTTCCCGGAAACCACAGTAGCTATCATAAAGCACAACAATGCCTGCGGATGCGCAAGCGCCCCTACTCCACTGGAGGCCTGGACGAAGGCCCTGGCCGGAGACCCGGTGTCCGCCTTCGGAGGCATAATAGTGACAAACGCTCCTGTGGAAAAGGATGTCGCCGAGGAAATGAACAAGATTTTCTTCGAGGTCGTGATTGCTCCTTCCTACAGCGGGGAGGCTCTGGAAATCCTCAAGTCCAAGAAGAACCGCATCATTCTGGTAAACAGGGGCGTGGCTCTTCCAAAGACAAAATTCCGCAGCCTTCTGGGAGGAGTTCTGCAGCAGGAAAGGGACACCTACACGGAAACACCGGATGATCTTAAGACGGTAACGCTTCTGGCTCCTGAAAAGGACAAGGTGGAAGACCTTCTGTTTGCCAACAAACTGGTAAAGCATTCAAAGTCCAACGCCATAGTTCTGGCAAAGGGCAAGCAGCTGATTGCCAGCGGAGTGGGACAAACATCCAGAGTGGACGCCCTCAAGCAGGCAATCCAGAAAGCCCACAGTTTCGGTTTCAGCACCGAGGGCGCAGTGATGGCTTCCGACGCATTCTTCCCGTTCAAGGATTGTGTCGAGATAGCGTTTGAGAACGGCATAAGAACTGTAATACAGCCGGGCGGATCAATCCGTGACAACGAGAGCGTGGAATTCTGCAATGAGCACGGAGTCGCTATGGTAATGACCGGCATAAGACATTTCAAACATTGAAAGAAAAGTTAAGAATAATATGGCATTTTCATTTTTAACACAGGAACTTGCAATCGACCTCGGAACGGCCAACACCGTCATCTTCATGAAAGACAAGATTGTGGTCGATGAGCCTTCTATCATCGCGATAGACATGAACACGAAAAAGCCTATGGCCATTGGTAACCAGGCCAGGCTGATGCACGGGAGAACGAATCCTAACATCAAGACAATCAGGCCAATGAAGGACGGAGTAATTGCAGACTTCCAGGCCGCCGAGCACATGATCAGGGGATTCATCAAGATGATAAACAGCAAGAGAACCTCTCTGTTCACCCCTAACCTGAGGATCGTGATAGCAATTCCAAGCGGCAGTACCGAGGTGGAAACCAGAGCCGTAAGGGATGCCGCCGAACATTCCGGAGGAAGAGACGTGTACATCCTCCTTGAGCCTATGGCAGCAGCCATCGGTATCGGACTGGATGTGGAGAAACCTTCCGGCCACATGGTTGTGGATATAGGAGGCGGAACCACCGAGTGTGCCGTTATTTCTCTTGGAGGCATCGTATGGAACGAGAGCCTCAAGGTTGCCGGAGATGTATTTACCTCCGACATCCAGCAGTATATGCGCCAGCAATACAACATAAAAATCGGAGAAATTACTGCAGAGCAGATAAAGATAGCTGTTGGAGCTGCCATTCCTGAACTGGAAACTCCACCGGAGCCATTTGTGGTAAGAGGCCCGAACCTGATGACCGCCTATCCTGTGGACGTCCCTGTAACTTCCATGGAAATAGCCCATTGCCTCGACAAGTCCCTGGCAAAGCTCGAGGTAACCATCATAAAGGTTCTGGAGCAGACCCCTCCTGAGCTTTATGCCGATATCGTTAAGGAAGGCATCTACCTCAGCGGCGGCGGAGCCCTTATCCGCGGTCTGGACAAGAGGCTTTCCGACAAGCTGAAGATTCCGTTCCACGTGGCCGAGGATCCTCTGAGAGCAGTTGCAAGAGGAACCAACACCGCGCTGAAGAATCTTGCAAAGAGGCGCTTCCTCCCATACCTGATGAGATAACCTCTCCGGCAGATGAAACTTCCTCCGCTGATCTACAACTCCATAGGGAAGTTCCTGGTCTTCGCGGCTCTGGAAACCGTATGCCTGATGCTGATCGTAAGGAACAGCACCGTGCAGAGTTCCAGAGTCATGGAGGGAGTACGCACTGTCCAGTCCTTCTTCTGGGAAAAGAGCGAAGCCGTTAAAAGCTACACTGCCTTGCGTGGCACAAACAAGGATCTCATTGAAGAAAACGCCAGACTTACGGAGCAGAACGCCAGGCTGAGGGAATTCATCATCCGCACCCAAGGAGAAGGCAAACTGGAGGAAATCTCAGAACAGATAAAGGGAAATGTCGGAGACTCCGCCCTGGCAAACTACTCGTTCACCTTGGCCAAGGTCATCAAGAACACTCTCAACACCACTCATAACTACCTGATTATAGACAAGGGAACAAATGACGGGGTTGGTGAAGACCTGGGCGTTATGACACCAAGCGGAGTGGTTGGAATTATCCGCGGGGCCGGTCCGCGTTTCAGCTATGTGATGAGTCTTCTCAACCTCCGCCAGAGCATAAGCGCAAAACTTGGAAGAAGCGCCGGTCTGGGTACCCTCAAGTGGGAGGGCGGAAGCATCCGTAGGGCCTGTCTTACGGAAGTGGCCCTGAACACAGAGGTGCAGAAGGGAGACACGGTCTTCACCAGCGGCAACTCGTCTTTCTTCCCTCCGGACATTCCGGTTGGCAGGGCCCTGGGCTACACCATCGAGGACGGAATGTACAAAAGGGTGGAAGTGGAACTGCTTCAGGACTTTTCCAGCCTGGACTATGTGATAGTTATCAGAAACGGAGACAAGAGGGAGATAGATTCTCTCTCCGCGATTAACAATTCTTACCTGGAGAAAAAGTAGGATGAATACCTTCAAGTACATATTCGGATTTGTGGTGATACTAGTCCTGCAGCTTCTCTGCTCGGAATTCATCAACCTCTGGCCGATACTGTACATTTCGGTCATTCCCCTTCTGGTGATTCTGCTGCCCCCGGACACCAGCACCTATCTTGTAATGCTGTGCGGGTTTGCCATCGGCCTTCTGACGGATGCTCTCAGCGACGGCATCCTGGGGCTCAACGCCGCCTGCTGCACCCTGCTTGCCGCATGCCGCAACCTGATAACCAGGCCGATGAGAAGGTATGACATCCAGACCGAAGAGATGGACCTAAACTACGGGGAATTCCGCCCGGGAAAACTGGTGATGCTGCTTCTGGCAAGCTATCTGATATTCTTCATACCTTACGTTCTCATAGACGGTCCTATGGGAAAAGGCGTCCTGTATCTTTCGCTGAGGATTATTCTCAATGTAGCCGTTAACGTGGTTATCGCATATCTTCTGGTCAGGCTATGGATAAGAAGGTTTTTCTGATCTCGGGTATCGTTATCGTTGCATTGTGCCTGGCAGCCAGGCTCTTCTATCTTCAGATCATAGACGAGCGCTACAAGGTCAACGCCAACAACAACGCCCTGCTGTACCAGACAAAATATCCGGCCAGGGGAGAAATCAAGGACCGAAACGGGAACACCCTGGTGGGCAACAAGACCACCTACGACATAATGGTCACCCCGATAGACCTGCAGGAGTTCGACACCGTGGATTTCTGCGCCACATTCCGTGTGGATATAGACAATGTCAGGAAGAAGCTCAAGTACTACAGGGAGAACCGCCGCAAGATCGGATACCAGACCTTCACTTTCATAAAGCAGGTTCCGAGCGAATACTACAGCCACTTTGCGGAAAAGGCATACAAGTTCCCGGGGTTCTACGCCATAAGCAGGACGGCCCGCGTATATCCTTACGAGGCGGGCGCCAGCCTTTACGGCTATATAAACGAGGCAGATTCTGCCTATCTGGCCAACAATCCTGAATACCGCAGGGGAGACTATGTGGGAATCACCGGAATAGAGCGTTCCTACGAGGATGTGCTGAGGGGAAAGAAGGGCTACAACATTATGGTCCGCGATGTCCACAACCGCATACGCCAAAGTTTCCGTAACGGAGAAATGGACGTTGAGGCCGAGCCGGGCAAAGACCTTATAGCTTCCATAGACGGCCCGCTGCAGCAATACGGAGAACGCCTTATGGCCAACAAGGTCGGGAGCATAGTGGCCATAGAACCTTCCACTGGAGAAATCCTTGCAATAGTTTCCGCCCCGGGGCTTACCACGGAAGACCTTTCCAACATACGCAAGGAATACGGGCGGCTTGCAACGGACCCTTACAAGCCTATGTTCAACCGCGCGGTTATGAGCGCCTATCCTCCCGGCAGCGTGTTCAAGACGGTTAACGCCCTGGTTGCCCAGCAGATGGGCGTAATCACTCCGGAAACCCGCTTCTCCTGCTCCAGGGGATTCTACTATGCCGGAGGAAAAATGGGATGCCACGGACACCGCAGCCCGCTGAACCTGAAAGAGTCCATTATGATGAGCTGCAACGCCTACTACGCCAACGTGTTCAGGGCAATGATGAAGAATCCGGACCATCAGCCGATCGGAGAGGCATTCGACTACTGGAAGGAGCAGGTTATGAAATTCGGCATAGGCACCAAGCTCGGCAGCGATTTTCCGTCTGAACTTCAGGGCAACCTGCCGTCCACCAAGAATTACGACAAGATTCACGGCAAGGGAAAGTGGAACGCCTTCAACATTCTTTCTCTGGCTATCGGCCAGGGAGAAGTTGGGGCAACTCCGCTCCAGATTGCAAACGTTGCCGCAATCATTGCAAACCGCGGCTATTACATAATCCCGCACCTGATAAAGAACGCTCCAGATTCCCTTCGCAGAGCCAAATACACCGAAAAACACTGGGTGGGAGTGGACCTCCAGCATTTCGAACCGGTAATAGAAGGTATGTATCTTTCTGTTAATGCACCTGCGGGCACCGGTGGAACATCGCGGAGAGCCCATATGGATGATATTGACATCTGCGGCAAGACGGGAACAGCACAGAATCCGCACGGAAGAGACAATTCCGTCTTCATGTGCTTTGCCCCAAAGGATAATCCCAAGATTGCAGTCTGCGTCTATCTGGAAAATGCCGGAGCGGGAGGTACCTGGGCCGCTCCGGTCGCATCCTTGATCGTTGAAAAATACCTTAAGGGAGAAGTCTCCCGAAAGGAGCTTGAGCAATATGTGGAGGGAGCCAACCTCAAGGCCAACGTACCTGTTAAACGGAAAAAATGATGGAAGGAATGTCATACGGTCAGCAGCCAAGGGCCAGGAAGGTGGATTTCGGACTCCTCCTTTCCTACCTGTTCCTTGCCTTCTACGGATGGCTGAACATTTATTCCGCCGTCTATTCCGAGGAGCACGCTTCCATTCTGGATTTCAGCCAGAGATACGGCCTGCAGTTTATCTGGGTGATGATTTCCCTGGGAATCGCCATCCTGCTTCTGTATATAATCAACCCGAGGAGTTTCCAGCCCTTATCCCTTGTGCTTTACCTTGGTATGCTGGCTCTGCTTGCCGCGGTAATCTTCCTGGGAAAGGAGGTCAACGGCTCAAAAAGCTGGTTCTACATCGGAAGTTTCGGACTTCAGCCCGCAGAGTTCTCCAAGATAACCACCTCCCTTCTGCTGGCCTACATAATGAGCCGCTATGGCTTTTCGCTTTCCAACCGCAGGGATGCCATTAAGGCCGCTCTTGTGGTTATCGTTCCGATCCTGCTGATCCTGCTGGAAAAGGAAACCGGCAGCGCCCTTGTCTATGTGGGCCTGATTCTGGTTTTCTATATGGAAGGCCTTGCCGGCTGGGTAATAGTTGCGGGACTTTCTCTTATCGCGATGTTTGTTATCACGATAGCCCTAAGTCCGCTTACTGCCGTAGTGTGCGCCCTCAGCGCCGCCGTTATAATAAGGTTTTTCCTTAGCCGCAGGCTGGTATGGCTTCTGACGGCAATACTTGTCATTGTGCTTATCTGCTTTATTCCAAAGCTTTCCGCACTTGAGAGCCTCTCTTTCCTCAAGGCGGTGAAACCCGAGGTCTGGGCTGTTCTTCTGTTTGTGCCTCACTTTGTGCTGTGGCTCAGGGACCTTCTTGCCAGAAGAGACGAACGGGGAAGCGGACGGCTGATGCTGAGCCTTTTCTGTGCCATCGCGATGGTATTCTCCGTGAATTTCATCTTCAACAAGGTGCTCCAGCCTCACCAGAGGGCAAGAATAGAGAACCTCTTTGGAATTACTGAAGACCTTCAGGGTATCGGCTACAATGTGCACCAGTCCAAGATTGCCATCGGCAGCGGAGGCCTTACCGGAAAGGGATTCCTTAACGGAACGCAGACAAAGTACAACTTCGTGCCGGAGCAGAGCACGGATTTCATCTTCTGTACGGTTGGTGAAGAATGGGGTTTCCTGGGAAGCATAGCCCTGCTGGCCGTTTACATCTTCCTTATTCTCAGGATCATTCACCTGGCATCCAAAAACGCGGATGCCTTCACCAGGATTTACGGATACTGTGTGGCGTCCATCTTCCTCATGCATGTGGTCATCAACATAGGAATGACTATGGGACTTCTGCCGGTAATCGGTATCCCTTTGCCGTTTTTAAGCTACGGCGGCAGCGGTATGGTGAGTTTCACCATACTGCTGTTCATCTTCATAAGGCTGGATATGGAGCGTCAGAACAAAGACGCCTAATCTTCCATTTTGCCGAAAATCATCGTGCTGTTGTGGCCGCCGAACCCGAAGGTGTTGCTGAGGGCTACCTTTACATCCCTCTTCTGAGGAACATTGAAGGTAAGGTTCAGTTTCGGGTCAATCTCCGGATCATCCGTAAAGTGGTTGATCGTAGGAGGAATGATGCCACTGTTGATGGCGTGGATGCAGGCCATTGCCTCAACGGCTCCGGCTGCTCCCAGCAGATGGCCGGTCATAGACTTGGTGGAAGAAATGTTCAGCTTGTAAGCCGCATCGCCGAATACCTCCTTAATGGCTATAAGCTCAGCGATGTCTCCAAGATGGGTGGATGTTCCGTGAACGTTGATATAGTCCACCTCTTCAGGCTTTACACCGGCTCTCTTCAGTGCGGTGGTCATTGCGGCCTTTGCGCCGAGTCCCTCCGGATGAGGGGCTGTAATGTGATGAGCGTCAGCGCTTATGCCGCAGCCCTTAAGTTCTGCGTAAATCTTTGCGCCTCTTGCTTTTGCGTGCTCGTATTCCTCAAGTATCAGGATACCGGCACCTTCTCCCAGAACAAAGCCGTCCCTGTCCTTGTCAAACGGACGGGAGGCTGTCTTGGGATCGTCGTTGCGGGTGGAGAGAGCCTTCGCGGAGTTGAAGCCTCCCACTCCCGGAATCGTTACTGCTGCCTCTGCACCGCCGGTCACAATCATATCGGCCTCGTCCAGAAGGATAAGGTCGTATGCGCAGTGAATGGCGTGGGATGAGGAAGCGCAAGCGGAAACGGTTGCAAAGTTAGGACCCATAAAACCATACTTGATGGATACGAATCCCGCTGCAATGTCCGCAATCATTTTTGGAATGAGGAAAGGGCTGAATCTCGGATGGCTTCCGTTAACAACAAAGTCCGTAACGTCGT
Organism: Bacteroidales bacterium; assembly: GCA_017550655.1. Taxonomy (GTDB): domain Bacteria; phylum Bacteroidota; class Bacteroidia; order Bacteroidales; family UBA932; genus Egerieousia. The sequence continues at coordinate 504,002 of JAFZOK010000013.1, read as the reverse complement.
TGGTCATAGTCTCTATGCCGCCCACGCCGGATCCGATGATAACGCCAACCCTGGACTTGTCTATCGTCTCAAGATTGATGGCAGCATCTGCAACGGCCTGGTCTGCAGCAACTACCGCAAACTGGCAGTAGCGGTCCATCTTGCGGGCTTCCTTCCTCTCTATGTACTGGAGCGGATCAAAGTCCTTGACCTCGCAGGCAAATCTGGTGTTGAATTCGGTTGCATCGAACCTTGTGATAGGGCCCGCCCCGCTTACTCCGGCATCAAGAGAGTTGAAATATTCCTCAACGGTCTTTCCAAGGGGGTTGACTGTGCCGAGTCCGGTAACGACGACTCTCCTCTTTTCCATAAATATCTTTGTTTTAGGATTATCAAAAAAAGGGGGAAACCTGCAGTTTTTACGCTTCAAGGTTTCCCCTCAATCAGTTATTGATGCTTATTTCTTCTGAGCCTCAATATATTTGATAGCATCACCTACGGTAGCTATTTTCTGAGCTTCCTCTTCAGGGATTGTGATCTCGAAAGCCTTCTCGAAATCCATAATCAGTTCAACTGTGTCCAGAGAATCAGCACCAAGATCCTTTGTGAAGTTTGCCTCAGGGGTAATCTCTGCCTCGTCAACACCAAGCTTCTCAACGATGATCTCCTTAACTTTTGAAGTAATGTCTGCCATGATCAAAAATTTTAGTTAATACAATAAGTTTATAATTTTAGTAGGCTGCAAATATAAACAAAATTTTTTAATGAGTATATTTGTCCATTGCAGGCCGTTACGCCACGCTCTCCAAGCAAGAGGCGTGCCAGAGCCTAAAAAGTGTAATCCAGATACCCCGGAAAGACAATAATGTTTAAGATAGCAGTGTTTGCATCGGGCAGCGGAACCAATGCAGAAAATCTTATCCGCCACTTCAATTATGAACTGAAAGGCCAGAAGGCCAGAGTTGAGCTCGTGGTCTGCAACAAACCCGAAGCCTATGTCCTGACCAGGGCCAGGAACCTCAACGTTCCCACTGCCGTGACCAAAGACACAAATGAAATCATCGCGATACTAAAGGAAAAGGAAATCAACTTCATCCTTCTTGCCGGCTACCTTCTCAAGGTTCCGAAGGAACTGATAGACCTTTATCCGGACAGGATCATCAACATCCATCCCGCTCTGCTTCCAAAATACGGTGGCAAGGGAATGTACGGGGAGAGAGTCCACAAGGCCGTGCTGGAAAACAGGGAAAAATACAGCGGCATCACCATCCACCTCGTAGATGAGGAGATGGATCACGGCAAAATCTTCTTCCAGTCCAGTTTCATCCTCAGCGATGACGAGACTCTGGAAAGCCTGGAGGCTAAAATCCACATCCGCGAGCAGGCAGACTACCCGCGCATCGCAGAGGCTTATCTGAATACTCTCTGATTATTTGCCGTAGGCGGAAAGGCCTTTCTTCAGAAAATCGACGTAATTGTCCACATTGAGGTTGTAGCCCATAGGCTCAACCAGCGGATTTCCGTCTGAATCCAGCACCAGGTAGAACGGCTGGGCATTGGCGTTGAACTTCTCCATCACGAAGCGGGAGTTTATCTTGCCCATTCCCTTGAGGACAGTACCGTCTTCAAGCGTGCGGTAATCTTCCGGCAGCACCTCCATCTTGTCGTCTCCGTAGAGGGAGCAGATCACAAAGTCGTTTCTGAGCATGTCCAGAACTTTCGGATCGCTCCAGACCCTGGCCTCCATCTCGCGGCAGTTAACGCAGCCGTGCCCGGTAAAGTCGAAGAATATCGGCTTGCCCTGCTCCCTGGATGCTTTAAGGGCCTCGTCAAAGGTAAAGTATCCCACCAGGCCGTGCGGAAGGTGCAGCTTGTCCGAGTACTTTCTGTCTGCAAGCACTGCTTTCTCCGCCTCTGTGGAGAATCCGAAGGTTCCCATTTCCGCTCCGCTTGTGTGCACCACCACAAAGTCCTGCGTCTGCATTGGAGGAAGATATCCGCTCAAGGCCTTCAGAGGCGCACCCCACAGACCCGGAATCATATACACCATAAACGCAAAGGTGATTATTGCCAGAATAAGCCTTCCTACACCTACATATTCCTTAGGAGAATCGTATTTGAACCTCAGCTTGCCGATAAGATACATTCCCAGCAGTCCGGCAATCACAATCCAGAACGCCAGATAAACCTCCCTGTCCAGAATTCCCCAGTGGTAGGTCTGGTCCGCCACGCTCAGGAACTTCATGCCCAGAGCCAGCTCAATGAATCCCAGCACCACCTTAACGCTGTTGAGCCATCCTCCGCTCTTCGGCAACTTTTTAAGCAAAGACGGAGCAAAGGCGAATATCGTGAACGGAATGGCGAAAACAATGGAGAACACCAGCATCACGATAATCGGCGTCATTATCTCTCCCTGCATGCTCTTGATTATCGCCGAGCCGACAATAGGGCCTGTGCAGGAGAATGAAACCAGCACCAGGGTAAGCGCCATAAAGAACACCCCTATTATTCCTCCGCGATTGGATTTGCTGTCGGCCTTGTTGACCACAGAACTCGGAAGCACCAACTCGAACGCCCCGAAGAAACTAAGTGCGAACAGCACAAAAATCAGGAAGAAGATCACGTTGATCCAGCTGGTGGCAATCCAGTTGAAGATATCCGCGGCCATATTGCCGCTGATAAGCCTTGTCAGGAGGATTATCACCGCTATAGGGATGGTGTAAATCAGCACTATGCAGATTCCGTAGAGCAGCGCCATGAACTTTCCCTTTGCCGGATTCTTCTCGTTCTGCTTCAGGAAGAAGGAAACTGTCATAGGAATCATCGGGAACACGCAAGGAGTCAGAAGAGCCAGCAGCCCCCATCCGATGGCTTCCAGAATGAAGCCCCACAGGGAACCTGCCTTCTTTCCTTCCGGTGCGGCAACGGTCTCCGGAGCGGAAAGCGTCAGGTGAACCTCATCCGGAGGGGCGCAGCTTCCTTCCGTGCAGGCCTGCCACTCCACGCCCACGTCAATCTTTCCGGCCCCTGCCCCCAGCTTAACCTTCTGGGCAATAACATCCCCGTCTTCCAGAAGGTCTATTTCCATTCCGAACACATCGTCAAAGACCTTCTTTCCGCCCTGCTTCACATAAGGTTCCCCAACAAGCTCAACCCCCTCTCCCACAACAGTCAGGATTGTTGGATTAGGGCCTCCGTCGTATGGCCCCAGCCCGTATGTGTGCCACTCCTTGTTAATCACTGCAGCAACCTGAACCTCAAACACTCCGTCAGACAACTCTTCCAGAGAAGCCTTCCATTTAACCGGCTGCCCTATATCAAACTGCGCATAAGAGGCCCCAAAGGAAAAACACAGGGCCAGCATCAGCGCCAATCTTCTCAAAACATTCATAAAACTAGATTTCTACGCCAGACAAAAATAGAAAGCGGGAGCCACAAAAGCAACTCCCGCGACAACTAATCGAAAAAAACGAATCTATGAACACTTGATTAATTGCTATACTTTTTGACTCGGCGAAAAATCAAAAGTAAAGTGCCAGACAGAAATAATGTGGTTTTTGCTAGCAATTGTTATTGGGTCTTGACCTTCTTCTTGCTCTTGGAGAACATCCATGACATGAAATCCGGCATCTCGAAGGCTTTCCACCAGCAGACGTGTCCGCAACCCGGGAACTCGTGGTAGCGGACATCCGCTCCCGCGGCCTTCAGGGCACGGTAGGCATCCCTGGAACCTGAAACCGGAACGGCTGGGTCACTGTCACCGTGGTAAAGACTCCAGGACACGCCCTCGAAATTTCCAAGCCTGTCAGGGTTGATGTCTCCACAGATAGGAACCGCAGCGGCAAAGATATCCGGATGACGAGCCACTGCATCAAAAGCGCCGATTCCGCCCATAGACATTCCATAGATGTACACCCTGTCCGGATCTACGTCTGGACGCTGCATGAAAAGACGCACGAGTTCCATTACCTGTTTCATCATCTTGCTCTCGGGGTAATCCTTCGGGAAATCGTAGGAGCCCGGGCTCTTGTCAAATGCCCAGGTACGGCCCTCCGGGCACTGCGGCACAATAACAAAGCACGGATAATCATCGCGATTACAAGGATTTTGGAACATCTGGGCTCCAAAGGTGGTTCTTTCATTGTCGTTGCCCCTTTCGCCGGAAGTGTGCAGATAAAGGACAAGAGGATACTTTTCGATATTATCCGTCTTTTGCGGAACGAGATAACGGTAAAGGAGGGTATCGCCGTCCGCGCAGCGAAGCTTCCCGTATTCGTATGATTGCGCCTTAACCGTCAGAGAGAACAAGAAGGCAAGCAACAAAAGACTCCAGTGTTTCATAGATACAAGCTTGGGTAATAGAATAATTTCTAGAAGAGGAAACCTATGGACATATAGGTAAGCTTAGGACCATATTCCTTCTGGAAGAGGGAATGCGGAGCAAACTTTATATAAAAGTCAACATCCTCGAACCCGAAGGTTATCCTGTATTCCGGAGTGAACTTCTGTGTCTTGAAATGCCTGTGGGTGATTTTTTTCTTGTCTCCTCCCATCTTGTACTTGGACACGCTCTTTGCCCCGAAGTTGTAGTTGCCGATTACATCAAAGCCGATGTTTAACTGGTCTGAAACCTTGACCTTGTAGCCAACAGAAGCGTTAAGGCTGTAAACATCCAGTCTGGATTTTCTCTTGCGGTTACCCTCTGTCCCTGCAGGGAACGGTTCAAGGAAATAAACACCGTCTCTATTGTTAATGATAGATTTGTGGCGGGTCTTGAAGAACCTGTCTGCCAGTCCCATCGCGAATGAAACATTCTGGCCCACAACAGGAGTGTAGGAAAGTTCAAACACGTTGATACCCAATTCATAGGAGCCAAAGTGCTTTGCTCCCATTCCTTCCGGCTGGCTCAGTGGAGAGACAAATCCGAAATTCATGCTGTTAAGGAAGAATACGTTGAATCCCTCTTGTTCCAGAGTGCTTTCATTGATAGGGCTCACTTCAACATTAACCTCCTGTGCCCTAAGGCCCGCAAAGGCCAGAACCGCCATAAGCGTCAAAAATACTTTCTTCATGATATTTGATTTTTAAACTAATTCTTGCGTTTATTAACCCTCCTGGCTATTCCTATGGCCCCACTCGGGCAGACGAGGCGGCAGAGGTGACAACCCACGCATTTCTTTCCCAGGATGTGCGGCTTACGCTCCCCGTCAAACTCAATTGCCTGATGTCCGCCGTCTCTGCAGGAGATGTAGCAGCGTCCGCAACCAAGACATTTCTCCCTGTCAACAGTAGGCATGACAAAGGTGTCCCTGTCCAGATAGTCCGCACGGACAAACGAAGGAAGTTCACTTCCCACAATATCCGACAGATGTGCAATATTGTGCGTCTGCATATAATTGGAAAGACCGTCTATCAGATCATCTATGATTCTGTAGCCGTATTGCATAACTGCCGTACAGATCTGAGTGTTGTTGCAGCCCAGCTGAAGGAACTCCAAAGCGTCCCGCCAAGTTTCAATACCTCCGATTCCGCTCACCTGCAATCCTTTCAGAAGAGGGTGCTTGGTTATATCCAGTACGTGTCTGAGAGCAATTGGTTTAATGGCCTTGCCGGAATAGCCGGACGTGGTCTTTTTGCCTGAAACGGCAGAGTCGTTACTCATTGTAATGGACTTGATGGTGTTGATTGCGGCAACGGCATCCGCACCGGAGAAGTAAGCCGCCTGCGCGGGAGTCATTATGTTGGTGATATTCGGAGTCATTTTCGGAATGACCGGGATCTTCACCGCCTGCTTGACAAAGTGAGTGTAAATGGTTACCAGCTCGCTGTTCTGCCCTACGTCACTGCCCATTCCCGCATATTTCATCTGTGGACAGGAGTAGTTTAACTCAACCGCATCCACTCCGGCCGCTTCTGCGGTCTTTGCAAGTTTAACCCACTCTTCCTCACTTTTTCCCATAATGGAGGCAATGACAACCTTGTCCGGATAGTTTTGTTTAAGTCTCTTAAGAATGTCAAAATCAACCTCGGGCGGGTTCTCGGAGAGCTGCTCCATATTACGGAATCCCCAGAATTCGCCCTTCTCATCCTCCACTGAATCGAATCTTGGAGAGACCTCGTTTATCTCCTCAAGGCAGATAGTCTTGTAGACAACACCGCCCCATCCCATCTCAAAGGCGTTTGCAACCATTTCATAATTGGTACAGATCGCCGATGAAGCCAGGAAGAAAGGATTCTCGCAATGGATACCGCAGAAATCAATGGAGAGGTCTGCCTCAGGTTTTTCCTCCCTCTTGACAACTTGCCCGGCCACATCCTTTATGCGGATAGGGAAATCATAGTGGATACATCCCTTTTCACAAGGTGCGTCACATCCGCCGCACCCTTCACTGGAAAAGTACAGTCCTGCACATTCCAGATTGTCAAACTTAATTGCACGCAGTCCGCGGGCCGGATCTAATCCCCTGACACAAACCTTGGTACAAGGGGCGTCGTTGCAGAGAAGACATCTTGCCGCCTCTTCTTTGATTCTGATTTTGTGTTCCATATTGCAAATATACGAAATTCAGGCCGGTCTTACAGGGCACCGTACTTTGCGGCCAGGATATATGTCACCAGCACGAATAGCAAGGTTGCCGCAAGGATAAGCATAAAAGTATTGAGGACAAGAACCCAGATGGTTTTCCATAGACTTCTCCACCAGGATATCTGGAACAGCTGCTTGAAATCCCATACCATTAAAGCCGGAAGCACGAAACCCGGCAACGTTGCCCCTGGCTTCAGGAACGGAAGAATCAGTATTGACAGAATCAGCATCTGGCAGCTGATGTATATCTGTATGAAGAAATGCTCTGTGTAGGAAAGATGCCCCATAACTGTTTCCTTCCTGAATACCCGCCAGCAGATAAAGGCCAGGGTAATGTTCAGAATAATGATATAGATGGCCTGGTTATCATCTTTGAGTTTTTTTGCCTTCTTTCCGTATATGATGAAATCGGCGATGATGTATTGAGCCTTTTCGCTATCTATGGTATGCACCGTGCCGTTCAGTTTAAGAGAATCAAGACTCGTGTCAACAGTTATGGATTCTACCGGTCCCTTGAACTCATAGTCCTCCTCATCATCCTCGTCGTCATCGCCTGCCCAGGCCCACTCCAGAGAGTCTGCCGGAATTCTATTGTTGGCGGGATTTTCGTATTTGGCAAGTTTGTCGCGGGACTCGTTTTTATCCTTGACAAGACCTATCCCGATTTCTATCGCGAATATGACGCAGAGGAGGAACAGCAGTTTAATCGGAGCATAGTACGGTGCGCGGTGGCCGTTAAGGTAATCTCGGATGAAATGGCCTGGCCTGTAGAACAGTTCCAGGATGGTTCCCGGCACACTCTTGTTGTTGAAGTCCCAGACTTCCAGCGTATTGGAAAGGAGATTCCTTGGCGTAAGCCTGCTGATGTTGGCTTTCTGGCCGCATCTCGGGCAGAATTTTCCCTTGTATTCCAGGCCGCAGTTCTTGCAGGTATGGGTTTGGTTCATACCCTTCATGTCGTACCGCTTGCTCTCCTTCGGATGGGTTATGCCGTGCCAAAGGAGTATGAAGTATTCTCTCAGCTTGTGTGCGGTGCGGCGGAAATAATTCATTTAGCCTGCTTGTAGATCAATTTGTCCGGAAGTTCTGACTGGATCCTCTTGCCGTCTTTGTCTAGAAGTTTATATGTTTCTTTTGTTCCGTCTTTTGAAATTAAGGTCAGGATGCCGTTTTCAATGGAGTAAGTTCCTATTATCTTGGTATCATTGCTTATCTCGGCCAGAGCCTGTCTTGCATTATCCATTTCTGCATTTCCCACTCCAATGGCCTGGGCTATCTTGTCGTTGATCTTGAACATTGCCGTAGAGACATAGCGGTTCTTGCTCTTGAATACAATTGCCATGTTCATTTCTGCAATAGAGAAAAACATCTGTAATGTCTGCCTTTCCGACACTGGCATGCTCTTGAATGATTCATCACTTGTAATCATTTGGACTATAATGTCATGGCACTTGCCGGAATCTTCAGTTATGTAGCGTCTTCCGTTCCAGTCCTGGGCGGATGCAATATTGTTGACAAACAATGCGGCAAAGGCTATAAGAACAAGTCTGCCGGCAGTTTTGACCGATAATGGTTTCATTTCTGTAACTGTTTATGTTGCAAATATAAATGTTTTTATTGCACACCTTAAATCAAATAAATGCTTAACTTTGAAAAATTAACTGAATTTTTGAACAGAATGACAATGTCCCACACCCCTCATCTAGATTCTCATTGCCTGGCTATCCTGCAGGAATACAAAGACAAGCGTCCTGAATTCGAGGAGGCTGAAGCCAGGATTGTCGCCCTTCTGAAACAGACTTTGAAGGAAGCTGGAATCCATCTGGCCAGCATCGAGTCCAGAATCAAGACGGAAAGCTCCCTTGAAGGAAAACTGGAGAGGAAAGGCACCAAATACAAGAGCCTGGCAGATATTACAGACATTCTGGGGGTGCGTCTGATTACCTACTACATAGACGATGTGGACAAGGTTGCCACGGCAATCGAAAGGTTATTTGACGTGGACTGGGAAAACAGCATAGACAAGCGCAAGCTCCACGATATAGACAGTTTCGGCTATCTCTCTCTGCATTATGTCTGCACTGCAGAAGGCTTCCCGTACAAGTTCGAGATCCAGATGAGGACAGTGCTCCAGCACGCCTGGGCAAACCTGGACCACGACACGGGCTACAAGTCCGGAGTGGAGATTCCTAAAAGGTACATGCGCTCAATGAGCCGCCTTGCCGGAATGCTGGAACTGATAGACGAAGAGTTCAGCAAGATACGCTCCGAGCTCACGGACTACAGAAGGAAAATCCACAAACTGGTCGCTTCCGGAAACCTTGATGAAGTTCCGCTTGACGGAGACTCCTTCCGCAGCTTCCTGGATATGGATCCTTTCAGGCAGATAAACAAGAAGATAGCCGCCGTGAACCAGGCAGAAATCCAGGAGGTTTCCCTGCTGCCGTATCTTGCAGTCTTCAAAGGCATCGGCTGCAATACCCTGGGGGATATCCACAAGATTATAAAAGACAATTTTGAGGGAGCTTACCAGATTGCCTGCTACCAGATGGGCCTTACAGACCTGGATATTGTTTCCTCTTCAATCGGCCCTCAGAACCTCTGCATAGCATACATCTTGAAGAAGGGCTGGGGAAAAGGCGGAGTGCGCTATTTCTTCGACCTTCTCAACGGCAAGGAAAAAAGCAACGAAACTGTTGCGGAAATGATTGTAGAACAAGCAAAGGAACTTCCTTTCATGAACCAGTAAAATGGCAAACAAACCACTTGACACCGAGCTTCTTGACAGAGCGATAAGATTCGCCGTCAACGCCCATTCCGGAACAGAAAGAAGGGGTAAGGGTTTCCCGTACATAGTGCATCCTATGGAAGCCGTGGAGATTGTGGCAACAATGACTTCAGACCAGGAGCTTCTTGCCGCGGCTGTCCTTCACGACACCGTGGAAGACACCGGCGTGACCATAGACCAGATCAGGGAGGAGTTCGGAGACAGGATAGCATCCATCGTTGATGCCGAAAGCGACAAGGGAATTGAGGGCAGAAGCGAGGAAGAAAGCTGGCACGACCGCAAAAGAGGTGCAATAGAGCGGCTTGCAAAGGCTCCCCGCGACACGAAGATTGTTGCTCTGGGAGACAAACTCTCCAATATGAGAGCCATAGCCAGAGACTATGCGGAAAAGGGAGACGGGCTCTGGAAGATATTCCATGTAACTGACAAGAAAGACCACGAATGGCATTACAGGGGTCTGGCGGATTCTCTGAGGGAACTTCAGGACACGTTTGCCTTCAAGGAGTTCGAATCACTTATAAACCAAGTATTCAAATGAAGCCAATAAAGATTTCCCTCAGCGATTATGTCCTTACCGGAGGAGGAGCCAACGGAGAAAGTTATGACCACAGGACAGACACGTCCGTGATGCTCAAACTTTATTTCCCCGGAAAGATTTCACAGCCTCTGGACGAGATGCTCATGGCCCGTAAGGTCTATGAACTGGGCATCCCCACTCCGGAACCGGGAGAATATGTTGTAACGGAAGACGGCCGCTACGGCATCCGTTTCAGAAGGATAAAGGGAAAGACTTCCTATTCCAGAGCAATAGGAGACAATCCGGAAAAGATTCCTCAATATGTCTCCGAATTCGCGCAGATGTGCCTGGAACTCCATAAGATACAGCTCAACCCAAACGAATTCGGGAATGTGAAGGACCGCTACTTCCGCCTTCTGGAAGAGAATCCGTTCTTCACGGTAAAAGAGAAGGACAGGCTGGGAAGATTCATCGCTGACACTCCGGATGAAAACACCGCCCTGCACGGAGACCTTCAGTTCTCCAATGCAATCTTCACGCCGGAGGGCAAAAGGTATTTCATAGACCTCGGCGATTTCGGCCGCGGCAATCACCTGTTTGACGTAGGAATGGTTTACCTGTGCTGCTACCTCAGCGACGAGGAATTCATACAGGAAACCTACCACATGACCAAGCCTGTGGCAATGAAAAGCTGGGACACGTTTGCCCCTCTGTATTTCGGAGAAGGTATCAGCCTCAAGGACACTGAAGAAATGATACGCCCGTATGCCGGCCTCAAGACACTTATCATAGAAAGAGACACCAAATGCCCTATGCCTAATTTCAGGGCTGCGCTAAAATCTGTATTATGAACCTGAAAGAGCATGCAAAAAAAATTGCGGAGAAAGCGGTGAAAAGAAGAACCAGATGGACTGGCCTTCTGCTAATCATTGTTGCCGTGGCTATTCTCGGGGCCATTTCCCTTATCCAGGCATATTATGCGCAGAAGGGTATCCGGGACGAAGCCAAAACCAAGGCCGAAAGCCAGCTTGACGCAATCAAAAGCGGAATCCTTAACGTGGTGAACCAGGCGGAAAGTGCCGTAAGGAACAATGTCTGGCTGGCGCAATGGTGCCTTCAGATTCCGGACAGCCTTGCCAATATTCCGAAGCTGATCGTGAACAACAACCCGATAATCGCCGGGTCTACAATTGCCATAGTGCCAAATTATTATAAGGACAGACCTCTGTATTCGCCATATACGGCCATAACCAACGGGAAAATCATTGAGACATCCCTTGCTACCCAGGAGTACGACTACCCGTCTCAAGAATGGTTTACAAAACCTATTGAACTGGACAAGGGATATTGGTCTGAACCTTACGTAGACACGGGCGGAGGGGAAATCCTGATGACCACCTATTCCGTCCCGATTAAAGACAACCAGGGGAGAACGGCCGCCGTGCTTACCGCGGACATTGACCTTGAGTGGCTTAAGGCACTTGTAAATGACATCAAGATATATCCCGGAGCCTTCAGTACGGTTGTCAGCCGCACAGGCAGGCTTATGGTCAGTCCGGACGACAGTCTGATAATGACCACCACCATAGACGAATATGCCACCAAAGTAGAAGACACCGCTTCATTCAACGCCCTCAACAGGGCAATGCTGAACAGAGAAAGCGGCAGTATCCAGGTAACGCACAACGGCACCAAGAACATGGTTTACTATACTCCAATCGACAAGACCGGATGGGCCATGAACATCATCATTCCCGAAAAAGAGATGTTTGCCGGCCTGAAGAAACTGAACGGTCTGATAAGGTTGCTTCAGGTTCTTGGCCTTCTGCTGTTAATCCTGATTTTCCGCGCAATAGCCAAAAGCCAGCTCAAATTCAAGTACATATCGGAGAAGAAGGAGAAGATGGAAAGCGAGCTGAAGATTGCCAGCGATATCCAGATGTCTATGATTCCAAAGACATTTCCTCCGTTCCCGGAGAGGGAAGACATAGATCTTTCAGCCGCCCTGGTTCCGGCAAAGGAAGTCAGTGGAGACCTGTACGACTTTTTCATCAGGGACGAGAAACTCTTCTTCTGCATCGGCGATGTGGCCGGAAAGGGCGTTCCCGCCTCTTTGCTGATGGCTGTGACAAGAAGCCTATTCCGCAGCGTATCAGCCCACCATGACAATCCGAAGGAGATAGTCTCCACTATGAACAACAGTATGTCAGATATGAACGAAAGCAATATGTTTGTCACCTTCATATGCTGCGTACTGGACCTCAAGACCGGAAAGATGCAGTACTGCAACGCCGGGCACAACGCTCCCCTGATCTTTACGGACAAGATTGGAGAACTGCCTGTGGATCCTAACCTTCCGCTCGGTGTTATCAGGAACAAGGAATACACCCTCCAGGAAATTGACCTCCACTATGACGATGCCGTCTTCCTTTATACAGACGGTATTACAGAAGCTGAAAACCCTACTCACGGAATGTTCGGGCTCCAAAGGCTTAAGGAAACGCTTTCCGGAAGAAAACCGGCCCAGACTCATCTGGACAATGTAAAGAAAGCTGTTGCCGGATTCGTAAAGGACGCTCCTCAGAGCGACGACCTTACAATGCTCTTCTTCCATTATCTCAACAACCAGACTAAAATCAAATCAGTGCAAAGCATTACTCTTTCAAACGACATCAGCCAGATTCACGAGCTTGAAAAGTTCATCGGCAAAATCGCTGAGGAAAAAGACATTCCTGAATCTCTTAAATCCAGCATAAATCTTGCAATGGAAGAGGCCGTGAGCAACGTGATAATGTATTCCGGTTCAAAAACCGCAGACATAAGCGCACAGACAACGGAAGATGAAATAACCTTCACCGTAACAGACAGCGGCAAGCCGTTTGACCCTACCGCCGTTCCGGATGTGGACATTGACCAGAATGCAGAAGACCGGCCTGTAGGTGGACTCGGTATCCACATGTACAGGAAGATTATGGACAGCGTCACCTACAAACGCCAGGATAACAAGAACATACTTACGCTAACAAAAAGAATAAGATAATATGAAAACTAAAGTCACCAAAGAAGAAGGCCAGATTACCATTGCCTTCACAGGCCGTCTCGACACCCCGGCAGCCCAGGAAGCCAACCCGATAATCAATCCGCTCCTGGAAGAGGCAGGCAAGACCATAATCATCGACTGCAAGGACCTGACCTATATTTCCAGTTCCGGCCTCAGGATTTTTCTAACCCTCCGGAAAGCGGCTGAAGACAAAAAGGGCAAGGTGATAATCGAGAACATCAACGACGACATCCGCAGCGTCTTTATGATGACAGGCTTCCTTAACCTGTTTGAAATCCGATAGGATACCAATAAATAATGATTGTCACCAATAAGGGCAATTTCGAGAATGGTGACCAAATGGTGACCAAATTTGGTGAATGCAAAAAATAAAGACTTTGTAAGTGTCTGATTTTTGACAACTTGCAAAGTCTTATTTGTGCTCGGGACGGGAATCGAACCCGTACGGACATTTCTGTCCACAGGATTTTAAGTCCGGCGTGTATACCAATTTCACCACCCGAGCTCCTTTTCGAAAAAGACCGGCCAATTTCTTTTGGTCGGTCTTTCGTGCCCAGGACAAGAGTCGAACCTGCACACCATTTCTGGCACTACCCCCTCAAAGTAGCGTGTCTACCATTCCACCACCTGGGCCTCTTAAAAGCCTCCCGGGATATCTCCAGAGAGGCAGCACTTCAAATTATGAAAACTTCGAGCGGAAAACGGGACTCGGACCCGCGACCCCAACCTTGGCAAGGTTGTGCTCTACCAACTGAGCTATTTCCGCAATGGGACTGCAAATATAGCAATCTTTTTTGTTCTGCAAAAATTTTCAGTTTTTTCTAAATTTGGGGTATGAAAAACAAAACCCTGAAAACAATCCTTTGCGCATTGGCATTCTCAGCGATTTTCTGCCCTGGCGCACCTGCACAGCAAAACAATAGAAGCAAAGTATTCAACCCCCTGACAGACAGAGTGGAGGTTAACCACGAGTTCAGGGGAGCCTGGCTTACTACCGTAAGGGGTTCCGACTGGCCGAAGAAGCTCCGGGTAAACCTTTCCCGTTTGAAGGGAGAAAGCCGCCACGAGCAGAAACTCAGGATTGAAAGGCAGAGGGATTCCCAGAAAAGAGCCCTTGTGAATGTTATCACAAAGATCAAGGAAACCGGATGCAATGTGGTGATTATGCAGCTCTGCTGCAATTCCGAGGCTTATTACAAGTCAAAGATTCTGCCTTGGGACCACAATCTTACCGGAGTGCAGGGAGAAGATCCCGGATATGATCCTCTGAAGCTCGCGATAGAAACCGCCCACAGCCTGGGGATGCAGATTCACGGATGGTTCAACCCGATGAGAGTGGGAGGCGTGGATGCCGACAGGGTCAAGAAGCATCTTTGCTACAAGCATCCGGACAGGGTGATCAAATACGGCAAGACAATGTACTGGAACCCGGGAAATCCGGAGGTTATCCAGTATCTCTACGATGTCATCTTTGAGGTAATGAGCAACTACGACCTGGACGGAGCGCATATCGACGATTTCTTCTATCCGGACGGGCTTAGGGAGAAACTGGAGGTGCTGCCAAAGCTCAGGGACAGCCTCAAGACGCTGACCGACAAGGACGAGATAGCCGCACTCAAGAAGACCATAAACAAGCTCAACGACGGAAGAACCTGGGATGATGCCTCATGGTATCAGAAATACGGTAACGGAATGGAGCTTGGAAGATGGAGGGAAGAAAACGTGAACAAGATTGTGGCGGCGATGCATAAGGCAACCCACGACACCAAGCCTAATGCCATTTTCGGAGTAAGTCCGGGAGGAAGGCTTGTCAACACCCAGAAACTCTATGCCGATCCGCAGTACTGGATCGCTGAGGGAACAATAGATTACCTTGCCCCGCAGATTTACTGGCAGCACGGCCACAGGATCGCTGATTTCAAGAAGGTGCTGGACAGCTGGGAGCCAATTATGAATGGAGTGCCTTGCCTGCCGGGACTTGCCGCCTACCGCTATAAGGAAAAGGGTTTCGACACTATGGACGAATATGTGCTCCAGGTAGATGAATGCCGGGATGCTGACTTTGTGCAGGGCAACATCTGGTTTACCACCCACAGCCTGTTCCGTCCTGATTTCCTGGCGTGCCTGAAGGAAAAGATTTACCCGTACCCGAGCCTGATACCTAAACTCGGAACATCTTCAGACATTGTTCCGGCTCCTGTAACCGTAACGGAAAAGGACGGGGTAATCAGATGGGAGAAAAGCCCTGCCGCAAAGAGCTATGCAATCTACAGGCTTTACATATCAAAGTATTCCCCGGACGGATTCAGCGCAACCTGGGAAGGCGGACTGGTCGGGCAGACCACAGAGAATGAATTCGCTGTGAGCGAAAGGACGGAAAACTATGTGGTTGTAGCAATCAACGGGAAAGAAAAATCCTCCCCAAGCAACGTAGTGTTTGTAAGGTAATTAAAGGACGCTGCGGAATTCCTTCAGGAAGCGTGCGTCATTCTCGAAGTAGTGGCGGAGGTCGTTGACCATCCACTTAAGCATCGCGATACGCTCAATACCCATACCGAATGCGAATCCGGTGTATTTGGTGCTGTCTATGCCACTGGCTTCAAGAACGTTAGGGTCCACCATTCCGGCACCCATGATCTCCAGCCAGCCGGTTCCCTTGCAGATGTTGCATCCCTTGCCGCCGCAGATGTTGCAGCTGATGTCAACCTCTGTGCTCGGCTCTGTGAACGGGAAGTATGAAGGCCTCATGCGGATCTGTGTCTGAGGACCGAACATCTCCTGAACAAAGAGCAGTATGGCCTGCTTGAGGTCTGCGAAGCTTACGCCCTCGTCTATGTACAGACCCTCCACCTGATGGAAGATGCAGTGGGCTCTTGCACTGATTGCCTCGTTACGGAAAACCCTGCCCGGGCAGACAACCCTGATAGGAGGTTTCTGCCTTTCCATGGTGCGGACCTGAACGCTGGAAGTGTGGGTTCTCAGAAGAATCGGATCGTCACCCGCAGGATTGATGAAGAAGGTATCCTGCATATCCCTTGCCGGATGCTCCGGAGGGAAGTTCAGGGCGGAGAACACGTGCCAGTCGTCCTCGATTTCCGGACCCTCTGCAACCGCAAAGCCGAACCTGCCGAAGATATCCAGAATCTCCTCTCTTACAAGGGAAATAGGATGGCGGGTGCCAAGTTCAAAAGCGTCTCCCGGCTTTGTGAAATCCGTCTTTGTATCTGTATCCAGAATGTCTTCAAAAGACTCCCTCAGCGATTCGATCTTTTCTGCCGCCTTGGTCTTGAGTTCGTTAAGGACTTTACCGAACTCTCTCTTCATTTCCGGAGCCACGGAACGGAATTCCTCGAACAGGCGGGTTATCTCGCCCTTCTTGCCAAGGAGTTTAACTCTGAGTTCCTCCACGTCCTGGAGTTTTTCCGCACGGAACTGCTCTATTTTGTCCAGCAGGTTGTCTATGTCTTTGCGATCCATCTTGTTGGTGTTTTTCGGGGTGCAAATATACTCAATCTTGGCTATATGTCGTCTCTGAGAACCGGCATGGTCATGCATCTGGCTCCGCCGCCGCCTCTCGGAAGCTCGCTGCCTTCAATAGTGATGACGCAGCGCTTTTCTTTCTCAAGATCCACCTTGCCGTCTATGACATCGTTGGCCGCAACAACGTTGAAGCCGGCCTGGCTCAATGCGTTGAGGGTATGCACGTTTCTGGCGTATGAAAGAATCTTGCCCGGGGCAATTGCAAAGCTGTTGGCTCCGCTGTGCCACTGCTCGCGGTCCGCGTTCCACTCGTCCTCGTCTCCTCCGCAGAAAACAGGCTCCAGATCCTTGCCAAGTTTCCTGAGGGTGGAAAGAACATTTTGTTCGTCCCGAATCTTCTTTACCCTGCCGCCCTCGATTGTGATATGGACGGTACGGTACTGGTTCTCCCACAGAATCAGAGGCTCGTAGATAAGGCAGGCATCCCTGTCCAGCATCGTGAATACCATATCCATGTGGATGAAACTCTCCACATCGTCCGGAAGCTGCTGCACTATGATGTGCTTCTGCTCTCCGTCCTTATCCTGGCAGAAACGCTGGACAAGCCGGTCTATACCCTGTGATGTGGTTCTCAGTCCATTACCCACAAGGAGAATGTTCTTGTCTATGACCAGGATGTCTCCACCTTCCACACTCACGTTGTTCTTTACCGTGCTGCCTGCTATTCCTCCTTCTCCCGCAACTTCCTTGGAGAACTGGTTAGCGTCTATGATGGTGCAGTCAAACAGCCTCGGGTTGGAGAAGATTGCTTCCATAATCAGCGATTCCCTCACTCTCACCCTGTTTGCCATCTTGCAGATAAGCACGTCTTCCCCTATGGAAGCGGATGCGTCCCTGGTGAAATAGAAATTGTACAGAGGGCTGAGCGCATAATATTCATCGGCGAGGAAAGCTGTCAGTGTCTCGATTTTTGCCGGAAGACCCTCTATCAGAAGCTTTGCAAGTTTCTTTGCCGGGGTATCCATAAGCTTGTCGAAATACTCCGGAACATTCTCTATGGAGCAGATGCGCCTCAGCAACATGCTCTTGTCTCCCGGATCATCCAGGACTGCCTCCAGAAGATCGTTTACCTGATAGGTCTTTGTCCATTTGTTCAGGACTCCGGAAACCTGCGCATATTCCTTCTGTGCTATGGAAAGATTTAAAATGTCACTGTAAAGGGCCCTCTGCGCGATTCTCGGTGTCATATTCTCCACTTCGTCTCCCGGGGTATGCAGAATCACTCCGCGCAACCGGCCTATTTCACTATGTACTTGTACTTTTACTGGATCCATATATGATTCGTCTTAAATTTTACAAATAGTCTGTAAGGTTGTTCATGGCAAGTTCTGCCGTTATGGCCTTGAGCTGCTTCTCGTCTCTAGGGCAAACCAGAAGAACGTCCGGAGTGCTGATTACCACAAAGTTCTCCAGATTCTTGACCACAAGCAGCTTTTCTTTTTCGGCAGATACTATTATGCTGTTTTTTACCCCATCCAGCATCGTCGTGGATGTGTTCACAAGATTTCCGGCGGCATCCTTAGGGCTCTGGACATAGAGGCTCTCCCAGGTTCCAAGATCGCTCCATCCGAACGAGCCCTCGAATACCCGGCAGCGCTCTGTCTTTTCCATAACCCCGTAATCTATGGATATGGAGTCTATGGAATCGTAGACATTGTCCACAATTTTCTGCTCTTCAGTGGTATAGTAGTATCTGGAAATCTCTGAAAACGCCTCGGCGATATCCGGAAGATGGGCCTGAAGTTCCTCCTTGATTGTCTGGATGTTCCACACGAAGATCCCGGAGTTCCACAGGAATTCCCCGCTAGAGTAGAGAACCTTTGCCATCTCCAGGTCCGGTTTCTCGGTAAAGGTCTTCACCTGATAGCAGGCGTGTCCGCGGACAATTTCCGGATTTGCCTTGTTAGCCTGGATATATCCGTACTGTGTTTCCGGCCTTGTAGGCTTGATGCCGAGTGTAAATAAAGCCGGAGTGGCGGCGGCATATTCCATTGCCGTTTCAACTGTCTCAAGAAAGACATCCCCGTTGAGTATCAGATGATCCGCCGGAGTTACCACAATCGTGGCCTTCGGGTTCTTTTTCAGAAGTTTGTATGTGGCGTATGCTATACAAGGCGCCGTGTTCCTCTTGCGGTTTTCCAGAAGGACATTCTCCTTTGGAATTTCAGGAACCTGCTCGGCGATAAGCCCTTCATATTGTTTTGCGGAAACTATGAGTATATTCTCAACCGGAACTATTTTGGAGAAGCGGTCCACCGTTGCCTGAAGAAAACTTCTGCCTGTTCCCAGAATGTCCAGAAACTGCTTTGGACGCTCGCCTCGGGATACCGGCCAGAAACGGCTTCCTACCCCGCCCGCCATTATTATGCAATATTTGTCTGAAACCATATTTTGTCTAAAAGTTTCACAAGTTAATCATTTTCCCCGAAAAAGTAAAAATCCATTTACCAGCCCGGACGGAAAGCATCGGGCCTGAAGCTTATGGTTGTTTCAGATTCTGAGGTCTGTATGCCGATAATGTCAAAGACCGCCTCAAGATGAATCCTGTGGCTGCGGATATAGGCGTCCGCGGCGTTGACAAGGCGTTTCTGTTTTTTATCATCGACGGTTAGGTCCGGCTCTACCGGAGAATTGTCTGCCCTGCTCCTTACCTCCACAATATGAAGGAATCGCTGAGAATTATTTACTGTATGCGAGGTTTGGGCAGAGAGCATAGGGCCCTCGGCGATTATGTCTATTTCAAGATGATGGCACCTCCAGTTCCTTTCAAGAATATCAAGGCCCCTTTCCTTTAACCAGGACACAGCTAAATCCTCTGCGGATTTTCCTTTGTCAACTGTTGTCTTCCCCTCCATACTTTTTCTTTTGACATTCAAATATAAAGAAAAAGAGGCATTTGCCTGCCTCTTCTTCCGTATGATTTCCGATATGTCTCCTATTTCTTGGCCGGTTTCTTAAAAGTAACCAGGAGGGCGCCTTTCGGAAGCTTTTCCCCTTCCTTGGCGTGAACCTCCTTTATGATGCCGTCCATAGGAGCGGAGACTATGTTCATCATCTTCATAGCCTCGTAGATCATCAGTTTTTCTCCCTTCTTGACCTTCTGGCCCGGCTTTACAAAAACCTCTATAACGGAACCCGGGATGTGGCTAAGGACCTGAAGCGGATCCGGAGCCTTCCAAGGTTTCCTTTCAAGGAATTTCTTGGTCAGATATGTCTTGTACTCGTGGCCTTCCTCAGCGACTCTGAGTTTCTTCTTTCCGGAATCGGGAACAAGGAATTCTGTGGAATCGTTGGTCGGGGCAAGAGTGTGAAGCTCTTCTGCCTGAGGGATGGTGTTTTCCTTTTCTGCCATAACTCAATCTCTGTTACGGTTAGCTCTCCATTAAAACGGTGGGATGCCATGCTTCTTCTTAGGCATGCCGGAATTCTTCTGCTGGGAAATATCCAGAGACTGCAGGATGAACTCTCTGGTATCTGCAGGGTTAATCACGGAATCTATATAGCCCTTTGAAGCGGCAACGTAAGGGTTGGCAAACTTTTCCTTGTACTCCTCCACCTTCTTCTTGCGCATTGCCTCAGGATCCTCGGCCTCCATGATTTCCTTGCGGAAGATGATGTTGGCGGCTCCCTGAGGTCCCATAACGGCAATCTCTGCAGTTGGCCAGGCAAACACGAAGTCTGCCCTCAGGTGACGGGAGTTCATTGCGATATATCCTCCGCCGTAAGCCTTTCTCAGGATGACGGTTATCTTTGGAACGGTAGCCTCCGAATATGCATACAGAAGCTTTGCTCCGTGACGGATAACGCCTGCGTGCTCCTGGTCAACGCCAGGCAGGTAGCCAGGCATATCCTCAAGGGTCACAATCGGAATGTTGAAAGCGTCGCAGTAGCGGATGAACCTTGCAGCCTTGTCTGAAGAGTCGCAGTCCAGAACACCGGCAAGATACATAGGCTGGTTGGCTATGAAGCCCACCGTGCGGCCCTCGATCCTTCCATAGCCTATGACTATGTTCTTTGCCCACATTTCCTGAACCTCGAAGAAGTCCGAGTTGTCCACAAGGGCGCGGATAACATTTCTTACATCGTATGGTTCGGTAGGGTCTGCCGGAACGGTCTTTACGATGTTGTATTTCTTCAGCGGCTGGGCCGGTTTGCCCGGTACGGCCTTGGTCTGGTTGTTTGCCGGGAGATAGGAAAGCAGTTTCTTTATCTGGGCAAAGCACTCGTCCTCGCTCTCTGCAAAGAAATGGGCGTTGCCGGTGGTCTCGCAGTGTACCCTTGCTCCGCCGAGGCTCTCCATATCGATTTCCTCTCCGAGAACGGATTTGATAACCTCAGGGCCGGTAATGAACATCTTGGAAATCTTGTCCACCACAAACACATAGTCCGTAAGGGCCGGTGAATAAACTGCACCACCTGCACAAGGTCCGAGGATTACGGAAATCTGAGGAATCACACCGCTGTTGAGGGTGTTGCGGAAGAAAATCTCTCCGTATCCTGCAAGAGAGTTCACTCCCTCCTGGATACGGGCTCCACCGGAATCGTTGATGCCGATCAGAGGAATTCTCATCCTCAGGGCATAATCCATAATCTTGGTAATCTTGCGGGCGTGCATGCTGCCCAAGGAACCTCCTGCAACGGTAAAGTCCTGCGCATACACTGCAACGGGCTGGCCGTTGATCTTTCCCGTACCGATAACCACGCCGTCTCCGGCAAGGTCTTTCTTCTCCATTCCAAACTCGCGCGCGTCGTGCTGGATGAAGAGGTCGTACTCGTAGAATGTTCCTTCGTCCAGGAGTTTACGGATACGCTCTCGGGCCGGAAGTTTTCCCATCGCAATCTGTTTTGCTATGGCCTTGTCTCCTCCACCCTGCTGAGCGTGCTGGGTCCTCTCCTGCAATTCGGAAATTTTTTTGCTGAGCAAACTCATAATGTTCAGGTTTTAGTTTCGGACAAAGATAGTAAAAACAATTTTAAGTCTTATCTTTGTGTGTTCCCGCCGGGGTTATGTCCTCGGCGATGCGATTTTTGTAACTAATAAAATTTAAGAACAATATGTCATACACATTTGCCCAGAGGCACATCGGGCCTCGCGAGGAAGACATCCGCGGGATGCTTTCTTTCCTTGGCGTTAACTCAATGGAAGAACTTGTCAAACAAACCGTTCCGGAAAACATCCTACTGAAGGAAGACCTTAAGATGGATGCTCCTATGACAGAGAACGCATACCTTGCCCATCTGAAAGAAATGGTTTCAAAGAACAAGAATTTCCGCTCCCTGATAGGCCAGGGATTTTACGGAACAGGAGTGCTTCCTGTAATCATCAGGAACATCTTCGAAAACCCTTGCTGGTACACTTCATACACTCCTTACCAGGCCGAGATCTCACAGGGAAGACTTGAGGCTCTGCTGATTTACCAGACAGTAATCAGTTCCCTTACCGGATTCTCCCTTTCCAACTGCTCTATGCTGGACGACGCCCAGGCTGCCGGAGAGGCAATGAGAGTAATGTTCAACCTCAGAAGCCGCGATGCCCAGAAGGCCGGAAAGAATGTGCTCTTTGTGGATGATGAAGTGTTCCCGCAGGTTAAGAGCGTTATCCGCACAAGGGCGGAAGGCCTGGGAATCAAGGTTGTCCTCGGCGACTGGAAAAACTGGGAGATGGATCCTATGTGCTTTGGCGCATTGATTCAGTACCCTGCCGCCAACGGAGAGGTCAGAGACTATGCGGCATTCTGTACCAAGATGCACGAGGCCGGGGCAATGGTAACCGCATACTGCGACATCCTGTCTCTTGCAGTCCTCAAGGAACCTGCTGCCTGGGGAGCCGACATTGCAGTGGGAAGCGCCCAGAGGCTTGGACTCCCGATGGGATTCGGCGGACCTACTGCAGGATATCTGGCAACCAGGGAGGAATACAAGAGAAGCGTTCCGGGAAGAATCATCGGTGTAACTGTTGACCGTCTTGGAAACAGCGCAGTAAGGCTTGCCCTCCAGACAAGGGAGCAGCATATCAAGAGAGAGAAGGCCACATCCAACGTATGTACCGCAACCGCCCTTATGGCAACAATGAGCGGAATGTACGCCGTATATCACGGACCTGAGGGACTCCGTTCAATCGCTCGTAACGCAGAGCTCTTCGCCCACAGGGTTGCCGCAAAATTGAAAGATGCAGGATATGTTCTGGAATGCGAGGAATTCTTCGATACTATAAGCATCATCGGCAAGGGTGGTGAGAAGCTCAACGTTGAGGAAATCAAGGCAAAGGCCATCGCGGAGAAAATCAACTTCCATTACACAGCTTGCGGAAAGATCAGGATAAGTTTTGACGAGCTCAGCTGCAAGGAAGAGGCCCACAAGATTCTGGGTATCTTCGGAATCCAGCCTTGCTGCCATTGCGGAAACGGAGAGCATAAGGGACATTGTCCAGCCGAAAGGTCTTTCATGAAGAGGGAGACTCCATACCTGACTCAGAAAGTCTTCAATTCATACCACAGCGAGACCGCGATGATGCGCTTCATCAAGATGCTGGAGAGAAAGGATATTTCCCTTGCACACTCAATGATTCCTCTGGGAAGCTGCACAATGAAACTGAACGCCGCAGTAGAGATGATGCCTCTTAGCTGGAGCGAACTTACCAACGTCCATCCTCTGGCTCCAAAAGACCAAGTAGAAGGATATATGCAGCTCATCGGCGAACTTATGCAGGATCTGAACACAATCACCGGTTTTGCAGCCTGCTCCCTCCAGCCGAACTCTGGCGCTGCCGGAGAGTATGCCGGACTTACAACCATCCGCCGCTTCTTCAATGCCAACGGGCAGACCAACCGCAAGGTTATGATTATCCCTACTTCAGCACACGGAACCAACCCGGCTTCCGCAGCAATGGCAGGATTCGACATTGTTCTGGTAGGCTGCGACGAGAAGGGAAACATCAACGTCGAGGAACTGGAACAGAAAGCCGAGGCCGCAGGCGAGAACCTGGCCGGCCTGATGATCACCTATCCTTCCACCCACGGAGTTTTCGAGGTGAAGATCAGGGAGATTGTTGACGCTATCCACAAGTTCGGCGGTAGGGTTTATATGGATGGAGCAAACATGAACGCCCAGATAGGACTCACCAATCCAGGAACAATCGGAGCAGATGTCTGCCACCTGAATCTCCACAAGTCCTTTGCAATGCCTCACGGCGGTGGCGGTCCTGGTGTAGGCCCTATCTGCTGCACCGCAGAACTGGCTCCTTATCTGCCTGGTGAGGCTGAAAACAATGGAGGAATGGATTCGGTTTCAGCAGCCTTCTACGGAAATCCTCTCCTTCTCCCTATCACCCACGCTTACATCAAGCTTCTGGGCGCAGAGGGACTTAAGGCTTCCAGCGAGGTTGCCATACTCAACGCCAACTACATCGCCGAGGCTCTGAAAAATGAATATCCTACGGTTTATTCCGGCGCTACCGGAAGAGTTGCGCACGAGTGCCTTCTGGACTGCAGGGGTTTCCTGAAGAAATATGGAGTTGGTTCTACAGACATCGCCAAGAGGCTGATGGACTTCGGGTTCCACGCTCCTACACTTTCATTCCCTGTTCACGAAACCCTTATGGTTGAGCCTACAGAGAGTGAGCCAAAGGAGGAGATGGACCGCTTCATTGAGGCAATGAAGACCATCAAGGCAGAGTGCGAGAAGATTGCATCCGGAGAGTTCGACCCTAAAGACAATCCTGTGGCCAAGGCTCCGCATCCGGCACACGAGTGCTGCGCAGATGTCTGGAGCCATCCTTACTCAAGGGAACTGGCCGCCTATCCTCTGGAGTGGATCCGCGAGAACAAGTTCTGGCCTGCAGTTTCCAGGGTGGACGACGGCTACGGAGACCGCAACCTTGTCTGCAACTGCAACTAACCAATGATTACCGGGAAGACACATCTGGCTGACGTGGTGAACGCCAATCCGGCAATCCTTTCCGTTCTGGAGAGGCTTGGTATCCGGCTTGGCTTCCACGAGGCCACGATAGAAGAGGTCTGCTCAAGATACAACCTGTCTTCCCTGCTGCTCACAGATATCTGCAACATTTACTCGCGGGACGGTTACGAGCCCCGCGCAGACTCTCTTTCCATTCAGGACATCAAGCGTCTTATCGGATATCTGAAGACCTCGCACAGTTACTATTCCCAAAACAGTCTTCCTAAACTCCACGAGAAAATCCATCTCCTGCTGGAAGAGGGAGACCGGAACAACGCCAGGATTCTTCACAAGTTCTACGACGATTACGACGAGGAAATCAACCGCCATTTCCGTTTTGAGGAAGATATGGTTTTCCCGTTCCTGGAAAGCCTTCTGGACGGGAACAAGAACAATATAGCCCCGTTCGACCTCCATCTTTTTGCGGAAAACCACACCAATATGGAGGACAAGCTTTCAGACCTGAAAAACACCATCCTCAAATATCTTCCGGACGGCTATTCCCAATCGCTGAGGACAGAGATTCTCAAAGACATCTATTCCCTTGAGGAAGACCTGGCAAAGCACACTGAAATAGAGGACAGGCTCCTGGTTCCTTCCATCAGCCGCCTTCTCAGCGATGCGGTTTCAAAGAATGCGGAAGACGAAAAATCGACGGAAGATTCCGAACCGGAAAGTACCCTCTCCCAAAGAGAAAAGGATATTGTTGCAGAAGTTGCAAAGGGCCTGACCAACAAAGAGATAGCAGACAGGCTCAACCTTTCTATCCACACCGTCACAACCCACCGCAAGAACATATCGAGAAAGACCGGAATCAACTCCATCTCCGGCATAACAGTCTACGCTATAATCAACAAGCTTGTAGACCTCAACGACCTGAAATAACGCCTAGTAATCATCTCCCCGCTGCTCTGCACGGCGGCGGTCCTTGTCCTTGATGGACTCTCTCTTGTCGTACTCTTTCTTACCCTTGGCCAGGGCAATGTCCAGCTTGGCGTAACCGTTGTCGGAGATGAAAAGCCGCTTGGGAACAATAGTGAGTCCCTTTTCTTTGACAGCCCTCTGCAGTTTGCTGAGTTCCTTGCGGTTAAGAAGAAGCTTGCGGTCACGCTTCGGATCCTTGCGGTTATAGCTTGCCCAGAAATACTCGGCGATGTGCATGTTCTTCACATACAGTTCTCCACCAATGAAAATGCAGTAAGTGTCCACTAAAGAAGCCTTGCCCGCACGGATGGACTTTATCTCCGTTCCGTACAGGACAATGCCCGCAGTGTAATTCTCCAGGAACTCGTAATCGAACCCGGCCCTGCGGTTAGCAATGCTTATTTTGGACTTCTTCTCCTTCATCAGGCGCAAATGTAATACAAATAATTAGCACGGAGAAAGATACTTCGCGATCACGTGATTATTGCTAATAAACCTCACAAGATATATTGTTTCTCCATCATTTTCGTAGACATTGAAGAACACATACCAAGTTGTATTCCTGTTCTTTATGAAAGCCGCATATAACAAATCTTTACCGTAACTGCTGAAATATTCAGGAGCAGGTAAGTGCGGTCTTAATGCCAGCGATGTTTGAATATCCCTAAAAAGAGTTTCCGAATAATCTACAGCTTCATCAAAAAAATTGACGTAGCCCTTGTCGTATAAAACTTCAATGAGGTCAAGAAACTGTGAAGAAACCTCAGGCAGAAACAATACTTTCATTTCGCAATCTTTCTAAAGTTCTTTTTTCTCTCAAACATATCTTCCAACCCTTCACGAACTTTAGAAATGACTTCGTCTACTGAAATAGAACGGGACAAATCATATTCTACGGAATCCTGTTGCGCTACCAGGAGAAATGTTTCATTCTTTCCCCTTTGTATGAGAACCTTTTCATTCTTGGCTGCTATGTCCAAGTATTTTTTCATGTTGCTTCTCAATTCAGAAGAGCTAATTACAACCATAATAAACGTACATTATAGTGTACAAATTTAATATATAATCTTAAACTCACAAAGAATGTGAGCAAAAAATCCATAACTTGCGTTTGATAAACGCTAAAGCCTGTTAATCTTGTTAATATGGAGGCGGATTCTTTCAAACGGGAATGGACACTCTGCGATATGCTTGTGATTATGGGGCCTACGGCTTCCGGCAAGACGGCGTTTGCGGTGAAGGTTGCAAGGTGGATTAACTCCCTGTGCAAAAACGGAGAAATTCCGTTCAGGGAGTGCCATATCATTTCTGCAGATTCCCGGCAGGTCTACCGCGGAATGGATATCGGCACCGGCAAGGATATCGCCGAGTACGGAGAGATTCCGTATCATCTCATTGATATCGCCGAGGCGGGAGAAAAATACGACCTGTTCCGCTACAAGAAAGATTTCCGGAAAGTATATGAAAAGTTAAAAGGAGAAAACATCTTCCCGATTCTTTGCGGAGGTAGCGGATTATACATAGAGGCCGTGTGCAAAGATTATGACCTTAAGGAAGTTGCACCGGATCCGGAACTTCGTGCTGAACTGGAGAAAAAGAGTATGGAAGAACTTATCGCGATGCTCTCTGACCTCAAGGCAAAGCACGGCACTATTCCTCACAACAACACGGATTTTGACACTAGGAAAAGAGTCATCAGGGCAATTGAGATAGAACTTGCATACGACAGGATTCCGCAAAAGGAAGAAACCGGAATCCATCCGGAAAATGTCCATTACATTGCCCTGAATCCTGACCGCGAAAGGCGCAACCAGAGGATAGACCGTCGCTTGGAGGAAAGGCTGAAAAACGGTATGGTTGACGAGGTGAAAACTCTGCTGGGAAAGGGTATCAAACCTGAAGACCTGATTTATTACGGCCTTGAATACAAGTTCCTTACGCAATACATTACCGGAGAGATTTCTTACGATTACATGAAAGAGCATCTTGCCATTGCAATCCATCAGTTTGCAAAGAGGCAGATGACCTGGCTCCGCGGAATGGAACGCCGTGGAATAAAGATAGAATGGATAAAAACAGACTGATATGAAGAAGTTATTTACAGCGATGCTGCTTGTTGCGGCTTCATTGCAGTTTGCCGCTGCGCAGAAGGCCTCAGAACTCAAGTATTACGATGTTAAAGAGCTTATCGCCAATGGCGAAGCTGTGATGCTCGGGCAGGCGGAAAAGCCGGATGCAGACAGCTGCTACTATTACCGTATTCCAAACAGGCTCAAGGGAATAGTAAGGAAAGAACTCTGGGAACTTGGATGCGACGGAGCCGGAATCGCCATCCGTTTCTCTACAGACGCACAGTGCATCGGAGCAAAATGGACGCTGACTTATAACTTCGGAATGAGCCACATGGCCTACACCGGAATCAAGGGAATGGACCTCTATGTCCTGGATAAAGGCAAGGACTGGAAATTTGCAGGAACCGCATTCCCTAACGGCAAGAACTCCAACAGCGTCTTCGTAAGGAAAATGTACGGAGGAAAGAAGGAATATATGATCTATCTCCCTCTGTACGACGGAGTTGACAATATGGAGATAGGAATAGATTCCACCGCCACAATCTATGCTCCGTCGGGAAGCCTCGCTGAGGGAGGGCTTCCGATACTGTTCTACGGAACCAGCATTACCCAGGGCGGCTGCGTTTCCCGTCCGGGAATGGCATACCCTTCAATCATCTCCAGGAGACTGGACAAGCCCGTAATCAACCTCGGCTTTTCCGGCAACGGAAGGATGGACGGCAATATGGCGGACTGGATCAAGACTATTCCAGTGTCTGAATACGTGCTTGACTGCCTGCCGAATTGCACATACAATACCACTCGCGACAGCTCTGACTATTTCATTGGATGGATTGCCTATTCCAACCCTAATACTCCGGTTTATCTGGTCAACAACTTCGAGTACCCGCAGCAGTTTATCTTGCCGGGCAATAACGATGATATGATAAAGGAAAACATCCTTATCCGCGATATCTACAAAAGGCTCAAAAAACACGGAACCACACTCAAGGATCCGGTTACCGGAGAATCCTTCCAGACTGGCCCTCTGAAAAACCTCAGGTTCATAGATGTGTCAAAGAAAAAGGGCATCGGCAACGAGGACACCGTGGACGGCAACCACATGACGGACCTGGGCACCACAAACTTTTCGCGGCGCCTTTTGAAACATTTGAAATAAAAGGGTTCTAGTTGGAACTTTGCTTGTACTCCTCCGGAGAGTTGTGGTAATCTATGTAGTCTACCGTTATGAACGAGGAGTGATTCTCGTCATAACCCTCTTCTGACTTATCCCTGTATCTGATTTTTAGCAGGATCCACCCCTTTATAGGATCTTCGCTGTTGTCTGATGGAAAGAAGGTTAAATTGTATACTCCAGGGCCGGACTGGGAGTAGGCCATAGGATCATCCACATTGTCTCCCTTTCCGCCATCTATATAAACCTGAAGCCTGTTGTGCCAGTTGTTGAAAAGGGCACGGGTGTTATCATCAGTATTCGGAGTTGTCTGAACCTCCACGCGATAGACATACCTGTCTTTATTGAAGTGAACATATACAGTTACAGGCATTGCAGGAAAAATTCCAGTAAACACTTCCACTAGGGGATAGCCTGACAAGAGCATGTTCTCTGTCAACTCTTCTTCATAATCAAAGTCCGCATCCTCCATATCTTCTCCAAAAAACTCTATCGGGGCATTCATCGGGATGTTGCAGAAAGTCATATAGTCGCTCTTCAGCATTGTCTTGAGCGTACCGGAAATCTCAACCGGTGTAAGATCCTGTGGCTGTGAAATCTTCGGGGCGCCGGGAGTCGGACGGTTCTGGGTTGCTTGTTGAGGCTTATTTGTGGTTGTGGTTGTAGTCTGAGCGCCGGTACGGGCTCTGGTTTTTCTGGCTGCGGTTCCGTTATTCTGGGAATATGCGCTGGAGGCAACTATAATTAGAATGGCAAGTAATGCTAACTTTTTCATAACCATATTTTGTTTAACCGGTTCAAAGTTATACAAATTCTGTTATCTTTGACAAAACATAAGTTCGACGATTATGAAAACGTTCTTAAAATCCGCCTTGTTTATATTCCTGTTTTGCACAGCATTTCTTATGCTCCCTTCCAGCGGAAACAAATGTCACGCACAAAGTGCATTGGACGCCATCAGGTCTTACGGGATTACGCCTAACGTTCCTCCGGTAAGCGATCCTGTCTGCGTTTATTGCGGGGCAAACAGAAGCAATTCACCGAGAAGGGAACCGCATAAAAGAGGCTATCCTTGCTATGAGGGAGACCGGAACACATCCGGCCAAAATCAAAATTTCCAGCCGTATACAGGCTCCAACAATTACAATGCAAACACTACAGGAGATCATCGCATCGTAACATATAACCAGACACAGACCGTTTATGTTCCACCAAAACCTATAAGGGAAACAGCGGAAGGGCAGGCAATGCTGCAGGTAGCGGAGGCTGCCGGATATGCGGTAGGAAGCCTGATCGCTGAGGGGTTATTTGCGCTGGGAAAGAAAATATTCCACGGAAGTTCCGCAAACTCCGACCGTCACAATTACCACAATCCCAATCCTGACAAACAATGGGGAATCCACGGCATCAAGGAGCAGGGAGGAAAGGAAGGTATCTGGGATAACGCCAGTGGAAACTGGCAGATCAAGCCGGGCAAATACTGTGAAATCCGAATGGTGGACCTTAACGGATCGCCTATGAAATCTGTAAAAACCGGCAAGTGGGGTATAGTTTCCATCAACGACAAGGGAGGCAAGGAAATTATGCCTTGCGAGTTTGACGATGTGATTTCTTATGGAGCAAAGTATCCGGGAAGCCCTATGGCCCTGTCGGTTGTGGACGACGAAGGATATACCCACTGGATTATCGGAAAGGTTCGGCAGAAAGAGCCTTGGGACTTTGTGGTATGGGAAGGAGAGTATTCCAATGTAGAGCTCGCCTTTACGCCGGATCCTATGAGTGAGTTTGATGATGTTGCCGTAATCGCAAAGGACTACAAAACAGGAAAGAGCAAGATTATGGATTTCAACGGAAATACCATGTTCGGCGGAAGGTCTGACGAAAAATATGACGACATCATACTCACCGGAATGTATAACCTGAAGGGTGGAGATGCAAAGTTCTGGGAAGATTACTACAAGGTTAAAAATGGAGACAAGATGGGTTTTGTTGCTGTCACCCACACTCATGACGCAAAACACTCAATGGGTTCTCAGGAGCTTTTGCCGTGCGAGTATGACAACATCATCCCTATCGAGGGCAAGATGTACGAGGCCGTCCACAACTATTATTCCGGCGCCTCCACCAAGGAACTTGTAATAACGGAGAAGGATGGAAAATACGGGATGGGTTACGCATGGTCTGAAAGCGCCAGGAATCCGCAATATACAGGCTTGTGGATAAAGCAGGTACCTGACATGGACGGAACAAACATCCCGGTTGCCGTAACAAAGGAAGAAAACGGAAACTACAAGGTTGTAGAGCTGAGCGGAATGCCTTTGTTCTGGGACGATGGCTCGGCGATTGAAGGCAAAACTCTGGACAAAGCCCTCAAGATGGCGGAAAGGTACCTGAAGACCTCCACCAGATGGAAGGGGATTAAGGAAAGGAAGAAGAAATAAAGGACTTATTCTTCCCTAAGCATAGGTTTCTTGAACCGGTAGCTGGCAATGATGAATATCAGTCCGGCAACCACAAACGGAATGCTGAGAAGCTGTCCGTTGTTCAGAACCCTTCCGGCAGCAGCGGCTACAGCGTCTGAACCCTCCTGAGGAAGCTTGAAGAATTCTATCAGGAACCTTGCTCCAAACAGGAGAACCAGGAACAAACCGAACAGGAAGCCTCTATAAGGGGCTTTCTTGTTGTCTTTATGTCTGCGATATATCCAGTTCAATATGAGGCCTATCAGAAGGTATGAGAGTGCCTCGTAAAGTTGTGTCGGATGATGAGGAACGCTTTGATTGTCGCGGACGAAAATGAAGCCCCAAGGAACGCTTGTCTCGTATCCGTAGATTTCCGAATTCATCAGATTTCCGAGTCTGATTGCCATACCGGCAAAAGGAATTGCAAGGGCCAGGCGGTCGCAAATCCAGACATAGTCAATCTTGTACTTCTTGCCGTACTTGTGGGCATACCACCAAATTCCAAACAGGATGGCGATTGCTCCTCCGTGGCTGGCAAGTCCGCCGTGCCATACCTTGAGGATTTCTCCCGGATTTGCCAGATAGAAGTCTCTGTCGTAGAAGAAAACATGGCCGAGCCTTGCTCCCACCAGAGCGCAGATAAGTAGCATATACAGCATCGGGTCCAGAAGTTTGGAAGGAAGCCCCTCTCTCTTGTAGAACTTGGAAAAAAGATAATATCCGAAGATGAAGCCCGAGATGAAAAGTACTCCGTACCATCTTAACTGAACTCCTCCGATGGAGAAAATATAAGGGCTTACATCCCACTTGACTGCCAGTAAAGTCTGTATCATATTACTTTGTAAACATTCTTGCAAAAACGCTTAGCGGAATCACCTTCTTGAAACTGTCTTCAAGAACAAGTTCTCCGCAAGTGTATTCCCTGTCTTTATGCTCGCCGAAGGCTTTCTTCAGCAAAGTGTCCGCCAGCAGCGCCGAATATCCGTTGGAATAAAGGTTCAGCACCACAAACGAATTCTCCCTTGACACGATCTTTGAGCATTCCCCGAGCATCTCGAACAGCAGTTCGTCCAGCTTCCAGCGCTCTCCGTCCGGCCCGTGGCCGTATGCCGGTGGATCAAGAATCAGGCCGTTATAGACGTTTCCTCTGCGAATTTCCCTCTTTACAAACTTAAGCGCATCATCCACAATCCAGCGGATGTTGTCCAGGGAAGACAGACCCATATTTTCCTTGGCCCAATTGACAACCTGCTTGACGGAATCCACGTGAGTAACTTCCGCTCCTGCGCATTTAGCGGCAAGAGAAGCGGCTCCCGTGTAGGCGAAAAGGTTCAGGACCTTTGCGTTTCCACCGGCAAGCTTCGCCTTGTTCTGCAGCATCTGGGTATGAGTGTATATCCATTCCCAGTTGGAGGCCTGTTCCGGGAAAACTCCCACGTGCTTGAAAGACGTAAGGCCGAGCCTGAGTTTCAGATACAGGCCGCTTTCCTCCGGAATGCCGTGCCGGGCGCTGCTCCACTCGGAAGCAAGACGGTCCTTGCCCTTGTACTCGATATACCAGCGGTCCGGCATCTTTTTGAGCATCTCCCAGGTTCCCACATCTTCCTTTCCGGCCTTGCCGAATCCGGCACCGGGATGGAATACGGTATGGGCGGCTTTCCTCCATTCCGCATCGCTGAGGCTTTTGCTCCAAAGGGCCTTCGGTTCCGGGCGGGAAAGCACAAAATTCCCGAAACGTTCCAGTTTATAGCCGTCTCCGGAATCTATAATTTCATAGTCTTTCCACCCAGCCGGGCTTTCAATGGATATGTTGTGCTCTGTCTGTGCCATAGTCTTAACAAGTACAAAGATAAAATTATTAATTTTGCGGCGGATTTTAAGACCTAGAATATTCAAGAATTTAATATTTCCTTAATTATGCAGAAGTTTATCGACACTTACGATTTCAAAGGCAAGAGAGTTATTGCCAGGGTGGACTTCAATGTTCCGCTGGACAAGGATTTCAAGGTTACGGACGACACTAGAATACGCGCCGCCATTCCAACCATCAAGAAGGTTCTGGAAGGTGGCGGATCCATCATACTTATGTCCCATCTGGGAAGGCCGAAGGGAGTGGACAAGAAATACTCTCTGGAGCACATAATCTACAAGGTTGAGGAACTTCTCGGACAGAAGATCCAGTTCTGCCCGGATTGCCAGAAGGCAGACGAGGCCGCAAAGAACCTGAAGCCTGGCGAGGTTCTGCTTCTCGAGAACCTGCGTTTCTATGCAGAGGAAGAGGGCAAGCCAAGAGGACTCAGCGATGACGCATCCGACGAGGAGAAGAAGGCCGCCAAGGCAAAGGTAAAGGAGAGCCAGAAGGAGTTTACAAAGCACCTGGCTTCTTACGCAGACTGCTACATCAACGATGCTTTCGGAACCGCCCATAGGGCTCACGCTTCTACAGCGCTTATCGCCGAGTATTTCCCTGAGGACAAGATGTTCGGCTACATTATGGAAGGAGAAATCAAGGCCATCGACAAGGTGGTAAAGGATCCTCAGCACCCGGTTACCGCAATCATCGGCGGCAGCAAGGTTTCTTCCAAGATCGGCATTCTCCAGAACCTTGTGGAGAAGGTTGACAACCTGGTTATCGGCGGTGGAATGGCTTTCACCTTCGTTAAGGCCAGGGGCGGAAAGATTGGAAATTCTCTCTGTGAGGATGACCAGATCCAAGTGGCACTTGATATTCTAAAGACTGCCGAAGAAAAGGGAACAAAGGTTTACATTCCAAAATATGCCGTTGCAGCCAACCGCTTTGAGAACGATGCCACAAAGATGATTGTCAAAATCGACGAGATTCCTGACGGATGGATGGGAATGGATGCCGGAACAGACTTCCTGGTTGAGGTTGAGGAAGTTATCCTGAACTCCAAGACCGTGCTCTGGAATGGTCCTGTGGGAGTGTTCGAGATGCCACGGTTTGCAGAGGGAACACTCTACATCGCAAAGGCTCTTGCAAAGGCAACGCAGGAGAAGGGAGTGTTCACACTCGTTGGAGGCGGAGACTCTGTTGCCGCAGTTAACCAGATGGGCTTTGCAGACAAGGTCAGCTATGTTTCCACCGGTGGCGGAGCAATGCTGGAAAGCCTCGAGGGAAAACTCCTCCCGGGCATCAAGGCTATCGTTGAGTAACTGATTTAAATCAGAGGAATTGTGCGGAGACGGAGGCGGCAGGCTTCCGTCTCTTCTTTATTTTCAGGGAGATGCTGCAGAATCTTGAAGCCGTAGTCTGTAGTGTTGTCCTCCTTGTTTTCTGTAGGGACATTTCTGTAAATCCTGATAGGAACTTCAGGTCTTCCCTCAGCGATGTAGGCGATGTCCAGACGCTTGATGTTGTTCTTCTTGTGCCAGTCAAGAGGGAACAGATCCAGGATATGGTCCAAATAGCGCATGGAGTTGATATGGCCGTTGAAATCCACATCGCTGAAGAAAGTGGGCACCTCCCTTGCAAGGGTGGCGTCTTCCATCTGGATCCTTACTGGCTTTGTGATTGGAACTTCAATGAAATCAGGATGGTCCGGCGGCGTTACAAAGTCCATTATCCGGCCGTTCTTTATTTCCATCAGGTCTGCCGGATGGCGGGTTGTGGTGTCTATCATTGCCCATACGCTCCTGCCCCAACCGAGAGTTTCTCCCGTGGACTGGATGCTCATCCTGAAATTACGGTTTGTGAAAAGCGGATGGACTTTCTCCACCCAGGTCTCCACGGTTATGACTTCGTGCCTTGAAGGTATCCTCAACATTTCAACGGCAAGACGGGATAGCACCCACGTCTTGCCGATGGAATTCAGATAATCCGTACCAAAGCCCCTTTCCGTGGAATGGTAGTCCGCAGAGCTCAGCATAGTGTTCACAAGGAAACTGAAGCGCAGCATCTTGCGGACATTGCACTGGTACTGTTCTATTTTGAAATTATAGCTGCCTTTCTTTGGGAGAGACATTATACGGTCATTATTTCCTTCTCCTTGGCTGCAACGATTTCATCCACCTTCTTGGTGAAGGTATCGGTGTGCTTCTGGATTTCTACCTCGGCATCCTTGCAGATGTCCTCTTCCAGACCGTCTTTCTTGAACTTCTTGTGAGCCTCTACAACTTCCCTTCTGGCGTTGCGGATACTCATCTTGGCGTTCTCGCCGGCACCCCTTGCCTGCTTGCACAGGTCCTTTCTCCTTTCCTCTGTCAATGGCGGGATGTTGATTCTTACATTCTCTCCGTTGTTGATTGGAGTAAAGCCCAGGTTGGCGTCCATAATGGCCTTAACGATAGGGCCTACCATCTTCTTCTCCCACGGCTGCACAATCATGCTCTTAGGATCAGGAGTTGTAATGGATGCAACCTTTGGAATGGCGGTCGGCGAGCCGTAATAGTCCACCATAACGTTGTTGAGCACGGAAGGGTTGGCCTTGCCTGCACGGTAGGTCTTAAGGTCTTCCTCAAGATGCGTGATGGCGTTCTCCATCTTGGCAACGCCCTGCGCAATGTTGTCTTTAGAAACTTTGATTTCCATATCTTCTTGTTTTTATTATTTCTCCGCGATTATTTATTGTTGTCCACAACTGTTCCGATATTCTCTCCAGCCAAAAGCCTGTTGAGATTCTCCGGATTTGTCATGTCGAACACCTCTATCGGTATATTGTTTTCCTTGCACATCGTAAAGGCGGTTTGGTCCATAACTTTCAGGTTATCAGCCAGCGCCTTGTCGAATGTGAGGTGGTCGTACCTTATTGCCGTAGGGTCCTTCTTCGGGTCTGCGGTGTACACCCCATCAACTTTCGTGCCCTTGAGCAGAGCGTCCGCCTCTATCTCGCAGGCCTTCAGGCTTGCGGCTGAGTCTGTGGTGAAGAACGGATTTCCCGTTCCTCCTGTAAATATTGCCACACCGCCGGCCTTCAAAATCTCCAACGCCCTGTCCTTGTTAAAGTGCCTTGCAAACGGCTCCATAGGATGCGGGGTAAACACCTCTGCCTTAACACCCTGGTCCTCTATGAATATTCCCAGAGCCTTGCCGTTGATTACGGTTGCCAGCATTCCCATCTGGTCTCCCTTCACGCGGTCAAAGCCTTCCTTCACGCCGCTCATTCCGCGGAAGATATTTCCTCCGCCCACAACTATCCCTATCTGGCATCCAGCCCGAACAGCCTTTGCTATTTCCACTGCGTATGACTTGATTACATCAGAATCCAGTCCCTGTCCGTCTGCTCCGCCCATGGCCTCGCCGCTGAGCTTGAGCAATACCCTGTTGTATTCCATAACGTTATTTGCTATTAACCTACGAATTTAGCCAATAATTGCAATAAATGCAACTGTGTGATAACTTTGCTTTTCCCGAAAACCTTGTGTATATTGCATCGTTTTTCAGGAAGAATAATTAAAAACTACTGAATCTATATGGCAAACATATTTTCAACATCTATCGGCAAGAAGGTGATAATGAGCCTCAGCGGCTTGTTTCTGATTATATTTCTGACCCTTCACGCCGTACTTAACGGAGCATATCTGCTGCCTAACGGAGCGGAGAATTTCAATGCCGTATGCGAGTTTATGTCTCTGGGCATCATCAAGGTGATGGTAC
Organism: Bacteroidales bacterium; assembly: GCA_017550655.1. Classification (GTDB taxonomy): domain Bacteria; phylum Bacteroidota; class Bacteroidia; order Bacteroidales; family UBA932; genus Egerieousia. Next base: position 467,329 of record JAFZOK010000013.1, on the reverse strand, counting down.
CAGTGCTGGCATTCGGCTTCTTCATCCACATTCTTTATGCCTTCATCCTTTACCTGAAGGACTATAAGGCAAGAGGAAAGGAAAGATATGCCGTAACCAACAGGACCAATGCCGATATGGCATCCAAGAATATGGTTATACTTGGCCTTCTGGTCCTGATAGGAATCCTTCTTCACCTTACCCATTTCTGGGCAAAGATGCAGCTTCAGGAGTTTATCGGTAACGAGTCCATTACAGGAGCCGAGGGAATGATTATGACATTCAAGTGCTGGTGGATTTACGCCATCTACATTGTATGGTTCATAATCCTGTGGTTCCACCTGACTCACGGATTCTGGAGCGCATTCCAGTCTATGGGATGGAATAACGACAAGTGGCTGAGGAGACTGCAGTGGATAGGATACATTTACGCAACCATCCTGGTTGTGCTGTTCATAGCAGTCGCCACAAAGGCATTCCTGGTTGCAAACGGCTGCATAGGCTAGCAGACGAAGAGCTCTCTTATGATACCGTCCGAGATGAAAAACCGCTCGGGCGGTATTTTTATTGTGCCGTCTTTGGTGAGGGTTATCAGGCCCTTGCTTTCCATTGCGGAAATTTTTGGAAGAAGGTCTGAAAGGAATACTGGAGACTGCGGGGCGCAGTTTCTCAGGGTATTAAGGTTTACGCCATCCGTTGTTCTGAGGCCGAGCATAAGGATCTCGTTGAAAACATCCTCCGGAGAAAGGGTTTCTCCTTCCCTTATTTGCAGGGTGGAAGAGTCGCACCAGGTGGCAATGTCGGAAGTATTCCACTCCCTATGCCTGCCTATGAAGGAATGGGCCCCCGGGCCGAGGCCGAGATAAGGGGTGCGGTTCCAGTAGGAACTGTTGTGACGGGAGTGACGGTCCGGCTTGCAGAAATTGGAAACCTCGTACTGGATGTAGCCGCCTTCCTTAAGTTTCTTCTGGAGAAGGGTATACATCTCTTCACTCTCTTCTTGGGAGGGCAGGGAAAAATCACCCGTCTTTTCCATTCTTTCAAGCGGAGTATCCGGGTCTATACCCATCTGGTAGGCGGAAATGTGTTCCGGGTTGAGGTCAATTATCTTTTCCAGGTTTTCCTCCCAATCTTTGATTGTCATCAGCGGAAAACCGAAGATAAGATCCAGGCTGATATTGTCAAAGCCTGAGTTGCGGAGAATGTTGTAGGCGTTGATGGCGGTTGCTGAATCATGGCGGCGCCTCATCCATTTAAGGTGGGAATCCTTGAAAGACTGCACTCCCATACTCACCCTGTTAACCCCCATTTTCCTCAGCGATGTGGCATAGTCCTCAGCGATGTCGTCGGGATTGACTTCAACCGTAAATTCATATTCCTCCGCTATTTTGAAGGTTTCCCTAATCGCGGAGACGGCTTCCTGAAGTGTGTCTGGGGGCAGGACAGATGGGGTTCCTCCTCCTATGTAAAGCGTCTTTATTCTTTGGTCGGTTTCATAAAGGGAAGAAAAGAAATCCCTGCGCTCCGAGATTTCTCTTTTAAGCGCAGGGATGTATTTCTGTCTCAGGTTCCTTGAGACGGTTGAGCAGAAGCCGCAATAAATGCACCTTGAGTTGCAGAACGGAACGTGCAGATATATGCCGGCCATCTTGGGGCTATTTCAGATGCACCTCGGCTGTTCCGAGCTTGCCCTTTTCCGTGTAGGCTTCTGCGGTGTAGGTTCCCTTGGCCAGCTCCGCTCCAGGAGTGAAGTATATGCTTACGTCCAGTTCCTGGCCCTGATAGTCAACCTCGCGGGAAGCGGAATATATCATCTGCTCTCCGCCGCAGGTAAATACCTGCTGCCCGCCGTCCGTCATAAGCACTCCATCAGGATCCTTGATTCTGATGTAGATGGTCATAGGACCGGTCTGGGCGATGGCGTTCTCAACCAGGGAGAGATTCACGCGGAACTGCTCTGTTCTTGAAGAACGCTCCATGCTCTTGCCCCTGCGGTTAAGGGCCACAATGCTAAGGCCTCTTCCGCGGATGGTGGAACCTTCGTCCAGCTTCTTGGTCTGTTCCTCAATCTTCTTGGCCTGAGCCTCGTTCTTTGCGGTGGTTTCCTGAACCTGTTTCTTGGCCTCGGTAACCTCCTCCTTCAGAGCGATATTCATCTGGTTGAGGGAATCTATCTGCTTGATGTATCCGCGCATAATTGATCGCAGAGTACCAAGTTCCTTCTCATACTTTTTCAGCTGTGAAGCGTTGCTTGCCTCGGTTTTCTTAACCTTCTCTATAAGCTCGGCGACCTTTTGCCTTTCTATCTGAAGCTGGGTGTTGATAGTGTCGTTTGTGGAAGACAGGGATGCGTAGTCCTGCTGGAGCTGCGCTATCTGGTTTGTCAGATCCTCCTTGTCAACCGTAAGTTCCTGGACAACCTCCTTGACTTCAGTCTTCTTGCTCAGCTGTGCTATAAGTACACCCGCCAGTACCAGAATGATGGCGGAAAGCACTCCGATGATGATCTTCAGTTTCTTTTCCATAACACTTGTTTGTCTTGTTGGGCAAAAATAGCAATAAAAATGTTTACTTTTGCCCCCGCATAATAAATGTTGCGGCTATGTTAAGATATATTATACGTTCTCTAAAATGCCTGATTATTGTGGGCATAATGTTCTCTATTGTGGTGCTGGTAATGTTCTACACATCCGAACATGACGCAAATCTCAGGCCATGGAACCTTTTTGACGGCAACTGGACCAAGGTTCTGCTGTTCTTCCTGGTATACGCCGCCGTTTATCCGCTCATAGGTTACAGCAAGAGGGATATCGCCTTTGGAGAAGGTTTTTCCGAAAGAAGACAGGAAATTGCAGGTGTTCTCCGCGATATGAACTTTGTGCCGGAAGACGTGATGAAGTCCGAGAGCACGGAAGTCCTCAAGCTTCACAACAACAGCGGGATAATCAGAGCCTTGAGACTGTGGGAAGACACCCTGACACTAACTTCCAACGACGGAATGCTAACCGTGGAGGGACAGAGAAAAGACGTTGTAAGGGCATCGATGAGAATAGAATCCTATCTTGCAAAAAGGGCAGACCAAAACCAGGAATAAGACCATGAAAACGCTCAAGAAATATCTCAACGCGATGAGCGCCAACATAGACAAGGGCCTTCTGGAAAGCGAAGGAATCCAGGCGCAGGTTCTGCACCAGAACATGCCATACGTCGGCATTTCCTACAAGCTTGCCGTAGAACTGATTGTCAACGACGAGGACTACGACAGGGCTCTCAAGATTCTTGAAGAGGCCGAGGCCAATCAGAGAGAACTCGGCGACGAACTTCCCGAGGAAGACTAGAATCCTTCCTTCATCATTTTTTCAGCCTGGCAGAGTTCTTCGTAGAACTCCGCACCGAACTTCTGCACTATCGGTTCTTTAAGGAACTGATAGACCTTTATGCCCTTCTCTTTCCCAAGTTTGAATGCATCCGAGCAGAGATGCTCGCGGCTTAGCATAAGGCCGGTAAAGCCCGTGCTGAAAACTTTCAGGCGGATCGGGAATATCCAGCAGCTTAGAGGCTTGCGGATACCCTTCCCGCATTTTTCAAAGCCCTTCTCCACGGCGCACCAGGTAAAGCCGTCCGGGTTTGTCACGGAATAGGCGCACCTTCCGTCTGAAGGCACAAGCGGAGTAACCCTGTCTCCGTCTTTATCTATAACGGAATAGCCCTGGGAGAGAATTTCCTTTTTACCGTCTCCGGCGAGAAAAATGTCATAGTCTGCGGCCTGGGATTTCAGGCTCTCAGCCTCGGCCTCTTCCAGCGGAGCGCCGCTGTCCCCCACAACGCAGCAGCAACCTTTGCATTTTGAGTAGTCGCAGCAAAAGTATTCGGTGAGTATTTCCGTGCTTACCAGGCACTTGCCGATTTCTATGATCATACTAGTCCAGGTCGAAGAAATTCCTTATGAACTCGTTTTCCTGAAGCAGCTGGAGCGTAGGAATGTCTGCCGTTGTACCATCCATAATTACGGTTATGCGGTTAGTGGAGGCAATGTCCTTGACAAAGGAGCAGAATTCGGCCTTGGTTATGGAAGAAAGGAGGTCTCCGGTCGCCGAGGAAATGTCTTTGCCGGACATATATTTCAGTTCCAGGACATCCAGCCAGTAGCGGGCGGAAGAAGATTCCAGGATCTTGCGGTCCGAGGTCATTTTCTTCAGGGCCGCAAAGTCAGATGCGGAAATGTTCCCCTTTGCGCAGGAGGCCAGGCTTTCCACAACTGCGTCTATGCAGGAATGTACGCTTGCGGAATCAGATTCGAAAATCATATCCAGGGCACAGATCTGTTCCGGATAATATTCCAGGGAGCTCTGCACGTTATACAGCGGTACCTTGTTGTAGAGTTTAGTTTTGAACACATTGTCCACAAACACCTCCAGCATATCTGAAAGAACCAGGTTCTTGGCCGTGAGGTTCTTGGCTGAAGAAAGCGTCAGGCTGGTGTAGCTTCTCGGCACGTTCATCTTTGCAAGGAACCTCTTTTCCTTGTGCCCCTTGGCAATGTAGTTCGGAACAACTATCCAGTTCTCCTTTGCGGCAGGATTGCCGGGTATTCCGCCTATGTACTTAACCGCCAGATCCTTGTAGGAAGAAGCGTTGTTGCCTGCAAACACAAACACAAAGTCCGCGGCATTGGTAAATCTGCCGGCCAGACTCTTGTATGCGGCTCCATAGTCCATAGAGGAAACCTCTTCCTCCGTCAGGCGGCGGCTCATCTGCGGATTGGAATTGCGGTAAGTAATTACCGAATCCCTGAATATCGCCTGAGGGGAAATGCTGTTGTACTTGATATCGTATAGAACCTTGCGGTTGTAGATGTCAAACGCAGACTGGTCCGCCCTCCTGTCCGTCATGTTCAGATACACGGCCTGGAGAAGTTTCTCCGCACTTGCCGGTATGGCGTATCCGTCCATCTGTTCCGTGTTCTGGTCTATGCGTGAAGCAAGATTCATGTGGTTGTAGGCATAGAGCCTGTTCATGTTGGCATAGGAAACCTCTGCAGTGGCTCCGGCGTCAAGCAGACCGTTGAAATACTCCTGGCTTCCCAGAGAAGTTCCCTTCACCAGAGAATATCCGCCCTTGCTCACTGCTCTGAAGAACAGGGTGTCTGAAGACTGCGGAACATCCTTGAACACCAGCGTTGCCCCGTTGGAAAGTACAACCACCCTGGTTCCCATCTGGAGATCCTCCGTTTCGGAAACAATGGTTGATATCATCTTAGGAACGGCCTGCGGCCATACCGGCATAGAGCTTTCTCCGGCAAGAAGCGGCTTGTCCAGCGGCTGGGAATAAGCTGCCAGAAGCCTGTCCCTTGAAATGCGGTTAACTCCCTCAGCCTTAGGAAGGAAGCAGTATATGACAATATTGTCTTCCTGGCTCAGCGATGCTGCAATGTATTCGGAGAGTTTCTTGGCGTTAAGGTTGAAAAGCACCTCTTTCATTATCTCGAACTGCATCTCGGTGCTGGCCATCGAGTAGCCGTCATAGCTGCTCCTGAGGGCCCTGTCGAGATAAACCTCGTTGCCCGCCTGATTGCGGTTGTCGTAGAAGGCTTCAAGTTCTTTCCAGTATAAATCCTGCGCCTTTTCAAACTCGCGCACCTCCACTCCGCGGTCGCAGAGCTTCTTCATCTGGGAGCTTACAAATGAGATAACAGAATAAACGTTGGAAGGCAGAGTCTCGAATTCAAGTGTCAGGGCACTGCTTTTTTCAATTCCCATAAACTTGCCCTTCCCTATGGAAAGATTGTATATCGGAAGGTTTTCCCTAAGGATTCCGTCGCTGATCCTGTCCTGCAGAAGACGCAGGGTGGCGTTATCCATAAAGTCCTGGATATAAGGCAGATTTGTTTTCTTGTACTTGTCCTTCAGAGGCTGCTTTAGAAGGTTGATGGAAACCACTGTCTTTTCAAACTCGTCGTCCTGCAGCACGTATGTCTTCACACCCTCGAAAGGTTTCGGGTCATACCAGGTGCGCTTTGTGCTTTTCAGAGGTTTCGGAATCGTGGAAAAAACAGACTTGATCTGGGTTTCCATTTTGGCAGGATCCACGTCTCCGACAACAATCACGGTCTGAAGCTCCGGACGGCACCAGTTGTAGTAGAAACTCCTGAGGTCTCTGGAATTGATGCGGTTGATGCTTTTGATATCGGATGGAAGAACCTCGTCGTTGTAAGGACTGTCCGGATACAGGTCGCTGAGAAGATCGTGCTCCATCCTGTGGGCCGGAGTCCAGCTGTTGAGGATCCTTCCTGCAAGCGTGCTCCTTTCCGCGGAGATGTCTTCCTCCTCCACGTTTATGGAGCTCATCCAGTTGTAAAGTATCAGAAGGGCGGAGTCCACGGTGTTGCTTCTTTCCGTAGGAATATCCTTAACGGCATAGGTAACCCTGTCTTTCCCCGTAGAGAATAGCAGGTTGTCCTGCGTAAGTCCTAAAGTTTTCAGATAATCTGTTATGGCAGTCCCTTCAAAGTTCCTAGTTCCCTTTGTAGCAAGCTGTTGCAGCAGCATAAAAGAGCCCCGATTCCCGTCTTTTTCCAGGGAAGTCCCCACTTTTTGGGCCACGCAGAAGGTGGCCGTTGATTTTTGGGCCTGATTTTTGACTATGATGTAGGAAAGGCCGTTTGAAAGAGTGCCGCTTTTTACTCTCGGATCGTCCGGAAGAGCGGGAAGATCCTGGGTTTGACCGCTCAGCGCAGACGGGCTTGCAAAAGCAAGGAGAAACGACAATATGATTGTTAACTTCTTCATAACAGATTGAATGTGCACAAAATTAAGAATAATTCGGTGTTTGCGTGATACCTGCATTTTTTTTATTTTTGCACCCATTGATAAAAAGGAAACAAAAACCAAATAAAACTTATATAGAGATGAAAAGAATCACCAGACTTTTTTTGACCGCGGCAGTCGTACTGTTTGCGGGAAGTGCATTTGCCCAGGATATGACTCAGGCAGGCGAACTTTACCAGAAGGCCACCGAGGCTTACCAGGCAGGAAACGAGATTGAGGCAGTTAAAGGTTTCAAGGAAGCTCTGAAAATCGCCGAGGTAGCAGGAGACGAGGGTATAGAGATGGTAGAGGGCTGCAAGGACATGATTCCTAACATCCTCCTTTCCGCTGCAGGCAAACTGGTTGCAGCAAAGGATTATGCAAAGGCAGAAGAGACTTATAACGAGGCTCTGGCAGCAGCAAAGGAATATGGCAAGGACGCCGCCATAAAGAGCGCAGAAACCAAACTCGCCCAGATACCTATGCAGCAGGGTGGAGACGCCCTCAACGCAGGACAGACCGCTGAGGCTATCGGTTTCTTCAAGAAGGCTATCGAGAGGAATCCTGAGAACGCCAAGGCTTACTTGTTCATGGGAATGGCAGAAAACAAGGCCGGCAACATCGCTGGAGCAGAGGAAGCCCTTCTGAAGGCTAAGGAGCTCGGCGAAGAGAAGGCAGCTCCAACTCTTGTAAACATTTATGTTGCAAGCGCAAACGATGCTCTCAAGGCAAAGAAGTTCAACGATGCTATTTCCGCAGCCGAGAAGGCTCTGGCATTCGGTGAGAATCCAACCGCCAGCCTCATTGCAGGAAATGCCGCCTATCAGGCAAAGAGCTGGGCTAAGGCAGCCAGCCACCTGAAGAACGCCAAGCCAAGCGCACAGATCAACTATATGATTGCCAACTCTTACCAGAGTGCCGGCAACAAGGGTCAGGCTTGCGTTTACTTCAAGAAGATCCTCGGCGACGCCAAGTTCGGTCCAACCGCAAAGCAGAAGATTGCTCAGCTGGGTTGCTAAAGGATTATGCCTAGAGTAGAACTTCTTTCTCCGGCAAGAAATTCGGAAATCGGTATCGCGGCAATTGACTGCGGTGCCGATTCCGTTTATATTGCCGCTCCAAAATACGGGGCAAGGCAACAGGCGGGCAACTCCTTTGAAGACATCCAGACACTATGCGCCTATGCCCACAAGTTTGGAGCAAAGATCTACCTTACGCTTAACACCATACTATACGACTCTGAACTCCAGGAAGCTCAAAACTATCTCTGGAAAGCATACGAAGCCGGCATAGATGCCGTCATTGTTCAGGATTTTGCTCTCCTTAAAATGGACCGCCCGCCCATTCCGCTTTTCGCTTCCACACAGACGGATATCCGCTCTCCGGAAAAAGCCGCCCTGCTGGAAAAAATGGGATTCAGGCGTCTGATTCTGGCACGGGAACTTAGCCTGAAACAGATAAGGGAGATAAGAAAAGCCACATCCATAGAACTTGAAACATTCATCCACGGAGCCCTCTGCGTCAGCTGCAGCGGCCAGTGCTACCTGTCCCAGCATCTTACCGGGAGGAGCGCCAACCGCGGAGAATGCGCCCAGGCCTGCCGTTCCAACTATGACCTTGTGGATGAAAACGGCAACGTCCTACTGAAAGATTCCCCTATCCTTTCTCTCAAGGATCTCAACCTCTCCAGCCGCCTTGAAGACCTCATAGACGCAGGCATCACATCCTTCAAAATCGAGGGCAGATTAAAGAACATTTCTTACGTAAAGAACATCGTTAGAAAATACGATCTTGCATTGAAGGACACTCCGAGAACGTCCTGGGGCAGAAGCCGTTGCACATTCACTCCGGATGCGGATAAAACCTTTAGCCGCGGCTACACGGAATTCTTCCTGGACGGTAAACGCGGAGACTTCAAGAGCAAGGATTCCGCCAAGGGCATCGGGGAATATATCGGCACTGTTACAGGTGTAAAAGGCGGCGGCAATACCCTGGTAACCTTCACCTACAACTCAGACAAAACCATCCGCAATTCAGACGGCCTGTGCTTTGCCGATAAGGGCAAGGTGACAACCGGATTCCGCGCCAACAGCTGCAGCGGAAATTCCGTGGAACTCTTTACCAAGGAAGCCAAGATCAAAAAGGGAGATCTCATCTACCGCAACTTTGACGCGGCATTTGAAAAGCAACTGGAAAACACCCCGCCAAGAATGATAGACGCAAGTCTAGACATTCACCTCAGCGATGGCCATATCAACATTTCTGCATCTACAGAAAACAAAACCAAAACATTCACTTTCTTCCTCTTGGGAGACCGGGCCCAAAAACCTGAGATGGCAGAAAACCTCATCCGCAAGCAACTCGGAAAAACCGCAAAACATTTCTCCTTCACTGTAAACAGCATAGAAGGAGACGATATCTACTTCTACAGAACCTCCGCCCTCAACGGCATCAGAAATGAACTTGCGGAAAGCCTTGAACAATACCTCGAAGAAGAGCGCCAAAGAAAAACAGCCAACTCCAAAGCAATTGCAAAGACCAACACCACAACAATCGCTGAGAAAAAAGACTTTTCTCTCCTTAAAGACCTTGCAAAAGAGGCTTTCAGGGAAGGTGGAAGCTCTTACCTCAGAAATTGCTCCAACCGTCTTTCCAAAGAAGTTTACACAGAACTTGGCCTCATCGATATCCAGCCATCTTTCGAGCAAACCCCTCCAAAAGACGCCATCCTGATGCGATGCAAATACTGCATCCGCTATCAGTTAGGCCTCTGCAAAAAGGAAAAACAAAACAGCAAAGACAACCGCCGGCTGTTCCTCAAAAACGGCAACAACACCCTCTCTCTGGAATTCGACTGCTCCCGCTGCGAAATGCTGGTAAAATAAAATTTGGCAATTTTTTGAAAATATTGCCAGGTTTCGTATCTTTGCAGAAAAGACAGGATATGGAATATAAATGCGACATATCTCCAAAAATGATAACTGTAGCGGATCTTCTCACAGATGCTTTCGTTGGAATGAACCATTGTATCACAGATACAGGAAAGAATCTCATTGTAGAAGTTCCTAAAAAAATGTGCGAAACCGTTCGCGCAACCTTAAAACAACAGTTTCCGGATGTGGCCCTCATTCGGAATGCCTATCCTATGATGGAAGATCTGCACGATTTCATTCTGATCAAGCCACTTATTTCTGAAGCTCCCATTTTTGATGATAATGGCGTAAGCTTACCCAAACTGGAAAAACTGCTGGTAGACCATGATTCAGATAAAGAATATGAATCCTTGGCAGAGGCCGATATCCAGAAAGAATTCCAGCGTGCCTTTGAACTGTACCAAGTCAACACCTCCCGCCTCCTCAGATATGCAAGCCGAAAAGGGAAAAAAGAGGAAATCCAAAACAGGCTAGAGCAGATTGACAACCAACGCGTTAAGATAGTACATACTATTCAAGACTTTTTCCGTAAGGAACCCATAGAACGGGCTTGGCTGTTTGGTTCTTTTTCCAGAATGGAGGAAAGGTCTGATAGCGATATCGACATTCTTGTAGATCTGGACAAAACTGTTCCAATCGGATTATTACAATATGCCAAAATGATAAACGAACTGGAAACCTTGCTGGGACGAAGGGTAGACATGGTGGAAAGACGCAGTCTAAAGCCATTTGCCCAAAAGAGTATCAACCAAGATAAAGTACTAGTTTATGAGAGAGCCTGAACGTGATTATGGGAGACTGCAGGACATTCTCCAAGCCGCCAATTATATCATATCTTTTACAGAGGGCCTTTCTCAAGAAGACTTGGCTTCTGATAAGCTGCGCTATTTCGCTGTTGTAAAGAACGTGGAAATAATCGGAGAGGCAGCTTATATGTTGTCCCTGGAATTCAAAGGAAAATACACCCAAATTCCTTGGGATGATATCATTCGTATGCGCCACGTCTTGGTGCACGGGTATGCCACTATTCAACCGGAATTGCTCTGGCAAACGGCATTAACAGATGTTCCCACATTAAAAACTCAGGTCGAGGCCATAATTAATGACATAAAGTAACGGCCCTAAGATATGGCTAAAATGCTTCATTCTTATGGGGTAATTGTTATCTTTGTGGGGTATGATATTTTCTGAGATTGCAGGACATAGGGAACTGGTGGAAAACCTGAGGAATATGGTGCAGGCAGGAAGGATGCCGCACGCAGTGCTGTTTTCGGAGCAGAGCGGATGCGGAGCGCTTCCGCTGACACTGGCCACAATCCAGTATATGTTCTGCAGAACCAGAAAGGCCCTTGCAAGCGGGGAAGACAATCCGCTGGTTAAAGGGCTGTTCGGAGACGAGCCGGACAATCTGCCGGTAAATGACAGCTGCCAGGTATGCTCCTCTTGCATAAAAGTCAGGAACCTCACGCATCCTGATTTCCACTTTGTGTTCCCGATAAATACCACGCAGATTGTAGAGAAGGGAAAAAAGGCCCCGATAGATGCCTACTACGAGATATTCCGCAATCTGGTAAAGGAAAACCCTTATTTTAGCGAAGAAGACCTTTACAGGGCAATGGAGCTGGAAAACAAGATGGGGCTGATAGGCGTGAACGAGGCTGCCTGGCTGATCAACCGCTTGAGCTATACTGCATACGAGGGCGGAGAGAAAGTGGTGCTGATACTATTCCCGGAAAGGATGAATCTGGAAGCAGCCAACAAGCTCCTGAAAAGCATCGAGGAACCTACGGAGGATACCTATTTCTTCCTGATAACCAATGCGCCGGGAAAAATCATACAGACTATCCGCTCCAGATGCCGCCTGATTGAAGTGCCGCCTATTTCTAAGGTGGATTTGGCAAAAGCCATCGCGGAGAAATACAAAATGGATGAGGAAAAGGCACTGCTGTGGGCCGAGTGCTCCCAGGGCAGTTTTGGAAGGGCAATGCAGCTGATTGAAAGCAGCGAGGGAGAGACGGAGGACTTTGAGGATTTTACCACGCTGATGGGGCTGGCTCTGGACAAGGACCTTCCGGGGCTGATAGGCTTTGCAGGAGACCTGTCAAAGCGGGGTAAGGAAGCCCAAAAGAACTTCTGCCGCGGAGCCCTGAAGATTCTCCGGCAGATGTATCTGCTGGCTTTAGGCAAGGAAGACCTGGCATATATGAACCCGAACCAGGCAGAGGAAATTAAGGCGCTGGCCGGAAGGCTGAAGAAAGAAAACTTTGGAAATTATTACGACATATTCAACGATACCATCGAGTGCATAGAAAGGAACGTGAACGCAAAATTCATTTTCAGCGATTTGTGTAATGCACTCTACCAAAATACCTGATATGGACAAGAAAGACATTGTGTATGACTGCCATAGAGGCTGTCAGATAGGCATAGAGAAAAACGGGCAGATCGGTTGCTCTTACGACCAGAGCTGCTGCAAGAGAGCCGTTTTCGACTGGCTCCCGGGAATTCCGGACGAGGAGATGGACAACCTATTCGAGGTCCGCTTCAAGAACACCCGCAAGGGCATTTACCTGAACACTTCCGGCCAAGTTTTGAGACAGGGAGACATTGTGGTAACCGAAGCCCAGAACGGTTGCGACGTGGGAATCATCACCCTCAGCGGAGCCGTGGTTGCGCACCAGTTAAGAAGGAACAGGATAGACTGGAAATCCTACGAATTCAAGAGAATCTACCGCAAGGCACGTCCGCAAGACATCCAGAAATGGCAGGAAGCCATCGCCAGGGAGCATCAGACGATGATACGTTCCAGGGTACTGGCCGCCAACCTTGGCCTGGAAATGAAAATCGGAGACGTGGAATTCCAGGGAGACGGAACCAAGGCCATATTCTACTACATCGCAGACGGAAGGGTGGACTTCCGCCAGCTAATCAAGGACTTCGCCGAGGAATTCCATATCAGAGTGGAAATGAAGCAGATAGGCGCACGCCAGGAAGCCGGCCTGATTGGAGGAATCGGAGTTTGCGGACAGGCTCTCTGCTGCTCAAGGTATATCAACGATTTCCAGTCCATCACTACCGCAGCCGCAAGATGCCAGGACCTTTCCCTGAATCCGCAGAAACTTGCAGGGCAGTGCGGCAAACTCAAATGCTGCATCAACTACGAGGCCGCCGTCTATCTGGACGCCAAGGAAAACCTTCCTCACCTTAACGGTCCTCTTCACCTGGAAGACGGAGACGTCCGCCCTGTCAAGGCAGACGCCCTCAAGGGCATAATGTGGTTCACCTACTCAGACCGCGAAAGCGACGAGGCCTACCCTCTAAAGGTGGAAAGGGTAAGGGAGATTATGGCCTTGAACGAAGAAGGAAAAAAAGGCGAGGCCATCTCCGGAACCAAGAAGGAGAAAATCATCGACTTCAAGAGCGCCGCAGGAGAAGACAGCATTACCCGCTTTGACGAAGTGCGCCACAAGAAGAAGGGAAAGCCTCACGGAAAGATGCGCAGAAGAAACGACTCTCAGCAAAGATGAGCACTATAGGAAAACTGGAGAAATTCCGCCAGAATTCTACTTTCAAATGCCTCCTCCAGCCAAAGATGGAGGAAGTCTTCCGCAAGGACTGGCATCTGAAGGGAAAGTGGCATGAGGAAGTTTTCCGCAACTCCAATCCCATAACTCTTGAACTCGGATGCGGAAAGGGGGAATACACCGTCTCCCTTGCCAAAATGTATCCCGACAGGAACTTCATCGGCATAGACATCAAGGGCGCAAGGCTCTGGAAAGGAGCCAGGGAAGCCGAGGAAACCGGCCTGGGGAACGTTAGGTTCATCCGCACCAGCATTGATTTCATAGAATGGATATTCGGGAACGGGGAAATAGACGAAATCTGGATAACCTTTGCAGACCCGCAGCTCCGGTCGCCGAGAAAAAGACTGACCGGCACTATGTTCCTGGAAAGATACCGCAAGTTCCTTAAGGAAAGCGGCAAGATACATCTGAAGACAGACAGCCGCCTGCTCCACGAATACACCTGCGCTCTGGCTCAGCAGAATTCTCTGGAAATACTATGCCGCAGCACGGATATCTACGGGGAGGAGAATCCGGCCTTTCCGTCAGAGCTGAAAACCGTACAGACATTTTACGAGCAGTTTTTCCTGAAGATGGGGCTTCCTATTACCTATCTGTGTTTCAGGCTCGGCGATGCTTCCGGTTTCAAGGAACCGGAATGGGACAGCGCCCTATGGCTGGAAAAGGAAAACGAAGGCAGAACCCTTGGAAGAATAAGATAAGGCTATGGAAGATTTGATTTCTCTAAGGCACAGGATACACTCCCGCCCGTGCCTTTCCGGAAACGAAGGGGAAACGGCGGAAATCATTTCCGGTTTTCTTGCACAGTGCAATCCGGACAAACTGTGGACAGGCATTGCCGGCAGCGGCATAATCGCCCGCTTCGGAAACGTGGAAAACGGACCTTCGGTTCTTCTGAGATGCGAACTTGACGCCCTGCCTATACACGAGCAGGGAACGCCATCCTACCGCTCTGTCTATGACGGAGTTGCCCATAGCTGCGGACACGACGGGCACATGGCCATAATGTGTGGCGTGGGGGAGTGGCTTTCATCCCGGAGATACAGCCTTCTGAAAAATGGATGCGTCTATCTTCTCTTCCAGCCGGAGGAGGAAACCGGAGCGGGAGCGGAGAAGATGGCCACCTGGATGAAAGAAAACAACATTGTTTTTGACTATGCCCTTGCTCTCCACAACTGGCCGGGCAAGACTCACGGCGCCGTTGTAATCTATCCGCATACATACGCCTGGGCTTCCAAAGGCATCAAGCTGGATGTTATAGGAAGGACCTCCCACGCCAGCGAGCCGCAGAAGGCCCTCAACCCGACCGACGCAATCATCGAGATTATCCGCAAGATAAATTCACTTAACGGGGAAACGGCATTTTCCACCGTCATTTCCGCAGGAGTCGGTGAGCTGGATTACGGCATAACTCCAGGGCGGGGGTATGTTGCCACAACCACCCGCAGCCAGACTGACGAAGGCCTGGAGCGGCTGGAAAACAGAATTATAGCACAAGCTGAGGAAATCGTTTCGAAATACGGCCTTGGCCTGGAAGTTTCCACCACGGACTATTTCCCTGCCACGATGAACACCCCGGAACTTACCCAGACGGTCAAGAGAATCGCTGAGGAAAAAAGATATCCGGTAGAAGAGGATCTTGTAGGAACAAAGGGAAGCGATGACTTTGTTCACATAGCAAAGATGGCCCGGTTGGGGGCCACCTTCTTCGATCTTGGAAGCGGACTGGATCACGCTCCGCTGCACCGTCCGGATTACGACTTTGACGATTCCCTGATAGAGTCCGGAGTGGACCTTATGTCAGCCGTCTGCCGACATATTCTGCAAAGCCGGTAAGCATCTCCCTGGCTGCAGAGTAAGGAATAACAACCAAAGCCTTCTTTGCCGTATCTATATGCCTTTCAAGACTTTGCTGGGCATATTCTATTCCGCCGTTTTCCCTTGTGAATGCAGTTACCTCAGCGATGATTTCCTTTTCCGCTTCAGTTATTTTTTCCGCAAAAACGGATTCAATTTTCCCTATCCGGGAAATAATGTAAGGGGCCTTCTGCGGAGCATTTGCCAGAGCCCCTATCAGCGGAAGGGTTATCTTCCTTTCCTTAATATCCGCACCGGAAGATTTGCCGGTTTTAAGGTCCGGGGAATAATCAAAGATATCGTCTCTTATCTGGAAGGCAAGTCCCAGGTTTTCAGCATAATCCACAAGGGCTTCGGTGTTTTTTTCTCCAGCGCCTGCGGCCATTGCGGCACTCTTTACGCTTGCCACAAACAGGGCTGCTGTCTTGCCGTAGATAATGCTGTAGTAATCCTTCTCTGTGGTGTCCAGCTTGTCTGCCTTGTCCATCTGAAGCAATTCTCCCTCACTCATTCTCCTTACGGATTCGGCAAAGCAGTCTATTATCTCCGGAGAACAATGGGCGGTAAGAAGATGAAGGGAACGGCTGAGCCAGAAATCCCCGGTAAGGACTGCCGCAGCAGGACTGAACATTGCGGCGACGGAAAGCGCACCCCTTCTCATTGAAGCGGCATCGGCCACGTCATCGTGCATCAGGGTTGCGGTATGCAGCATTTCGGATGCCGCTGCACAGTAATAGCTTGCCGGCGTGAGAGAGCCGCAGCAGCGTCCCGCAAGCAAAGACAGGACAGGCCTGATCTCCTTGCCGCGCCGCCCCAACACATACCGGTTAATCGCCTCAAGATAGGGCTCATCCGAATGTATTGCTAAAGATAGGGTCTGACGATATTTTTCAAAGTCAGACCCCAGAAATTCTTTTGCGCTCTCAGCCTTAAACATCTGGTTAGAATGTAATGCCTACAGAGAACTCGATAGCTCTTGCTTTGGATGCCTTCCACTCCTGACCGGCAATGGTGACAGTACCCTTTTCCTTATCGCCTACCTTGGAAACATCCCAGTTGTACCTTACGTTGAATTGAAGCTTCCAGACATCAACTCCGGCACCGAGTCCTATACCTCCGGTGAATCTGTTGATGTCCTTCCACTCTCCCACATCCTCACTCTTGCCCAAAGCATAGCTGATGTAAGGGACAACCTGAACGAAAGGCCTTGCTACAACCAGGTTGGGACCATACTGAAGGCTAACCGGAACCTGAAGGAAACTCAGGTTGTAATTCTCGGATACAGCACCCGGGATCTTGCTCTCCAGCTTGGCTTTCTTCTCCACATAAAGGAGCTCCGGCTGAACAACAAAGCTAGGAACAACGTGAAGTTTGTAAAGAACACCGGCCTGGAAGCCTACATTGTCCTTCAGTTTGAAATCCTCTTTCTTAACATCGGAAAAATGCGAGGTGTAGATACCGGCCTTTACGCCGAACTGGGCTGCAGCCTTCTTTGGAGCTGCGGTAATCATCAGCGCAAGCACAAGGCCCGCCACTGCAAATTTCATCGTCTTTTTCATATCTGCTGTTTTTGTGTTAAAGCAATGCCTTCAGACGGGCCTCGATGGCCTCCTTGGTGTTGGAACCTACCATCTTGTCCTTGAGCTCGCCGTCCTTAAAGAACAGAAGAGTTGGAATGTTGCGGATTCCGTAGTTTACAGGAGCCTGATCGGCCTCCTCAACGTTGCACTTTGCCACAACGGCCTTTCCTTCATACTCCTTTGCAAGCTGCTCAACTATAGGGGCTACCATACGGCAAGGGCCGCACCAGGTTGCCCAGAAATCCACCATTACCGGAAGCTCGGCCTCCAGAACAACTTCCTTGAAATTGGAATCGGTTACATTAATTTCCATAACTGTTCAGTTTATTTTGTTTCAAATACCGTCTGCTAAATTAGCATTTATTTTTCAGAAATCTTACTTTTGTTATAGCAAGCAAACTAAAAACACAACCAATATGTACAAGAATTTTCAATCTTATCTGAAAAAGGAGCTGGGCGCCATTAAAAAGGCGGGGCTCTATAAGGAAGAAAGAATCATTACATCCCCACAGAGAGCGGACATAACCGTAAAGGGGGGAAAGCAGGTGCTCAATTTCTGCGCCAACAACTATCTAGGCCTCAGCGATAACCCAAGACTCATCAACGCCGCAAAGAAGGCTTTGGACAGCCACGGCTACGGAATGAGCTCCGTAAGGTTTATCTGCGGAACGGGAGACCTGCAGAAAAAGCTCGAGGAGAAGATCTCCGAATTCTTCGGAACCGAGGACACCATCCTCTACACTTCCTGCTTCGACGCAAACGGCGGAGTGTTCGAGCCTCTTCTGGGCGAGAATGACGCCATTATCTCCGACGCCCTCAACCACGCTTCCATCATAGACGGCGTAAGGCTCTGCAAGGCAGTGCGCTACAGATATGCCAACGCAGATATGGCAGAACTCGAGGACTGCCTCAAGAAAGCCCAGAAGCAGAGGTTCAGGATCGTTGTCACCGACGGAGTCTTCTCAATGGACGGAAACGTTGCCCCTGTTGACAAGATCTATGAACTTGCAAAGAGGTACGACGCTATGGTAATGGTGGACGAAAGCCACTCCGCAGGCGTTGTGGGAAAGACCGGAAGAGGAACCACTGAACTCTACAAGCTCCGCGGAAAGGTTGAGATTCTTACCGGAACACTCGGAAAGAGCTTCGGAGGAGCCGTTGGCGGATTCACCACCGGAAAGAAGGAAATCATCGCGATGCTAAGACAGAGGTCCCGCCCATACCTCTTCTCCAACTCCATTCCTCCAATGGTTGCGGCGGCCGGCATCGAGATGTTCAACATGATGAGCCGCACCAACAAGCTCCAGGACAAGCTGCACGAGAACACCGCCTACTTCGTTGACAAGATGAAGAAGGCCGGATTCGACATCAAGCCAACCCAGAGCGCAATCTGCGCCATCATGCTCTACGATGCAAAACTTAGCCAGCAGATGGCCGCCAAGCTTCTGGACGAAGGAATCTATGTAGTTGGCTTCTACTATCCTGTCGTTCCAAAGGATCTGGCACGAATCAGGGTGCAGGTTTCCGCCGGACACAGCAAGAAGCAGCTGGACCGCGCAGTTGCGGCCTTCACCAAGATCGGCAAGGAGCTGAAGGTTCTCAAGTAAGAGTTCCTTTCGCTGAGAAGAAAATGCCCGGGGTTATCCTCGGGCATTCTTCATTAGATAAACCACTTCTTCTTTTTCTCGTGCTTTTGACCCTCCGTTTCTTCTTCAGGATTCTCTGCCGGAGCCTTGTCGGAGAGCACCTGCTTGATATAGACATCCCGCTGAGGGAACGGAATAACAATGTTGTTCTCGTTCAAGGTATTGTATATGGTCTCGTTTGCCGCGGCCATATAGGTGTAGCGCTCGGTTACCAGAACCTGCTGGTAAACCTTGAGAACAATGCTGCTGTCTCCGAACTCGGCCAGACGGACAACAATTCCGTATTTGGTGTTGAGCACGCTTCTTCCGTACTTGTCCTTAACGTTGAGTTTGATGAGAGCCCTCTTTAAAAGATCCCTCACCTTGGCGATGTCTGAACCATACTGGATACCGATAGGAAGAATAATAAGCTCATATGCATTGTTTCTTGTCAGGTTCTTGAAATTCTTCTGGAAGAGGTTGGCGTTAGGGAAGGCCATAATGCTGCCGTATTCAGTCTCTATGAGGGTGCTCTGATAGTTGATGCTGTCTACTATGCCTCTGACATCATCGCATTCCACATAGTCTCCCACGCGGAGTCGTCCGCTCATCAGGGAAACTCCGTAGAAGAAGTTGTTGATAACGTCCTTCAACGCGAAACCGACACCGGTAGCCAGACCCGCACTGACAATGGAAATCGCCGTGGAAGGTATGTGCAGCAGCAGGAAGCAGGTAATGATGTATGCACCCCAGGTAATGATGCTGATAATGGAATTGGCCAGGGTGAAATTGATCATATTTTCCGGCAGCTCCTTCTGGCCCGTACGGGCAAGCACGGAACGTATCTTGAATACCCTGAAGAACGCCTTGGCCAGATATCCGATGCAGTTGAACACGAAGGCAAGGGAAATAGCAGTAAGAATCTTTGTCGCCGACAGGTGTATAACGTTGTAGTTCAGGAAGTCTGTCCTGAGATATGACAAGGTTACGCTGGACAGGTCAAACACGTTGGATGCCATATATAGACAGAGAGGAATGCTCCATACCGTGAAGAACGGAATCACGGCCTTGCGGAGTATGTCATAAAGCCAGGTGACCTCTATGTAGGAACTCTTGACCTTAGGGTTGATCAGGAATCCGTGGTTAATCCTGTAGGCCCTGAGTCTCTTGGCCATATACCTTTCATAGTATATTTTCAGAAGGTCGGACGCGGCCGTGATTGTCTGGATGATGGACAACTGGAATATCCACCATATTATAATCAGAATGCTGAGCAGCACGTATCCCGTCATGGACAATATCGTGGTGGCCGCAAATACCGTCAGGGTTATGTAGTTGTAGATATAGTCCGCAAACTGAACCTTGAATATTTTCCTTCCTTTCTTTTCCGAAACAGCTTCCGTTTCTGCGATTCTTCTCTTCTGGCGTCTGAGACTCAGGCCCGTCCTTCTGGAATCATCCGAGTTGTCCGTGTATTTCATCTTGTGGCAGATTCTCCATTGCCACAGGGTGAAAATCAGGAGGAGAGGAGGCAGAATGATGTTGATAAGCGTATTCGGGGAGAAAGAAATCCTTATGAAGATGATAATCAGGCAAAGCACCATTATCGGAAGGTACGAGCGGATACTGCTCTTTACCTGGTCTCCCCTCAGGCGGATTGCAAAGGACAGGAAGATTGCGGCAAGCAGCCAGGCGAATTCTACAAGAAGCCTTGTGGCAAGCTTGAGGAAATTCTGGTTGGAGAACATCATCGCGATGGTAATCATAACAGCGAAGATGATTACTATCAAAAGCAGAATAAAGCATATTCCGTGCTGCTTGAACCTTTCGCTCTGAAGGTACTTGATCTTTTTCTTGAGCAATCTTACTATTATGTGGCTCAGGCCAATGGCTATACCAAGATAGAAGAGGACAAACAGGATGAGACCTATCATAGTTTGCAAACGCCACTGGCTTCTGAGACCCCTGGTGTTTACGGCGGCCCATTTGTCCCTTATGTCGTTCTTGGCCCTGCTCCAGTATCTGGTGAAACGGGAAAGTATGGAGTAATAACCCGTCTGGCCGTCTATGAATATCTTCTTCTGGACATCATTGTATCTTTCCTGGGCGTAATTGTACGCTTCCTGAAGCTGGCGCCAAGTGGCGTCGTAATTGACGCTGTCAGACACTATGGAAGCCCTAGATGCTTCATACATCTCGAGAAGCCCTTCGGAGTAATAGATACAGCTGTCTCTGTTTACAAGAGATTTGCCTGTAAGGAGGAAAGCGTATTCCACTTCCTGGGAAACGGCTGTGGAATCGTCCGTGTTGGCATCCACCCTCTGTCCGTGAGAGGTTACGGCAACTATGGCGGAATTCAATGATGTGTCTGCCTGAGCCGGAGTGTCGGGAGTATTGTCATCTTCATCTTCCTCTGAATGATCCACGCTTCCCGTAAAAATTGTTTTTACAAGGCTGCTCAGTATATTCCCGGTAGAGCCTTTCAGGGAGTCTATTGAATATTCATCTTCCGCCTCTGGCAGGATATTGTGGCTTACGGTATCAGGCTTTCGCTCGGGCTGCTGGCTCTTGTGCCTTTTCAACTTTTCGGTAAGCGGAAGTTCTCCTGTATTTTTCTGATGAAGATTCTTGACCTCTTCCTGAAGCTGGGACGCCAGGAGGAATGTGGAGTCATTTCCCAGGCTGTCAAGATCGTCAATGAGTGCCGGAGGCAACCTCTTCAGGGTATAGATAAGTTTCCTGTACCTTTCAATCTCTATGTCTATCTGGGTGATAATCTCGTTAAAAGGACGGCGGTTACGGGAAAAGTCCTGATAACGGTCGGATACTTCTTCCAGTGCATAGGTAAGGTCGAAGGTAAAGTTCTGTTTCTGGGAGTAAAGGATTATGGCCAGCTCGTTGCAGTCCTCCATAAGCTCTACCATCTGCTTCTGCTGGGTTTGCCTTGTAGCCCGTATCATCTGGCGGGACATTGCTGTGCGCTTGTGGGCGCGGCGGAGTTCTACCTTGAGGACCCTCAGCGTATGGGCCAGGTCACTTTCCTCAAATACTGCCGCAACAGGCTCTATGATCCCGAAGATTAGAACCAGAAGCAGCGTTATCCTTAATAATTTCTTCATCGTTGAAAAACAGATTCTATTCTACATAAACTACAGAAGAGAGCTTGCTGTAATTTTTCCCCTTGAAGGAAATTACAGCATAGTTCTTTTTGGACGTGCCGGGATACTGAAGCATCTCCCCCTTGGTGACAAGCTCCGCTTTCCAGGTTACGGCACCGCTGGAAGACGTGGACTCCTTGACAAGCTCGTATAGAGCATACCCATCGGCACCCGCAACAGCGTTCCATTTAATTATTTTTCCGCTCAGCGATACTGTTGGAGCGGCAGGTGCGGCAGAGGTGTTGTTGAAGCCCTTGCCCACCTTGGGGATAAGGCTTTCTTTCGGATAAATGTTGCTTCTCACATAACTTGCGAAGCTGGTGCCCAGAAGATGGGCCGTACGGAACCAGATGTTTCCTATAACCCAGTCTGCCTTACGGCAATCCTCAACCTCAAGCTTGAATTCCTCGTTGGTAAAGCCGGTTTCTCCAAGACGGTATGGAGCCAGTCCCGTAATCACGGGTATCTGGTTGGCTGCCCCACCGGCAAGGGTAACATCCTTCCAGGTGTTCATTGTAGGAAGGAACGGGGCTGTTGAATGGTTGTGGTGCCAGTAAACCTGAGGCGCCAAATAGTCCACGGTGCCCTGCTCAACCCACTGGACCGGGTCTGCATACAGATATCTTGTCAGCGGAAGCCTTCCGGCAGGAGAAACTCCGAACACCTTGTCCGGCTTTGTGGTATGGACTCCGTCATAGAGAGCTTTCACCACCTTGTTGATATTGCTCTCCCTCCATTTCTCAAGGCTAAGCCCTCCGCCGTAAAGGGCAAATTCAGCCGCGTCGTCCCATTCCTTGGCATCTGCCTTCAGCCCGTCGGGATAGAAATAGTCGTCTATGTGGAGGCCGTCCAGATCGTACTTAGTCATCAGTTCTTTCGCCAAAGAGTTAAGATAATCGATGACTTCCGGGTTTGCAGGATCCCAGTAAAGGTTGGAACCATATTGCTGAACCCATTCCGGGTGGAGTTTGGACGGGTGGTTGTCCGCCCTCACCGCAGTGGCGGATCCAACTCTCATAGGATTTATCCAGGCGTGGATTTCCATACCGTCCAGATGAGCGGTCTGGACAGCAATTTCAAGAGGGTCATATCCCGGATCTTTCCCCTGTGTTCCGGTCAGCACGGAACTCCAAGGCAATATGTCCGATTTCCACATCGCGTCCGAATTGCAGCAAACCTGCATTATGACCACATTGCAGTTTACGCCCTTTATGTTGTGGATCATATTCCGGAGATTATTCTGCTGAAGGTTTGCGTCCTTTACCCCGTTAGGCCAGTCGTAACCGCCTACGGTAGTAAGCCAGGAAGCCCTGAACTCGTGATAAAGAAGAATCTTGTCCTTTGAAGCGTTGTACCTGTAATTCTCCGTAGGGGTTGGCGTAGGGTCAGGAGTAGGTTTTGTCTTTCCGGAATCAGGATCAAGTCCGCCCTTTCCTCCGCAAGAGCCGACTATCAGACAGAAAGCAAGGCTGATTGCGGATAGTTTTATTGTTTCGGCGATTCGTTTTTTCATCTTTGATATCTATTTAACTTTGACGTAAATGACATTGCTTCTTTCAGAATGCGACGCTCCCTTGCAGGATAGCACAATATAATTGCCGGCTTCCTTGCATTTGTAGATGAAACCGTGGAACGCATCCTGATAGACAGCCTTCCATACGGTTCCTCCTTCATCTGTTTTTTCCTGTGTTTCTTCCAGGCGGAATACGGCATAGCGGTCCGCACCTTTGACTTCTCCCCACCTTATGTGGCTTCCCATCCTGAAGATGTCCGGAGATGCCACCGCGGCACTGCCGTTTCCAAAATTAGGGGCAATGGCGGCTTCCTGATAGAAGGTGTTGAGCATATTGCTTGTGAAGTCGTCTGTGATGATATTATGTGTGGTAAACCAGCATTGTCCGATAACATTCTGGCGGTATTCATTATCCAGATACGGAGCCTCGCGGCATTCCTTTACCTGAAGCACATACTCGGAAAACTCCGGAAAGGCCTTGCTCTTGTAGCGGTAAGCCGCCATACCCACAATCACCGGAACGTCTTCCAGAATCCCGGACCAACTATCCAGAACAAGTTTGAAATCGGCGATCTGATGGCCGTGCTGCCAGTAAATCTGAGGAATAAGGTAATCTATAGTTCCCTGACTGGCCCAGTTTCTCGGGTCAGCATAAAGAGCCTGGGTATTAACCAGCCTTCCGGCAGGAGATACCCCGAACACGGCAAACGGCTTTGCCTTGTGAACGGCCTCGTGCATAATCTTCACGATTTCGTCTATGTTGCCTTCTCTCCACTCGTCCAAAGTCTTGCCTTCTCCGTATTTTTGGAAAAGAGCCTCGTCGTTCCATACCTTCTCGCCCTTCTTGGACACCGCCTGCTCTCCGGTTCCCTTCAGTCCATCGGGATAAAAATAATCGTCGATGTGAAGGCCGTCCAGATCATATTTTGTCATAATCTCCGTTGCCAGTTCTCCAAGATACTCACGGACCTTCGGCTGCCCCGGATCCCAGTACAGGCGGTCTCCGTGCTGCTGCACAAGTTCCGCTTTCCTGTAGCAAATATTGTCAGCTCTTCTGGGGAAATCCACCTTGCCTATTCTCAGCGGGTTGATCCACGCGTGAATCTGCATACCAAGGGAATGTGCGGTCTTGACAGCCAGCGCCAGCGGATCATATCCCGGACCTTCGCCAGGAGTATCCGTAAGGCTCGGAGCCCACTGCAGAATCTTGGAAGGATAAAGAGCGTCCGTGTTGCTTACCACCTGGAACATCACGGCGTTGCAGCCGGAGCGGTGAATCTTGGTAATCAGCGAGACAAGATCTTTTTTCTGCTGTTCCCTCTGCGATGCAGCCGCTTTCTTTCCTTCCTTAAGCATAATCCTGACTTTAGGCCAGTCTATGCTCTCCACCGTGGAAAGCCACGCCCCGCGGAATTCAAACGGAATGCTCACGCTGTCTTTTTGCACGTCAAACTTACGGACCGAAAGCTCTTCGTCGTCCTGGCAAAATGCTGTCACCGAGACAAAAATCAGGGGCAGCAGAGAGAAAAGGGTAAGGAGTCTTTTCATCGGAATTGCATATTTTCTTCAAAGATATTGAAATTTGCTGAAAAGGGGCATATCCCTTAATTTTGTAAAGGATAAAATTTAACGGATGATAACTCTTGTCATTATCGCGGTTACCTGCATCGTGAGCATCATCGCCTTCTCGAAAAGGGAGATGCTCAGCGGGATGCTGTTCAACGCCTATCTCGTTTACAACCACAGGAAGATTTACAGGCTTTTCTCCCACGGACTCATTCACGGGAGCTGGGGACACCTGTTCTTCAACATGCTTACCCTATACTTCTTCGGCACAAACACAGAGCAGTGGTTCCAGGCCGCCTGGGGTGGGCCTCTTGGTGCCGTACTGTATGTCCTGATGTACGTAAGTGCCTTTGCAGTAAGCTCTTTGGCTGACCTGAGAAAATACCGCAACGAGCCTGGGTACAACGCTCTCGGAGCCTCCGGGGCGGTGTCTGCAGTATTGTTTGCATCCGTGCTCTTTGATCCTATGATGGGCATCTACATCTACCTGATTCCTATTCCAATCCCGGGCTTTGTCTTTGCACCTCTCTATCTTCTCTACTGCTGGTGGATGGCAAAGCGCAACCGGGACAACATCGGCCACTCGGCCCACTTCTGGGGAGCGGTTTACGGCTTTGTCTTCCCTATAATTTTCCGCCCGGATCTGATCGGCCATTTCCTCTCGCATTTCGTAAATTGAGATTTGTGCACGGTATTTGCTAAACCTAAGAAAAACTCTTAAAAACAGCATAAAATGAAAAGGAATATCCTCTCAAGAGCAATCGCCGTGGTTGCCGTCCTTATGACAGCGCTTCCGGCAGTATCTTTTGCCCAAGGTCACGTCTATATGTATGACCGTGGACACCAGCGCCCTGCGACAAGGCAGGGATACTATGCTCCCGGAGACGCTTATTTCGGTTTCCGTATGGGAGTAAACGCCGCACAGGTACGCAGCGAGTCAACTTACTTCGAGAGCAATTCTCCACGTGCCGGACTGGCTGCAGGATTTGTCGGTGGAGCACAGGTCGCTCCGCACGCTCCGATATTTTTCGAAAGCGGACTTATGTATGTGGAAAAGGGAGGAAAGAGCGACTATGGCGGAGACTTTACATATAACCTCAACTATCTGGAGGTTCCTATGACCTTCAAATACATCATCGATGTTCCAAACTCTCCGGGCCTCAGCATCCAGCCTATGCTTGGCGCCTATATGGGAGTTGGAGTCGGCGGATATATCAAGGATTTTGGAGCAAGAGAGGCGTATCACTCCTTCGGGAGCGATCCTGAACAGTTCAAGAGATTTGACGGAGGGCTGAAGATAGGCTGCGGTCTGGGCTTGCAGATGTTCTATGCCGAAATCTGCTATAACTACGGCCTTGCCAACATAGGTCACGACATGTTTGACGAAACCCACAACCGCGGCCTGATGTTTACCGTCGGAATCAACTTCTAGTATAAAGGGTCCGCGTCTTCAAGAACGGGGAATTTTCCCCTGAAACGGTTTAGAGCCTCCATATCCAGTTCAACTGATATGGAGGTTTCTTTTGCCTCCGGGCAGCTGTCCACAATGTTTCCCATCGCGTCTATTACCATTGTCCCTCCAATGTATTCACAGGCAGGATCCGAGCCCACCCTGTTGACGGCCAGCACATAGCACTGGTTTTCTATCGCCCTT
Organism: Bacteroidales bacterium; assembly: GCA_017550655.1. Taxonomy (GTDB): domain Bacteria; phylum Bacteroidota; class Bacteroidia; order Bacteroidales; family UBA932; genus Egerieousia. Next base: position 441,074 of record JAFZOK010000013.1, on the reverse strand, counting down.
GCCGGAAGCAGTTTCTTCCAGGCCGGAACTCTCTTTGCGGGCCAGCTCGCAACATAGATTATCGCGTCATATTCAGGCTTTCCGTCCTCAGCGATGCTGTTGCGCACGAATACAGGAAACCTTACATCATAGCAAACCTGAAGCAGAATCTTCACCCCTCTCCAGAAAACGACCACCCTTTCCCGCCCGGCGGAATAACTCCTCTTCTCCCCGCCGTAGGTGAAAAGATGGTGCTTGTCGTATGAAAAGCACATATCCGGAGTAACGAAATACAGCCTGTTGAAAAATCTCCCGTCAGTTTCCTTTACAGCCACGCTTCCGCAAACGGCGCAATCCAGCCTGACGGCCTCCCTTTTCATCCATCGCAGAGTAAAGCATTCCCCCTCACTGTCAAGTTCCTCCGCGATACCTTCGGGAGAAATAGCAAAGCCCGTTGAAAACATTTCCGGAAGCAGGAAAAGATCTGTTCCGGGACAAGATTCCATAATTGCTGAATTTGCCTTGGCATTACCCTCCGGGTTTGCCCAAAGCACGTCGCGCTGCAAAAGAGTTACTTTCATACCCGTGATTTTTCTTGACGCAAATTTACATTTTTGCTAAATTGCACCAAAGTTTAACCCGCCAACCAATTTAAATCTCACATAATATGAAAAAAATGATCATTTGTCTGATGGCTGCGCTCATCATTGTTCCGGGGTGCGGCAACATGAACCAGACAACTTCAGGCGGACTCATCGGCGGAGGTGCCGGAGCAGCCGTAGGAGCAGGAATCGGAGCCCTGATAGGCAAGGGTAAGGGTGCCGCTATCGGTGCCGCTATCGGAAGCGCCGTTGGAGCCGGAGCCGGAGTGGTTATCGGCCGCAAGATGGACAAGAAGGCTGAGCAGCTTCAGAAAGAGCTCGAGAACGCCAAGGTCGAGACCGTAACCGACGTTAACGGACTCGAGGCCATCAAGATAACCTTCGAGAGCGGACTTCTGTTCAAGACCGGAAAGAGCGACCTTTCAGCAGCATCCAAGAATGACCTGGCCAAGTTTGCCACATCGATGAAAGATATGGCAGACACGGACATCACCATCTACGGCCACACGGACAACACCGGTACTGCAGCCGTAAACGAGAGACTGTCTCTTGAAAGGGCCGGAGCCGTAAAGAACTATCTGAAAACACTCGGCATCGCAGATGCCAGAATGACAAGTGAAGGCAAGTCTTTCAACGAGCCTGTTGCAGACAACTCCACCGAGGCCGGAAGGGCCCAGAACAGAAGAGTGGAGGTTTACGTTACAGCCAACAAGGCTATGATTGACAAGGCAGAAGCCGGAACGCTGAACTAAGTTCCTCAAGGCTTTTGACTTCAACGATTCTCTGGCGGTAATCGCCACGGACCATGCCTTGGCTTTCAAGGTGATTCATCAACGATATCAGCGGGTTCCAGAATCCGCTGATATTGTATAATATAACCTTCTTGTCCGTGTATCCGATGGTGGCGGAAGAAATAACCGTGAAAATTTCATCCAAAGTGCCTATGCCGCCGGGAAGGGCGATAAGCACATCGCTGAGGCTGATCATAATGTCTTTTCTCTCCGATAGACTCTTGCAGTAGATTGCCTGGTCTACCGGAGAAAAAGACTTGCCTTTTTTCTCAATGATTTCAGGAATGACACCGATGAGTTTTCCCCTGTTTTCATCCGGAAGAGAAGATGCTCCCTGGCGGAAACCTTCCGCTATGGTTTCCATTAGACCGAGGCGGCAGCCTCCCCATACAAGGGAATGTCCGCCTTGTCCTATCCACATCCCAAGCGCTTGGGTTGCTTCAAAATAGGCCTTATCTACATTTTTGTTAGCCGAACAGAAAACTCCAATAACCATATTGCAAAGTTAAACAAAAAGAGACCGCCCCAACGTGGCGGTCTCCCTTCGTGTCCGAAGATTGGGCTTTACTTCGGGCTGTTTATAATCACAACACTGCTGTCTGGCAGGTAAAGCTTGGAGGAAATATAGGTTCCGTCAAACTTGTGCTTCTTGGATATTATAATCGGATGGATGGTAAGGATGCTGTCCTTTACTTCCACAAGAGCCTTTTCCTCCGAATTTTCCTCATCGTCTCCACCAAGAGCCCTGATTGCAGAAATTCTTGACGCAACAATCTCCAGGTCCGCCCTTACCGTGGTATCCTTCACTATGCTGGTTCCGGAAACCGAGGTGCTGTCATCCACGATGATTGAAGAAGACTTGTGGATCACGTCAAGAGTAGGATAGATGGCGTAAGCCTTGTTCTTGCCCTTTGTGATGTACATATACAATCCTCCCCTGTAAGGATCCCCGTCGGACACTCTCCTTTCTTCCTCGTCGTCGTTGAAAGGCCTTCCGTTCCAGCTGACATAGCCTCCGATCCTCCGTCTTGTGCTGCGAGCCATCCTCTCGCTCATTCTCTCCCAGGTAACGCTTTGACCGTCAACTATCTCCGGAAGGGCGGCATATTCAACCTTCAGGGTATCGTAGAGCTTGTCGAAAGTCTTGGTTGCGGCAGTGTCCTGGACACTGCCAACCTTCATTGCGTGGCTTCCCATAAAGAATACAAGGCCGATAAGGGAAAGCACCCAGACAAGGAACAGAATCCATCCAAGGCGGAATCTCGGTTTCTTGAGATTGAACAGCCACCAGATTCCCACATACAGCATCGCAATGCAAGGGATTATGAGGGCGCAGATTACAAGAACCTTATAAAGAATCCTGCTCCAAGGGTTAACATCTATGAGATTAAGGGCGTTGACCGGATTGACTCCGACAATGGCGTCGCTGCCTATCATCACCATCCATACCATTGAGAGAAACAGAATGCCAAGCCCTATGAAAAGCAGTCCGGCAAGGACTTTTATAACGCGGCCGAATCCGCTGCCACGGAACTGCTGGGTGTTGCCCACGCTTTCCTCAGCTCCCCTGACTCCCGGATCCGCTCCCATCATCTGGCATTTCTGGCTGTAGGTCTTGGCGGCCGGAACCGCTATCCAAAGGATTATGTATCCCCAGAACACAAGGTGGAACAAAGGAGACGTTACATACGAAACGCCCATAGGGAAGAAGTTGCAGCCGCGAACAAAATGCAGGGCTATGATAATCCCAAGAATGATTCTGAGAATACTCGGGTCAAACTTGAAATAATGGCCAAGTCCGCTACACACTCCTCCAATCATCCTGTCCTGGGTGTCCCTGTAAAGACGGCGTGGTGACGGAGCCGGATTCTGAGGCTGCCCCTGGAAAGAAGCGCCCTGCGCGGAAGAAGCCCCTGTGGAAGCGTTTTCCTCTTCCTCGTCGCCGAACTGGCTCGGGTTTCCCATAACGGAGATTACCTCTTCTACTCTGTCGGAGGTCACAACCTCTTCCTTGTCGTTCTTTTCCAGAAGGAGCTCCGCGATGCGGCTTTCTATATCGCTGATGATTTCCCTTCCGTCCGGCCTTTTCTCGTAATGGCGGGTTATGGAATCCAGATAGGCCTTCATTTTCTGATAAGCCACAGGGCTCAAGGTGAACGGAACGCCGCCAATGCTGACTCTCATTACTTCTTCCATTATTCTTCCTCCCCGTTGTTTAAGTCAATACCTGTCTTTATGAGTTCCACCGTCTTGATAACGTCTCCCCAGGCCTCGTCCATCAGCTCAAGCGCCTTGCGGCCCTTTTCCGTAAGGGAGTAGTATTTTCTAGGCGGTCCAGAAGGGCTCTCCTCCCACCTGTAGGAAAGAAGCCCCTGGTTCTTCTGGCGGGTGAGCAGCGGATAGAGGGTTCCCTCAACCACTATCATCTTTGCCGCCTTAAGCTCGGCGATAAGGGGAGATACATAGGAGTCACCCTTTCTGAGAATGCTCAGGATGCAGTATTCCAGCACCCCTTTCCTCATCTGAGCCTTGATGTTCTCGGCGTTCAGATCGAGGTCGTTGTTGATATTGTTGTTGATTTCCATAACCTTACTGCTTTCTTGTGAATTTTTCGATATTTTCCGCCGTCAGCGGCCATCCTCTCATCTCGCACTTCTGCACAGGAGTCAGTGCGGGAGGGGCAACTATCCACAGGATAATGTAGATAAGCAGTCCTCCGCCGCCGATAAGGAACAGAACCACGAATATTACCTTTAATATGGTAGGATCGATGTTCAGATAGTAACCCAGACCGGAGCAGACTCCGCCGATGCTGCGGCTGTCCACGTCCCTGTAGAACTTTCTAGGTACGCTTTCCTGGTATGGAGGGTTTGCGTAAGCCTGGTTTGCATAGGCCTGCCCGTTCTGCTGAGCCCCGCCGCCTCTTGTATAGGCGGTGCCGTCCGGCATTCCCAGGCGGGCGATGATCTCTTCTATCATATAAATGTTGACCACATTCTTGACGGACGAAGTCTTGGAAGAAAGAATCTCCGCGATTCGCTCCTCAATGTCACTCATAGTCTCGTCAGACTGGATACCGGCAGAAGACCTTGTCCTGAAAGCCTCGAGGTAATCTTTCAGAAGAGTGTAGGCGTCTGTCTCAAGGGTAAAGCTTTTGTTGCCGATGGCAACGCTGACAACTTCTTTCATAGTATTGGAGTTTTAAGTGTTTTTGTTTCTTAAGTATTTTGCAATGCAAATATATGTGATTTTATTGGTACTTTGTATTACATAGTAGTAAATTTTTAAGAAATCCTGATACCTTTGGCCATTTAAGCTCCCCGATATCAGGATATTATGCCTTGCGTAATAATTGTTACGTTTTTGTTACAACTGCTGCTCTGCAGGGGTTTCTTCTGCTGCCGGAGCGGCTTCATTCTGTCCGCTTACCGGGAAAGTAGGCACCGTAGAAGCAGGCTTCTGCTGAAGGAGCTCCTTGGCGTTGGTAGTCTTTGTGCCTTTTGATGAGGAGATGGCTGCCGTAGCCGCAATGCTGAATACTATAATAACAGCCGCGAGAATCCAGGTGGACTTCTCCAGAATGTCTGCAGCCTGTCTAACGCCGAATGTTGTGTTGCCGGCACCGAAGTTGGAAGCAAGTCCGCCACCCTTTGAATTCTGCAGCAAAACTGCAATGGTGATCAGTACGCTTGCTATCACGATTATTACTACAAAAAATCCGTACATATCAATCTGTATTTTTCTTCATTTCGTTTACAAGGGTTGCAAAGTAAGCACTTTTTTGCGGATATAGCAAAATAAGTTTGGAGAAAACCTCTATTGCCTTGTCGTAAAATCCCTGCTGGGCATAGATATGGCCAAGGGTTTCCGTGCAGAATGCAAGGTCGTCGAAATTGACGCTTCCGTCATCCTTAAGCAGGGTAGTTCTCTTCTCCCTCGGCTTTGAAACATCCTGTTTTTCCTTTGACTCCGCGGCTGGCTCCGGTGCGGGGCGGTAGAACGGGCTGCCCTTCAGCTTGAGTTCCATATCTTCCTCAGGATCAATAGTCTTGAGATCTTCCTTGGAGAAAAAGTCTCCGCCTGCCACAATCACTCTCGGACGGTGAAGAGGCTCTTCCTGAGGCTGCGGCTTTTCTTCTGCCACACTCTGTTTTTCCTCTGCAGTTTCCTCCTCCGCCGGAGAATTTATCCTGTCGTAAAGCGTCTTTCTGGAAGACAGGAAAACGGCGCTTTTGGAAAGTGTCTGGAAAAAAGCCTCCTTGTCCTTGCGGTATAGCCGCTCCAGCATGATTTCCCTCAGATAGGAAAACCACGGGCTCTCCTTCAGGGCCGCCTCCAGCTCCATAAGGTCCAGAGACTGAACGTCGGAATATTTAATTTCCCCTATCTCCATTCGGCAACCGTAGCGTTGAATATATCTTCCACCAGAGTTTCTATAATCTGCTGGCACAGTGCATCCTGTACGGAATCCAGAGAGTTGGTGGAGTCATAGTCCTGGTATGCGGCAAAACTTTTTCCGTTAGGGAAGGCCTCATCCGGATACTTGTTGTTCTTGTAGAAAATCCTCACCGTTATTGTAAGACGGTTGCGGGATGCAACTTCATCCGCTGTCACGGCGGTAGGCGTAACCTCATAGCCTGTTATGTATCCGGATACTTCCAGATCTGGATCGTCATAAACCATTTCCAGCTTGGTAAGGCGGCGGTACTTGTCCTGGAGAGCTTCCGTCAGCTGACTGGCCAGCGTAGGGTTGATAATCATCGCCTTGTTCTCCAGATTAGCCACCATAATCGTCTTGATGTCAGGCTGCAGACTAGTTCCGGAGAACGAATAGATTCCGCATCCTCCCAAAACGGCCATCGCAAATATTGCCGTAAATATCTTCAGCAGGTTTCTCATTTCTTTTTCTTTTTCAGGTCTATTCCGTACTCCTTGATTTTGCGGTAAAGGGTTCTTTCGGATATTCCAAGCTCTTCAGCGGCAGCCTTGCGGTTGCGCGGATACTTTTTCAGAACCTCGATTATCCTCTCCTTGTACATAGATTCTATGGACAGGTCTTTCGGTTCCTCTTCCGGCGTCTGCTCAACCACTATTACCTTAGGCGCGGAATTGGAGGGCGAAGGATTGTCCGGCTCAACCTGTATGTTCTGCGGCGGAACCGGAAGTCCTCCGGCGGACATCTTCTGCTTGATGGCGTCAACTTCTTGCTTTAGGGAATAGATCATCTTGTAGATCACTTCCTTGTCGTTGATGAAACCGCCGTCCTGCCCCGGAATGCTGATAACCGGATGAAGGTCTTCGTTCTGAGGTATATAGGATTTCAGCTTCGCCGCATCTATTTCCCGGGAAGTTTCAAGAACCGTTATCTGTTCAACGATATTTTTAAGCTGACGGATGTTGCCCGGCCATCTGTATGACAGCAGTACCGCCTGGGCATCTCTTGTCAGGGAAACCGGCGGCATGTTGTAACGGTCTGCGCAATCTACCGCAAACTTCCTGAAAAGCAGGAAGATGTCCCCGCGCCTTTCCCTTAGTGGAGGAAGGGTTATCGGTATCTGGTTAAGCCTGTAGTAAAGGTCTTCCCTGAATTTCTTCTGACGGATGGCCTCCATAAGGTCCACGTTTGTGGCAGCTATCACCCTCACGTCCGTTTTCTGGACGGTGGAAGATCCAACCTTGTAGAACTCTCCGCTTTCCAGCACCCTGAGAAGCCTCTTCTGGGACTCCGCGCTCAGTTCTCCCACCTCGTCAAGGAATATCGTTCCGCCGTCAGCAACCTCAAAATATCCCTTACGGTTCTCGTTGGCTCCGGTAAAGGAGCCTTTGATATGGCCGAAAAGCTCGCTTTCCATCGTTCCCTCCGGAATGGCTCCGCAGTTTACGGCTATGTATTTATGGTGTTTTCTCGGGCTGTTGCTGTGGATTATCTGAGGTATGGATTCCTTTCCCACTCCGCTCTCTCCCATTACCAGCACGGACATATCCGTAGAGGCAACCTGCTCCGCCACCGCAAGGGCGCGCAGAAACTGAGGGTCGTCTCCTATCAGGTCAAAGCGGTTTTTTAAACTCTGCAACTCCATTTCCTAATATATTTTTCTTGCTCAAAAGGCAAAGTTAAGAAAATACTGACATTTTTTCAGTATTTTTGTATGATGGCAGAAAGGACTTCTGCCCGATTTTTGTATCATTTTCATCGCGATGGAAAAAATACTTGCAATCATTCCTTCCAGATACGCCTCCACGAGGTTCCCGGGAAAGCCGCTGGCCCTCGTTCACGGTGTTCCTATGGTAGTCCGCACATTCCGCCAGGCCGCAAAGGTCTTTTCAGACGTGTGCGTGGCCACGGACGACGAGAGGATTTTCCGGACCGTTACCGAAAACGGCGGACGGGCCGTTATGACCTCCTCCTCTCACCGCAGCGGAACGGACCGTTGCCTGGAAGCTCTGCATACATATACCTCCCAAAGCGGAAAATCTTTCGATGGCGTAATTAACGTCCAGGGAGACGAGCCATTCATTTCCACCCTCCAGATGGAAACCCTTGCGCACACGCTTATGAAAGACGGTGTTGATATCGCCACCATAGTAAAGCGTGCCGATAGCGTTTCCGCCCTGGAAGACGCCAACCGCCCGAAAGTTGTTGTGGACAAGGATATGAACGCCCTCTACTTTTCCCGCAGCCTGATTCCTTTCCACAGGGGAGAGGCTCTGACGGACGAGATGCTGGGCAGCCTTCCATATTATCTTCACGTGGGGCTTTACGGCTACCGCGCTTACGCCCTGGAAAAGATATGCGCCATGGAGGAAAGCTTCCTGGAAAAATGCGAGAAGCTGGAGCAGCTGCGCTGGCTGGAAAACGGCCTGAGGATCAAGGTCGCAGAGTGCAACACTCCGTCTTTCGGCATTGACACTCCGGAAGACCTGGAAAGAATCAACAAAATGGATTTCAAAGAAATATAAGAACTAAAACTATATGAAGAGATTTTTCAAAACCACTCTCATTGCGGCAACGGCCGTAATCGCAGCTTTCTGCGCAAACCCTCAGCAGATGGCAAAACTCGCGTCAATGGTAAAGACAGACTGCACTCCAAAAATCCTGGAGTGCAAAGCCGGACAGATCAAGGCCACCTATACTATTAGTTTTCCGGCCAATTATTTTGTGCCAAACGCATATCTGAAGATTACGCCTCAGCTGGTTTACAACGGAATAACCGAAAACGCACCGGATTTCTGGATGCAGGGAGAAAAGATCAGGGACAACTACACCGCCATTCCTTACAAGAGCGCCAGTGCCGTAAAGCGCGACGTGGTTTTCCAGTACAAGCCGGGAATGGAGAAGGCTGTTCTCCAGCTTGCCGTAACCATCTATAACGCAAGCAAATCCAAGAGTTGGGAATACCCTCTGCCATTCAAGATCGCCGAGGGAACAATATGCACTTCAATGCTTGCACAGACCAATGGCATTCCTTTCTTCGAAAAAGATAACTACGAAATGGAAAGCACGGAGACTGTGGAAACGCAAATTCTCTACGATGTCAACAAGGCTGATGTAAAGGCCGCACGCCTGAATTCCGATGAGGTAAAGGCTTTTGAAAAATTCCTCAGCGATGCCAAGAAAGACTCTAAGAAAACCGTAAAGAAGGGAAAGATCATAGGATACGCTTCCCCTGAAGGACCTGAAGACAACAACAACAAGCTTTCCGTCCAGAGAGCCAAGAGCGCCAAGGCCGCTTACGACAAGACCATCTCCAAGAGGGCGGACGTTGATATGGACGTTACCGTTGAGGAGAAGGGAGAAGACTGGGAAGGATTCAAGAAGCTTGTGGAAGAGTCCAACATCGAGGATAAGGATCTCATAATCAGGGTTCTTTCAATGTATTCAGATCCAGTTGTAAGGGAGAGGGAAATCAGAAATATGTCCCAGGTTTTCCAGACCCTCAACAACAAGGTTCTCCCTCAGTTAAGGCGCAGCCGCATAGTCGCCGAGATAGACAAGAAGAACTTCACAGACGACGAGCTCAAGCAGATGATCGAGACTTCTGACGACCGCCTCACCGAAGAAGGCCTGCTCTACAGCGCCAACCTGTTTGAGGATGCCGCAAAGAAGGCTTCCATCTACAACCAGGCAGTAAAGAGATTCAACAGCCAGAGGGCTCTCAACAACCTTGCGGCCCTTGCCCTTCAGCAGAACAAGCCGGCCGAGGCCCTTAACTTCCTTAACAGGATAACCGACAAGACCGCAGGCTATTACAACAACCTTGGAGTTGTAGAACTCCAGAAGGGCAATGCGGACAAAGCGGCTGAATACTTCTACATGGCTCAGGGAGAAAATGGAGAAATGATATCCGCCGCCAAGGAAAATCTGGGATCCCTCCTTATCCAGGACGGAGACTATGACGGAGCCCTCGAGGTTCTCGACGGAACGGATGGTTTCACCCACGGACTTGCACTTCTCCTTAAGGGAAGAAACGATGAAGCCCTGAAAGTCCTCAAGAAGGAATACGATCCGGATGAGTCCTACCTCAGGGCAATCATTGCCGCCAGAAAGGGAGATGTGACCACTTGCGAAAACGAACTCGTCAAGTCTTTCGAGAAGATGTCTTACGAAGAGCGCATAGACAACGACAGGGAGTTCGCCACCCTGCAGTAAACAACTCGGAAATGCACGATCCGCACAGAGTTAAGCTCGTCCTTTTCTCCAACACATATCCGTTTGGAGGGGGCGAGACTTTCCTTGCGGACGAGGTTCCATATCTCGCAGAACAGTTCCACAGGATAACCGTCTTTCCCCTCTACCGCCCGGACGGGGAAATGAGGTCTCATCCCTCAAGCGTGGACATTGCAACTCCGCTTCTTCCGTTTGACCACAAGGACAAAAAGGGATTAATAAGAAAAGGCCTCTTCAACACGGCCCCGTTCTTCTTTGCCACAAAGGAGTTTTTCCGTGCCGTATTCGGAAAGAGAAACAAGAAGGCAGGTATTGGCAAGCGCCTTCATATCTTCTTCAATTACTTCCTGATGCTCAGGACAATACTGGGAAACAAAAAGCTGATGGAAGAAGTTGTAAGGGAATGCAGCTTCGCCGACAAGATCTATTTCTACTGGGGGGACAAAAGCGCAATGCTCATCCCGTTCCTGAAGAAACTCGTAAGACCGAATGTGGAAATAATGCCTATGTTCTGCGCCAGATTTCACGGCTCTGACCTTTACGAGGAGGCAAAGGGATATCTTCCTTTCCGCGATATGATAATGGAGCATACAGATTATGCCATTCCCGTTTCATACGACGGAATGAACTACATCAAGAAGAACTACAATCCTTGCCCTAAAATCATCGAGGTCTGGCATCTTGGCTCCACGCATCACGATGAAAACTTCCATAATGCAATCGCTGAGGAAAACAGAACCTTCAGAATCGTTGGCTGCGCCAACACCATTCCGCTCAAGAGAATAGACCTGGTTATCAAAGCCATACAGCTGATTAAAGAAGACAAATCCGCAATGGATAAAATCAGGCAACGGGGCTTTGACAGGATAACCTACACCCATTTTGGCGGCGGCAATATGCTAACCCGGCTTAAGGAAGAGGCAAAAGATCCAGACATAGAATTCAAGGGCTCAAAACCTCACGATGAAATCCTGGAATTCTACAAGAATGAAGGGGCGGACCTGTTCATTCTTGCTAGCAGAAGCGAAGGCATTCCGGTTTCAATTATGGAGGCCATGAGCTACGGTATTCCTGTTATCGCAACCAACGTGGGCGGCGTTAAGGAACTCTTCCGCAACTGCCCGGTAGGTTATATCGTTGATGCGGACATAACCGCAGAAAATCTTAAAAACCAAATCGTTGAATATATCCTCCTTCCGGGGGAAATCCACACCCAGATGAAGCAGAACTGCTACATCAACTGGAAGGAAGAATGGGATGCACAGACCAACTACACCCGCTTTGCAGAAGAACTAATTGGAGTGTAAAGAAATTACAGTTTTGGTTCGTCGAAGTCGAAGGAGATGGTTTGAGTTGAGTCTCCGCGACGGATTGTAAGGGTTGCGGATGTCATTTCATCGAAGAGGGTCTTCTGCTCGTCAAGACTTATTGTCTTTACATCTCTTCCGTTGATTGTCAGAATCTGGTCCTTGTTTTTAAGACCGGCCCTTTCCGCGTTGGAATCTTTGATGATGCAGTTGACTACCCAGCATCCGAGAGTCTTGCTGCGGTCTGTAAAGGCAAAGCCTTCGACCGGGCATTTAAACGGCTTTCCGTAGTCTTGGTTAGGCCTGAGATACAGGGATTTGCCCGGCAGGTCCATTATTATGTCAAACCGTTCCCAGAAATCGTTTCCTACAATGCCGATATATTCACTAGCGGCAAGCGCTCCGCCGGTATTCAGGCTGTAATCCATAAGGATATCGCTGAGGCTGAAAGGGCCGACGCTTGCCTTTTCTGCCCGGAAATAGCATCCAGCCGCCTCTCCACCAACACCTCCGTGCCCCATTTCATAAAACAAAACAGGGGAGATGTCTTTAAGGGAATGCTGTTTTGCAACCGCGGCTGTGAAGGTAACGGTTCCCCCGCTTCCAAGATCTACGAGAGCTTCCCCGGTTATGACCTTATCCTTGCTCACGGTAACGGTTACAGGAACATAGATCCTGTTGTTTGCATATCTGATAGCGATCTTGGTAAATCCCTCTATGTCAGTTTTATCCAGCTTATCAAGAAAGGTCATCTTCTCGTTCCTGTAATCTATGGAAATAATCTTTCCGCCAAAATCCGAAATGCCCAGCAGCCCGTCTGCATAATCGCCGATAATTGGCTTAAGCTGAAAGATTGGAGAGACTTTGCTTGTATATTCTTTTCCACCGGCGGTATATGTAAGCTCTCCGATGATGATGCGGACAAATTCCTTTTTATTCCCGGTGCCGCCCATCTGTGCCTTGCCCATGTTTTTGTATTTGTAAGTGCATCCGGCAAAGAAGGTGCTGTCGAGGCAGGTGTAAGGAGAGCCGGTGTCAAACGCAAGATTTGCAGGCTGGCCGTTTATCTCTGACTGCACGTAAATATGGCCGTAGTAATTGATATTGGACGTGTTTCCCTGCCCAAAGATTTGCAGGCAGAACAAAGTGGCGAGGCCCAAAAGCAAAAATCTTTTCATAATCAAAATATGTCGAATTTGCGTAGAGTAGTCTGATTTATTTCAATCCAGCCGCTTTCAGGGCCTTTTTCTTAAGGGCTGCTCTCGGGTCTTCGGTATTTATGGACGGAACGTCTTTTTGCGTTGGCTTGTCCGTGAAGGAAGTAACCTCAAGCGGAGACATGTCTATCTTCATTCCATTGGATGCGGAACCCTTTGCAATGTTCTTGTAGGCAAACCCGTATTCCTTGTCCAGGTATAGCGTTTGATTAATATGAAGGCTTATTCCGGAAACCAGGGAATCAATCTCCTTTGTCACAATCAGGCAAGGTCTTCCGCAATAAGTGATTTCCTTTGCCCCCGCCGTGTTTACCTTTGTGTTGTTGCCTGCTATGGCAAACTCCTTTCCGGAAACAAGTCTTTGGGCAAGGGTTCCGCCAAGAGAGATTTCGGCAGGAGGAGAAGTCCAGGTCAGTTTTCCTCCCTTGTAAATCTTTTCCGTTGTTCCTCCGTCAGCATATTCAAAAACCTTGACATCCTGCGTTATTCCCTGTTTCTGTGTTCTGATCCAAGCCTTGTTTCCGACTCGTGTAATCAGGAAGGTTTTGTCTCCCTCCGGAACCCTTTTGCTATAATTCACATACATCTTGTATTCCACGGTAACAGAGAAGTCTTTCCCATACCAGGCGTCCGGTTCCTTCGGCTTCGGATTTTCTTCTTCCTCAACCGTTTGCACAGCAACCTTTTCTTTCTTTGACGTATCTATCCACCCGTTTTCCACCGCCTTCTTGCCCAGCTTGTCCAGCGCAACCGCTATTTTTCCCAATACTGCAAGCCCGTCGTCTCCACAGTCAATCTCAATTGCATCATCGTCAATTTCCACCTGAGCCTCCGAATATTCATCGTCATGGGCATCCTTTTCTCCCTTGTTGATAAACTTGCAGGACTCTGCGCAAAACAGGCAGAGCACAGAAAACAATATCAGGGTAATAAAATGTCTTTTCATAATTTTGAATCGTCGAAGTTAAGACTATCTTCCTCCTGTAATGAGGCTGGTGAAACGTGGAAATATCTTTCTAAGAATATGGTACAGCAATATGCTTATCGCGATAATGACAACCGGCACCACAAAAAAGGCAATAATGGTATTCCTCTCGCAAGACAAGAATCCCGCCTTCTCCAATATTCTCATAAACAAGACTATAGGAATTGCGTGAAATGCGTAGATAAAGAATGTGGAATCATAGAACACTTCCGGAAGCCTGCTTAACAACCGCCTCAACCTCAAGCCTGCCGATATCATAAAGAACACTCCGGCAATAACGCTCATACGATGGATAAAGACATCATACGGATTGCCCTCTTTTATGGCCACGCTGGCTGCAAACAAAACAATAGAAAGGGCCATAAGCACATAAAAACATCTGTCACAGAACCCGAAGAAATCAATCTTGTGAATCGAGAAAAACGCTCCCAAAGAGAAGAAGAAGAGGCATACGACACCAAAGCCGGATATCGGAATAATTATGCGCAAAAGATACAGGGCGCAGAGAGCCAAAATCGGCAGTATGTGAAGATATTTTATCAGAAGCCAGATTATGGGGGTCAGCAGTATGGCTATGAACAGATCTCTAAGGAACCAGAACTGATACTCTATGGGGGCAACCCACAGGGCGTTCCAGAAATCCCGTATGCCAAATTCCGAAATGTTCTGAAACGTTCCGGAAAAAAGACCAGGAAACAGTTTCTGAAAAACAAACAGCAATGCGATTATTGCCAGCGACCAGATTATATATGGCAGAAGCAATGTTTTCGCCCGTTTCTTGAGCTTTGATTTATATACGCCGAAACCAAATCTTTCCACGCCTAAGAAAAACAGATATCCGCTAAAAAAGAAAAACAAGGGAACGGCAACGCTGAACAAATTGACCACAACTATGTCGTGAACCATATAGAATGCCTTAAAAGAGCTGTCAGCATTCGGCATGCTATGACTATAAACAACCATAATGATCAGAACAAACCTCAAATACTTGATAGTGTCTGATGCATATGCCGGAAGATTCTTCTTCATTGCAAAATAAAATAACCTTTTTAGAGTTTGAGGACGGCCATGAAGGCACTCTGAGGCACCTGGACCTGGCCTACCTGGCGCATGCGTTTCTTTCCCTTCTTCTGCTTTTCAAGGAGTTTGCGCTTTCTTGAGATATCACCTCCGTAGCACTTGGCAGTAACGTCTTTTCTTACCTGGCGGACGGTTTCCCTGGCGATGATCTTTGCACCTATTGCAGCCTGGATAGCAATATCAAACTGCTGTCTTGGAATAAGGTCCTTGAGTTTTTCGCACATACGCCTTCCGAAGTCGTACGCGTGATCTCTATGGATCAGCGATGAAAGGGCGTCCACCTGTTCTCCGTTAAGGAGGATATCCAGTTTCACAAGCTGTGCCGGACGGTAGTCCGTGATGTGATAATCGAAGGAAGCGTAACCCTTGGAAATGCTCTTGAGCTTGTCATAGAAATCAAATACTATCTCGCTGAGCGGAAGGTCGAAGTTCAGCTCTACACGGTCTGTGGTGATATAGTGCTGGCTTACGAGGGCGCCCCTCTTGTCCAGGCAGAGCTTCATAATTGGACCGAAGAAATCTGCCTTAGAGATAACCTGGGCCCTGATATAAGGCTCCTCAATATGGTCTATCATCGTAACCTCCGGAAGTCCGGAAGGGTTATGGACATCCAGGCACTGGCCGTCTGTAGTATAGACCTTGAAGGAAACGTTCGGAACCGTGGTGATGCAGTCCATGTCGAACTCCCTGTAGAGCCTTTCCTGGACAATCTCCAGATGCAGAAGGCCGAGGAAGCCGCAGCGGAATCCGAAGCCAAGGGCCATGGAGCTTTCTGGCTCGAACACCAGGGAAGCATCGTTGAGCTGAAGCTTTTCAAGGGAAACTTTCAGCTGGTCGTATTCGTCTGTCTCAACGGGATATACGCCGGCAAAGACCATTGGCTTAACCTCCTCGAATCCGGCGATTGCCTCCTTGCAAGGATTCTGGACGGAAGTAATGGTATCGCCAACCTTTACCTCAACGGCACTCTTGATTCCGCTTATGATGTAGCCCACGTTGCCGCAGCCGATTTCAGGTTTCGGATTCAGTTTTAGGCCCATGGTTCCAACCTCGTCTGCAGTGTATTCCATCCCGGTGTTGAAGAACTTTACCTTCTCTCCCTTGTGGATGCTTCCGGCTTCCACCTTGAAGTATGCGATGATGCCGCGGAACGGATTGAAGACAGAGTCGAATATCAGGGCCTGGAGCGGAGCGTCAGGATCTCCCACCGGAGCAGGAATCCTGTCTACAATGGCATCCAGAATTGCCGGAACGCCCTCTCCGGTCTTTGCGCTGCACATAAGAACCTCGCTCTGGTCGCAACCAAGAAGGTCGCAGACCTGGTCCCTTACAAGCTCGGGCTCGGCAGCCTCCATGTCTATCTTGTTGAGCACCGGGATAATCGTAAGGTCGTGGTCCAGAGCAAGATAAAGGTTGGAGATGGTCTGGGCCTGGATGCCCTGGGTGGCATCCACAACCAGAAGAGCCCCTTCTGAAGACGCAATGGAACGGGAAACCTCGTAAGAGAAATCCACGTGTCCCGGAGTGTCCAGAAGATTGAGGGTATATTCCTGGGCGTCCTTGGTGTATTTCATCTGGACGGCGTGGCTCTTGATTGTGATGCCCTTCTCCTTCTCCAGATCCATCGAATCCAGCACCTGAGCCTCCATCTCGCGGCTTGTAACGGTATTCGTCACCTCAAGCATCCTGTCCGCAAGTGTGGATTTGCCGTGATCTATATGTGCAATAATGCAAAAGTTCCTGATATTTTTCATCGCGATGCAAAAATAACTAAATTTGAAATCAGTATAAAACCGATTAACTCTTGATTATGTCTGAGATTCAAAGACTGAAAGATATTGCCTGTCAGATTCGAAGGGATATCCTTAGGATGGTGACTCTGGCAAAGAGCGGGCATCCGGGAGGAAGCCTCAGCTCTACAGATGTTGTAACGGTGCTGTTTTTCAAGCAAATGCAGCACGATCCAAAGAACTGGAACCGCAGCGGAAAAGGCGCAGATATGTTCTTCCTTTCCTGCGGACACGAGTCTCCGCTGCTTTACAGCGCACTTGCAAGAAGCGGATATTTTCCTGTTAAGGAACTTGCCACGTTCCGCAAGATAGGAAGCCGCCTGCAGGGCCATCCGGCAACGGACACGGATCTTCCGGGAGTATTTGAAGCCAGCGGATCCCTTGGACAAGGCCTCAGCGTAGCCGTAGGGGCCGCCCTTGGAAAGAAACTGGAGGGAGATCCCCATAAAGTATATTGCCTTGTGGGTGACGGGGAAAGCCAGGAGGGCCAGATCTGGGAAGCCGCACAGTTTGCGTCTCACCATAAGATAGACAATCTGATAGCCTTCACGGACTGGAACGGCCAGCAGATAGACGGAACCACGGAAGAAGTCATTGGTCCTGACCATCTGGACCAGAGATGGAAGGCCTTCGGATGGAATGTTGTAATCGCCGAAGACGGCAACAGCATTGAGGACATTCTCTCGGCCCTTAAGCTTGCCGAAGAACTCCAGACCATTGAACCAAAACCGGTTATGATTATGCTCAAGACCGTTATGGGCAAGGGCGTGGACTTTATGGAAGGCACCTGCAAGTGGCACGGCAAGGCCCCGAAACCGGAGGAATGCGAGGCGGCCCTCAAGCAGATTCCCGAAACCCTCGGAGATTTTTAACCCTTAAAATTCCAGAA
Source organism: Bacteroidales bacterium (assembly GCA_017550655.1). Lineage (GTDB taxonomy): Bacteria > Bacteroidota > Bacteroidia > Bacteroidales > UBA932 > Egerieousia. Next base: position 423,766 of record JAFZOK010000013.1, on the reverse strand, counting down.
AATGACAAAGTACACAAATACAGGAAACAAGGATACGCGCTCAGGATTTGGCGAGGGACTGCTCGCCATCGGGCGTGAATGCAAGGATGTGGTTGCTCTTGCGGCAGACCTCAAGGGCTCCGTCAAGATGGACGGCTTTGCCAAGGAATTCCCGGAGAGGTTTTTCCAGTGCGGCATCGCCGAGGCAAATATGATAAATGTAGCGGCAGGACTTTCCCTCAACGGAAAGATTCCGTTTGTGGGCACGTTTGCGGCCTTTGCCGCCGGTAGGGTTTACGACCAGGTGAGGATGGCCGTCTGCTATTCTGAAACCAACGTCAAGATTGCCGCCTCGCACGCGGGAATCACCCTCGGAGAAGACGGGGCCACCCACCAGATTCTGGAAGACATCGGCCTTATGAGAATGCTTCCAGGAATGAGCGTTGTGGTTCCTTGCGACTTTAACCAGACAAAGAACGCCACCATAGCCGCGGCAAAATGGAACGGTCCGGTATATCTCAGGTTCGGAAGGCCGAGCGTACCTAACTTCACTCCGGAAAACGAGGCTTTTGAAATCGGAAAGGCCTATAAGCTCAACGATGGAAAGGATGTGACTATCCTTGCCTGCGGACATCTTGTATGGGAGGCCCTGCTGGCGGCCGAAGAACTTGAAAAAGAGGGCGTGACGGCAGATGTTATCAACGTTGCCACCATCAAGCCGCTTGACTATGACACCATTCTGGAGTCTATAAAAAAGACGGGATGTGTCGTAACAGCAGAAGAGCACTTCATCTTTGGAGGAATGGGAGAAATGATAGCCGGACTTCTGGCTTCTCACCTTCCTGCTCCGCTGGAGTTTGTGGCTATTGCAGACAAGTTTGGGCAGAGCGGAACACCTTCCGAGCTGATGAAGGCTTACGGACTGGATGCGGAACATATTGTAGCCGCAGCAAGAAGAGCAATAGTTCGTAAATAAAGGACGTATCCCCCGCACCACATGACCGATAGGGAGATTCAGGAAATATACAAGGGAGAAGGCGGGCATACCCAGGCCTTTAACCTCATTGTCAGAGAGTATTCCAAGAGGCTCTACTGGCATTTGAGGGAACTGGTGTTTAGCCACGAGGATGCCGATGACCTTCTTCAGAACACTTTCCTGAAGGCCTGGAAATCCCTTCCTTCGTTCCGCTGGGAAAGCAGCCTCTACACCTGGCTTTACAGGATTGCAACCAACGAGGCTTTCACTTTTCTGAAAAAGGAAAGGATTTACAGCAAATTCTCCATGACTCCGTTTGAAACCAGGCTGGCCAACAAGATAACGGACGACCCGTATTTCCGCGGTGAAGCCATTCAAATGCTGCTGCAGTATGAGGTTAGCAAACTTCCGGACAAGCAGAGGGCAATATTCTCCATGAGGTATTTCCAGGATATGGAATATTCGGATATCGCCACCGTTCTGGATAGCAATCCGGATGCGGTAAAAGCCTCTTACTCACTAGCGTATAAAAAAATTACCAAGAATATCCGGCAGGGATAAAAACCAACAATTTTACTTTTCGGCCTCCGCGATATCTAAATAGCAGACAATTTGAGAGAAAATGGAAAAGAACAGATTGGATATACTTGAAGAAGAGAGGATGAAGCAGATTCCTTTCACCACTCCCGATAATTATTTCGAGAGTCTGGAGGAGAGGATTGCCGAGAAGGTATTTCCTTCTGAAAAGAAGGGATGGTGGACTTCTCTTGGCAAGATTCTCAAGCCGGCGGCAGGCCTGGCAGCCTCTTTCCTTATAGTGGCGGGGCTCGGATGGGGCGTTATGCGTCTTACCCAGACCGCCCGGGGAGACCTGGCCCAGAATGCCGAGAACACTGAAGAAGGGCAGATGCTGGATAGTCTTGTCAAAGACTTCGGGGCAATTGAAGTCAACCGCCTATATGCTGATTATGAGGATGTTTCTGATGATCTTCAGGACTTTGAAGACTCTGATGAAACAGACGCGCTGGAAGAATATATAACACTGATGGCACCGTCTTTCCCGGGACTCCTGGCGGAAGAATTATCTAACTGATATTACAAATAAAGATGAAAAAGATTTTGTTTCTGATCCTGGCTCTTTCTTTCTGCGGCATAGCATCCGCACAGAAAGAAAACGAAGGTGCAAAAAACAACCGCAGGCCAAATATGGAAAAGGCTATGGAGGAAATCCAGAGCCGCAAGATAGCTTTCTTTACAAAAGCGCTTGATTTGAGCAGCGAAGAGGCAAAGGTATTCTGGCCTGTCTATGACAAGTGCGAGGGGGAGATGAACACCGCCCGCAGAGAACTGCGCAAGAGTGCCAAGGCTCTCCAGGATGCTTGCACGGAAGGTAGAAGCGATGAGGAAATCCTCTCTCTGGCAGACACTTACTATGAGAACGTGGAAAGGGTTTCCTCTATGCAGAAACTTCACTATTACGAATACCAGAAAGTGCTGCCTGTCAAGAAGGCCGCTATGGTAAGGATGGTGGAGGAAAGGTTTATGAACAGCCTTATCCGCGAGTGGAAAAAGCCGGTTCAAAAACCGAGGCCGGACAAGCCGCAGCAGCAGCGCTAAAACTTAAGGTAAAAATCTCCTGTAAGAGCCTTGTAGGCTGATGTAAACTCGAGATTTGAATCCATTATGCAGAGGTCATCAGAAGGGACCTCTGCTTTTTTGTTGTCGCCGAGCGAAAACTCGATCATCATCCTTTTGGGAAGTTCATCTCCTTCCTTTGCAAATACCCGGCAGATTCTTGCTTTTGAAAAACCGTTTTCCTCGGCGATGGAGATAAAAAGCTTTGATTCTTCATACGGAAGGATAACGGAAAGCCTTCCGCCGGCGGCGAGAATCTTTTTTGCTCCGGCGATGATGTCTTCATACGGAAGATTATCCGTGTGGCGCGAAAGCCTTTTGGAAATTGACGGATTCTTGAGGGAGTCCACAAAGTACGGAGGGTTGGAAACTATGAGGCCATACCTGTCCTGGCAGAGGGGAACAAACTGCTGGAAATCAGTCATGAATATCTTGAGATTCCGCCTCCACGGGGAAGCCTTGAAATTCTGAACGGCCTGGATGCAGGAGGGGCTATCCGGCTCAACGGCACCAACTTCAAAATCAGAAAAATTCGCAGACATCCTCTGTGCCGCCATGAGGGCAATAACTCCGGTTCCTGTTCCAATGTCCAGAATCTTTGCGCCGTTGTTTTCCGGCATTCGGCACCAGGCGCCCAAAAGGACGCCGTCCGTATTTACCCTCATAGATACATCTTCCTGGTATACGGTAAATTGCTTGAACTTAAAATATGCGTTTCCCGCCATTAGACAAAAACTCCGTCTTTGAGTGTGAGGCAGCGGTCGCATCGGGTTGCCAGGGCCTCGTCGTGAGTTACGATTACAATAGTCTGGCCGTGAGAGTCTCTCATCCTGAAGAAAAGGTCGTGGAGTTCCTGCTTTGTTGCGCTGTCCAGATTGCCGCTAGGCTCGTCGGCGAACAGGATCTTTGGAGAGTTGATCATTGCCCTTGCGATGGCAACCCTCTGCTGCTCTCCACCGCTAAGCTGGGAAGGGCGGCTCTGCTCCTTTCCCTTAAGGCCAAGTTCGGCGAGCATCTCTTCCGCACGTGTGCGTATCTGCCTGTCCGTCAGTTTCTCTGCGGAAGATCCCTCATATCTTCCGATAAGTGCAGGAAGCATTACGTTCTCCACTGCGGTAAACTCCGGGAGCAGATGGTGGAACTGGAACACGAAACCTATTTTCTGGTTGCGGAATGCGGAAAGAGCCTTCTGACTCAGGCTGAAAACATCGGTGGAATCTATCAGAACCGTTCCGCTGTCGGGAACAAGTATTGTTCCCAGAATCTGCAGAAGGGTGGTCTTTCCCGCACCGCTTGCGCCAACGATGGAGAGGATCTCCCCTTCCCTGGCATTAAAACTAAGGCCTTTGAGAACCTGCTGATTCCCAAAGGCCTTGGTGATGTTCTTGCACTCGATGATCATTATTCTTCCTTTTCGCTCTCTTCGTAAGCCTTGAGCAGCTTCTCCTGAACGTCTGCAGGAACCTGCTGGTACTCTGCGAACTTCTGGGTGAAGGTTGCGCGGCCTGAAGTAAGGGAGCTGAGTGTGGTTGAATATCTGTAGAGTTCTGCAAGAGGGATTCTAGCCTTGATAACCTCGAATCCATTCTCGCTCTGCATTCCCTCGATGAGGGCGCGGCGGTTCTGGAGGTCGCTCATGACATCTCCCATAGCATCTGACGGAACCATTACCTCGATGTTGTAGATAGGTTCCATAATCTTTGGACCTGCCTTCTTGAAGGCCTCCTTGAAGGCGTTTCTTGCGGCAAGCTTGAAGGAGAGCTCGTTGGAGTCAACCGGGTGCATCTTACCGTCATAAACGTAAACGCGGATATCGCGTGCGTAAGATCCGGTAAGAGGACCTTCGGTCATTTTCTCCATGATACCCTTGAGGATAGCCGGCATAAAGCGGGCATCGATTGCACCACCCACAACGCAGTTGTAGTACTCGAGCTTTCCGCCCCACTCCAGAGGATATTCCTCCTTGCCCTTTACGTTGAGAACCATCTCCTGGTTGTCTACCTTGAACTTGTTGTTCTCAGGCTTGCCCTCATAGTAAGGCTCGATAAGCAGGTGAACCTCACCGAACTGGCCGGCTCCACCGGACTGCTTCTTGTGACGGTAGTCTGCTCTTGCAACCTTGGTAATGGTCTCGCGATAAGGGATCTTTGGAGCCATAAGCTCGATCTCCAGCTTATCCACGTTGTTGATCTTCCACTTGAGGATGTTGATATGGTGCTCGCCCTGTCCGGAAAGGATGGTCTGCTTGAGCTCCTTGGAGTACTCTACAACGATTGTAGGGTCCTCTGCAGAAGCGCGGTTGAGGATTTCTCCGAGTTTCTCCTCGTCCTTCTCCTCCTTAGCCTTGATGGCTGTACGGAACTTAGGATCAGGGAAACGGGTTGGAGCAAATACATACTCGCAACCGTTGCACAGAGTCTGGCCTGCCTTAACGCTCTTGAGCTTAACGGTGCAGCCAATGTCTCCGGCCTTCATCTCGGAAACCTTCTCCCTCTTCTTTCCTGCGGCAGCGTAGATAATGGAAACTCTTTCCTTGTCTCCTGTCTCAGGGTTTACGAGGTCCATACCCTCCTTAAGGGTGCCGCTCATTACCTTGAAGTAAGCAACATCTCCAAGGTGCTGCTCCAGAGCGGTCTTGTAGAAATAGAGAGCGGTTGGAGCAGAAGCGTCAACCTTAACCTTTCCGCCATCCTTGAGCTCGTTGTCGTGCTCCCCGGGATTAGGAAGGGTGTTGATTACAAACTCCATAACTCTCTTTACGCCGATGTCTTTCTTTGCGGAGAGGCAGAATACTGGGAAGATCTCGTCTGCGAGCATTCCGGCCCTGAGGCCTGAACGGATCTCGTCCTCGGTAAGGGAACCCTTGTCGAAGAAAATCTCCATAAGCTGCTCGTCATTCTCGGCGGCCTTCTCTATCAGTTCCTGCTGGAGAGTCTGAGCCTCGTCCAGAAGGTCTGCAGGAATATCGAGCTCCTCGCGTGTGCCGTTCTCGTCCTTGAAACGGTACATCTTCATCTTGAGAACATCTACAAAGGCGTTGAAATCTGCACCTACTGCAACGGGGAACTGTATAGGAAGGATCTTTCCTCCATATACTCCCTTGAGGCTCTCGATTGCCTGATGCCAGTCTGCCTTGTCGCTATCCAGCTGGTTTACAGCGATAACGATTGGCTTGCCGGCTTTCTGTGCCTGACGGATGAAAAGCTCGGTTCCAACCTCGACGCCCTGGGTTGCGTTAACCAGAACGATGCCGCTGTCGCAAACTGTAAAGGCAGAATAAACTCCACCGACAAAGTCATCGGAACCCGGAGTGTCTATGATGTTGAACTTGGTGTCGAGATACTCCGTGTAAAGGAGTGTGGAGTAAATCGATCTCTGATATATCTGCTCTATCTCGGTGTTGTCACTCATTGTGTTTTTGGCCTCGATAGAGCCACGGCGGTCGATGACCTTGCCCTCGAACATCATACTTTCCGCAAAGGTGGTCTTTCCTGATTTCGGACTACCCAGCAGAACGACATTCCTTACGTTTTTGGTTTCGTATGTCTTCATTGTTATTGATTTTGATTGCTTATTATTTCAAATTCAAGACGCCAAATGTACGAAAAAAAACGCCCTCTTCCTATAGAGTAGTGTCCAATTCCTTTGCCGCGCTATATGCCAGGCGGACAAGAAGAGGAAATTCGTTCTTTATCCTGATGTTTATATCCGGCTCAATATCTGAAAGTTGATATATGCCAACATTGGACGTTCCGCATCTTTCGGCAACTTCCTCCACATCCAGACTGCTCTTTCCGCAAACAAGCCAAATTCGCTTGCCGGAAACGTCAGGACACTTTGAAAGGCAGGAGCAGCACCCACCCACAACCTTGCCCATAAGGCTCTGCGAATCCACACTGCCCTCTCCCGTTATGACAATATCAGCCTCGGCGATTTTTGAAGAAAGCCCCTGGAGTTTTTCTCCGAAGAAGTCAAAACCGGACACCGAGTCCGCTCCAAGAAAATGGCGGAAGGCAAAGCCAAGTCCTCCTGCTGCACCGGCTCCGGGACAAAGCGCATCTTCCCCGGCAGATGCCTTGGAGAGGAAACTGTTTCCCATCCGCCCAAGAAGTCCCTCCATGTCCTTTTCCATCCTGTCCATAGCTTCGCGGCTTGCACCTTTCTGCCCGGAATAGACGTATGTTGCACCAAGCGGGCCGAGGAGAGGATTGTCCACATCGTTGATTATAATGAATCTTGTTCGGGAAAGTTTCTGTTTCAGACCCTCATCATCCATTTCTTCAATGGAGACAATTTGAGAAAGCGTGCCGCCCGTTGCCTTGACTCCAGCCGGAAGCCCGAGGCGGAATCCCATTCCCTGAAGCATTCCGGTTCCGCAGTCGTTAGTGGCGCTGCCCCCAAGCCCTACGCAAACTGTTTCCGCTCCCCTGCTGACGGCATCCAGAACAAGCTGTCCAAGACCGAACGTTGTGGTTTTTAGCGGATTGCGAAGGCCTTTCGGAACCATCTCCATGCCGCAGATTCTGGCACATTCTATAAATGCCGCAGGGCCGGACGAGAGTGCAGAAGGATTGTCGCAGAACATATAGGAAGTTTCCACGTTATCTCCCAAGGGCCCGCAGGCGGAAAGCTCTATTTTTTGGGCTCCGGAAAGCTTCTGGAAAAGGGCTGCGCTGCCGTCTCCCCCATCAGCCATTTCCACGGTCAGGATTTCAACCGGAGAGGGAAAATATCGCTCAAGACCTTCCCTTATCGCCGAGGCGACTTTATCTGAAGACAGACCTCCCTTGAACTTGTCCGGGCAAATGAAGACTTTCCCTATACGGTTCATTTTTTTTGACTATTTTTACACTTTGCAAGCCAAAGTTATGAAATAAACACAAAACAAATTCAATATGAAAAAATTCAAACTCTTAGCCATTGCGCTGATGCTGATTGTTCCGGTTTCGGCATCCGCAGACGAAGGAATGTGGCTGCTTCCTCTTCTTGAGAAGATGAACATCAAGGTAATGAAGCAGAACGGCTGCAAGCTTACCGCAAAACAGATCTACGACATCAACAACTCTTCCCTCAAGGACGCCATCATGATTTTCGGCGGCGGATGTACCGCTGAGGTGGTTTCCGGCCAGGGTCTGGTTTTCACCAACCACCACTGCGGATACGGCAGCATCCAGAAACTTTCCAGCACAGACCACGATTATCTCAGAGACGGATTCTGGGCAATGAGCCGCGACCAGGAACTCTCCGCTCCTGGCCTCAGCGTAACATTTATAGACCGCTTCATCGATGTTACAGACGTTATGCTGGCCGCAGAGAAGAAGTCTGAGGAGATGGGCGGAAAGAAGGGAGACGATTTTCTCCGCAAATTCCGCGATTCCCTTACAAAGGATGCCGTTGGAGAAGACAAGTATCTGACCGCAAGAGTAGTTTCCTTCTACGAGGGCAATGCTTACTATATTGTTGTTTCCAAGACCTTTAAGGACATCCGCTTTGTGGGCGCACCGCCTTCCTCAATCGGAAAGTTCGGCGGCGAGACCGACAACTGGGAGTGGCCTAGACATACCGGAGACTTCTCCGTTTTCAGAATCTACGCAGACAAGGACAACAATCCTGCAGAGTATTCCGAAGATAACGTTCCTTACACTCCGAAAAAGTTCCTGAGCATTTCACTCAAGGGCTACAAGCCCGGGGACTTTGCAATGATCCTCGGCTTCCCTGGAAGCACCAACCGCTATCTGACAAGCCAGGAGGTTATAGACCGCAGAGATGCGGCTAACGAGCCAAGAATCGTTGCAAGAACTGCCAAGGAGGATGTCTGGAGAGCCGCAATGAGGGCAGACCAGAAGACCAACATCCAGTATGCCAGTAAGTTTGCCTCTTCTTCCAACTACCGCAAGAACTCCATCGGAATGAACGAGACCTTTGCAAAACTCAACACCGCAGAAAGAAGGGCAGAGGAAGAGAAAGTCTTCAACGATTGGGTTGCGCAGGATCCTGCACGTCAGGCAGAATACGGTAACTGCGTTGAGGTTATCAACAACGCCGTTGCAAAGAGAAGCAAGCCATACGCCGCTCTCGTATATCTGATGGAAACACTCAACAACGTGGAGATTCTCCAGCCGGCTTCAAGAGCCCTGAGGGTAAGAAGCGAAGCCGATATCGAGAACTTCAAGAAACAGACGGAAAACTTCTACAAGGACTATTCTCCTGAACTTGACCGCAAGACCAGCAAGGTTCTGCTCAAGACCTTCAAGGAAAATGTCACCGAGCCTTCATACATTCCTCAGTGCTACAAGACAATAGACGAGAAGTTCGGCGGAGATATCGACAAGTATGTCGACAACATTTTCGATAATACTGTCTTCACCGATCAGGAAAAGGCTATCAAGTCTTTCTCTGACACAACATACGATCTGAGAAACGATCCTGCCGTACAGTATCTTATGGAGTTCTCCACTTCCTACCGTCCTATGATGGAAGAGGTCAACAAGGATTCCGAGGAATTTGCAAAGGCAAAGAAAGCCTATATGAAGGGCCTTATGGAAATGAACGGCGACAATCCAATCTATCCGGATGCAAACTTCACTATGAGGCTTACCTACGGAAAGGTTGGCGGATATGCTCCAAAGGATGCTGTTGAGTACAAGTACTACACTACCCTTGAGGGAGTTATGCAGAAGGAGAATCCGGACGATCCTGAGTTTGTAGTTCCTGCAAAACTTAAGGAACTCTACCTTGCAAAGGACTATGGACAGTATGCTATGCCTAACGGAGAAATGCCTTGCTGCTTCCTTACCAACAACGACATCACCGGCGGTAACTCCGGTAGTGACGTTCTCAACGCCAAGGGAGAACTCATCGGCCTTGCATTTGACGGCAACTGGGAGGCAATGAGCGGAGACATCATCTTTGAGCCTAATCTTCAGCGATGCATCAATGTTGATATCCGCTATGTGCTGTTCATCATCGACAAGTTCGGCGGTGCCGGATATCTCCTTAACGAAATGGATATAAAGAAATAGCAGTAATGATTCAACTGTCTGATATTGAAGAGGCTCTGAACTCGGTTTTCCATCCGGAATATGAACGTTCCGTAATAGAATTAAGCCTTGTCCAGAACCTCGAATACAAGACGGATCCAAACGATGAAGACAATGCCGGAACCATAAGTTTCCGGCTTGTTTTCCATCGCAGCGACCCGATGGCAAACGCTATAAAGGAAGCCTGTGAAAAGACTTTGAAAAGAGCCTTTCCAAATGCCAAGACCAAAATCCTGGTCCTCGTGGACACCAAGAACGCCACCGGCCACAAAAAGGGCGAACTTGGAAGGGGAGACCTTGACAAGCAGGAGCTTTCAAACGTACAGAATATCATCGCAATAGCGTCTGGAAAAGGCGGCGTGGGCAAATCCTCCGTTGCCGTTAACCTTGCAATCGCCCTTGCCCAGATGGGTTATAAGGTCGGCCTTCTGGATGCGGATGTCTATGGCCCTTCCGTTCCGAAGATGACGGGCACTGAAGACGAGGTTCCTCCTATCACAAAAGCGGAAAGAAACGGACAGGAAAAGGATCTCATAGTTCCTATTGAAAAGTTCGGGGTAAAATGGATGAGTATCGGCTACTTCGCCAAGCCGGAGCAGGCACTCATCTGGAGGGGCCCTATGGCCTGCGGAGCCCTCAAGCAGCTTTCATACGAGGTGATGTGGGGAGAACTGGACTATCTCCTGATAGACCTTCCTCCTGGAACCGGGGACATACACATCACTATGATCCAGGAGATTCCGCTTAACGGGGCAATCATCGTGACCACCCCTCAGAAGATTGCTCTCGCCGATGTCGAGAAGGGAATCAACATGTTCCGCAACAAGGATGTCCACACTCCAATCCTCGGAATTGTTGAAAACATGAGCTGGTTTACCCCGGAAGAACTTCCTGACCACAAGTATTACATCTTCGGAAGAAACGGCGGAGAAACCATGGCGGAAAAATACAATGTTCCGCTGCTCGGCCAGATACCTGTGGTGATGGGCATTATGGAAGGCGGAGACTTCGGCCATCCGGCCGCACTTGACGACGGAATCGTAAAAGACTGCTTCCACCGCCTCGCCGAGCAATTAACCTAAAAAAGCGTAGGATCGGGAAGCAGGCGGAAAGACATTCTGTGGTATGGAGTGGGGCCGTATTTGGCGATGGCATCGCGATGGTCTTTGGTGGGATAAGCCTTGTTTTTCTTCCAGTTGTATTGAGGATAAGTTTCAGAGAGGGAGTCCATTATATGGTCTCTCTCTGTTTTTGCAAGAATAGATGCCGCTGCTATTGAAATGTAGGTGGCGTCTCCCTTAACAATGGTCTTGTGGGGGATGGCTTTCTTCTGGATCTTTGATGTATAGGGATGGAACTTGTTGCCGTCTGAAATGATGTGATGGAGAAGGAATTTCCTGTTCTTTTTCCTTAGCATTTTCTCCGCCTCGGCGATGGCTTTATGCATTGCCAGAATAGAGGCGTTAAGAATGTTTATCCTGTCTATCTCATCCGCCTCAACCCTTGCAATCCCGTAGGCAAGAGCGTGTTCCATTATCATCGGGCGGAGTTCTTCCCTCTGTTTCTCCGTAAGTTTCTTGGAATCCGTAAGATGCGGATGTGTAAAGAGCGGATTGTCCTTATCGTCCAGCGGAAGGATTACGGCAGCCGCAACGACAGGTCCGGCCAATGGTCCCCTTCCGGCCTCGTCCGTGCCGGCTTCAAAGACTCCCTCCTGATAGAATGGAAGCAGCATTTTAAAGGGCGGAAAGAGCGGCTTTCACAGCATCGGCGATGGCCTTGCCCTCGGCCTTTCCAGCCAACTTCTTGGAAGCGACGCCCATAACCTTGCCCATTTCCTTCATTGATGTTGCTCCAACCTCAGCGATGATGTTCTTGATTTCCGCTGCAAGTTCTTCAGCAGTCATCTGCTTCGGAAGAAACGCTTCCATAACCTTTGCCTCTGCGATTTCTGCATCGGCAAGTTCCGGACGGTTGTTCTGGGTGTAGAGGTCAGCGCTCTCCTGATGCTGCTTTACAAGCTTCTGTATGAGCTTGAGGATCTGGTCGTCCGAGAGGCTTCCGTCTTCCTCCAGCTTTGCTCCTTCTGCGGTCTTAGCCAGAAGGATCTGGGACTTGATTGCCCTGAGACTTTCCAGGCGGGTCTTGTCCTTTGCAATCATCGCCTGCTTGATGCCTTCCTGTATCTGTTTTTCGAGTGACATAACTTTCTGTTTTACTTGTTTGCTTCTTTATTGTAAGTGCTCTTGAGGAAGAGCTCATCCATCTGGGCGTCGTCGATTACGGACGGAGCCTCAGCCATAACATCTCTTCCCATATTGTTCTTCGGGAATGCAATGTAGTCGCGGATGGTCTCCTGGCCTCCGAACAGGGCGCAAAGCCTATCGAATCCGAATGCAAGTCCTCCGTGAGGCGGAGCTCCATACTTGAAGGCGTTCATCAGGAAGCCGAAGCGGTATTCCGCCTGCTCGTGGGTAAAGCCCAGGATCTCGAACATCCTCTCCTGAACCTTGCGGTCGTGGATACGGATGGAACCTCCTCCTATCTCGTTGCCGTTGAGCACAATATCGTATGCGTTCGCCTTAACTGCCGCAAGGCCCTCCTTGTCGTTGGAGAAGAACTTGTCCAGATCCTCCGGCTTAGGAGATGTGAACGGATGGTGCATAGCGTAGAATCTCTGAGTCTCGTCGTCCCATTCCAGAAGAGGGAAGTCCGTAACCCAAAGCGGCTTGAACACGTCGCCCTTCCTGAGGCCCAACCTTGCTCCCATCTCCAGACGCAGGGTTCCCAGTGCAACCTGAGTCTTGTGTTTAGGACCGCAGAGAATCAGTATGAGGTCTCCCTTGTTTGCATCGCACTTGGCTGCGATTTCCCGTATCTGCTCAGGAGTGTAGAACTTGTCGATTGAAGACTTTACTTCATCGCCGAGCTTGATGAATACCAGGCCCTTGGCTCCAACCTGCGGGCGCTTTACCCACTCGGTGAGCTCGTCGGTCTGCTTGCGGGAATAGCCTGCGCATCCCGGAACGGCGATAGCTCCGACATACTCTGCGCTGTCGAACACGGAGAAGCCGTGGCCCTGAACGGTGGAAGTGATGTCGTGCATCTGCATTCCGAACCTGAGGTCCGGCTTGTCGCTACCGAAATAATTCATCGCCTCGTCGTATGTGATTCTCTCGAACGGCTCGTTGAATTCAATACCCTTGACAGCCTTGAACAGGTGCTTTAACAGACCTTCGAACATCTGCAGCACATCTTCCCTTTCAACGAAGCTCATCTCGCAGTCTATCTGGGTGAATTCCGGCTGGCGGTCGGCCCTAAGGTCCTCATCCCTGAAGCATCTTACAATCTGGCAGTAGCGGTCAAATCCGGAAACCATCAGCAGCTGCTTGAATGTCTGCGGACTCTGAGGCAGGGCGTAGAACTCTCCCGGATTCATTCTGGAAGGAACCACAAAGTCCCTGGCTCCCTCCGGGGTACTCTTGATAAGGAACGGAGTCTCTATCTCCATAAAGTCCTGACTGTCCAGATATTTTCTTGTCTCGATGGCCATCTGGTGACGGAGCTTGAGGGCTCTCTGCAGCGGGCCCCTTCTAAGATCCAGATAGCGGTATTTTGCACGGAGGTCTTCTCCGCCGTCGCTCTGCTCCTCGATCGTGAACGGAGGGGTTACGGCAGCGTTCAGAATGTTTATCTTCTCCAGTTCTATTTCAATGTCTCCCGTAGGCATCTTAGGGTTCTTGCTCTGGCGCTCCCTAACCATTCCGATTGCCTGAATAACATATTCTCTTCCAAGAGAATTCAGAGTCTCGAGAACAGCAGCGTCTGCATTGTCATCTGCCACAAGCTGTGTGATTCCGTAACGGTCCCTCAGATCAACAAAGTTGAGGCTTCCCATCTTCCTTATTCTCTGAACCCATCCGGCCAGAGTTACCTTCTTTCCGGCATCGCTGAGCCTAAGCTCTCCGCAAGTATTTGTCCTGTACATAAATTCAAAGTGTTTTTTGACAGCCCCAAAGTTACTGTTATTTTTCTATTTTTGTGCGGTAATGAGAAGAAACTCCGCACATAGGAAAATGGGCCCGAGGTTTGAGGGCGTAAGGGCCAAGAAGGCTCTGGGGCAGCATTTCCTCAGCGACGAGGATATTGCCATAGAGATTGTGGACTCTCTGCTGATTCCGGAAAGCGGGCTGGATGAAAGCCCTACCATTGAGGGCGGGGTAAATGTCCTGGAGATAGGCCCGGGAACGGGTGTGCTCACCAAGTTCCTGCTGATGGACAAGAGGATTAACCTCCAGCTCTGCGAAATAGATACGGAATCTATAGACAAGCTCCGAGACCGCTTCCCGCAGTTCCTCTACACTCTTCAGCCAAGAGATTTTCTGCAGACGGAACTTGAAGAAGTTTTCCCATCAACTTCCGACATAAAGCCCGGAACCAACGGCAACGAAGTATACGTTATCGGCAATTTCCCGTACAACATTTCATCGCAGATTTTCTTCAAGATTCTGGAAGAAAAAGACAGGGTTTCACAGGTTGTGTGCATGCTTCAGAAAGAGGTTGCAGAAAGGCTGGCTTCTGGTCCCGGGGGAAGAGACTACGGCATACTTTCCGTGCTGCTCCAGACCTGGTACGATATCGAATATCTCTTTACCGTAGACGAGAGTGCGTTTGTTCCACCGCCAAAGGTAAAGAGCGGAGTGATAAGGCTTTGGAGAAACACCCGGGAAGAACTGGAATGCAATTGGGATGTGTACAAGAACATCATCAAAACCACATTCGGACAGAGAAGGAAGACTCTGAGAAATTCGATACGCCAGATAATTTCTCCGGATATCATTTCACAGTATGAAGAAGGCGCTCCGCTTCTGGACAAAAGACCGGAGCAGTTGGGTGTGGAAGATTTCATTAACCTTGCTTTAATCGCTGAGGAAAACAAGAATCAATAACAGTAAAACATTTGAGCTTATGGAAGGATTGAAGAGACTGATAAAGAAGGGAAGAGTTGTCCTGATACAGCTCAAGGAGGGTGTTGTCTTTACCTGGAACGAACTTAAGAACAACAAGTTCCGCACATTCTTGTCTTTGCTTGGAGTTAGTATCGGCATCTTCACGATTGTAGCGATTTTCACGGCAGTTGACGCTCTCAAATCCAATGTCAAGAAAGGGTTTGAGTCTTTCTCAAGCAACCTGGTGCAGGTTTCCAAATGGCCAATGGGCCCGGAAGACGAAGACGGCAATATCCAGATGGAAAGCGGCGGTTTTACGGAATACCGCTGGTGGGACTATATGAAAAGGCCGGATATTACATATAACCATTTCAAGTTCCTGAAGGCAAACTCAAAGCTGGCGGAAGATTTTCTTTTCACATACGGTTCTTCCTGCAGCATCAAATACGGCCGCAATACAGCAAGCAACGTAAGTGTAGGGTGCTCCACAAACGCGCTGGAAAAAGTTCTCAAGATCAATATCGACAAGGGCAGAATGATTACCAGGGCGGAATTTGACGGCGGCAATCTTGTTGCCCTTCTCGGAAACGCTGTTGCAACATCCCTGTTCCAGGAAGAGGACCCTATTGGAAAATCCATAAAGATTAAGGGCTATTCCGTTACTGTTGTGGGTGTTATGGAAAAGCAGGGAGAAAGCATAACCAACTTTACCGATTTTGACAATGCGGTCTATATCCCATACCTTGCCGGCAAAATGGTCTTCGGCCTGAGAGAACCGGACGGAGAACTTGACGCCATTCCGAAAGAGGGCGTAACCAGTGCGGAGCTAACACAGGAACTCCGCGTTCTTATGCGCCAGGCCAGAAGAATCCGCCCGGGGCAGAAAAACGACTTTTCCATCAACGAGTTTTCCACCCTCACAGATATGCTGGACAAAATACTTGGCGTCATCAGAACTGTAGGATGGATCATCGCAGCATTCTCCCTTCTTATCGGAGGCTTCGGCATTGCAAACATTATGTTCGTTTCCGTTAAGGAGAGGACCAAGATCATAGGCATCCAGAAAGCCCTTGGTGCCAAGCGCTACTTCATTATGACCCAGTTCCTTGCGGAAGCCCTCATACTTGCTGTGGCGGGAGCTTTGGTGGGTATTCTTATTGTGGCCCTTATACTGTGGATTGCTCCAATCCCTGCCGAATATGACGTTCACCTGACCTTCGGAAACATCCTTTCCGGAGTCGCCATAGCATCTGTAATCGGAATCCTCAGCGGACTGCTCCCAGCCTGGAGCGCCGCCCGCCTGAATCCAGTAGACGCCATCAACTCCAAATGATTATAGGCCGAGTTCGGATTGGAGGGAGCGGAGGAGGTCGAAGGCCTGGAGTGGAGTCATGTTGTTAAGGTCTGACTCCTCGAGTTTTGTCTTGATTGCGGAAAGGGTTGGATCGTCCAGCTGGAAAAAAGAGAGCTGCATAGGATCATCCTGTTTTCTCAGCGATTTTTTGGCGTTTTCCTTTTCCTGTTTCTCCAGTTTTGACAGCATCTTTTCCGCAGAATCGAGAAGAGGTTCCGGCATACCGGCAAGCCTTGCCACGTGGATACCGAAACTGTGGGCAACTCCGCCCGGTTTAAGATGTCGGAGGAAGATGATTTCCTTGCCGGATTCCTTGACTTCTATGTGGAAGTTCTTGACTCTCGGATAGATTTCCTCAAGCTCGTTAAGCTCGTGATAATGAGTTGCAAAGATGGTCTTCGGATGACCGGTCCTGTTCTGGTGCAGGTACTCTACAATCGCCCACGCGATGCTCATTCCATCGAAGGTGGAGGTTCCCCTTCCGATCTCATCCAGAAGCACGAGGCTCTTGTCTGTGATATTGTGGAGAATCGCCGAGGTTTCCAGCATCTCTACCATAAAGGTGGATTCTCCCTGGGAGATGTTGTCCGAAGCACCGACTCTTGTGAATATCTTGTCAACTATTCCAATCTTGGCGCTCTTGGCCGGGACAAAGCTTCCGCACTGGGCGAGCAGAACGATTAGCGCGGTTTGTCTCAGCAAGGCAGACTTACCAGACATGTTTGGTCCGGTGAGGATGATGATCTGCTGGTTTTCATTGTCAAGAAGGAGATCGTTTGCAACATATTCCTGTCCTGGCTCCATGCGGGTTTCCAGTACAGGATGGCGGCCCTTCTCTATCTCAATCTTAAGGGAATTGTCAACGCTCGGACGGCAATAGTTTCTCTCCTGAGCCAAGCGGGCAAAACCAAGCAGGCAGTCCACTTCGGAAATGAAGTGGCAGCACCCCTGAACGGCCGGTATATTCTTCTGGATTTCAACAACAAGGGAAAGGAATATGCGCTGCTCTATGGATATGATTTTCTCCTCAGCGCCAAGAATCTTTTCCTCGTATTCCTTGAGTTCCGGAGTAATGTATCTTTCCGCATTTACAAGCGTCTGCTTTCTAATCCATTCCTGCGGAACGCTTGACTTGTAAGTGTTCCTTACTTCCAGGTAATATCCGAAGACATTGTTGTAGCTAATCTTCAGCGATGGAATACCCGTTCTCTCGCTTTCCCTCTGCTGCATCTTCAGAAGATAATCCTTGCTGTCTGTAGAGATTTTCCTGAGTTCATCCAGCTCAGCATCAACTCCAGCGGCAATGATTTCACCCTTGCCAAAAACCGATGCCGCATCTTCTTTAATCGTGCGTGAAATCAAAGCATCCAGAGCCTCGTATTTTTCCAGGTCGCGATAGAAAACACTTGCAGAAGGAATAATCTTCTCTATGCCTTTTCTGCCTTCAGCCTTGTCAAGTTCCTCGGCGACCGGCTTTGTCTGGGCGAGTGAACGGTGAAGCATCACCATCTCCCTCGGGGTAATCTTTCCTGTGGATGCGCGGGAAAGAATCCTTTCCATATCTCCCGTATTTTCAAGGCATTGCCTTATAGCATCAGAGGTTTCCTGATGCTGGAGGAAAAACTCCACGGCATCATATCTCTGCTCTATATTTTCGGGATCCAGAAGAGGCAGCGCAATCCAGGAACGCAGCAGGCGGGCCCCCATCGGGGAAACCGTCTTGTCCACCACATCCATCAGGGAAACTCCGTCCGTGGAGAAGGAGTTGAATATCTCCAGATTCTTAACGGTGAACCTGTCCAGCCAAACGAAATTTCCGCGGTCTATTCTGGAAATGGAATTTATGTGGAATGTTCCGCTCTGGCCTTTGATTGTTACCGCATCAAAACTTGCAAGGTTGGAGATGCGGTTCTGCTCCAGATAGAAAAGCACCGCTCCGGCGGCAGTCTTTGCAAGAGCCATCTTCTCTATGCCGAAGCCCTTGAGAGCCATTGCCCCGAACTGCTTCTCCAGCTTGTCTGCACAGGCCTCTTCCACAAACGCCCATTCATCCATCGGAGTAATGTACCAGCCATCTCCAAACTGCTTGCGGAAACCGTCCTCGTAACCCTTCTTCAGCAGCACTTCCTTAGGAGACATATCGCTGAGCAATACATCCATAAAGTCCAGCTTTCCCTGAGCTACCTTGAATGTTCCGGTAGACACGTCAAGGAAAGCCGCTCCGCATTCCTGCCCATCAAAGGCAAAAGCCGCAAGATAGTTATTGGATGTGCGGTCAAGGATATCGTCATTGTACGCAACTCCCGGCGTCACGAGTTCCGTTACGCCCCTCTTGACCAGAGTCTTGGTCATCTTGGGGTCTTCCAGCTGGTCGCATACTGCAACCTTGTATCCGGAGCGGACAAGCTTTGGAAGATAGGTCTGCAGGCTATGATGCGGGAATCCGCAAAGTTCCACGGAAGAAGGAACTCCATTGCTGCGCTTTGTGAGTACAATCCCAAGCACCTTGCTTACGGTAATGGCATCATCTCCATACGCCTCATAGAAATCCCCAACCCTCATCAGCAGGACCGCCTGGGGGTACTGTGCCTTGAACTGCACATATTGCTTCATCATCGGGGTGTTCAGATTCCTTTCTCCCATACCGCAAATTTAGCATTTAAATCCGGACATTTATACTATCTTTACGCCTAATAGACTAATCAACATTATGAGATTCCATGTTTCTTTCTTTGTGGTTTTAGCTTTCGTATCCGCCATTTTCTGCAGTTGTTCAAAAGAAGATGCAGAAAAGGATGTATATAAGAGTTTTCCTAAATCAGAGGCGAAAATAACACTTGACGGTAAGGTAATTTTCTTCAAAGACAAAAATATTAGTGAAGAAAAGTTGTTTTATCGGATTTTAACCGGCTCTTTTGAAACGGGATACAGAGTATATGCACTTATTACCAGGCAGGTCAAAAAAGAAAATGCCACGAACAGCACTACAGACCCCAAAAGGTTTCTGGACGATGGCAGCCTCCTGTCCATTATGCTTCCTGTAAATAACCTGCCACAAGATGGGCAATACGAAGTTATTTTCGATAAAGATTATTATGATCTTGATGTATGGAATTATCCTGTTATTGATGCCCCTTGCAAGTTATGTTACTGGGGAAAAGACGCTGACGGGCAAGAGTGGATCCACCTGGAGGGTGATTGTAAAATAACTAACGCCAAAGAAATCGCATATGAGGAGTTGGACTTAAGAATGACAACCAAAATAAAAAAGGGTTATTTTTTCGATGTTGACTTTAACATAAAATTTAAAAGCCGGGACGGAAAGATTCACAAACTCTCCGGAAAGTTCAAACACATAAATCATTTAAATTTAAACGAATATTTCATACCAATTAATTAATAGAAGGTGTTGCTAATTTGCATTATCTTTGAAGTATTAATCGGCGATTATAAGTATTAGATACAATGAAAAAGTCTGTTTTCAATTCTATCAGGAAGGGCGCAATGATTATTGCTGCTGCTTTTTTATGTGCTGCGTTCAGCACAGTTTCTTTGGCCCAGGTTCCCGTTGGGGATTATTCGGGGGGCATAGACAAGAACATCGAGAAGATTATGAAAGACCTGGACGCTATAGGTCTGGGTGTTGCAGTCGTAGCCAACGGAAAAATCATATACAAGAACAGCTGGGGTTACAAGAATCTGGAAACCAAGACTCCGCTGGCAGAGGATGATATTTTCAGAATCGCCTCTATATCAAAGTCTTTCACCGCAACATCAATAATGCAGTTAGCAGAAAGAGGACTCATAGATCTTGATGCAGATGTGTCTGACCTGGTGGGATTCAAGGTAAGGAATCCAAAGTGGCCGGATGTAAAGATTACTCCCGCAATGCTGCTGAGCCATACCTCTTCCCTGAACGATAGCGAGGGCTATTTCAAGATGGATGTGTTTGACCCGTCAAAGAATCCTAACTGGGAGAAGGCATATAATGACTACCGTCCGGGAACAAGATACGAGTATTGCAACCTTAACTACAATACGCTTGGAACCATCCTGGAAAGAATCAGCCACATAAGATTTGACCAGTATGTTGTGGGTAACGTTCTGGCACCTCTCGGACTCGACTATGCCGGTTATTGGGTAGAGAGCCTGGACCAGAGCAAGTTTGTTTCCCTGTACCAGAAGGACAAGGACGGTGTGTGGAAAGAGCAGCCTGAAGCATACGCTCCAAGAACACAGGAGATTGCAAACTACAAGTTCGGATACTCAACCCCTATTTTCTCCCCGACAGGAGGACTTAAGATCAATCCTGTAGGACTTGCAAAGGTTATGATGATGCACATGGGACTGGGAACATCTCCAGAAGGCGTGAAGATTATGTCTTCAGAGAGTGCTCTCCTGATGCAGAGCCGCTTTACGGAAACCAACGGAGAAGAAGGCTTCAAGGGAGGAAATCCCGTTTACTACGGATTCGCCTTGTGGAACAACAAGGATCTGATTCCGGGAAAGACAATGGTGGGCCACACCGGCGGAGCATACGGAGTATACACCCTCATGACCTGGAACAAGGAGCGCACCTTCGGCATCGTGCTGATGACAAACGGCTGCAAGAGCAAATACGAGAACGGCTTCCAGGCAATGCACAACAGGGTTGCCAACTGCCTGTACCAGAACCTTATCAAGGGCACGGAAGCTGATAAATAGAAAATGAGGAAAGTTCTCGTCATCACATATTACTGGCCACCTAGTGGAGGCAGCGGAGTTCAGCGATGGCTGAAAACTTCCAAGTATCTTCCGAAGTACGGATGGACGCCTGTAATTTACACACCGGAAAATCCGGACGTGAATTCTGTTGACGAGTCTTTGCTTAAAGACATTTCCCCGGATCTTGAAGTCATCAAGAGAAAAATCCGGGAGCCCTACGCAGCTTATAAATTCCTTA
This sequence comes from Bacteroidales bacterium, assembly GCA_017550655.1. Taxonomy (GTDB): domain Bacteria; phylum Bacteroidota; class Bacteroidia; order Bacteroidales; family UBA932; genus Egerieousia. The sequence continues at coordinate 402,891 of JAFZOK010000013.1, read as the reverse complement.
CCGGAAAGAAGAAGGGAGAACATATTCAGGCAAATATTGTCTCGGGAAAAAAGAAGGGTTTTATCCAAAAACTTTCGGGTTACATCCGAGCCAACTGGTTTATTCCGGATCCTAGAGTATGGTGGGTAAAACCTTCCATTAAATTCCTGAAAAAATATATTGGACAAAACAATGTTGATGCAATCATAAGCACCGGACCGCCACACTCTATGCACCTGATTGCAAGAGAAATCCACAGAGTTTTCAACATTACGTGGATTGCTGATTTCAGGGATCCATGGACAAATATTTTCTATTTCAAGCATCTTGGCTTGAGTGAAAAATCGCTGAGAAAACACAAGTCTCTTGAAAGGAGTGTGCTTGAGGAGGCGGACAGAATCATCGTGGTTTCAGAGCAGATGAAAACCGAGTTTTCCACTGGAGAATACACCACTTTTGCCAACAAGGTTTCCATGATTCCAAACGGCTATGATCCGGATGATTTTTCAACTGAAAAGAATCCGGAACTCGCCTCTGCAGAAAAAGAAATCGCGGAGAAAACAGCGGGAAAATTTGTTGTTGCGCACACAGGTCTTTTGCCTAAAAGTGCAGACCCTGACAAGCTTTGGAATATACTCGGCGATATTGCCAAAAAAGATGCGGATTTCAGGCAAAAACTTTTGATTGCCGTGATGGGCCAAACCGATGGATGCGTGAAAGAAGAAATTGCGGAGAACGGGCTTTCTGACAATTATGTTGATCTTGGGTATGTTCCTCATACAACGAGCATTGCATGGATGAAGAGAGCGGATCTCCTTCTGCTTCCGCTAAGAAAGGAAAAGGAATCCAGGGCTATTCTTACAGGCAAATTCTTTGAATATCTGGCAACGGGAAACAGGATACTTGCATTCGGTCCTGTGGACGGAAATCTTGCGGAAGAATTAAAGACTACCGGAAGCGGAATTATCTGCGAATTCGAAGATGAAAACGGTATAAGAAAATCTGTTGAAAAAATCCGGGCAGATTTTGGAGGCGTAAAAGAAAATAAGACGAACACACATAGCAAATTCTCCAGAGTAAAAGCATCTGAAGACTTTGCAAAAATGCTTGATGAAATAATTTTAAAATCCAAGTAGAATGAAAAAACTACTCCCGTATATACTTGCCATTGTGGCGTTTATAATCATTGGTTACGCATACGCGCCATATACTTTGAGCGGAAAGGTTGTTAACCAGAGCGACATTTCTTCCTGGAAGGGAATGAGCCACGAGATTGTAGATTGGAACGAAAAGCATCCGGATGATCCTACATACTGGACAAATTCCATGTTTTCCGGAATGCCCGCGACAACGATTTCCGTCATCTATCACGGAGACATTACAAAGTATATTTACGATGCTCTTTTTGTAGGGCAGAGACCGGCAAGTTATCTCATCATTTGCATGGTTGGAGCGTTCCTGATGTTCCTTGCTTTTGGAGTCAATATCTGGCTCGCGATTCTGGGTGCTATCGGGGTTGCTTTCTGCTCCTACAATATGCAGATAATCCAGGTGGGACACAACACCAAAATGGTGGCCATCGCGTTCATGCCTTGGGTGATCGCTTCGCTAGTTTTTGCATACCGTATAAACTGGCTTCTCGGGGCCGCATTTTTCGGCCTTGCCCTGAGCTTCCAGATCAAGGCAAACCACCCCCAGATTACATACTATCTGGCGCTGATTGTTCTGGGCTTTGCGATATGGCAATTCTGCAAGGCAATCAGGGAAAAATCCTTCGGAAAGTTCCTGAAAACTTCCGTTGCGGTACTGGTGGCCGGGCTGCTGGGAATAGCCGCCAACACCAACCATCTTTGGCCAACATACGAGTACGGCCAGCATACCATGAGGGGTGGAACAGAGCTGTCCGCGGGGGCGGACAAGGGGGCGGACAACAGCACCAAAACCCGTGAAGGTCTGGACATTGAGTATGCTACCCAGTGGTCTTACGGAATTGAGGAAACTCCAAACCTTTTCATCCCGGACTTCAACGGCGGAGCCTCCAGCGCACCGCTGACATCATCCTCCCAGACATACAAAACACTCACCCAAAAGTACAACTATCCGGCACCTCAGGCGCTGCAAACCGTACAGAACCTTCCGCTGTACTGGGGGCCTCAGGCATTCACCGCCGGACCTATGTATATGGGTGCTGTTTTCATCTTCCTTTTCGTGCTCGGATTGTTCACCGTAAAGGGTGGTCTCAAATGGTGGCTTGTGGGGGTAAGCGCACTGGCAATTATACTGTCCTGGGGATACCATTTCATGGCCCCTACAAAGCTCTTCTTCGAGTACGCTCCGATGTACAATAAATTCAGGACGGTTTCCATGATTCTGGTCATACTTCAGGTGACCGTTCCGGTGCTCGGAATCCTGGCTGTTGACCGCCTTGTGAATATGGATAAGGAAAGGGCTAAAAAAGGACTGATGTGGGCAACAATTATCACCGGTGGATTTGCCGCTTTGTTTGCACTTCTTCCTTCTCTTGCGGGAAGCTTCTCCAGCCCTTATGACGGACAGATGCCGGGAGAGATTGCATCATCTTTACAGGCCGACAGGGCAAGCCTGCTTAGAGGCGATGCTTTCAGAAGTCTGGTATTTGTTCTTCTGGCTGCAGGAGCATTGCTGCTTGCCGTATCAAAGAAAATAAAGAAAGGATGGCTGTATGCTTCTCTGATTGTTCTCGGACTGGTAGACCTCTGGACAATAGACAAGCGTTATCTATCAGAGAAGGATTTTGTCACAGACAAGGAATTCACCGCTGTTCTAAATGAAAGATTTGCAGACCAGTACATTCACGAGTATGACAAGGATCCGGATTTCCGCGTACTGGATCTTACAGTAGATCCTTTCAACAACGCGTACATCAGTTACCACCACAAGACCATCGGCGGATATTCTCCTGCAAAGATGCAGAGATACCAGGATCTTATAGACCGTTACATCCGTCCGGAAATGAGCGGAGTGATAAACGATATCAAGGGCGAGGAAACTTACGAGGAAGCATCCTCGGCGATAACCTATCATCCTGTCCTGAGTATGCTGAACACCCGCTACTTCATATTCAACCCGGATATGGCTCCGCTTGTAAATCCTTATGCACAAGGTAACTGCTGGTTTGCAAGCAATATAGTGGAAGCAGAAAACGCGGATGATGAAATTGCAAAACTCAAGGACATTGATCCGAGGCAACAGGCTGTTGTAAGCAAGGATTTCATTGAAAAGAATCCTGGACTGAAAGGCATTCATCGCGGAGAAATGAAGATGGATTCTACAACGGTGATGAGTGTCGCATATGATTTTGCTTCAATCAACCTGACAAGCTACGCTCCGAACAAACTTGTATACCATTATAGCTCAGCGACTCCGCAGGCTGCTATATTCTCTGAAGTTTACTACCCTGGATGGAAAGCAACGCTGAACGGACAGGAACTGGATATCTTCCGCGCCAACTGGATTTTGAGAGGAGTACTTCTTCCTGCGGGAGACGGAGACATAACGTTTACATTCCAGCCGGAAAGCTTTGTCAAGGGAGAGAAATACTCTCTGATAGCCTCCATACTGCTTGTCCTGCTGCTGGTTGCGGCAGTTGTGCTGTCGCTGAGAAAGAAGCGGGAAAACTAAAGTCCTATCAGGGAGTTGACAATAATTATCGCGACAATAATTGGAGCGATATATCTTACAAACACCCGGAGTGTGCAAAGAAGCCACTTCGGGATTTTGTATTTGCCGCCGCTGGTGATCTCGTCGTAGAAATCTTCCTTCCTGATTTTCCATCCGGCAAAGATTGATACCAGAAGGGCGCAAGTAGCCAGGCAGATGTTGGAAGAAACGTAGTCAAACAAGTCAAAGAATGTGAATCCCAGAATCTTGAAGCCGGAAAGGACGCCGAAGCTCAGGGCACAGAATACGGCAAATACTATGGTAACGCCCAGGGTGATAAGCATTGCCTTGAAGCGGCTGCTCTTGAATTCTTCCTTGAGGAATGCAACAACAGTTTCCATCAGGGAAATGGATGATGAAAGTGCTGCGGCAAAGAGAATGAAATAGAAGAAAATCGACAGCACCTTGCCGATGGCCATGCCTTCAAAAATATACGGAAGTGAAATGAAAGCCAGCCCCGCACCCTCGCTCGGATTCATTCCTGCAGAGAAGACGGCCGGCAGTATGGCCATACCGGCTATCAGGGCGAACATCGTATCGGACAATGTTGTAACTGTGGTGGTTTTCAGCAAGTTGTCTTTCCTGTTAGCGTATGATGCGTATGTGATAATTGCTCCGCAGCCAATGCTAAGGCTCAAGAATCCCTGGCCGAGGGCACTGAGTACAGTCCTGAAAGTAACCTTTGAAAAATCCGGCTTGAAGAGAAAGTTCAAGCCCTGTTTTGCCCCCGGAAGTGTCATTGCATAGATCATAATGAAAACTATCAGGACCGCAAGGGCGCTCATAAGATATTTGTTTGTTTTCTCTATGCCGTTTCTTACTCCGGCAACTATGACTCCGGCGGTACATAAGAGGAACAGCACGGTGAAAAAGACATTCTCCGTTGGAGAAGAAACCATCTTGTTGAATTCGGCGGAAAAATCAGTGGTGGATGTAAACACCATCCCGACTGATTTTATGAAGTAGTCTATTGTCCAACCGCCTACGACAACATAGAAAGAAAGCAGTATCACACAGGTGATAACAGCCAGTGTTCCAGTGTGTTTCCACGCCGTACCCGGTGCCAGTTTCTTAAATGCCCCGAAGGTATTTGCCTGGCTTCGTCTTCCTATCACGAACTCGCACACCATAATCGGCATGCACAGAAAAACAATACACAGAAGATATATGATGATGAAGGCGGCGCCTCCGTTTGTTCCTACCAGGTACGGGAACCTCCACAGGTTGCCCAGTCCGATAGCGGAACCTACCAGAGCCAGAATGACACCCAGATTGGTCCTGAAACTATCTCTTTGCTTTTCTGCCATAAACTATAAACTGAAAATCTATGTTGTTTTCTTCGTCGTGAAGGACGGATGATTTCTCGATAACGGTCCAGGCCTTTTCATCTATTTCCGGGAAGAAGGCATCTGCTCCTTCCGCCTTGGAATAGATCCTTGTAATATACAATTTATGAGCATATTGCATCGCCGAGGCATAAATGCTGGCACCTCCTATTACAAAGTATTCTTCCTTTCTTTTTCTCCTCAGCGATTTGAGAAGCCCGTCAAGATCTTCCGCCTTTTCAACATTTGGATTGTTGAAACTAGCGGATTTTGAAACCACGATATTCTTTCTTCCAGGAAGCGGACGGCCTATGCTCTCGAAGGTTTTTCTTCCCATTATCACAGGATGGCCCATCGTGATCTTCTTGAAATATTTCAAGTCTTCGCCGATATGCCAGAGAAGAGAGTTTTTCCGTCCTATGGCACCGCCATCCGCCACCGCTGCAATAACTGAAATCATACGGCAACCGGAGCTTTAATTGCAGGATAAGGATCATATCCCACTAGTTCAAAATCTTCGTATTTGAAGGAGAAGATATCTTTCTGGTCTCCGTGAATCAGCATCTTTGGAAGAGGGAGCGGAGTTCTGGAAAGTTGCTCTTTAACCTGCTCGAAATGATTGAGATAGATGTGGGTGTCTCCGGTAGTGTGGATGAAATCTCCAAGCTCAAAATGCATCACTTTTGCAATCATCATTGTAAGAAGAGCGTATGATGCAATGTTGAACGGAACCCCCAGGAAAGTGTCCGCGCTTCTCTGATACAGCTGACAGGAAAGCCTGTTATCCGCAACGTAAAACTGGAAGAGAGAATGGCAAGGCGGAAGAGCCATCTTGTCTATCTGCGCAACATTCCAGGAAGAGATAATGATGCGGCGCGAATCCGGATTGTTCTTCAGCATGTCCATTATGTTCTGCAGCTGGTCTATGGTCTGTCCGTTTCCGCAGTCCCATCTTCTCCACTGCGCACCGTAAACAGGACCGAGTTCTCCGTTCTCGTCAGCCCACTCGTCCCAGATGCTTACGCCGTGATCCTTGAGATACTTGATGTTGGTATCTCCGTTGATAAACCACAAAAGCTCGTATATGATTGATTTCAAATGGACTTTCTTTGTAGTGAGCAGAGGAAACCCATCTTTGAGGTTAAACCTCATCTGATGGCCGAAGATGCTCTTTGTCCCCACTCCGGTGCGGTCTTTCTTGACCACCCCCTCATCCATTATCTTCCTGAGTAAATCCAAATATTGCTTCATACGCACAAATTTACTCAAAAAGATGTAATCCTAAGCAGAATGGGGAGGTGGTCACTGGCGCCAGCATTGAAGCGTGGTCCGATGAATGTTCTTTTTGTTTTTTCACCGAGGTATTTTTTGTCGGTCTGGAGAAGATGCCCAAAAGCAAGTATCCGGACATTTCCAGTGACTCCCCTTGACACAAGGAACTGGTCAAGCATCTCCCAATGCCCTTTGTATTTGTGGGTTCCGGTGATTGGAGCCTTTGCTCTTTTCAGGGAATCCTTTAGTCTCAGCGAGAGGTTTTCAAGGGATTGGTGTGGAAAGGGGCTGTCGTTGAAATCTCCCATTGCAATAATCTTGGCTTGCGGGTTTGAGGCTTGAATCGAATCAACGTGACTGTCGAGAAGGAGTGCGGCTTTCTGTCTTTTGGGAGCGGATTTTTTCTCTCCGCCGAGCTTGGAGGGCCAGTGATTAACATAGATATGAACAGTATCGTTGGTAACTTGTGAATAAAGCTTTGCGTAAAGTATGTCTCTTGTTTTGAAAGACCGTATTCTGAGGAAGGCGGTATCAAGGATTTTGATTTCTTCTCTGCGATACAGAAGCGCCACGTCTATTCCCCTGGAATCCGGTGAGTCCTTGTGAATTATGCCGTAGTTGAGCCTTGCAAGAGGAGTGTCATAAATCAGGTTTTTAAGGGTTTTGAGATTCTCCACTTCGCAGAGGCCGATGACTGAAGGATAGTCCCCTTCCTGATCCTTTATCGCGATGATAGTTTTGGAAATGAGATCCCGTTTTGCACGGAAGCGTTTCCAGGTAACTGTCTTGGTATTTTCCTGAATGGTTTCTCCTTTCTGGGGATAAAAGAAGTTTTCAAGGTTCCAGAACATTATCAGAAAGGTTACGAGGCCTGCAAGTTTTTCCATAACGCTTTGATTAAAGTGGCTAAAAATAGGCGGTCTGGCTTTTGGGCGGATGCCAAACGGTAAAATTGACTATGTCCGCCCCCCTGGTTTTTCCTTTGAGGCTCTTTTTGCTAAATTTGCAAGGTTTTAAACGAGAATGAAATGTCTGTAAAATGTGGCATAGTGGGTCTTCCGAATGTTGGGAAGAGTACGCTTTTCAATTGCATAAGTTCAGCAAAGGCGGAGGCGGCCAATTTTCCGTTCTGCACCATCAATCCGCAGATAGGATCTACAGCTGTTCCGGACAAGAGGCTGGAAACTCTGGTAGAGATGGTGCATCCGAGGAATGTGGTTCCTGCAACTGTGGAAATTGTGGACATCGCTGGTTTGGTAAAAGGAGCAAGCCGCGGAGAAGGTCTTGGAAACCAGTTCCTTGCAAATATCAGGGAAACAGATGCCATTCTGCACGTGCTGCGCTGCTTTGACGATCCTAACATCGCCCACGTGGACGGAAGCGTGGATCCTGTCCGTGACAAGGAGGTCATTGACACAGAACTTCAGCTGAAAGACCTTGAGACCGTGGAAAACCGTCTGGCAAAAGTGGGAAAGCAGGCAAAGATGGGAGCGGACAAGGAAGCCCAGAAACTCTGCAATGTACTGGAGAGGTACAAGGAAGTGCTGGAGCGGGGAGAGAATGCCCGCAGCGTAACTTTTGACAAGCCGGATGACATAAAGCTCGCCAAGAGCCTCTTCCTGCTTACGGCTAAGCCCGTGATGTATGTCTGCAACGTGGACGAGGCAAGCGCAGCCAGGGGAAACGCATACGTCGATGCCGTAAGAGGGGCGGTTAAGGACGAAGGGGCTGAAATTCTGGTGCTTGCGGCAAAGATAGAGTCAGATATCGCCGAGATGGAATCATACGAGGACAAGATGATGTTCCTGCAGGACCTTGGGCTTCAGGAAAGCGGAATCGTACGTCTGGTCCAGAGCGCCTACAGGCTGCTCGGGCTTCAGACTTACTTTACTCAGGGAGAACCGGAGGTGCGCGCCTGGACCTTCAGGAAGGGCGACAAGGCGCCTCAGGCAGCCGGAGTGATCCACTCGGATTTCGAGAAGGGATTCATCAGGGCCGAGGTTATAAAGTTCGACGATTTTGTAAAGTACGGAAGCGAGAGCGCCTGCCGCGCAGCCGGAAAATTGGCCACGGAAGGCAAGGAATATGTGGTCCAGGATGGCGATATTATGCACTTCCTGTTCAACGTTTAGGTTTTTTTTATACTTTTGTAGCCCTTTGTGCGCCATAGGCGCGGGAACATTATTAGATAAATTTTAATTTTTTATATATGGCAGTTCTTGAGAAAATGCGTAAAAAGATGGGAGTTTTCATTTCCATCGTTATCGCGATTGCGTTGCTGGCATTCATTGTTAATCCGGACGATCTGCAGAGGGTGATGTCCATGTTCTCTTCCAAGTATGATGTTGGAAAGATCGCCGGAAAGAGTATAAATCAGCAGGAATTCAGCAAGAGAGTAGAATATTACAACAACATCGCCAAGCTTACGGGCGCCAGCGCAGGAAACAGCGAGGAGGAAAGCGAAAGGGCAAACAGCGAGGCCTGGAACAGCTACGTTGCAGACAATGTCCTGGTTCCTGCCTGCGAGAGAGCCGGCATCAAAATCGGCGAGGCTGAAATAGAGGATATGTGCGGTGGAGTGGACATTTCCCCTGTGCTCAGAAGCGAGAGGGCTTTTGTGGACGAAAACGGAATGTTCAGCAAGGAACAGTTCCAGAATTTCATCCAGAGTATAGACGAGGATGCTACCGGACAGCTTGCCGCTTACTGGGACTATCTGGAAAACAACATGATGCAAGAGAGAATGTTCACCAAGTACGCTGCAATGATCGCAAAGGGATCTGTTGCCAACAAGCTTCAGGTAAGGCGTGAAATCGCAGAGAACAACAACTCCTACGATGTTGATTTTGTGATTCTCCCACTGTCTTATGAAAGAGACACCACAATCAGGGTTTCCAACGAGGAAATCAAGAAATATTACGAGCAGATTCGTCCGGCTCTCAAAAAGGTTGAGACCAGAGACGGAGAGGTTATAGTTCTTCCAATCGAGCCTTCTGAAAAAGACGTGGAGGCAGCCAAGACAGAGATTGAGAAACTCTATGAGGAATTCCAGACTCTTCCTGATGCCGACATGAAGGCCTTCATTGCAAGGAATTCAGACACTCCTTTCAACGATCTTTTCTTCAAGAGCGACGAGCTGAGGGACGTTTCCGCCATTCTTGCCGATTTCGCGGCAGAGAAGAAGGCTGGAGATTTTCTTGACATTCAGCACTATGACAATCAGTTCGTATCCGCAAAGATTCTGGAGGTTGCTTCCAGACCGGATTCCGTATTTCTGAAATACATCCCTGTAGCAGACGAGAAGATGGCAGACAGCCTCATCTCTGTTATTAAGGGTGGAGCAGACTTCACCGCTTTGGCTGCACAGTATATTCCTGCGCAAAGAGGCGGCGTGCCTGGCGATATCGGATGGATTACCGAGCCTGTCCTCTATGCAAATCTCCCACAGGGCTTTATGCAGGCCTTTGCCGCAAAAGCCGGAGATCTGTTTACCGTTGACGTAAACGGAGCCCCTGTAATTGCAAAGGTTGACAAGCAGACCAAGCCTATAAGAAAGGTTAAGGTTGCTGTTCTTTCCAGGAACGCCACCCCAAGCCAGGAGACATTCTCCAATGTTTACGCTGAGGCCGGAAAGGTTCTGGACGCAGCCGCAAAGGACATTGCCAAGATGGAAGACTATGCTTTTGCAAACCATCTTGACGTTGTTCCTGCAAACGGCTTGATCGGAGGCCTCAAGAACATTGGAAGCTATGACAACATGAAGGAAGTAACCCGCTGGCTGTTTGACGCCAAGGAAGGCGAGATATCGGAGATTATCTCTATTCAGAACAAGTATTATGCAATAGCTGCCCTGAAAAAGATACATCCTGCCGGATATGCTTCCATGGAAGATATGGCTTCTCAGCTGAAAGAGTACCTGACCGTAAAGAAGACCATCGAGAAGATGGCTCAGGACTGCAAGGCAAATGTAGGAGAAGTTACAGATCTTGAGGTTGTGGCAGAAAGGCTCAACACCACTGTAAGCAACATCAGCGATGTTACCTTCTCCTCCCTGAACTCCGGACAGCAGCTTGATCCTATGCTTATAGGACAGATTGCAAAGGCCGGCGCAGAGGGCAACAGGAACATCGTGGGACCTGCCATCGGATCTCTAGGAGTTTACTACTTCCAGATCCGCGACAGCAAGATTGGCGCTTTCTACACTGAGAGCGATGCCCAGAACAAGGCGGACAACGCTGTCTATTCAATCCTCAACGTCCTTCCACAGGTAATGTGCAACGACGCTGACGTGGTTGACCAGCGCTACAAGTTCTACTAGGATTCTAGTTCAGGATTTTAACACAGACAGTTTCTATCCTCTTCTTGGAGGTCTTGAGGACGGTGAAGGAGATGTTCCCTATGCGGAATGTCTCCTTTTCTTTTGGAATACAGCCTATGTTGTAGAGAATCAGGCCCGCCAAAGTCTCGTATGCATCGTCTTCCGGAAGGGAAAGCTCGTGGCGGCGGTTGATGTCCTTGACATCCAGACGGGCTGAGAACACCCATTCCCTGTCTGAGATTTTCTTTTCCACAAATTCGTTGCGGTCCAGCTCGTCTTCTATCTCGCCGAAAATTTCCTCTATAAGGTCTTCGAGGGTTATAATGCCCTCGGTTCCGCCGTATTCGTCGTTGACAACAACAATGTTCTCCTTTCTGGAGGTCATTTTTTCCAGAAGGGTGCGGGCGTCCATATCCATAGGCACGTGGGTTATAGGACGCAGAATTTCTGAAATGGAGTTCTTCTTTCCCTGCAGCAGATCCTTGGAAAGAACATAGCCGATAATGTCGTCCATAGTTTCCCTGTAGACAACGATTCTGGAATAGCCGGTATCAACAAAAAGGCTTAGAAGCTCGTCAATGCTGTCTTCTATGTCTATGGCAACGATTTCCGTTCTCGGGATGAGGCATTCCTTGATCTTGGTAGAAGAAAAATCCATAGCGTTCTGGAAAATCTCAATGTCTGAAGGCACGTCATCCCCCTGGGCGTCCTCAACTTCCTCGCTGAGATTGAGAAGGTCTTCCGTATCGAATTTTCCATACTGCTGTCCTGTTGCCTGGAGAGTCTTCGGCTTCTTTCCGATAATAAGGCAGGAAAGGCGGTTAGTCAGCCAAGTCAAAGGCCAGAACAGCCAGTAGAAGAAGAGAATAACCCTGTAAAGCGAAGAGAAAACCTTGTTGGCGTTCAGCAGGCAGAGGGCCTTTGGAAGATATTCCGCCGTAATCATCACAATGGCGGTTGCCACAACGGTTTCAATGATTATAATCAGCGATGTGGAATTTGTTATATGTGCCCTGAGGAACGGATTCAGCAAGTTGGCGGCCGCGATACTGTAGATTACAACAAAAATGTTGTTGCCCATAAGAAGGGCGGAGATAAGATCGTTCTCGTTGCGGACGAAACGGTCCATCGCGATGGCGTATCTCTTTCCTTCTTTCTTGTCCAGGGCAACCTTGAGGCGGTTGCAGTGGAGGAAAGCCATCTCGTACCCGGAAAAAAGGGCGCAGAAGCAAAGCGCTACTATGACAATGATTATGTTGTATATCATTATTTGCTGTCTTTACCCTTGACTTTCAGGTCCGCCCCTATCTTGGCCGGGTCAAGTATCGGGCCTATGAAATTGGCGGTATCCACATACAGGGAGTCCTCCGCTATCCTGGTAAAGGAATCAAACGGTCGGCGGATCTCGGCGTTGCGGGCCTGCTCGTCGCTCTCCAGTCCATAACCCTGCATAAATCCCTGGGGAGAAGCCATTTCCACAAAGCAATCCGTAAATATTTTGTGATTGTAGCGATCCCAGTAGAGGGTATCGGTCTTCATTGTCTGACCGTTGATATAGTTGATTATAACCACATCGCCGAAGACTTCCCATTCTTCAGACTTGTCCTTTAGCACAGAGTGGCGGGCCTTCTTGGCGGTTATGCTGGTTTCCAGATTGCCGTTGTTGTATGAAAAAACGTAGAAGCCGGAAGGGAACAGCTCGTATGAAAGACTGTCCATTTCATACTTTTCCATTCTCGGAGCCTCCACCCTCAGCGTCTGTTCCCCGTTCACGCTCTGGTAGGCAAGTATGCTGTCTCCCACCTGGCGCGGAGCGGTTTTCATATCTATCTGGTCCGTAACCTCCGTCCTGGTGCTGCAACCTTGCAAAAAAGAGAAAGCAGCAGCAACCCAGATGAGCGCCGCTGCCTTTTCCGCTATATGACGGAGATTCCTTGACATAAATCCCAGAGACGGTTTACTTGAGTGTCCTAACGGTTGTGGAAGCGCTCATTCCGCCGCAGGAGATGGAATATCCCTTGCCGTCTGTAAGGTCATACATAAAGGCATCCTGTGCGGTAGGGAAATAGTTGCGGTATCTTGCAATATTCCTGTCTGCCTCTCCTGCAAGTGAAGGATCCTTTGCCTTTGCCCTCTGCATATAGTCTGTTGCTACCCAGAACTTTGCCCTCTTTGCAATCTCGTCTCCGGCGCAAGGGGTGGCTGCCCAGATGGTTCCGATCAGCATCTCTGCCTTGCCGGCGTACTTAGGATTGAGGTCTGCAGCCTGGCGGGCGGTGGAAACCGCTGCACCATACTGATGGTTGCTGTACTGGATGGTTGCAAGCTCGTACAGATAAGTACCCTTGTCAACTCCGGTTGCTACGTTTGTGGCCTCCTTCAGGTAGTTGAGGGCCGTTGCCTTGTCTCCCTTTGAGTTGAAGAACCTGTACAGGTAGTAAGCCGTTCCTGCGGAAGGCTCCAGCTTGTACATCTGTGCCACAACCTTTGAAAAGAGGTCGCTCTCAGTACATTCGTTGCTGTTCAGCAGGGAGGAGATAGTCTTAAGCTGAGCCATATCCTCCTGGTTCTGTTCGAATCTCGGGGTGAACACCTTGATCAGGTTGTCGCAGGTTGCAACTCCAGAGTTGATGAACGCGTTCTGTAGCATTGCCTCGGCTGCGTCTATCGTGGTGTCCTCAGGCATAGCTGCGCGACGAGCCTCAAAAATGTCGTTGTATTTCGAGTAGAGGTTCATAATGTCCTCTTCCGTCTTCTGTCCGGCTGTGAAAAGTTCAGTAGCCTTTATCATTGCATTCACTACCAGTTCGTGATCTGCCTCGGCTCCAAACTCGGTTGCATAAGCGTCCAGATTGTCAAATATCATCTTTGCCTTCTGCGGATTCTGACCGTAGAACACCATAATGTCTGACAACCTTCCTTCCTTTGTTTTCTTTGCTGTCTTTGAAAACAAGGAGGCCCTGGTCTCCGCCAAATTGAGAATGGAATCCATTATGCTTTCTCTTACTGCAGAATCTGTAGCCTTGTTCAGACGGGAAAGCATTATTTTCCTTCCGTTGATATAAAGGTTCTGGGAAACTCTAGGCGGACAGAATTTCATAGCGTCTTTCCAGTATGAATAAGCCTCGTCCATATTACCCTGCTTTAGGTAATCCTGGTAGAAATTAAGGTTATTCACACACTCGGCGCTATCCTTTCCGAAACGGCCCTGGGCAAAAGTTTCACCCGGAAGGATAAATAAGGCTGCTGCCAAAAGATAAAGTGCAAATCTTAATTTTTTCATAGTAGCGAATATTTTTACAAATTTATAATTTTCCGTATTTATTGATACTTAGGTTTCACGAACCATATATCGTGCAGGCTCAGGCTGAAGATGAAGTTGACGTAATTTTCCTTTACAAGGTTGCCTGTGGCCGAGCCTCTCTGTCCGAAATCCACGGCAATGTTGAACGAATTGTTCAGACGATATACCGGGAGAGAAACTCCGAGAGTGAAACCAATCTGGTTTATGCTCTTGCCGTCCAGGTTCACATACGTCTTGTCGTAGTGGAAGCCGGCTCTGTATGTCATCCTTTTATAATAGTACCTGATGTCGTAACGGTTAGGTACAAATTCTATTCCAGTCCTTATAGATTGCGCTGCCTGAGCCTTGTAGCCAACGCCAACCGTGTTCTTAAACTCTGCTTTTGTCCAGTCCTGCCTCTCGTAGTCTATTCCTGCCATCCACTTTTCTCCCTTCCTCAGCGATACTCCTAAGGAAAGGGCGGAAGGAATGTAAATGTTGCTGACAGTCTTGTTGAAAGCTACGGTATCCCTTACCTCGGAGTCATACACAAACGCGTATCTGGTAGTGGATCCGTTAAGCTTGTTCTTTGTCCTGTAAACCGCACCGGCTGTAATGGTGTAATCCTCTGCAGGCTTGTAAGTTCCCTGAAGCGCGGCCTCCAGAGAAAATCCGTGAGGGGAAAACTTCCATCCGGTTTCCATTGTACGCATAGATCCGCCGTAAAAATATACGTCGCTATGGGTTGTCTGGGAACCGAAATAATAGATTCCCTTCAGTCCGGCAGACAGATATTTGTTAATCTTTACGGCACCTCCCACAAAAGCCTGGTTGATGCTTCCGGTTCCGTATTTGAAATACTGGATATTTCCGTATTTGGATATAAGGACAGGATCGGTTTCATCTGTGGTGAACTTGTAGCCCATATTGGAATACGGCATTATTCCAACCACCATAGCGTGCTTGTCATAAACAGGGAAACTGAACACGAAGTTATTGATATTGACCGTGTTGTAGGCAGACTTGGTGTTCTGGTCCTTAAGGTACATGTTCTTGGAATGGACTCCCAGGTCAAACATAAAGGCCAGAGTATCCCTCTCTGTCAGGGATGCAATGTTCTTGAAGTTTATGTAGGCCGGATTGCGGACTCCCATTCCGATGCCACCCATTCCCAGAGTTATCGCCGAGTTGGATCCGTGAAGGTCTCCCACTCCAAAAAGGGAGTATGGGGTAAAGGTTCCCAAGGCGTCTATTTCCTGGGCGGAAACACTCTGGAAACTAAGCAGCGCCACAATGGCAAGCAATATGGATTTTCTAGCTTTCATCCTTCTTGTTCTTGTAATAATCAGCTATGAACGCGAGCCCCTGCAGCACCATGTCCTGGGTGGCAAAGACCGTGTTCTTTATCTTGTGTGCAAAATAGAAAGAGTCTCCGCCGGTAAATATTATCGTATGCTGCGGATATCTCTTTATATATCCTTCAACTTCAAATATCAGACCGAATACCACTCCTGCGCTCATTGCACCGGTGGTGGTAACTCCAACAGGAGGAAATTCCTCGTCCGGAGTTATGAACGGAAGAAGGCCGGTGAACTCGTTCAGCGCACGGAAACGGCTGCGCATTCCAAGGGAAATGTTTCCTCCCAGATAACGGCCGTTGCGGTCTATGAAATCTATGGTCATAGCTGTTCCGAAATCGAACTTTATGCAGTCCTGACCCTTGAACATGCAGGCTACGGCCACGGCCGCCGCTATGCGGTCCGCTCCAAGCTCGGTAGCGTCGAATCCATAATCCAGGTTTACCGGAAGTTCCGTCTTGAAATCCAGCATTATAAGCCTGCGGCACAACGGCTTCAAGGCTTCCTCCACAGGAGCATTGGCGGTGCGGACATTGCTGACCACCATTGTATCTATTTCATACTCACCGGATTCTATAACGCTTTTTATAAACTTCACGGCATCCCTTTCGGAAGAGCGGCGAAGTCTGCCCATAGTTCCGTTATAGTAGAACACCACCTTGCAGTTGGTGTTTCCAATGTCTATCAGAAGATTTGTTTCCATAAATATACAGACGTCAAATATAGTGATAAATTAGCAATTTGTCATAAGCCTGCTTTATGGAGTCTACCCCGGAAAGCTTGAGCCAATATCTATTATGTTCCGGATTGCTGCAGAGTTTGCCCTGGTTGGAGGCGGAAATCCTGTTTATGAGCTTCTGGAACTTGTCGGTCCTGAAATAGGCAGACTGCGGATTCGATATGAAATACAGAAGCATCACTCCCTGCTTGAGAACTATCTTCTCAAAACCGAGATCCATAGCCAGGTTCCTGAGCCTGACCACGTAGGAAAGTTCCTTCACCTGCTCCGGCGGAGGACCGAACCTGTCCTGGAGAGCCGCCAGGAACAATTCTATCTGCCTGTCGTCCTTCAGGGAATCCAGTTCCCTGTAAAGCCTTATCTTCTCCGTGGTCTGGGAAACGTAATCGTCCGGAATGTAAAGTTCCAGGTCTGTATCCAGCGTGCAGTCTGCCACAAACTGCATGTCTTCCGCCTCCGTGGCAGAAATATCCTCTCTCTGGGAATTGAGTTCCATAAAGGCCTCATTGAGTATTCTCTGGTAGGTCTCGAATCCCATATCGGCGATGAAACCGCTCTGCTCCCCTCCCAGAAGGTTGCCTGCTCCCCTTATGTCCAGATCCTGCATCGCGATGTTGAAGCCGCTGCCAAGCTCGCTGAAGGCCTCGATAGCCTTAATTCTCCTTTTCGCATCTTCACTCAGCGATGACATTGGAGGCACTATCATATAGCAGTATGCCTTGACAGTGCTTCTTCCCACCCTACCCCTGAGCTGATGCAGATCGCTGAGGCCGAACATCTGCGCCTGGTTGATTATCATAGTGTTGGCATTCGGAATGTCTATGCCGTTCTCTATGATTGTGGTGGATATTAAAACGTCATAGTCTCCGCGGATGAAATCCAGCATCCTTTCTTCCAGCTTTGACGGCTCCATCTGCCCGTGTCCCGTTACCGTACGCACTTGCGGACACACTCTCCTTATCATCTGCTCCACCGCTCCTATATCTTCAACTCTGTTGTGCACGAAGAATACCTGTCCTCCGCGATTGACCTCGTTCATTATGGCATCGCGGATAAGGTCTTCGTTGAAATCAATTATCTCTGTCTGAACCGGAAGACGGTTTGGCGGAGGAGTGTTTATTATGGAAAGATCCCTTGCTCCAAGAAGCGAGAACTGGAGAGTACGCGGAATAGGCGTTGCTGTAAGTGTCAGTGTATCAACCTCTACTTTCAACTGGCGGAGACGCTCCTTTGCCGCTACTCCAAACTTCTGCTCCTCGTCTATTATCAGAAGTCCAAGGTCCTTGAATTCTATTTTCTTGTTCAAAAGGCGATGGGTTCCTATGATGATATCCGTACGGCCTTCTTTCAGGGAATCCACAGCTTCCCTGATTTCCCTTGCCGTGCGCAGGCGGCTGATATAGTCTATCCTCACAGGGAACTTTTCCAGCCTTTCCGTAAATGTCTTGTAGTGCTGCAGGGCAAGTATTGTGGTCGGAACCAGGACGCATACCTGCTTGCTGTCGCATACTGCCTTGAAGGCTGCCCTTATGGCAACTTCCGTCTTTCCGAATCCCACATCTCCGCAGATCAGGCGGTCCATAGGGTTTGGACTTTCCATATCCGCCTTCACTGCCTTGGTTGCCGAAACCTGGTCAGGAGTGTCCTCAAACATAAAGGACGCTTCCAGCTCGCTTTGCATATAGGTATCGCCTGAAAACGCAAAACCCCGGCTTTGCTTCCTCTCGGAATAAAGGGCTATGAGTTCCTTTGCTATATCCTTGATTTTAGCCTTGGTGGAAGTCTTCAGCTTGGTCCATGCACCGCTACCAAGCTTGTAGATTTTCGGAGGTATTCCGTCCTTTGACTTGTACTTGGAGATCTTGTGCAGACTATGCACGGAAACGAATATCACGTCTCCATCGCGATACATAATCTTTACCGCTTCCTGCACTCTTCCTCCAATGTTGGTCTTCACCAGTCCGCCGAACACTCCCACTCCGTGGTCTATGTGCACGATGAAATCTCCCACGTGATAACCGTTGAGGTCTTCTATGGCAAGCCTTTCGCTGCGTTCTACCTGGCGGCGGAGCTTTACCCTGTGGTATCTTTCAAAAATCTGATGGTCCGTGTAAATGCAGATCTTCGCATCCGGGCAGATGAACCCTTCGCAAGGAGAACATTCCAGGTGTTCAAACTCCGGATATTCTCCTTTGGAAATCCTGGAAGAATCCCTGAAAATGTTCCTGATCCTTTCTGCCTGGTCCTGGCTGCGGGAACTTATGTAAACAGTATAACCTTCTGAGTTTCTCTTTCTTATATCATCTGCCAGAAGCTCGAAGTTCTTGTTGAAGGAAGGCTGCGGAAGACACTGCACGCTGACACTTTCTTCAGAAGAAGGAGTAACTCTCTTTACGCTTCTTCCGTTCAGAGATATTACCCTGAACCCTTCCCACATCGCAGAGAAATCTTCAAAGGTATCTGACCAGACAATGCAGTTTTCCTTTCCTATATAGTCCAGCAGCGTCTGGCCTCCAAGTGCCATTACGGAAGAAGGCTTCTGCATATCCGGAAATATCTCCACCTTTTTCACCTTTTCAGTAGATCTCTGGCTGGAAACATCAAACCTGCTTATGGACTCCACTTCATTTCCGAAGAAATCTATCCTGTATGGAACATTGTCCGAATATGAGAATATGTCAACTATTCCTCCGCGAATGGCAAACTGCCCTGGTTCCGCCACAAAGTCCACTTTCTCGAATCCCGCTTCGAAAAGCTTTTCTTTCAAAGCTTCGAAATCCGTTTCTTCACCTTCCGTAAGGCAAAGAATACTTTCACTCACCGCCTGACGCACTACACACAGTTCCTTAACAGCATCCGGATATGTAACTATCACAATATCACCACTCTCCGGATTAAATCCATTTATTGCGCTGAGAGTGATGCTCCTCTGGACCTTATTGGAAGAATCCTTTATCGTGACTATCTTTGAGGTAGAAGAAGCACTGCAGGGGAAATACAGAACCTGACCGGAAAAAGTGGAGTAAAGATCGCTGCAAAGATTTTCAGCAGCGTCTTTGGTATCCGAAATTACAAGGTGAATAAAGGAATAAAAGCACAACTCCATCGCGGAAGACAACAGTATCCCCTTGGAAGATCCGTAAAGTCCCTTTATGCAAAGAGAGAAAGAATTCCCGTCTATAAAGGAAGAAACTTTGCGGACAGCCTCCAGGTCACTGAATTTTGCCGCTATGCCCTCCATCTTTCCCATCAGGACTGCAAAGTTAAAATATGTTCCTAAATATGTTGATAACTTTGTTAAAAAAGGGAGGAGAAAAAATCAGGTGGAAAAACTGGCATTTACCCAACAGGCTTATCAAAATCCTGTCAACATTTTTTGAAGCGGAAAATCCCCTTCAGAATATGCTCCAGACCACATTTGCCAAGGTTATCAACAATATCCACAGCATATAATCACCAACAAAAATTCTTTTTAAAAATTAAGTATTGTTATAGTATAGCTTGTGTAAAAAAGGTATCTTTGCCTTACTATGACAGAAGAAACATTCAATCCGAGGGAAATCGAGCCTACGTCAGACAGGGAAGTGGAGTCTTTGGTGCGGCCTAGGGAATTCCAGGACTTTTCCGGCCAGGAGAAGGTGGTGGAGAACCTGAAGGTATTCGTGAAGGCGGCCAAGATGAGGGGCGAGAGTCTGGACCATACCCTGCTGTTCGGTCCTCCTGGCCTTGGAAAGACAACCCTTGCAAACATAATCGCCAACGAGATGGGAGTGGATATGAAGGTCACTTCCGGACCTATTCTGGACAAGCCCGGAGACCTTGCCGGTCTTCTGACTTCTCTTGAAACCGGAGACGTGCTTTTCATAGACGAGATCCACCGCCTTCCGAAAATCGTTGAGGAATATCTTTATTCGGCGATGGAGGATTTCCGCATAGACATTATGATAGACAAGGGTCCGGGAGCGCGTAGCGTCCAGATTACCCTCAATCCTTTCACCCTTGTAGGAGCCACTACACGCAGCGGACTTCTTTCCGCCCCGCTCAGGGCAAGGTTCGGAATCAACTGTCACCTTGAATATTACAACACTGATACTCTAAAGAAGATTGTAAAGCGTTCCGCCGGAATTCTGGATATAGACATAGATGATCAGGCTGCAAAGGAAATTGCCTGCCGAAGCCGCGGAACTCCACGTATAGCCAACTCCCTGCTCAGAAGAGTAAGGGATTTTGCCCAGGTCAAAGGCAGCGGAGACGTGGATCTTGAAATTACCAGATATTCCCTGGATGCCCTTAACATAGACAAGAGGGGACTTGACCAGATGGACAACAAGATACTTTCAACCATCATATCCAAATTCAAGGGCGGTCCTGTGGGTATTACCACCATTGCAACAGCAGTTGGAGAAGATGCCGGAACCATAGAGGAAGTATATGAACCGTTCCTCATCCAGGAAGGTTTCATAAGAAGAACTCCGAGAGGAAGAGAAGTAACCGAGCTAAGCTACAAGCATCTCGGAATAGATATGTACAGAAACGACCTTTCACTTTTCTAGAAAACAGAATCCAAAATCATATACAATTATGAAAAAGCTTCTTGCAATTATCCTTATATCTATGCTAAGTGTAGATGTATTTGCCTGCACCTCAGCGATATTCACAGGCAAATGCACTAAAGACGGAAGACCTCTGATGTGGAAAAACCGCGATACCGGAGAGCTCAATAACCGTCTTGAATACATCAAGGGAAAAAAGTACGGCTTTGTGGGACTTGTGAATTCCCCGCATAAAGGCGGAGAAGTATGGGCAGGAAGCAACGAAGTCGGATTCTGCATAATGAACACCGCCAGCTACAACCTTGCAATTCCGGAAGAAAAGGATCTTCAGGATGGAGAAGGAGTGCTTATGTACAAGGCTCTGGCACTTTGCAAAACGCTCAAGGATTTCGAGACACTTCTGGACACTATCAGAAAGCCACTTGCCGTTGAAGCAAATTTTGGAGTGATTGATGCAGAAGGCGGAGCCGCTTACTATGAGGTAAATACAAGGACTTGGGTAAAATTCGACGCCAACGATGAGAAGCTTGCTCCTGAAGGATATCTTATCTGGACTAACTATTCCAGAAGCGGAAAGGAAGACAAGGGTATGGGTTATGTCAGATGGGGCAATGCAACGGACATTGTGGACAAGGCATACAAGGAAGGAGTAAAGTTTACCCCTGAATGGATAATGGACCAGCTTTCAAGATCTTTCTACCATTCCGTTCTCAAGGCAGATCTTAGAAACTCCGACATCGCCGAGAAAACAAACGGATGGTTTATGGACCAGGACTTCATTCCAAGGAAATCCACTAGTGCCATTTCCATCTTCCAGGGAGTAAAGGAAGGAGAAGATGCAGCCAATACAATCTATTGGTGCGGAATGGGTTACGGCCCTCTTGCAGTAATGGTTCCGGTGTTTATGAAATATCCTAAGATGATTCCTTCCACTCTTGTCAAGGGCTCATCCAAGGTGAAGAAGAACAACTGCTGGGTTTGTGACCAGGTATTGAATCTGAAAAAGGAGCTTTTCCCTATCACAAGAGGCAACGGCAGCAAGTATTTCCACTACGGAATCCTCTATAATAATGAAGGAACCGGCTATGGCCAGAAACTTAAAGTGGCAGAAGACAAGATACTTGAAGAATCAGAGCAGATAATAGAAGACCTCCGTAAAGGCACCCTTGACAAAAAGCACCTGAACCTTTTCAACAAATACATAGACGAAGTTCTCCGCTCCGCCTATCAGGGACTTAAACAATGAGGAGAAAAATAACCATATTATGCCCAAATATGGTATGGAAGCTTTTAGCCACGATTAAAGATTCTTTCCGTGGCAATGCTTAAACTTTTTTCCACTCCCGCAAGGACATGGATCATTTCTTCCCGGAACTTTGTCTTTCACAATCTGATAACCGCTCTTAAGTCCTGATACATAATCTATAGTCTGAAGAGACGGAACTCTGAACGACATAGTAGTATTACCCCCGAAATTTGTTATTGAAAAGTCACCTTGTGTGATAATGTTCATACCAATAAGTAATCCAACTTTATTGTCATCAGAAAGCTCATCACATTCAGTAACCTGTGTGTTAAGAGTAATATCTTTGTTGTTAAGAGTAATATTTACATAGTATATGTTAACATCTTTTATTCCGTGAACTCCACGGACTTTGGTCATGCCGATAGGCTTCAGATTGAGTTCTTTTGCAACCTCTTTAGTTATGACTGAGTTAGTTGCTCCAGTATCCCAAATACCCAATATATTAGTGCTTTTTGTAGAAAATGGATCCTTTACCGTAGCTGGAGATACTATACAATTGACTATACCCCTGCCGTGGTAAGTCAACGCCTTGACTTTATTGTCCATATTTAATTACGGCCTTAGATAAAAGAAACCCTTGAATGGAATGTTTGGGTATAAGCGCTCACTCCAGAAGTGCATTTTTGAATTAAGAAAGTACCTATTTCATGATCCTTGACAGATTCTTTCAACGCTTCTTCAAATGAATTATATGCACCTACCACTACCTGATTAACAATCACTAAATATTGATTGTTATATTTCTTAACCAATTCATTTTGATTGTTAAGAAAGAAATCAAAGTCTTTTTTTAACATACTTTCCATAACACCTGTTTCAGTTCAGTTCTTTGCAAATATAGTGTAAGGATCCAAAAGATGTATGCTATTCGGAAAAAATAATTGTTTTGCGTTGAAAATATTGTGAATCTTAGAATTGTAATGTACAATCTTGGAATTTTTACACAAAATACTCTACCCTGAATCTGTTTCTAGTATATTTTCAGTGGCGGAAGGAAGAAGTTCTGGGCATCGCTTTCTCCTGTCACGGTTATCCTTACGCTCTTGACTTTAGTGTTTGGAGTCAGGACTATGCGGCTGCAGTCCACTTCTGTCTTGCCCTTGTAGTTTACTCCATCTTCAGAGTATTCAGCATAACCTTCTGTAAGACCATAGAAATCCACGTTTGACCTTCCTGTCAGAATGTCAATTACAGAGCATTCCACAGGTTCGTCGAATATGAATGTGATATAGTCTCCTGCCTTTGCCCTTCCTTCAAACCTGCAGTATTTGTTTTCCTGATATTCCTTGAGAATGCTGAGGTTTTTCTCCGATGATCTCATGTTAGTCTCGATAGACATCTTAGGCTGGATTACAAATGGCTGAAGCGGCACGTTTGAAACTGCAACTCCAATGGAATGGAGAGTGTCCGAGGCAAAAGTAGCAAACCTGTAATTTGCTATATTCTTGGTAATTATAGGCTCGGTATAAACATACTTATAATTGGTTGTATCCTTCTGGCCCCTGATTCCGTCCGTTGCTGTCTGCGGAGAAACAATGGCGTACTTTACAACCGCTCCTTCATACGGTGGAGTAACAGTGATCTTGTAAGGGCGCATATAAGACTCGTCCCGGAGCACATCCGTTTTTGTATAGGCAACACGTTCCGCCTTCACTTCCGGATATGGAACCCTGAAGCGGATTCCCATATTCATAAGCCTTGCAAAATGAGCCTGCGAGAGCCTATCATAGAAATACTTGTAGTTTGCTGCGCTGTCTGCGATTGTCCTGGAAGTTCCCCATCCTGTTTCCGCCAGGGCACAAAGCCTTGGGAACATCTGGTATTCCACAAAATTCTCCGGACGGTTTCCGAGTTCTTCCCATAGTCCGGCTTGCACTCCCTTAACATGTTTCTTTGCAAGTTCAAGGTTGGACGCTGCTTTTCCGCTGTCTTTTCCAGCTGCAGCAAGGGCGATAGGATCGTATGAATACATAACATCCAGAGGTATAACTCTTGCCCAGTTATGGCCTCTCTCCAGTGGAGACTGCTGCATATCCAGATAGACATATTCCGCGGCCTGCATCACGCAGTCGAATCCGTTCTGCACGGCCATCGGACCCCATTTCTTGCTGTGCCATACATAGATGAGAGAGTTGTCCTTTATGTCTTCTGAATACATTATTTCTTCCCATCCGGCAATCTTCTTCCCGTATTTCTTTGCTATCTGGTTAACCCTGGACACGAAATAGAAATGCAGCTGCTCGGAATTTGTCATTCCCATCTTTTTCATCAGCGCCTGGCAGTCCGGACATTTTTCCCAGTTGAAGCGGTTGACTTCGTCTCCTCCCATATTGATGATTCCGGAAGGAAACATCTCGGACATTTCCTTTATAATCTTCTCGATAAACTCGTAATTGCTTTCCTTTGCCACACACCAGATTTCACGGCTGTATCCTGTATTGTTCACCGATGTGTCTTCAGGAAAATCGCAGAGGATTTCAGGATAACTTGCCGCAACGGCTGCACTGTGCCCCGGAGTTTCTATTTCAGGAATTATCTCGATGGCCCTTTCCTCGGCATACTTTACTATATCCTTGATTTCCTGCTGGGTATAAAAGCCTCCATATCTTTTGTTCCCGCTTCCGAAACTTGAAGGAATCACTTCTTCCGGTCCTCTCCACGCACCTTTTTCCGTAAGCAGCGGAAGAGACTTTATCTCCACTCTCCAGCCCTGGTCATCCGTAAGATGCCAATGGAACTTGTTGAGCTTGTGATAGGCCATCCAGTCCAGCACCTTGTAGATATCCTCAGCCGGTCTCCAGGTCCTTGAAACATCCAGTTCAAAACCCCTGTAGGAAAACTCCGGTTTATCGTCTATGATTCCTTCCGGAATGGAGCATATTGTAGAATAATCCCTGTTATCAAAATTATAGACCTGTGGAGGAAACAGCTGAAACAGGGTCTGAATACCGCACATAGCACCCTCGTAACCGTTGCTGTAAAGTTCTATTTCGTTCTCGTGAACCCTTAACTTATATTCATTACCGGTAATGGTAGCGTTATCGGCTATCAGAAAGAGAATTATCGGACCTTTCTTTGCCGCTTTTTTAATGCCTTTCCAGTTATCCCACCAGATAATGCCTATGTCTTCTCCTGTCAGGTTCTTCAGGTGGTTTGCAAGATAACCGGACAAATAAGGAACATTGGTAACAATCTTTATGTTTTTCTGCAGGACGAACGGGTTTGCATCCAGGTTGCAGATTACTTCCTTGGGCTGGGGTATGAGGTGTGTGTATGGATTGTTTTTATCAAACTTGTTTACCGTTTTCTGGGCGGAAAGAAGCTGCGGAGCAAGCAATGCGGCCGCAATGGCGATTGATGTGATTAACCGTCTGGAGAGCATAGATATCTGTCGCGATAAAAATTGAAAACTATTTCTTTTCTTTCTTTACTGGCCTCTGTTCAAAGTGGCCGGTGTAGTTGATGAAATCACGGAACTGGCTGTCTACCTTAATGTAAGCCGTGCCGTTTGTGTAGGTTTCTATTGTAACGTAGAAAATCTCGGAATTGTAACGGTTCTGGAAGGGGAATTCCAGAAGAGCGTAGCATTTCCTTCCCCTTGGATTCATCGTTGTCTTTACGGTTACCGGAACATTGTCCGCATCAACGGCAATGGCGTCTTCGTTAGGGAAAGTAGTTTCCACTCTTCCCATATAAGGAAGATAGCACTTGAGCCGTCCATCCTTGATGGAGAGGCTGTAACCGTCCATTGTTTCCTTCTGAGGGAAGGAACGTGGCTGGATACGGTCAATCACAATGTAGATGTCTCCGAGTTCAATGGCATTTGCAACAAGATTTGCGGCTTCCTCCTTTTCCTGAGGAGTCTGGGTAAAGGCTCCGCAACCGGCTAATACGAAAGCGGTTGCAATCAGAGCCAGAAATGTTGTCCTGAAAGTTTTCATATTGTTTTTCTTTATTCTGTCAGAGGATTTGGATCATCCGGATATGGCCTGTTGTCAACCTCTCCCTCGTAGGATACAGACTCGAATCCCGGAACTTCAACCATAATGTAAACCTTGCCGGAAGGATATACCTGAAGGGTCATTGTAATCTGGATGGCCTGGGAGTCTGTATCGGAATCATTGTTCCAGAAAATGCTCTGGAACATATAGCTTTTCTGCTTCTCGCTCCATCCTCCGAATATGGTGGTAATCTGGTTGTTGGCTATGATACTGATATCGGTGTTGGCAAGGCTGTAAGCCTGTCTGGACTTGCTGTCTGAAAGGCCTGTGAACGGAAGGCAGCAGGAAATGCGGTCTCTTTTCAGGTCAACATAAAATTCAGCGGTAGCGGCACTGATGGTGTTGTAGTTAAAGTTGAAGTTGTTGTTCTTGTTGAAACTTCTGGTGATAAAGATGAAAAGATCTTTCTTGGCAGCCCCGTCGTTGGTAATCTTGGCGATACGCTCTTTTCTCTCCTTGCTGGATTCCTTTTTTTTCTTCTGCGAATAGGAAGGAACGCATATCAGGACGGCCGCCAGAAGGCACATCGCGATGGTGAAAATCTTTTTCATGGCAGAAAATGTTTTATTTCTTTGTTTTCTTTGAATTAACGCCTTTTCGGGTTGCAAAAATTGCTCCCGAAACAAATATAGCGATTAAACTTTTGAAATCACGGAAAAAGTGGTTAAAATTGTAGATGTTTTCAAAGATTGCAAATTATTAATCTAAAACAAATGTCAGATACAAAACTTATATCCCATATTCCAGACGGTCCTCTGTCGGAAAAATGGAAGAAGCGTAAGGCGGAAATCAAGGTTGTAAGCCCTGCCAACAAGAGAAAACTCGAGATCATTGTTGTGGGAACGGGACTTGCCGGAGCATCCGCCGCAGCCTCTCTCGGAGAGATGGGTTACAATGTAAAAATCTTCTGCATCAGCGATTCCCCAAGAAGAGCGCATTCCATTGCAGCTCAGGGAGGTATCAATGCAGCAAAGAACTACCAGAACGACAACGATTCCATCTATCGCCTGTTCGTTGATACGGTAAAGGGAGGAGACTTCCGCAGCCGCGAGGCAAACGTATACCGTCTTGCCGAGGTGAGCAACCTCATCATAGACCACTGCGTTGCACAGGGAGTTCCTTTCGCAAGGGAATACGGCGGACTGCTTGCCAACCGTTCATTCGGTGGCGCACAGGTTAGCCGTACCTTCTACGCAAGGGGCCAGACCGGACAGCAGCTCCTTCTGGGTGCATACGCATCCCTGAACAAGGAAATCAAGAACGGAAGCGTAAAGAGCTATCCAAGGCACGAGATGCTAGACCTGGTACTTATCAATGGCCAGGCAAAGGGTATCATTGCACGTAATATCGCAACCGGAGAAATCGAAAGATTCGGAGCCCATGCGGTTGTAATAGCAACCGGCGGCTACGGAAACGTTTACTTCCTCTCTACCAACGCAATGAACTCCAATGGTTCAGCCGCTTGGCAGTGCTACAAGAAGGGAGCATACTTCGGAAACCCTTGCTTTGCCCAGATCCACCCTACCTGTATACCGGTTCACGGCACTCAGCAGTGCAAACTCACCCTTATGAGCGAATCGCTGAGAAATGATGGCCGTATCTGGGTTCCAAAGAAGATGGAAGACGTGCTCAAACTCCGCAAGGGAGAGATCAAGGCATCCCAGATTCCTGAAGAGGACAGAGACTATTATCTGGAAAGAAGATATCCTGCATTCGGAAACCTTGTTCCTCGTGATATTGCTTCACGCGCTGCTAAGGAAAGATGCGACGCCGGCTATGGCGTGAACGAGACCGGAAAGGCCGTGTTCCTGGACTTCAAGACCGCTATCGAACGCCTTGGAGAAGACAAGATCAGGGAGAGATACGGCAACCTCTTCCAGATGTATGAGGAAATCACCGATGTTAACGCCTACAAGGAGCCGATGATGATATATCCTGCCATCCACTACACAATGGGTGGACTCTGGGTTGACTACGATCTGCAGACAACCATTCCTGGCCTGTTTGCAATCGGAGAGGCGAACTTCTCAGACCACGGCGGAAACCGCCTCGGAGCATCCGCTCTTATGCAGGGTCTGGCAGACGGATATTTCATCCTGCCTTACACAATCGGCGGATATCTGGCAAAGAAGATCCAGGAGCCTAAGACAGACATCAACGCCCCTGAGTTCGACGAGGCAGAGAAGGCTGTCAAGGACCGCATTGCAAAACTCTTTGCAATCAAGGGAAAGAAATCTCCTGACGAAATCCACAAGGAACTCGGCAACATCATGTGGGAATATGTCGGAATGGGCCGTACAGAGGAAGGCCTCAAGAAAGCTATCGTTGAAATCAAGCGCCTGAAGGAAGAATTCTGGAAGAACGTTTACGTTTCCGGTGAAAACGGAGAGTTTAACCAGGAGCTCGAGAAGGCTATGAGACTTGCGGACTTCTTCGAGATCGGAGACCTTATGGCTCGCGATGCCCTCAACAGAAGGGAGAGCTGCGGAGGCCACTTCAGAGAGGAAATGCAGACCGAGGAAGGCGAGGCCAAGCGTGACGACGAGAACTTCATGTATGTTTCCGCATGGGAATACAAGGGAGAGGGCCAGGAGCCTGAACTCCACAAGGAACCTCTTGTATATGAAGGAATTAAAGTAGCAACCAGAAATTATAAAGACTAGTCTATGAAATTCACTATAAAAGTTTGGAGACAGAAAAATGCCAAGACAAAGGGGCATTTCGAGACTTATAAGGTTGACAACATAAGTCCTGATTCTTCTTTCCTTGAGATGCTTGATATTCTCAACGACCAGCTGGTTCACCAGAACTCAGATCCTGTTGCATTCAGCAAGGGATGCGAAGGCGGCGAGGCCTGCTCAGGCGAGAAATACAAGGAGGCAAAGGCTGCTGGAAAGGCTCTTCCTATCAGCTTTGACCACGACTGCCGCGAGGGTATCTGCGGAGCTTGCTCCCTGTACATCAACGGTAGGGCTCACGGACCGGAGAACGAGGTTACTACCTGCCAGCTGTTCATGCGTAAGTTCAAGGACGGCAGCACTATCACAATCGAGCCTTGGAGAAGCGCAGCCTTCCCTGTAATCAAGGACCTTGTGGTAGACCGCAGCGCTCTTGACAAGATTATGCAGGCCGGAGGATTTGTGGATGTCCGTACAGGTGCCGCTCAGGACGCCAACAACATCCCTATTCCAAAGGAGAAGGCAGATGAGAGTATGGACGCAGCCAGCTGCATCGGATGCGGCGCATGCGTTGCAACCTGCAAGAACGGATCCGCTATGTTGTTCATCGGAGCAAGGGTCAGCTCACTGGCTCTGCTTCCTCAGGGCAAGGTAGAGAGCACCAGAAGGGCTATGAACATGATAGCCAAGATGGACGAGCTTGGATTCGGAACTTGCACCAACACAAGGGCTTGCGAGATGGAGTGCCCTAAGCACGTATCAGTAAGCCACATCGCAAGACTTAACCGCGAGTTCCTGAAGGGCTGGTGCAAGAAGTAAGATCTTCTTCATCGAAGTTCTGCCAGAGAAATCCGGTAAACGGGTAACGGCCTCTAATGGTTTCACCAACCATCTTATAGAGGTCGTTTCTTAATTTGTCTATCCCGATCTTTTCCTTGGCGGAGATGAAGATTGCCGGGGAATTTTCCTTTGCCACCCAGGATTCTTCAAGCTGTCTCAGCGATATTTTTCCAGGACGGTCTTCGCTGAGGTCGAATTCGCTCTTAGGGGTGAATTTGTAGGCGTCGATTTTGTTGAATACCATGAATACCGGCTTGTTGCCCGCCCCGATTTCCTCAAGGGTGTGCTTTACAACCTTGATCTGGTCTTCAAAGTTAGGATGGGACACGTCAACAACGTGAAGCAGGATATCGGCTTCCCTTACCTCGTCCAGAGTGCTCTTGAATGATTCCACAAGCTGGTGAGGAAGTTTCCTGATGAATCCTACAGTATCGCTGAGGAGGAAAGGAGTGTTGTCTATAACTACCTTTCTTACAGTGGTATCCAGAGTTGCAAAGAGTTTGTTTTCCGCAAAGACATTGCTCTTGGAAAGAAGGTTCATTATGGTGCTCTTGCCAACGTTGGTGTAGCCAACGAGTGATACCCTGACCATCTTTCCGCGGTTGGACCTTTGGGTTGCCATCTGGCGGTCTATCTTCTTGAGCTGGTCCTTGAGCTGGGAAATCTTGTCCATTACGATTCGGCGGTCTGTTTCCAGCTGCTTTTCTCCGGCACCGCCTCTGGTTCCGCGTCCTCCCCTCTGCCTTTCAAGGTGGCTCCACATTCCGGTCAGCCTTGGGAGTATGTATTGGTAGCGTGCAAGTTCCACCTGGGTTTTGGCGTAGGCGGTCTTTGCCCTCATTGCGAATATGTCCAGAATCAGGCTTGTGCGGTCCAGAATGGAGCATCCGAGTTCTTTTTCCAGATTTCTCACCTGGGCACCCGTGAGCTCGTCGTCGAACACTGCCAGATGTATCTCGTTCTCAGCGACATATTCCTTGATTTCCTGAAGCTTTCCCTTACCCACGTATGTGCTCGACAGGGGCCTGTCCAGCCTCTGCATAAACCTTTTCACTCCCTCTATGGATGCGGTGGTGGCCAGGAATTCCAGCTCGTCCAGGTATTCGTTTGCCTGAAGTTCCGTAATGTCCGGAGTGACCGCGCTTATCAGTATAGCTTTCTCCATCGCTGAGAATCAATTAGGGCGCAAAGTTACTTATTTTTTATATTTGCATATTCAACACGCAGACTATGGCACGCAAATCATTGTTTTTGATCTTAGCTCTTTCAATCATTATGGGAAGCTTGACAGAATCTTCTGCACAGAAGAAAAGAATGAGAGATTACGGTCTTTCTTACGGTATTTTCAAAACAGGACAGTATAACGCCATTACGGACGTTTCCGGGGTAACGGTAGGACAGGTTACGCTCAAGGAAACTGATGATATGCGCACGGGAGTGACTGCTATCCTTCCTCACTCCGGAAACATTTTCCGCAAGAAAGTACCGGCAGCGATGTATCTTGGAAACAGTTTTGGAAAGCTTGCCGGATACAGCCAGGTTAAGGAACTCGGAAACATAGAAACCCCTATCATTCTGACAAATACACTTAGTATAGCGGCGGGTTTGTACGGAGTTATAACCCATACTTTGGCCCAGCCCGGCAATGAAGGTGTGAATTCCGTGAACGCCATTGTGGGAGAAACTAACGACGGAAGGCTGAACAATATGAGAGCCCGTTACGTTAAGCCGGAACACGTTCTCCAGGCAATAGCAAACGCCAAGGGCGGTCCTGTCGAGGAAGGTTGCGTTGGTGCCGGAACCGGAACAATCTGCTTCAGCTGGAAGGGCGGAATCGGAACATCTTCAAGAGTCCTTCCGGAAGATCTCGGAGGATATACCGTTGGTGTTCTGGTTCAGACAAATTACGGCGGAATCCTTGAAATCTGCGGCGTAGAAGTTGGCAGAAAACTCGGCGATTATTCCTACCGCAAAAGCGTTGAGGCACAGGCAAAGAAAGAAGAGGCCAAGGGCGGAGACGGCTCCTGCATGATTGTGGTTGCAACAGACGCTCCGGTGGATGCCCGTCAGCTTGAAAGGATGGCAAAGAGAGCTTTCATGGCCCTTGCCAAGACCGGAAGCTTTGCCTCCAACGGCAGCGGAGACTATGTGATAGCATTCTCCGTTTATCCGGACAATATGATTGTGGACGAAGAAATCCACACCACCAAGGTTCTGGACAATGACAAGATGTCCCCTCTTTTCGAGGCCACGGTAGAGGCCACGGCAGAGGCTCTGTGGAACAGCCTGTTTGCGGCAGAGACCACAAAGGGATTCAAGGGCAACGAGGTTAAGGCCCTTCCTGTTGAAAAGGTAGTGAAGATGATAAAGAAGGAAAAGGGAATCAAATAGCCTTTGCCTTACTGGAACAAAAAAATCGGGGATGGTATTTCCGTCCCCGATTTCTTTTTAAGGTTGCAAGAATTATTCGGCAATATCCTCTACAACCTCGTCAACAGCTTCGTTTACAGCCTCCTCAGCTTTTTCCTCGGCACCGCCGAACTTCTCCTTAAGATCGTTGGCAACACCCTCGAGAGACTCGTTCAGAAGCTTTCCGTAAACCTCGTCGAACTTAGCCTTGTTCTCGGTGTGCTTTGCATAATAGTCCTGGAACTGCTTTGTAACCTCTTCTATCTCCTTGCTGATCTTGCCAGCCTTTGAGAGTGAAAGGTGACTCAGAGCCTCGGTTACCTCCTTGGTCTTCTTTGCGTGAAAGTCCATCAGAGCCTGAGCGTCCTTCTCAGGATCGCCTGTTGGCTTTACTGCTCCGTTGGAGCAGGATGCCAGGATGAAGCAGCATGCAGCTGCAAGTAATAAAAATCTTTTCATCGCGATAAAAAACATTAAGTTTAACAATAGTTGCAATTATCTGAGCTGGAAGATGATAGGGAAGGTGTACTTAACCTTTACAGGTTTGTTCCTCTGCTTTCCAGGGCTCCATTTCGGAGATTTCTGGATAACTCTTACAGCCTCTTTGTCGAGTGACGAGTCAACACCTCTTAGCACCTTCACATCCTTTACGCTACCGTCCTTGTCTATGGTGAACTGAACTGTCACACGGCCTTGGATACCATTCTCCTTGGCGATCTCCGGATACTCGATGTTGTTGTAAACCCATTTTGTGAACTCGTTTGCGTCCTTGCCCTGGAACATAGGCTTGTCTTCCACGATTGCGAAAGGAATTTCCTCCTCAACCTCGACTTCCTCCTCTACAGGCTTTGCCTCAACGTAAGGCTTGATCTCGATTTTCTGGTCTGAGTCATCGGTACTGATGAAGTCTGTCTCAACCTTTACGTCGTTCTCCACAATCTGGAGTTCCTCTGTCATAACAGGCTCCTTGATCTGCTCTGGAGGTGGTGGAGGAGTCTCCTGGGTAATAGGAGCCTGCTCCTCATCGGTGATAACTGTGGTGTTTGCAGCAAGGGAGCTAACCTCCTTGTCTGTAGAACTCCACTCGAAAACGAGAAGCACAAGCGCAAGAGCGGCGATCAGACCTATCTCGCGGAAAAGGGTCTTCTTGTTCTCAAGATTTGCTTTTGGGGATTTCTTGATTTCCATATAACTAGTTGTTTTTAGATAATATTCTGTTCCTTAAGTACGTTTGCGGTGTTGCGGGTAGCGTCTGCGCTTGCCTTGAAGAGAGCCTTTTCCTCATCGTTGAGCTCAAGTTCAACGATCTTCTCCCATCCACCCTTTCCTACGATTGCAGGAACGCCGATGCAGAGGTCGTTCTCTCCGTATTCTCCCTCGAGATAGCAGCAGCAAGGGATCATCTTCCTCTCGTTCATCACGATGGACTTTGCCATTGTGGCTGCGCTCATTCCAGGAGCATACCATGCGCTGGTTCCCAGAAGCTTGGTAAGGGTTGCACCGCCTACCATTGTGTCTGCAACAACCTTGTCGCACTCTTCCTTGCTGAGGAGCTTGGTAACAGGAATTCCCTTGTAGGTTGCAAAACGGATCAGAGGAATCATTGTCTTGTCTCCGTGTCCGCCGATAACCATACAGTCAATGTCGCTTACAGGAACATTCAGAGCCTGTGCAAGATAGTAGGTGAAGCGGCTGGAGTCCAGCTGTCCGCCCATTCCTACAACCTGATGCTTAGGAAGGTTGTTCTTCTTCAGGGTGAGGTAGGTCATCGGGTCCATAGGGTTTGCGATAACCATAATCACAGCCTTTGGAGAGAACTTGAGCACGTTCTCGGTAACGCTGGAAACGATTTTTGAATTTACTCCGATGAGTTCCTCTCTTGTCATACCAGGTTTTCTAGGAATTCCTGAGGTGATGATAACTACATCAGAATCAGCGGTTTTAGAATAATCGTTGGTTACTCCGGTTATTTGTGTGTTTGTTCCGTACTGCTTTGCGGCCTGCATCATATCCATAGCCTTTCCCTCGGAGATTCCTTCCTTGATATCCAGAAGCACGATCTCTGAGCAGAAATTCAGGTGAAGCATAGCCTCTACGCATGAAGCGCCAACATTACCGGCGCCAATAACAGATACTTTAGCCATAAACTCTAATTTTTAGATAAATTTGCAACCACAAAGTTATCTGTTTACAGATAAAACGGAAAAGGACAATATCAATAAAATATCAATGTTGCATTTCATAGACAATGATGTAAAGAGCCGCCTTAGGGGCAAGGCCGGGATAAAAAAGTGGATAAACCGCATTCTCTGCGACAGGGGCTATGTTCCCGGAGAGATAAACGTGATCTTCTGCTCCGATGAATTCATCCTGGACCTTAACAGGAGCTCCCTTGGCCACGACTATTACACGGACATCATCACCTTCGACTACTGCGAGGGAAATGTTGTGAGCGGAGATCTCTACATCAGCCTGGATACCGTCAAAACAAATTCAGAGACCTATCGCCAGATGTTCTCCCCTGCCCTGAAATGTGAATTGCTTAGAGTAATTGTCCACGGCGTTCTCCATCTTAGCGGAGAGGATGACGTAACTCCATACAAACAGAAGAGGATGAGAAGTGCTGAAAACGCAGCACTCAAACTTCTGTTTTCAGAATTTGATATTGACAGGATAAGCGTGGGATACAAGGGCTAATAATCTATGGGCATAAGCAGAAAATACGACGTGATTGTGGTGGGTGCCGGACACGCCGGATGCGAGGCCGCCCTATCTGCCGCACGTATGGGCTGCCAGGTTCTGCTTGTGACAATGGATATGAACAAGATTGCCCAGATGTCCTGCAATCCGGCAGTTGGTGGAATTGCCAAAGGCCAGATAGTCAGAGAAATAGACGCGCTTGGCGGCGGAATGGGCTTGGTTACAGACGCTTCCACTATCCAGTTCCGAATGCTCAACAGCTCTAAGGGTCCGGCCGTCTGGAGTCCCAGGGCCCAGTGCGACCGCCAGTTTTTCATCCTGAACTGGAGATTTCTTCTGGAGCATACCCCGAATCTCCACATCTGGCAGGATACCGTAACGGATCTGGTCATTGACACTTTCAAGCGCAGGACCAGAGGCTATGACCACATAGTCCGCGGAGTGGTTACAAGTATGGGTGCCGAGTTCTCTGCATACAAGGTAATCCTTACCGCCGGAACATTCCTTAACGGCCGCCTTTTCATCGGCAGAAACTCCGCCGAGGGCGGAAGAATCGGCGAACCCCCATCGCTGAGCCTTACTGAAAAGCTGGCCAAGTTCGGCATAGAATCCGGCAGGATGAAAACCGGAACTCCCCCGAGAATCGACATTAAATCTATCGATACTTCACGCCTGGAAGTTCAGCCTGGAGATGACAATCCCGGACGCTTTTCCTTCCTCAACGTGCCTTCTTCCGTGCAGACCAACATTGCTCAGCGATGCTGCTATCTTGTTCACACGAACAAAAAGGTCCATTCGATTCTGAAGAAAGGTTTCAAGGATTCCCCTCTTTTCTCCGGAAAGATTACCGGCATCGGACCGAGATACTGCCCGAGCATCGAGGACAAGCTCCGCACATTTGCTGACAAGGACCAGCATCTTCTCTTCCTGGAACCTGAAGGATGGAATACCAACGAGTATTATCTGCAGGGATTTTCTTCTTCCCTGCCGATGGATATCCAGATTGACGCCGTGCGCCACATCGAAGGGCTGGAGACTGCGGAAATTTTCCGCCCCGCTTACGCCGTAGAGTACGATTATTTCCCTCCAACCCAGCTCAGCCATACACTGGAGTCCAAACAGGTCTCCGGGCTTTATTTTGCAGGTCAGGTTAACGGAACCACCGGCTATGAGGAGGCGGGTGCACAGGGCCTGATGGCAGGTATCAATGCAAGCCTTTCCATCCAGAAACGCCCACCTTTGTTTTTTGCCCGCAACCAGTCATATATCGGCGTTCTAATAGACGACCTCGTGACAAAAGGCGTGGACGAGCCATACAGAATGTTTACCTCCAGAGCCGAGTTCCGTATACTTCTCCGCCAGGACAACGCAGACCAGAGATTAACGGAAACCGGATACAATCTCGGCCTTGCTTCAAAGGACCGTCTGGATCTGATGAAGGATAAATATGCAGCTATGGACAGCATTGTTTCCATTCTGGACAAGGACACAATTTCTCCAAAGGAATTCAACACTGCCGTTTCCACAGAAAAGATATCCGAGGGAAAAAAGGCTTCTGCCCTTCTTATGCGCCCGGATGTGGCTCTGAAGGATATTCTGGGAATTGTTCCCCGTGGAACATCAGTCAAAAAAGCCCTCTCGGCCGTGGAGAAAAAGCATCCCGTTACAGATACCGCAGACGGCATCAGGCTTCCGTTCCGCCCTTACGGCTTCTCTATAGACGGAGTATTTAAGGACACCCTGAGTTCAGAAATCCTCTCCGCCGCGGAAACTTCCGTAAAATACCGCGGCTATGTCCAGAGAGAACAAATTGCCGCAGACAGGATGGCGAGACTGGAAGAATTGAAGATTCCTCAGGATTTCGACTATATGAAAGTTACCTCCCTGTCTATGGAGGGAAGGATGAAACTCCTCAGATACCGTCCTCAGACCATTGCACAGGCCTCTAGAATCTCCGGAGTAAGCCCTGCCGATATTTCCGTGCTTTTGGTCTGGTTTGGACGCTGAAAAATTCTTCAAGCAAAGCATTTGTTGATAAAATTAAAAGACCTAGTTAACAATTCTTTAAATTAGGTTAACTCAAGTATTGCTTTATGCTTATTTTCGGGTGCTTTTTCATCCTGCTAAAGCACCCTATCTTTTAATGTAATACTTCAAGTGAGCAAGCATAACGTTCAGATATAAAGTAAGATAAATTAAAAATGTTCCTCGTGGAACACCATAAAAAAGGGCCTTCAGAAAGGCCCCTATTTTAAGCGATCTGCCCGTAAACCAGGCGCGAGTACATCAAAGGCTGAAATCGCCCGAAATTCGGGCTAAAAACTACGAAAGAAGCCCCTCAAGGTCCTTTATGAAGCAGTCTATATCCTCTTCCGTGGTCTTGAAGGAGCACATCAGGCGCACTTCCTTGATTTCTTCTCTCCAGAAGTAGAAAATGTATTTTTCCCTCAGGTAATTCATCAGTTCGTCCGTAAGCGGGGCAAGGGAAATATACACTCCGTTGGTTTCTACCTTCTGGGTGAAATAAACTCCCTTCTGCATCGCCGAGGATTCCTTTAATCTTTTCTCCAGATATTTTGCAAGCCGGTTGGAATGGCTTGCCATCTGCAGATAAAGGTCATCCTTCAGATAGGCTTCAAACTGGGCTGCGATAAAGCGGTTCTTGGAGTAGAGTTGGGTGGCCTGCTTGCGGATGTAGGCCAGGTTTTCGGCCATTTCGCGGTTCTTTTCCAGATTGAAAATCACCACGGCTTCCCCTATCAGCAGTCCGTTCTTGGTGCCGCCGAAACTCAGCACATCCACGCCGGTATCGGCAATCATTTCCTTGATGGAGATATCCATTGCGGCCGCGGCGTTGGAGATCCTGCTGCCATCTACGTGGAGATATCCCCCTACCGAATGCATCAGATCTGCCAGGGCCCGGATTTCCTCTACAGTGTAAAGGGTTTCAAACTCTGTTGGTTGGGAAATGGATAGTATCGCCGGCTGGACTTTGTGCTGGTCTCCAAACTTCAGCTGGGCCCTTACTGTTTCCGGAGAAACCTTTCCGCCCTCCTGGGCCAGAGGGGTGATTCTACAAGATGAAAATCTTTCAACCGCCCCGCATTCGTCTTCGATAATATGGGCGCAGGAAGGAGCAAGGATGGTGCTGAACGGCTTCAGGAAAGAAGCCAGGGAGACGACATTGGCACCGGTTCCGTTGAGAACAAAAAGAGCCTTGCAGTCATTACCCAGCAAGGCCTCGATTTGTCCTAGAACCCCTTCAGTGTATTCATCTTCTCCGTATCCGAAGCAATAGCCCTCGTTTGTTCTTTCAATTGCCTGAAGAACAAGAGGATGGACACCGGAGTGATTGTCACTCCCGAAAGAGATTTTCTTCATAGGCTTTATTTGCAGATGCCTTCGTAAGCGGCGGCATCCAGCAGAGCGTCAACCTCTGAAGGGTCTGTCATCTCTACCTTGATCAGCCATCCGGCTCCGTAAGGATCCTTGTTTACGTTTTCTGGAGCTGCCTCCAGTTCCGGATTGATTTCGATAACCTTTCCGCCTACAGGCATAAGAGCGTCAGCTACGGTCTTTACCGCCTCGATGCTTCCGAACTGCTCTCCGGCTGCAAGAGTTTCACCCTCGCAGGTAATGTCAAGGAAGACGATGTCTCCCAGTTCGCTCTGGGCAAAATCCGTAATTCCTACGGTTGCGATGTTACCCTCTACGCTAACCCACTCGTGGTCGTTAGAGTACTTGAGATTTGAAGGAATATTCATATTCAAAATTTTTATGTGATTATCAATATGTTTTTGCAAATGTCAAATGTATGAAATCTCAGCGACTCCACCAAACAGGAAAAACTTCCAATGCAATTGTTGCGGCAAATAATACGCTGTATATCAATATATTCCTTGATGTTTGCCCAAGAACTTTGTTGAGTTCTCTGCCGTGGTTGATCCTTACCATATTCCGGTGCGCCGAGAACAGGAACGGAAGGAACAGAAGCGGAACAACAAGATGTAGCGGGAAGGAATTGTTGTTAAACCGTCCGCAAACCCACATTGCCCCTATTGTTGCAACACATCCGTTCAAAAGATAAAGCCATTCTGAAGCCTTGGCCCCAAGTCTTACGACCAGCGTTTTCTTTTCATTTTTAGCGTCCAGCTCCCTGTCGCGATAATTATTGATTATCAAAAGGTTGTTAACAACCAGCCCAACGCAGGTTCCGGCAATGGAAACCAGAAGAAGCATTCCCGGCGAGAAAGAATCCCCTATTTCAATGACATCGTTTCCCAGTTCTTGCGGAGATACGGAAAGATTGTTTGGAGAAATCACGTAGAAGGTAAAGAGTACCGGTATAATTCCGAAAAAGACCACAACCATTATGTCTCCCAACCCGAGATATGAAAATTTGGTCGTATACAGGAACGCTCCCAGAATGCAGAAGATCCCCACAGCCAGCATCCACCAGCCTCCATAGCGGATCAATGGCAGGCCTATAAGCACTGATATGACGGTAGTTATAATAATTCCGGTTTTCATTGCTGACGGGGTTATCCACCCCTGGGAGCAGGCCCTTTCCGGGCCAAGTCTTTCTGTGGAATCAGCCCCCCTTTTGAAATCGAAATAATCGTTGATAAAATTGGCGTCTATCTGCATTGCCAGGGCGAACAGAACGCAAAGACCGAATGGAATAACCCCCGTTCTCCATCTGCCGTATGTCAACAAAACCGCAAATCCTATGGCAGCACCAACAAGCACTGGAGCAACAGCCCCCGCCAAGGTCTTTGGACGGGATGCCAATATCCAGGCTTTCAGGGAGTTGGTCTTGACCTGCATCTGACTAAAGTCTCTTGAGAGCCAGCTTGATGATTTGCTCTACGGAGCTTGAAGGGTTCTGGCGGAGGATGTCCCCTATCACCTTTTCGGAATCCGGTTTCTTGAAGCCCAGCATAACAAGGGCTCCGAGGGCCTCTTCCGCAACAGGGCTCTTTGTTGCGCCGCCAAGAGGAAGGGTTAGGGTATCCGCACCCTTTGAAACCTTGTCTTTCAGCTCGATGATGAGTTTCTGGGCAGTCTTGAGTCCAATGCCCTTGACGGCCTTGATCTTGTTCACATCGTCTGTGGATATGGCCATCCTTAGCTCGTCCGTACTCAAGGACGAGAGGATCATTCTGGCGGTATTAGGTCCGACTCCGTTGACGTTCAGAAGCAGGGAGAACATGTATCTTTCTTCCTTGCTGGCAAAGCCGTACCACATCGCGATGTCTTCCTTCACGTAGTAGTAGATGTAGAGTTTTACCTCTTTAAGGTTCTGGATGTCCGTGAATGTCTGGAGAGAAATCTCCAGTCTATAGCCAATGCCACCGGCCTCCACCACGGCTTGAGTAGGGGTGGTTTCAACAAGAAGCCCTTTTATATAATCGTACATAAACCGTTACTTTAATTCAAATGTTATTCTTCCCTGAAAATCACGCTTCCGCTAGCCTGGTGCGTGGCAAGGATGAGCACCTCGGCAATCTGCACGTGGGCTGGAGCACTTGCCGCATAGAAGGCAACGTCTGCTATGTCAGCACCGCTTAGAGGCTTGATGCCGCGGTAAACCTTGTCCGCGCGGGCGTTGTCTCCATGGAAGCGTGTGTTGGAAAAGTTGGTTTCTACAAGGCCCGGCTTGAGATTGGTAACCCTGAGAGGTGTGTGGGCCAGGTCTATGCGCAGCCCGTCGCTGAGAGCCTTGACTGCGGCTTTGGTGGCGCAATAGACGTTGCCGTTGGCGTATGCGGCGTCTCCCGCCACGCTTCCGATATTGATGATATGGCCTTTGTTTCGTCTGACCATTCCCGGAACCACGAGCCTGGTCATATAGAGAAGGCCCTTGATGTTGGTGTCTATCATCGTCTCCCAGTCGTCAATATCTCCCTCATATTCAGGATCCAGGCCAAGAGCCAGGCCAGCGTTGTTTATGAGAACGTCTATATCCGCCCAGTCTTCTGGAAGAGAGAAGATTGCCTTCTGGACAGCTTCCTTGTCGCGGACATCAAAAACAAGGGGATAGGTCTCGATATTAGGGCAGAGGGAAAGGATTTCCTTCTCGGTTTGTGATACCTTTTCCTGGGTTCTTCCGGTGAGGATAATGTCATATCCTCCCTG
This sequence comes from Bacteroidales bacterium, assembly GCA_017550655.1. Taxonomy (GTDB): domain Bacteria; phylum Bacteroidota; class Bacteroidia; order Bacteroidales; family UBA932; genus Egerieousia. The sequence continues at coordinate 362,293 of JAFZOK010000013.1, read as the reverse complement.
TGCAAACTTAACGGCGCAGGCCTTGCCGATGCCGCTGGTTGCTCCGGTTATCAATGCGGTCTTGTTCATATTGAGCAAATTTATGAAAAATTCGTTGTATTTTTGCCTTTTGCACTGATAAGGCATTATGGAAGACAATCGAAGCAAAATATTATCTGAAGTCAGGGGAATGGTTCCGGCGCTTTCCGGAAAGATGAACGGGGAAAACCTTGTTTACCTGGACAATGCCGCCACCACCCAGAAACCAATCCAAGTGCTTGATTTTCTCTGCGATGCGATGGTGCATTCCAATGCCAATGTGCACCGCTCGATGTATGAGCTCAGCGACAAGTCCACAACTCTTTACGAAGAGGCCAGGGAGAAGGTGAGGGTGTTCATTAACGCTCCGGGAAGGGAGAATATCATCTTCACAAGCGGAACAACCACTTCCATAAACCTTGTTGCAGATACCTTCTGCCGCTGCCTGGGGCCTGGAGACGAGATCCTGATAGAGGGAGATTCCCACCATTCCAACATTGTTCCGTGGCAGCTGGCCGCAGAAAGGAACGGAGCGGTGGTAAGGGTTATTCCTACGGATGTGATGCTGGGTAGGGGAAGAAGCGGAAGGGTGGCTTTTGAGATGCTGGACCAGATGCTCTCGAATAGGGTTAAGATCCTGGCTCTTACGCATATATCCAACATCACGGGGCTTGTTAATCCGGTAGGGGAGATCATCGCCAAAGCTCATGCCAAAGGCATTCCGGTTCTAGTTGACGGCGCTCAGGGAATCGTCCACGAAAAGGTGGATGTGCAGGCGATGGACTGCGACTTCTACGCTTTTTCCGCCCACAAGATTTACGGAGCAACTGGAGTTGGAATCCTTTACGGAAAGACAGAACTTCTGGAGAAGATGCCACCATATATGGGTGGGGGAGATATGGTGGAAACGGTTACTTACGGTAAGACCACATACGCGCCTCTGCCACTGAAGTTTGAGGCCGGTACGCCGAACTTTATCGGAGCCGCCTCCCTTAAACCGGCCCTGGAGTTTGCGGAATATCTGAGAGACGGGGAGGTTGGTCGTGCTCTCAAGGAGGAAGAGGGGAGAATAGTCTCTTTCATGACCGAAGCACTGGCTTCCGATCCGGATGTTGAGGTCTATGGCACCGCAAGCGGAACGGGCCTGAAAAAGACTCCGATATTCACCTTCAACATTAAGGGCGTTAATGCTGGAGACCTCGCCCAACTGCTTGACAAGATGGGCGTTGCGGTAAGGAGCGGACTGATGTGCGCCGAGCCTCTGATTAACAGTTTTGGGGCTAATTCGGCGCTGAGGGCGTCGTTTGCACCGTACAACACGCTCGAAGAAGCGCAAGTGTTTATCAAATGCCTGCAGAGGGCAAAGAACATGCTTTTGTAAAATGACAATAAAGGAAATTGAACAGCAGATAGTCGAGGAGTTTTCCATCTTTGACAACTGGATGGACAAATACCAGTATATCATAGACTTGGGAAAGTCCATGCCGGTAATCGCGGAGGAGGGAAAGAAGGACGAGAACCTGATTAAGGGATGCCAGAGCCGGGTTTGGCTGGATTGCCGAGAAGAAGACGGAAAACTTTACTTTTCCGCAGACAGCGACGCCATAATCACCAAGGGAATCATATCTCTTTTGATTAGGGTTTATGACGGACACACACCGCAGGAAATAATAGATTCCGAGATAGATTTTATAGACGCTATCGGCCTTAGGCAAAACCTGTCTCCAACAAGGGCCAACGGACTTGTATCAATGCTTAAGCAGATAAAGCTTTACGCTCTGGCTTTCAAGGAAAAAGACGAGGAAAACACTGCCTCCGGAGATAGTGAAAAATACTCCGTTGAGGAAGTGCAGAAAAACGTTATCAGGGCTCTCAAGCAGGTGTTTGATCCGGAGATTCCGGTAAATGTCTATGACCTGGGTTTGATCTACGAGGTTAAGGTAGGGGAAGACCACAGCGTTTTCATCAAGATGACGATGACATCCCCGACCTGCCCGATGGCTGACGATGTGGTGAATGACGTAAATAACGCCGTATCAGACGCTCCCGGTGTAAAGAGCGTGCAGATAGAGCTGACTTTCGAGCCCGAATGGGACGAGAGCCGCATGAGCGAGGAGGCCAGGCTGGAACTTGGACTGATGTAATGATGGAAAAAAGTCTGTATAAGGTGGTGCTTCTTCTTGGCAGCAACCTTCCGCTCGGAAGGCTGACTCCCGAGCAGATAATCGCCGAGGCGGACAAGGAAATAATAGACGCGTTGCTTCCGGATTACCTGGAAGTGGAGGCTCTGGAGGATGCCGTTTCCGCGACCGAAATCACCGTCACGGATCCTTGCGGAAAGTTCGAGGAAAAGGACCCTCCGAAGTTCTTCAACCAGGTGCTTTCCTGCATTACTGACAAGACTCCACAGGAGGTGCTGGTCCAGACGCAGAGGATAGAGAAACTCTTTGGCCGGATGCGGACTTACAAGGAAAAAGGGGAGATTTACCAGAGCCGTACCCTGGATATAGACATACTGAAGGCTTATAAGAAGCAGGGGGCGGACAAAATAGCGGACAAGGGGGCGGACAAAAAGGCTTATTGGGTTGAAATAAAGTCAGATACTAAAGAGCTCACCCTGCCGCATCCTCAGGTAGAGACAAGGGCTTTCGTGAAGCCTCTTATGGCATCGCTGAGCAAAAAGAAGAAATAGTAAAACAGTGTAGATATGACGCAAGAAGAAATTTTCAAGAATCTTATTTCCCACACCAAGGAGTATGGGTTTATTTTCCCGTCAAGCGAGATTTACGACGGGCTGAGCGCAGTGTACGACTACGGCCAGATGGGAAGCGAACTCAAGAGCAATATCAAGAAATACTGGTGGGATTCAATGGTCAAGCTCAACGAAAATATCGTGGGCATAGACTCCTGCATTTTCATGCACCCGAAGATCTGGAAAGCATCCGGTCACGTGGACGCTTTCAACGATCCTCTGATAGATAACAAGGACTCCAAGAAGAGATATCGCGCAGACGTTCTTCTGGAAGACTATATCGCAAAGATTGAAGGCAAGATCGAGAAGGAAGTTGCCAAGGGAAAGAAGAGGTTCGGCGATGCTTTTGACGAAACGCAGTTCCGCGCCACCAACCCTAATGTTCTCCGCGAGCAGAAAAAGGCTGATGAAGTTAGGGAGAAGATGGCAAAGGCCCTTAATGACAACGACCTTGTGGCTCTCCGCCAGCTTATCATCGACTGCGAGATCGTGGATCCGATTTCCGGTACCCGCAACTGGACGGATGTAAGGCAGTTCAACCTTATGTTCTCCACACAGCTCGGAAACATTTCTGGAGAGGATGGAACGCTTTATCTACGTCCGGAAACCGCACAGGGTATTTTTGTGAATTTCCTCAATGTGCAGAAGAGCGGAAGAATGAAGATTCCGTTTGGAATCGCGCAGATCGGAAAGGCTTTCAGAAATGAGATAGTTGCCCGCCAGTTCATCTTCAGAATGAGGGAGTTCGAGCAGATGGAGATGCAGTTCTTCGTACGTCCTGGAGAGGAGCTCGAGTGGTTCCGCCACTGGAAGCAGAAGAGGCTTGCCTGGCATCTTGCAATCGGAATGGGAGAGGAGAACTACCGCTTCCACGACCACGAGAAACTGGCCCACTATGCAAACGCGGCTACTGATATCGAGTTCAACTTCCCGTTCGGCTTCAAGGAGCTTGAGGGAATCCACTCAAGGACAGACTTTGACCTTGGCCGCCACCAGGAGTTCAGCGGAAGAAAGATCCAGTACTTTGATCCGGAGACAAACACCAGCTACGTTCCTTATGTTATTGAGACTTCAATCGGAGTTGACCGTACAGTGCTTGCTGTGCTGAGCGCCGCCTACCGTCAGGAGAAACTGGAGAACGGGGAGGAAAGGGTTGTGATGAAGTTCCATCCGGCACTGGCCCCTGTGAAGGTTGCCGTACTGCCTCTGGTAAAGAAGGAAGAACTGACTGATATTGCGCAGAAGATAATGAATGACCTCAAGTACGACTTTAACTGCCAGTATGAGGAAAAGGACACTATCGGAAGACGCTACCGTCGCCAGGACGCCATCGGAACCCCTTATTGCGTCACGATAGACTTCGATACCATCGCAGACGGAAAGGTAACCCTGAGAGACCGCGACACTATGGCCCAGGAGAGGGTTTCCATCGCCGATCTGCATTCTATTGTGGAGAAGAAGGTGTCTATGAAAGGCCTTCTGGAGAAGATTTGAGTGAAAAATTTTGCAAATTCAAAAAATACTCATACTTTTGCAGCCCCAATAGGGAATCGGGGTGTGGCGCAGTTGGCTTAGCGCACCTGCTTTGGGAGCAGGGGGTCCTCCGTTCGAGTCGGAGTACCCCGACCAAGATCGTTTTCATACTATGTTTTTTTGACCAATTGCGGGTTCTCCGCAGTTGGTCTTTTTTTTTTCGTTACATCTTGGAAATCAAATCCTTCAACAGGTCCTGACTGTCGCATCCCAAAGCCTCGCGCAGGCGGCGCCTTGTGCGTCCGACGCTTTCCTTGCTTATGCAGATGGCGTTGCCTATCTGCTTGTTGTCCAAGCCAAGATAAATCAGTGCCGCAACCTTTTCAAATGCCGTGCTTGCCCGTTTTCCCATGGCCTTGTCCAGATTCGGGAAAAAGTTTGGATATGCGCTGGAGAATTTCTCACGGAACAGGTTCCAGTCTTTTTCAGAAACCAGAGAGCCTATTGCTGCACGTATTTCGCCTGATGTGGTGGGCTTTAGCCTGGTTGTGATTTCATCCATCTCGCTTACGGCTTTCTGGGCTGTCTGCCGCTCGTGTTGCTGGCGAATGCGGCGGTGAACCTTTGTCTTCCATTTCTTTCTGCCGAGCATAAGGATAGCAATCACGGCCAGAAGGGCTATAAGCAGTATAATCAGCCAGGTCCAGCTGCGCTTGCTTACTTTCTCGTGACGTACGGTTTCTATGGTATTCTGAAGTTGCTGGAGCTCAAGTTCCGTCTTTGTTTTAAGATGCTCTGCCTGCTGGCGGTGTTCTTGGATCCGATCTTCCAACTTCTGGATTTTATGCGTGACGGCCCTTGCGCTATCTTCCTGACCATTAGCCTCAAACGCCTGGGAGAGCTTGTCATATACCTTTTTCTGGAGCGATGCGAATCTCTTTGTAACGGCATATCTTCTGGCCTGCTTGAGGTCTGAAATAGCCCCGCGGACATCCCCGGTATTTATCTGAAGGTCTCCAAGCCCCGTAAGGGCATAGATGATATTGGCGGTATCCTTTCCTTTTGTCGCGATGTCGAGCAAATATTCAAGGTTTTCCTCAGCGACCGAGTACTGCTGCCACCTTGTCTGGACAATGCCCAGTTTCCCGAGGGCAACGTCCTTTATCCTGTCTGTCTTGGCATTCTCAGGGCACTCCATACCCAGAATGTTTTCGAAAACTGCGCTGCAGCTGTCCCACTGATTGGTCTCCATATAGGAGGTTCCAACAAGATCCATAACGGAAAGATAAGGAATCCAGAGGGTTGAATCTTTCTTCGGATTCTCCGCGGCAAGATACATTCCACCAAATCTTATGGCGTCTTTGTAATCGTCTGCCTTAAAGAACACCTGGGCAAGGTCAGCAAGCTTGCCGCTGGTATAGAAATCGGAGACACGGTCTTTCTTTTCCAGAAGGGAGATGGCCTCGGAGTCGTAGATGGCGCTTCTTAAAGGCTCGTCCTTTGTCAGGTCCGCCATCATTTTGTACAGTTCGGCCAGAAGGGTTTCGTCGCCCAGCTGCACAGCTTTCCGCAGGGCCTCTAACCCCAGTCCCTCCAGATACTCCTTCTTGTCGGAGCCATACAGCATTTTGCCGTAAACCTCATAGAGGGTATTGCGGATTTCCACCCTTGAAGACGGGTTCTTCTTGGCATAATCCCTTAGACCGTTGAGGGTTTCCAGGAAATCCAGATAAGATTGCTGATGGTCCCCGGTGGTATCGGCCTCCATTTTTGCCTCAAGGTCCGTGGTATAGAAAGGACGGCAGACTTGAGTCTGGCTTTGGTCGCTTGTTTTCCAGGCTTCTATGTAAGCGGAAATATCTTTGTCCGCCCTTCCTCCCCCGCAAGCGGACAAGATGGAAATAAGGGCGGACAAAATTAAAAGTTTTCTCATAATGCTCTAATATGCGGGGTTTTATTGTGCGGACAGTTTTGTCCGCCTCCCGCATTCACAGAGCAAATGTACAAAAACTATTCCTATTCTGCAGGATAATACTTGATGGTTCTCTTTTCTACGGTGCCGTCGTCTTTCTTTCTTTCGGTCCAGTTGCCCTTTTCGTCAACGGCGGTGTATTCATAGGAGAAAGAATAGGTCTGGGTATTGACATCGTGCTGCTCATAGTCCGGATGCACTTCCTCTATGGTAACCTTTACAGGATTCCTGTCTTTGCCGTATTCAAGGGTGTAATGATACTCAGACTCTATACCCATCATTCCGTAGGCGGAATAACTTATAAGCCTGTTCTGATCGTCGTATTTCAGGTTGCTGAAGCTGGCCTCCCAAAAAGTAACTTCAACCAGCCTTCCCTTGCTGTCGTATTTGCACGCTACAAACTCATCTCCCCCGCCGTCTTCATCATCAGTCTCCATCTCGAGAACCTTAAAGTCTCCTTCTGTTGTTTCCTTGTACTTGATATCCTTCACAAAGAAAAGGCCCTCTTTGTCAAATGTAGGCTTTTGGCCGAGGAATAGGAATTCTCCGGCAACATTATCCAGGACAATGCTTTCCACATTGCCAGCAACCTCGTAAAATGCGCGGTCTCCAATCGGAGCGGCAGGTTCCTCCACTTTTTTGTTTTCTGTGCAGGCTGCGGCCAGAATAATGGCCAGAGCCGGAATCAAAAATCTTTTCATAGCAATATGTTTATGTTTTAACTGTTAGATTCCAATCTTTTCTTTACGGAATAATACGCCTGGCGGGAGTTGAAACCAGATGCAATAACAGCTTCCAGAATGGTTGCGGCCGGGTTTTCTTTCTGGTAACTTTCCACGTGTGCAAGCCTCCGCCGGTTGATATATGAAAAGAAGCTTCCGTATTCGGACTTGATCAGGCCGGATACATAAGTGCGGTTATAGCCGCTACGGTCTGCCACATCCTGCAGGGTAAGGTGCGGATCCAGAAACGCTTCCTGCTCCTCAACCACAGTCCGTATCGCCTCAAGGATTTCTCCTTTCTTTTGCTGTGATATGGTCCTCGAGTATATGTGCTCGGCATCAGAGCCCCGGTCTTCTACAATCACAGTGCCGGCATCCCCAAAATTTTCAGCCTCTTCATTATTCTCAGAGTCAACCACTTTTTCCTTTTCATTCTCATCTTCTTCCGCCAGTCCTCTGCGATGCGGATGAAGGGCGCTGATGATAAATATTACAGATGAAGCCGCGAACAGCAGCATACACAGGGCCAAAACCATCTTGTTTTCTGAAACGGCACCCACCCAGCACACCAAAATGTTCACTATCACAAGCAGTAGCCAGCGCTTAGCCTCAACAACCGGAAAATCAGCGGTATTGGAGTAGTCATCTTCACCAATGCTTTTAGACCATTTCACCACCAGGAACATGGCCGTAAGGCAGAATAGTGTAACTACGGCGCCAAGGGCGAACAGAATATAATCGCAGAGCAAATGGCTGATTTTGTCCTCTATGTGAAAGTTGGGCAAAAGGGAGAGACAGAATACGACCACAAGTACAAGGAAAACAGGAACTTCGATGATAATCATCGGGCCACGCCACTTTCCCCATTGCATTATGCCCCCAAAATAGGAGAACATCAGAATTGTAAAATGCAGCAGGGTAACGGGCAAAAAATATATCCTCACAAGATACCAGGCGTCCGGGTCTTCTGGGCGTAAGACATAAGGAATCAGTAAGAGAGCGTTCAGATAAACGGCTATTACAAAGGGTCTTCCGGGATAATAGTAACCAGGATTGAGGTTGTATGGCTTGCACAGGTGAAACCAGCGCACAGCCGCTATCACAAGGCTGGTTGTGAGGAAAACCGTTGCAGCCAAACCATAGAAATATGTTGCTCCCAAACCCATATACAACGCGAATTTAATAAAAATCCCTGTTTTTGACGCAGCGTTGACACTGTTAACGCAGAATTGACACAGGTTTTACTCATATATGACATTGTAAACTCTCACTCTCTTTAATTTTGTTACGATATACATCCAAGGCCAATCAAGGAAATGGATAAAGACGCCCAAATATTTCTGATTATTACGGCAATTCTGCTGTTTATCTGGGTGCTGGCTATTATTTTCTCCATTCGCAAAGTTCTGAAAAAGAGCAAGAATCGCGGACCAACTATTAAAAACAAATAAAAAACATTTCAATTATGAACAAAAAACTCTTTTATGAGCAGCCCCAGATCAGAGTGCTGCATGTCCACACAGAAGGACTTATGGCCGGCTTTAGCGGAGACGGCTACGGCGATGAAACCGACGAAGATTGGGATAATGAAGACTAATTGGAGGAAAGTGTTATGAAAAAGATCTTTAAATATTTTGCATCAGCGATAGTTTTGGCAGGATTTGTATTCGTATCCTGCAGCAAGGACGACCTTACACCCGCTACTCCAGAGGAGGACGGCGTAAAGTACACACTGACAGTCACCGCATCCAGGGAAAAGACCCCAGACACCAAACTGCTGGAACTTGGCGGTGCTTCCAACAAAACCCTGTATAAAAAATGGGCACTGAACGATGAAGTATCCGTTTACAAGGGAGAAACGCTTGCCGGTACCCTCAGAGCCACCTCGGTTTCTTCCGACGGCTTTGACGCTACCCTTACAGGTCAGCTTACCGGAACAACAATCGCAACTGGTGATGACCTTGTAATGAAGTTCCGCACTCCCGACTATAGCGCCCAGGACGGCACCCTTGCCTGCATCGCTTCTACCTGCGACTATGCAGAGGCAGAGGTTACCGTTGCATCCGTAGACGGCAGCGGCAACATCACCACCACCGAGGACGCTCTGTTCAAGAACCAGCAGGCGATAGTGAAGTTCACCCTTCAGGATGAGGCCGCAAACCTTCTCTCAGCCACCAGATTGACCGTTAAAGTAAAAGGAATGAGCGATATTGTTGTTACTCCATCGACTGCTACCAGCGAGCTTTTCGTTGCCGTTCCTGGCATAGAGGAAAAGGATATTAACCTGTATGCCGTTGTTGGAGGAAATAGTTTCAGATGCAAGAAATCCGCCGCCACGCTTGAGAACTCCAAGTACTATGGCATCAAGGCAAGCATGTTCAACTCCCTCTGCACTCCTCTTACGGTTGCGGCTAAAAGCAGCGGCACCATAACCTTCTTCTTGATGAACAATACCGACATCCAGCCAATAACCTATCGCTTGAATAACGGAAGTCCGATTACCATATCAACGGGTTCCACCGCTACAATAGACGTATCCGCCGGAGACCGGGTTGCCTTTTATGGAAACAACAGCTTTTACGGAACCAACTCCAGTTCATCCAGCTCAAAGATTTCCGGTACCGCCGACTATTATGTCTATGGAAATATAATGAGTCTCATAGATGCAGATAATTTTGCCACCCTGGAAACAATAAATCACGATTATACGTTTGCGTATATGTTTAATGGCAATACTCACATATATAGTCATGATTGGAAACGTTTAACCCTTCCGGCTAAAAATGTATACAGATGGAGCTACAGTCACATGTTTAACGGCTGTACCAACCTTATACAAGCCCCGGACCTTCCTGCAACTACACTGGCACAGGGATGTTATGAATATATGTTTGAGGGATGCTCTAAACTTTTGCAAATACCTTACACCCTTCCTGCAACCGATCTGGCCGCAGACAATGCCTCCGCCTGTTATATGGCTATGTTCAGGAATTGCCCAAAGATTATCAACGCTCCATCCCTTCCGTCAACGACAGTGATAACCAACTGCTATTTCTCAATGTTTGAAGGCTGTACCGGCCTTACTAATATTCCGTCAACTCTTCCTGGAGCCTTGGATTTTTGCTGCTACAAGTGGATGTTCAAGGGCTGTACGAATATTGTAACCGCCCCGTCTTTTACCGCCACCTCATACACATCAACAGGTGACATGGAGTCTTGTTACGGCATGTTTTCTGGCTGTACCAAACTAAAGACCGCCAACATAAGCTTTGACCTTGGAACAGAAGGAACGCTGACAGAGCGCTGTTGTTACGAGATGTTCCTTGATTGCAAAGCCCTTACAACGGGACCTACTGTCATTAATGCGGCGGAAATCGCTAGAGGGGGTTGTGGTTCCATGTTTTCCGGCTGTGAAAACCTGACAACATTCCCAACCAATCTTCCTGCAATGACCGTAAAAGCCTCGGGATATTACCGCATGTTCTTAAATTGCAAGAAGATGACAACAGCCCCAACCCTTCCTGCCACAAATCTGGCAGGCTCGTCTTACGAAGGTATGTTCATGAACTGTACGGCTCTTACTACAGTTCAAAGCAACCTCCCCGCCCCAAAGTTATACACATATACCTACGATGGAATGTTTTCCGGATGTAAGAATCTCCAGACCGCCCCGTCTTTGTCTTTCACCGAACTGGAGGGTACCTATAATTGCTGGAGCATGTTCAGCGGATGCACAAGCCTTGTAAACGTTCCCGATCTTCCACTCGTAGCAGAACTGACCGATCGCTGCTACCAGTTTATGTTCAGCAGTTGCTCGAATCTTGAGAATGCGCCTCTGCTTCCGAATGCAACGTTGAAAAGCGGCAGTTATTTAAGCATGTTCTCCGGCTGTACGAAACTGAAATATGTAAAATGCCTTGCAACGGATTTAACTGCTTCTGATTGCACCAAAAACTGGATGAATGGTGTTGCCGCAATGGGAACTTTTGTCAAGGCCTCTTCTGCAACCTGGGGAACCGGAGTCAATGGCATTCCTGAAGGCTGGACCGTAGAAGACGCTTCATAAATTGGAAAACGACAGATTATTCGGTTATGAACAAAAAACTCTTTTACGAGCAGCCCCAGATCAGAGTGCTGCATGTCCACACAGAAGGACTTATGGCTGGCTTCAGCGGAGACGGCTACGGCGATGAAACCGACGAAGATTGGGATAATGAAGACTAATTGTAGGAACGCATATGTATATGAAAAAGATATTTAAATATTTTGCATCAACGATACTTTTGGCAGGCCTTGTATTTGTGTCCTGCAGCAAGGAAGATATTGTTCCCGCAAATCCGGAGGAGGACGGCGAACATATCTACACACTGACAATTACCGCCTCCAAGGAAAAGGCTCCTGACACCAAACTGCTGGAGCTGGGCGGCGTAGACAACAAGACCCTTTATAAAAAATGGGTCCTCAACGATGAGGTATCCGTTTACAAGGGAGAAACGCTTGCCGGTACCCTCAGGGCCACGACCGTTTCTGCCGATGGCTTTGACGCCACCCTTACGGGCCAGCTTACCGGAACTGCTATCGCAACCGGAGACGAGCTTGTGATGAAATACCGGAGTCAAGAATATGGTAACCAGGACGGTACCTTGGCCGGCATTGCTTCCACCTGCGACTATGCCGAGGCAGAGGTTACTGTTGCGTCCGTAGACGGCAGCGGCAATATTACCACCACTGCAGACGCTTTGTTCAAGAGTCAGCAGGCCATAGTAAAATTCACCCTTAAAAATGAGACTGGAGATCTTGTTCCGGTAACCAAGCTTACCATTAAAGCCGAGGGAGCAACGGACAAGGTGGAGGTAACTCCACCTTCTAGAACAAGCGAGGTTTTTGTCGCCCTTGCCGGCATATCCTCCAAGAACCTCATATTGGAAGCCAAAGGCTCTGACGGTTTTGACTACTCCTTCCGCAAAGCAGACGTTACCTTTGACCACTCAAAATACTATGGCATAAACGTAAAAATGTTCTGCGCCAACACTACCCCGCTTACCATTATGGCCAAGAATGCGGGAACTACTGTAAAGGTTACCAATAAAGCAGCCGGAACAATTTATTACAAAGTGAACAATGGCGACGAACAGCAAATCGGAGCCGGAGTAACAAGCTACTCTATCAGTTTGCCTAATGCCGGAGACAAAGTGTCTTTCTTTGGAAACAATAATCGTTACGGAAGTGTTAATTCTGATGGAAGCAGCAATATTAGTTGCAATAACGAATTTTATATGTATGGCAATATTATGAGCCTTACAAATAAAACGGACTTTTCTAACATTCCAATCCTGCCGGGAACGCGGACATTCTCTTATTTATTCTATAACAACCCATCGCTATTAAACCATGGTTGGAAAAAGTTGGTGCTTCCGGCTACAACCCTACTGACTGGTTGTTATGAGCACATGTTCGAGTTATGTACGGCCCTTACAGAAACTCCGGAACTTCCGGCCACAACGCTGGCAGAATCCTGTTACAATGGCATGTTCTACAGGTGTTCTACCCTTGTTAAAGCTCCCGACCTGCCTGCTGAATCATTAGGTATTAAAAGCTGTTTTGAAATGTTCAAAAATTGTACGTCTCTTGTCTCTGTTCCAACAAGTCTTCCGGCGACATCGTTGGGAAATGGTTGTTATAGCTACATGTTTGAAGGTTGTACAAGCCTCCAGACCGCTCCGAGCCTGCCGGCTGAAGTATTGACGCCTAATTGTTATCTAGGCATGTTCGGTGGTTGTACAAGCCTTGTTACACCCCCGGCCCTGCCTGCCGAATCATTGGAATCATCCTGTTATAAAAGCATGTTCGATGGTTGTAAAAACCTTGCCACAGCCCCGAATCTTCCAGCCCAAACGTTGAAATCCTCCTGCTACGAGAATATGTTCACCGGGTGTTCGAGTATAGTCTCAGCCCCAGTTATTTCAGCTACAACACTTGCGACCTCTTGTTGTAAAAGCATGTTCTATGGCTGTACAAGCCTTGTTGCAGCCCCGGCCTTGTCTGCAAGCACAGCATCAAAAGATTGTTACAATAGGATGTTCTATGGTTGTACTAACCTTACTACAATTCCATCTACTCTCCCCGGTGGAGAATTAGCCCAAAGTTGCTATGAACAAATGTTCGGGGAATGCTCTAAAATAGAAAACGCCCCAACTTTTGCCGTCACATCTATCCAAAATCGTGCTTGCTATAGAATGTTCTACAAATGCACTAAACTTAAGAAGGCCGGCGGCATTTCTTTTAACTGTGGAGAAGGAAAGTTGGCTTCGGAGTGTTGTTTAGGTATGTTCGATGGCTGCAAAGCCCTTACAGCTGGCCCTACACTCTTTTCCGCTACGATAGCCGAAGGCAGTTGCTGCTCAAATATGTTTAATGGCTGTGAAAACCTTGAGACATTCCCGGCGATCCTTCCGGCAATGACAGTAGGAAACCAAAGCTACTATCAAATGTTCCGGGATTGCATAAAGATGACAACCGCGCCAACATTGCCGGCAACAGAATTGACGGCAGCTTGTTATAAGAGTATGTTCTACAATTGCACCAGCCTAGAGACGGCTCCAGCCCTTCCGGCCACAACTTTGGTAGCAAATTGTTATCAAACCATGTTCTATGGCTGCACTTCCCTTGCCTCCGCTCCTGCACTCGCCGCAACCACCCTCGCCTCGAACTGCTACAGCGGAATGTTCCAGAATTGTTCTAGTCTAGTAATACCACCGTCATTGTCGGTAACCTCATTAGAACAGTCTTGTTATTCATCTATGTTCTACAATTGCACCAGCCTTGCTGCAGCGCCAGTCCTTCCGGCCACAACTTTGGCAACAAGTTGTTATCAAAACATGTTCTACAATTGCACAAATTTGAGTTTTGTCAAATGTCTTGCGACAGACATATCGGCAAGCAAATGCACATACAATTGGTTGTCTGGCGTTGCCTCAACAGGCACGTTTGTTAAAGCCGCAAGTATGACCAGTTGGGAACTCAATAGCGTTAATGGAATTCCAACCGGTTGGACGGTTTCAGATGCATCATAACTTTTTGAATAGTTTTGCAGAAAGAAAAAAGTCATTACCTTTGCAGCGAGACGGTAAAACGTGATACGGACGGACAAAGGGTAGCGCAAAAGTCCCCGCCAGCTTAATCCTCGCTTTTGAAGTAAATCCGCCACGTAGTCTTGGGGCAAAATGAACAGGAGGTCGTTATTCGGCCTCCTGTTTTGTTTTACCAGCGTCTATGGCTGTTATACAATATTGTACTTTAGACTTGTCTCGTTGCTTGACCCCAACCATCATTTTAACCAATCCAATTCCAGGACAGTTGTATGACATTCGCAACATACTTATAAATCCCTTTTGATTTTTTTTCTTATCATTTGCTGGAGTTGTTCCAATCAATACCGCATTTGTAAGAATCGCGTCTAGTTGAAGAACGGCAAGTGTTGACAAATAAGTAAATGATGCTTGTCCCGCAGTCTCTTCCACAGAAACGTATCGGATATTAATGTCATCTTTAAGATTTAAGTTATATTTTTTTGCTTCAGGATTCTGTCTCTTCCAATTATGGTAAAAAGATAAGATAATCTTATGCCTCCGCCTCCGGTCTTCGTTAGAGTCTCCCGTTGGGATATCATTTTCCGTAATAACGTAATATTCAACAATCTTTTTGTATTCTTCAAGAGATGTTGGAGGAGTTTCACTTAAATCCGGTTCTTCAGCGTATCCTACCAGTAAGGTAAAAGGAACTTCAAGTACACCTGCGGCCTTATGTATGGTTTCCAAGTTTTTGGTTTTAAACAATGCTTTAACGTTTTGTTTACGAATACCCATTCGCCGAGCAAACTCACTTTTGCTCATTCCAATCTGTTTTAACAGCGCCTCTCCTTTTGCTTCGAAATATATCTGGCTCATAGCGTAATATTTTTTTGCAAAGGTAATAAAATTAAATTACTTTTGTAGCGAGACGGTAAAACGATTCCTTGTTTTTCGTACGGATAATAAAGTTTTTCTTGGTTTTCTATACGAAGATGGCAAGTTGTGGGGG
This sequence comes from Bacteroidales bacterium, assembly GCA_017550655.1. Taxonomy (GTDB): domain Bacteria; phylum Bacteroidota; class Bacteroidia; order Bacteroidales; family UBA932; genus Egerieousia. The sequence continues at coordinate 347,277 of JAFZOK010000013.1, read as the reverse complement.
GTAAATGGGGATTTTTGACGCTGCGTTGACACGGTGTTTACTCAGCGATGACATGTGTTTAAGAATGAAATTCTTAAATTTACAGTCACATTGAAAAATAGTAATCAAAATAACTTTCAGCCAATGAAATTAAATCTGAAAAAACAGTATGATTCTCCTAGAATAAAGGTCTTAGAGATAAAATTTGAAGGGTTTGTCTGTGAATCGCCAACAGGCGGAACGCAAGATTACAATTCCGGAATTCTGGATGAAAACGATTAGGGGGGGGTATGAGACATTCAAGACAATTCAAATCCACTGTCGCCGCTATTATGGCGATTATTGCAGTGTTGGCCGGGCAAAGCGCCTGGGCGGACGGCTGGTCCGTGGACTATATTTCCGGTAATAAGTTTGTTGTAACCCGCACTAATACCACAAGCAGGGAAGTTGTAAAATACCGAACGGTAAGCGGTTCGGCTCTGGCGGGTGTACACTTTACCGGCAAGAACGGAAGACTTATATTTAATGCGGGTGAGGATTCTAAAGAGGTTACTGTTCCGGAAACAAGTTTTGCCAACCTTCCTCTGCGATACAGGTATTCTGGAAGAACCTCATTCTACTATGACTTTGAGGTGACTGACCAAGCTGGAACTATTCTGGCCAGCAAAAGAAGAACCAGATCTTCCGGTGGCACTTCAAACAATGATTACTACCTTAACGGATATCAAAGCTGGATAAACGAAGACTGCCGGCTTCTTACTTTTTTTTATAATCATAAAGTTTCAAACCCTGGTCTGAAATATTATGATGCCAAATTCACTCCAACCGAGGGCGTACATTCGAATGGAGATGCTTTTGATGGCTATGTGCTGATAGATGATAGCTATGATTATAATAATTATCCTGCTACAGTTACCCCGGGTTATCTGTTTGCGGTGAATAGGGCCGGTGGCTCTGGCGAGTGGCACAAGCTTATAGGAAACAAACTATACGCCAGTGTTGTCTTTACCGAGAAAGAGAAGGATGACGGTTATGGCTATGTGCAGATTCTTATAGGCGACAGCAATACCGCCTACGATGAGGGCCCTGATCCTGACGGAACTGTCAACATCCCGGTAAATTCCATTTACAAGGCCTGCTTCGAGCTGAAAAAGGGCAGCGGAGCTTATAGTGGTTATGGAATGTGGATTTTTCCGCATAGTTCCGATATAACCAACGACGACTCAGATGTTAATGATTCAGCTTTCTGGCTGACAGATGTTATACATAAAGAATATAGCTACCTTTGGAAACAGAGATTCCGTTCCGAGAGTTATCGGGGAGACTCCACGAGGATGAACAACGCCTTTCTTCTTGACCCTGATATAAGCGCCCTTACCGTCCGTTTTGATTGTGCCGGTAGTGGAGATGACACCTATGGATATAAAAACCTCTTTGTCCGCTGGGCTTTGGTAGACGAGACACCTCCGACTGCCCTCAAAAGCAGTATGGCCGTCTCTCCCGGACTCCATGTCAAGGGAAATAGATTTGCTATAAGCATACCCTTCAGCGAGCCTGTTACAATGAGCGAAGAAACCGATTACGTTCTCCACACCTCTTGGGGGGAAATGAGATCGCAAGGGGAATATAACAAATACTTCTGCAGCGGCGCCAATGTAATTACCTTTTACGGCACCATAACCGCGGATGCCGGCACCGAGCTCACCGTCAACAGTCTCGAATTAAAGGGCTCTTCAGCCAGCCCCGAAATAAAAGACTTGATGAACTACCCTTTTGATGGCGATGTATCCAAGACTTTCAGTGGCGTAACCGTAGATGAAAGCTATTCCATCAGTTATAAGCTTAATGATGGAAGTGTTGCCTGCGCAAATCCAACCAAGTACTCCAACAAAAGCGACGAGATTACCCTTATCAATCCAACCCGGGAACACTTCGATTTTGCCGGATGGACGGGCACCGATCTTTCAACCCCAACAATTACAGTCACCATTCCGCAAGGCTCTACCGGGAACCGCTCATATACCGCCACCTGGACTCCGAAGCTCGATTGGTCTGGAGACGGCAGCCAGGATAATCCTTACATAATAACTACCGCAGACGAACTTGATATGTTAGCCGATTTTGTCAACAATGGCTACACGTTTAGCGGTACATACTTTGAGCTGGGGGCGGATATTGATATGAGTACCATAAGTCCATTCCGCGGTATAGGTTCCGATGCCACCGCATTTTACGGCTATTTCGACGGCAAGGGTTATTGTGTCAGCAATGTTGTTGTCAATGGAACTACGGATTTGATAGACTCCGGCCTTTTCCGGGAAATCAAAAATGGCTATGTGAAAAATGTCGTTATGAGCAATGCCACTATCAACGGAAAACGATACGTTGGCGCTATAGTTGGCCGTTGTGAAGCTGAGGTCTCTGGTTGTGTTGCTACAGGCTGTACCATCACAGGAGGCGAAAACACATACACTGGTTATAACATGTATGTTGGAGCTGTCGTCGGCTATTTATACGTCGGCAGTGTAAGCGATTGCATTGCCGAGAACTGCTCCGTTAATGGCACCAGTTCCAAGAGATTATATATAGGAGGTATTGTAGGCTTTTGCGAAACTAGTGCTTCCGCCTCAAACGGGGTAAACAGAAACGTAGCCTCCGGTTGTTCGGTTAGCGGTACCGCCAGCAACGGGGCGTATATCGGCTCTTTGATAGGCGTTGTATCCAATTCGGCCTCTTCCTACGGATTTGCCATTAACACGACAACCAACGGAACCAATGTTTTATTTGGAGCACAACAAAACAATAACGGCAATCTAAAGCTGTCGAATAACCATTACCGCTCCGTCAAATGCGGAGACAGCGATCCTGTCAGCGATGTCTTTATAGTTCATGCGGGCTCTAACTATATTGTAAGCGGAACGGCATCAGCCAGCTACGATGGAATAGACTACTATGGAGAGGATGCAGCAATAACGGTATCAGCCTCTCCAGGCGCTACTCTTAGTGGCGTCAGTTATACTCCGGAGGGCGGTTCTGCAACTCCGGCTACAGATAACGGGGATGGTACCTGGAGCTTTACAATGCCGGCAAATGATGTTACGGTTGGAGTAGAAGGGTCTCTAGACCTTACCGCTCACGAGGCAACCGTAATGGGAGATGTTAAATATGTGGTTTCTCTCTACGACGGAACAACAGACTATCAGCTTCCTGAAGGGGCCCTGGCCTATACTGCAGGATTGGTTAACGGCACTGCGGTCTTTTACAGAATCGGCGAAGACAGCAATTTAATTCCTCACGGAACAGCCGTTATTATTGTTGCCGACGGTTCTGCCCTGACCGGCGGCAAGTTAACCCTTACAACGGCTGACGCCGGCGGAATAACTGCCCGCCCGGGAAATATTCTGAGAGGCTCCGATACCTCTATAGCCAAGCCCGACGGAAATGTCTATGTGCTTGGCGTCAACGGCGGCGGCGTTATGGATTTTGTCAAGTTTACGGGCAGCACAATTCCTGCCGGAAGGGCCTATTATGTTGCAGAATAAAAGTAGTAGAAGATTATGAAAAAGAATATATTGCTTATAGCGGCCCTTCTGGGCGCAATGGTCTGGACAAGCTGCGAGAGGGCAGAGGCTCCCGTCTCAGATGACCCGGAAGAACAGGTTGACACCAAGACATGGGCGATTACCGTCCGTGCCGTCAAGACAGACAACCCGAAGACCAAGGGCCTTGATATCGAGGGCGACGAGGCAACCACTACAACCCTGAAGTCTATATGGAAGGCCAATGAGAAGGTGAAAGTCTATCTTGGCTCGGAGTGCATCGGCACACTGACCGCCACCCCGGACGGAGCTGATGCCCACAATGCCCTGTTGTCCGGCACGATTACAACCAGCGGAATAACGGCCGGCACAACAAAGCTGACATTCCTTACCCCGAGAGACGAGTGGAGTTATAACGGCCAGGTCGGGAAACTCCTTCTCTCCGACGACGCATCAGAATCTATAGAGGCCAAGTACCACTACACTATGGCCGCCGAGGTTCTGGTGATATCCGCAGACACTGACGGTGACGGCAAGGGGGCGATTGCCACGGAAACGGCCACCTTTGCCAACCAGCAGAGCGTCTATCGCCTGAGCTTCAGGTACCAGACAGACCCAAGCACCAAGACTCCAATAACCACCAAATCGGTGACAATAACTAGTGCAAACGGCCATCTGGTGCAAAGTCAGGACGTGACAGGGGCTACGGTAACGGAAGGTCCTGTTTCCGTCAAGTTAGGAACAGCCACAACCGATCCGTTCTTTGTGGCTCTTAGGAACGGAGACCAGACCAACGAGGAGGTGTTTACCTTTACCGTTGTGGACAATGATGGTGTTACTTACAAGGGGACCAAGACCATTCCGGCCCAGTATAAGCCCAACGGCACATTCCTGAGCGTAAAGAACGCCACTCTGACAAACCGTCTGGAAGCAAAAATCAGCACCACAGAAGCCTCCGAGGCCTGGTAAAAAGCCAGAGGCGTTCTGCAGAAAGTTAAACAATGGGAGACCGGCTTTGACAGCCGGCCTCTCTTTTTGTGCCGCCCCAAGCGGAATGCAATTATAGAATTTGTATTATAGGATTTGTATAATTTGATAATTGTGTTTTCGCACAAAAGTCGGCATAAAAATGTGTGAATATGTATAAGCGAAGGATTGAAGATATACTCCAGACCTGGTTGGATAACCCCTCTCACAAGCCTTTGGTTGTAAAGGGAGTGCGCCAGTGCGGCAAGACCAGCAGCGTGGTGGATTTCGCCCGCAGACATTTCAAGCATGTTGTATATCTGGATTTTAGGGAGCATCCTGACTATAAGAAATTTTTCACCCCAAATCTGGAGGTTGATGCTATCATCATGCGTATCACGGCTGCAATGCCAAGTCGATGAAAACCGTGCTTAAACATCCCGAGAAATATCACGTCACTAGTGCCTTAAAACTGGGTGATTACAATATTGGAAGGAGCGGACAATTGCTGACAATGCCGATGTATATGGCATTTTTACTGACAGAGACGTAAGTGATTTCGGTTTACTTCCAGCCATTTACACTAAACACAGCCTCTGGTGCATTTTTGGTGCAACCAAAATCAACAAAAAATGACCTACAGGTATCTGTAAGTCATTTTAATGCGGTGAGGGCGAGATTCGAACTCGCGGAACCGTTAAACCGGTTCGGCAGTTTAGCAAACTGCTGGATTCAGCCACTCTCCCACCTCACCGTGGTATGTGTGGGTCAAATGGACTGCAAATATAACATTTTTTTAATTAACGGCTTCAACCGATACTTTTTTGTCTGAAGCGGCTTTGATCTTGGAGGCGAGGTCTTCCGCCTCCTTTTCAGAGGAGAACGGGCCGCAGATGAACTTGAAGTTTCCTGCGGAAGATGTTTTGGCAATGTCTTTGCCTGAGGCCTGGACGAGTTTCATAAGAGGAGTTTCCAGGCTGGATTCAGTGCTGGAAATCACCACATTGAAAGTTCCCTTTTTCCCTTTTTGGGCGGCGGTTTTCTGGGCTTGGACCTCTTTCTTTCTGGCCACCTCCAGAGGAATGGCGGTTCCGTTTTCAAAGGCTATGATGGTGGCTGAGGCAAAGCCGGCCTTCTTGACCTTGGAAAGCTGGCGGTAGGCGTCCGAATATTTAGGGAAGGCTCCGGCGCAGTAGGAATATCTTCCGCCGCTTTCTCTTTCAAATACAGGGGAGAGGCCCTTGAAAGAAGCCTCCGTCTGCTTTTTGGCGGAGAAGAGGAAGCGTATCTGGTAGATCAAGCCCTCCGGGAAGTCTTCCAGGTCTATGAGCGCTCCCTTTTTCTGGATTCTGAAGGTGAGGTCAACCTCCGGGCGGATTCTTTCTACCCTGAAGTCTTCCGCGCTGTCTATCCTGGATTTTGTGGAAAGCAGGTTTGCAATGTTCTCCTCTTCTTCCTGGGCCACTCCGGTTTCCGTTTCGGCCTTCAGCTGGTCTGCCGTCTTGAACGCGTTGCTGGACGGGACAACCACTCCGGTGGACATAAACACGTCTTCAATAGCGCGTATTTCCCTTTCCACCTCGCGGAGTTGCTGGCTGACGGTGTACATTGCCGTCTCCGACTGGGCAATGCGGTCTTTAACCATCTCAAGGGAATCCCGCTTGAGGGCGGCATCCTCTTCTTCCAACTCTCCCATAAGCCTGTCGCCGAGGCTGGTATAGAGGATTCTATAGGCCGCCTGGCTTTCCTGAAGTTTTTCCTGCTGGGATTTGAGAGTGCGGTATTTCTGGGTAGCGGCGGTGTAGCGTTCCGTTGTCTTGCGGGCGGATGAGTCCATTTCCGCAAGGCCGCTCTTGCGCTCTACGCCTTCCAGGGCTTTGGCAACAGCAGCGTTATTGATGGAATCTCTCTGTTGCTGCGTCATTACGGTTCCGCTTCTGAGGCGGGAAAGCTCATAGGCTTCTTCAGGAGTTGCCCGATGCTTTACGGGCTCTTCTTCGTAGTCCACCACGTAGCTGAGGATTCTGGTGGGGCTGTAGAGCCTGGAGGCCGGGTCGTCCAGGGATCGGGTGGAAGAGAAGGCGGCGTACTTTCCGTCTGGAGTTATATAGAAGAACAGGTCGTCGCTCGGCGATGAATAAGGGAAGCCCATATTCTGGGCAAGGCCCCATTTCTGCTCAGCCTCGTCCCAGACGCTCACGTAGAGATCATATCCGCCAGCTCCGTAATGGCCGTTGGAGGAGAAGTAGAGCCGCTTTCCGTCCGGGGAAAGGAACGGGAAGATCTCGTTGCCCTTGCTGTTGACGGTGTTTCCCAAAGCCTCCGGGGCGCTCCAGCTGCCGTCTTCCTGCTTGCGGGTGATGAATATGTCCCAATCTCCGCTGTTGGTCTTTGTACTATAGTAAAGCGTGTTCTTGTCGTCCGGAAGATAGAGGGTGTCGCTTGTGGAAGGAAGCCCCTGCGGAGCGTGGATGAAATGTCCCACGCTGCTGATTTTCGGATAATAGAGGTAGAAGTCCTTTTTCTCCTGGACCTTGCGGGTCACGATGGTAGGGGAAGATACATACTGCAGCATAGCCTGTCCGTTCTGGCAGGCTATAGACTTGAGTTCCAGGCGGTTCTTGTCCTGAGCCTCGGCGGTCTGCGCCATTTGGGCGTAAATGTCACGCGCACGTGCGAACTCGTATCTATGGTATAGGGAGTCCGCGCGCCTCTCGTTTTTCTGGGCTCCGTCGCTCAGGTTTTGGGCGGGAGTTTTATCGCAGAGAAACACGCAACCAAGCAGCAATATGGTCAGCGATATGGTTTTCTTCATCCTCGCAAAGTTAAGAAATACTTTTTTTTAACGAAAAAATTGTACATTTGCACCCTGTTTACCAAAAATGTAATATAAAATGCAGAACAAAGGGCTTTTTAAAGCATTGGCAATCCTGATATTGTTAGCCTGCCTGTACCAGCTGTCGTTTACCTGGGCAACAAGGCATCAGGAGAAGAAAGCGGAAGCATACGCTGCCAAAGCCATTGAGACAGAGAAATCCAAGCCTGAATTCGCTATGGTCTCCGAAGATGACCAGGCATACTACTTGGACTCTGTAAATAAAGTAAAGAACAGATATTACCTGGATTCCATAGCAGACCAGAAAGTATTCTTGAGCAACACCTACAAGGAGGTCAAGGAGAAGGAGATCAAGCTGGGTCTTGACCTGAAGGGCGGTATGAACGTCATGATGCAGGTGCAGCTGAAGGATCTGGTAAAGGCTCTGAGCAATAACAACCAGTCCGAGGAATTTGTAAAGGCTCTGGAAAAGGCCACCAAGGACGAGATTGAGAAGCGCCAGGATTTCATAACCCTGTTTGCACAGGCCTGGAAAGAGTTTTCCGGCGGAAAGAAACTGTCTTCCATCTTCTCCACATACGAGATGAAGGACAAGATCAAGACAGAAAGCACAGACGATCAGGTTATCGATGTTATCCGTCAGGAGGCAGAGAGCGCAATCTCCAACTCGTTCCAGGTGCTCCGCAGCCGTATCGACCGTTTCGGAGTAACCGCTCCTAATATCCAGCGTCTTGGAAGTTCCGGAAGAATTCTGGTAGAGCTTCCTGGCGTAAAGGAGCCGGAGCGTGTAAGAAAGCTTCTCCAGGGAACAGCATCTCTGGAATTCTGGCCAACCTACGAGTATTCCGAGGTTAGCAACTCCCTTAACCAGGCAGACGCCATTCTGAGAGACCTTCTCGCCGAGGAGGCTCAGAACGAGGCTGTTGACTCCACTTCTGCAGAGAAGGCAGAGGGGGGACTTGCAGAGGCCGTAAAGAAAGAAATCGGTTCCGCTGATTCCCTTGCAAACGAGGCCGCCCTGGCAAAGAGCCATCCGCTTCTTGCCATCCTGCGTCCAAGCCCTGAGCGCAAGGCCTGCATGGGCGTGGCTCACTACAAGGATACCGCAATGGTTAACAAGTACCTGAACATGCCTCAGGTAAAGGCTGTTATGCCGGCAGACATCGTTCCTATGTGGAGCGTTAAGCCTACAGACGCTGCCGAGACCTATTTCGAGCTGGTTGGAATCAAGAACTCCCAGAGAGACGGCAAGGCTCCTCTGGACGGAAGCTGCATCACCGATGCCAGCATTTCCTACAGGGAGCAGGGCGGTTATCCTTGCGTAAGCATGGCTATGAACCCTGATGGTGCAAGAACCTGGGCAAGAATTACTGCAGACAACGTTGGAAGATGCGTGGCCGTTGTACTGGACGGAATGGTTTATTCCTATCCTAACGTAAACGAGCCTATCGAGGGCGGAAGAAGCGAAATCTCCGGAAGATTCTCGTTTGAGGAGGCAACTGACCTTGCAAACGTGCTCAAGTCCGGTAAGCTTCCCGCACCGGCTTCCATTCTTCAGGAGCAGGTTGTAGGACCTTCCCTCGGTAAGGAATCCATCAATGCCGGAATGTTCTCGTTCCTGATAGCGTTCATCCTTGTGCTGCTGTACATGCTGTTCTTCTACAGAGGAGCCGGTGTTGCAGCCTGCATCGCGCTGATTTGCAACGTGATCTTCCTGATTGGAGCGCTTATCTCCATCGGAGCGGTTCTGACATTGCCTGGTATAGCCGGTCTGATTCTGACTCTGGGTATGGCGGTGGACTCCAACGTCATCATCTACGAGAGAATCAAGGAGGAACTCCGCAGCGGAAAGCAGCTCCGCCTTGCCATCAAGGACGGTTACAGCAACGCTTACTCTGCAATCCTCGACGGTAATATCACAACACTGATCGTAGGTATCGTTCTGGCTATATTCGGAACGGGCCCTATCCAGGGATTCGCAACAACCCTGATCATTGGTATCATTACCTCCCTGATTACCTCAATCTTCATCACAAGACTGTACTTCGAGGGACGTCTTGCAAAGAACAAGAAAATCTCCTTCGAGGGCAAGCTCACACGCAACTTCCTTACCCATACACATTTCGATTTCATCGGAATGAGGAAGTTCACATACGTGCTTGCAGCCGTAGTGATTGCAATCTGCCTGTTCTTCATCTTCGGAAAGGGATTCTCCTACGGAGTTGACTTTACGGGTGGCCGCACATACGTTCTCAGGTTCGACAAGATGGTTTCTGCCGAGCAGGTTAGAAAAGCAGTCGAGACCGAATTCGGAGAGAGCGTCGAGGTTAAGCAGTTTGGTTCAGGCAGCCAGATGAAGGTAACTACCAAGTACAAGATCAACGACAATTCACAGGAAGTTGACCAGGAGGTTGAGACAAAGATCTACAACGCCCTTTCCGGCAGCGATTTCTTTGACAAGCACCTCAGCCAGGAGCAGTTCACCACAACCGTGGACAGCCCTAACGGAATCGTAAGTTCCGACAAGGTTGGTCCTACTATCGCAAACGACATGAAGCGCAAGGGAACTTACGCCGTGATCATTGCGCTGGTGGCAATCTTCCTCTACATTGCCGCAAGATTCTCCAACTGGTCCTGGGGAGCCGGCGGTGTTGCCGCCCTTGCCCACGATTCCATCATCGTGATCGGTTTCTACTCCATCTTTACCGGAGTGCTTCCGTTCACGCTGGACGTTGACCAGACATTTATTGCGGCCGTGCTGACAATCATCGGTTACTCTATCAACGATACCGTGGTTATCTTCGACCGTATCCGCGAGTACAAAAGGATTTATCCAAAGAGAACCCTCAAGGACAATGTAAACGGTGCGGTTAACAGCACACTCGCAAGAACGTTCAACACCTCAGGTACAACCCTGGTTGTATTGCTGGCAATCGCAATCTTCGGCGGAGACACAATCCGCGGATTTGCAGTAGCTCTTGCAATAGGTGTTATCGTGGGTACATTCTCATCCGTATTCATTGCAACCCCTGTTATGTACGACCTTAACGCCAAGAAACAGGCTAAGCTTGCAAAGAAGTAAAAATCAACGAGTTGAGAATTAATTTCAGAAAAGGGGAAGATTCTTCCCCTTTTCTTTTTTTAATTCTTAAATTTGTGGTTGCACTATAAAAACCAACAAAAGGAAATGACGAAAAGAAACAGAAAGGGAAGGGTCTCGTCTTCGGGAAAGAAATCAGCGGTTTACGGGATGAAAAAGTCCCGCCGCCGCACCGGGATGACAATGGGACGGGATGCCGAGAGGAGAGCCGCGGGCCTGAAGGCGCGCGGAAAGCGGGCGATAGAGGAAATAGAGGGAATTCTTGAAATAGCGTCCGGAGGGTACGGTTTTGTCAGAAGGGCTCCGAAGGAGGACGAGCGTCCGGGGGCAAAGCGGGACCAGAGAGAGGATGTATTCATTCCTATAGGCAAGATGAGGGGCGCCCTCAATAACGATAAGGTGAGGGTAGCTATCCTTAAGAAAAACGAAGAGAGGGGCAGCGAGGGTGAGGTAATATGCGTTGTGGAGCGCTCTACCCGTCCGTGGGTAGGCCTTATGCAGATAACGGGCAAGCACGCCTGGGTTATTATCGAGAACAAGAGCATGCCGTACGACGTGGAGGTTCCTTTCGATTCCGTCCAAAAGGAGTGGCAGGGAATGAAGGTGGCTGTTCTTGTCAAGGAATTCCCGAGGGGTTTCCAGACTCCGGTGGGAGAGATTGTGGATGTGCTCGGAAAGCCTGGCGATAACGATACGGAAATGCACGCTATCCTCTCCGAATACGGGCTTCCGTACAAGTTTCCGGCTGAGGTTGAGGCCGAGGCTGAGAAGATACCGAAGAAGATTACCGCAAAGGATCTGGAAGGAAGGAAAGACCTCCGCAAGGAATGCATATTCACGATAGACCCGGCAGATGCCAAGGACTTTGACGACGCTGTTTCCTACAAGGTGCTGGACAACGGACATCTGGAGATTGGTATCCACATCGCCGATGTTTCATATTATGTGAGGCCGCAGAGCATTCTGGACAAGGAGGCTTACGCCAGAGCCACTTCCGTTTATCTTGTGGACAGGACAATCCCGATGCTTCCGGAGGCCCTTTCCAACAATCTCTGCTCGCTGAGGCCTGATGAGGACAAGCTTTGTTTCTCGGCGATTTTCGAGATGGATGCTGCCGGAAAGGTTTACAGCCAGTGGTTCGGAAGAAGCGTGATTAACTCGTCTTTCCGCTTTGCCTACGAGGAGGCCCAGCAGATAATAGACAACAGCGGGGATATGACAACTTATACTCCCGTTATGCCGGAGGGAAAGATTCCGTCACAGGAAGTTATTACCGCCGTGCTGGAACTCCACAAGCTTGCATCCGTGCTGAGGAAGAAGAGGTTCCAGGAGGGCTCCATCAGCTTCGAGAGGCCTGAGATGAAGGTTCTTGTGGACGAGACGGGAAAGCCGATAGACGTTGTGCAGAAGGTTACCAAATCCGCCAACTGGCTTATCGAGGAGTATATGCTCCTGGCCAACAAGGCCGTTGCCACATACGTTTCCACCGCCATAAAGAAGCAGGCCCCGACATTCGTTTACCGTATCCACGACGAGCCTAATATGGAAAAGGTGGCCGAGCTCAAGACCTTTGTGAAATACTTCGGATACAAGCTGGAGGCGGAGACTCCGGGCCAGCTGGCAAAGAGCCTCAACAAACTCGTGGAGCAGATACACGGAAAGCCTGAGTGCGACTCCATAGAACTCCTTGCCCTGAGGTGTATGGCCAGGGCCCAGTACTCAACGGACAATATCGGTCACTACGGTCTGGGATTCAGGTACTACACGCACTTTACTTCTCCGATCAGAAGATATCCGGACATGATGGTTCACCGCCTTCTGTCCAGATACCTGGCGGGAGAAAAGAGCGCGGACAAGCAGGCCTTCGAGGAATACTGCCAGCACTCGTCGCAGAGAGAACAGATTGCAACCGAAGCGGAAAGGTCCAGTGTCAAGTACAAGATGGCCGAGTACATGAAGGAGCGTGTTGGTGAGGTTTACGACGGAACGGTAAGCGGCGTAACCGAATGGGGAATCTACGTGCAGGTGGAGCCTACGCATATCGAGGGAATGGTTGCACTGCGTGAACTCACGGACGACTACTACCAGTTTGACGAGAAGAATTTCTGCGTTTACGGAAAGTCTTCCGGAAGAAAGTTTATGCTCGGCGACAAGGTTAAGGTCAAGGTTGAGCGCGCCTCCCTGGAACAGAAGAACATAGACTTCTCTCTGGTATTGCCGGAAGAGGAAAAGATGGAAGACTACGGAGTCTTCTCCGAAGAGATTCCAGAGAAAAAGAAGAAGAAATCATCAAAGAAAAGGAAATAGAGAATGGGAAAGAAAGTATTGCTGATGATCCTCGACGGATGGGGATTGGGAAGAAACGACAAGTCTAACGCCATATATACCCAGGGCCAGCCGAACATTGACGCCCTGAGGGCGAAATATCCGCACTCGCAGCTTATGGCTTGCGGAGAGGATGTGGGCCTTCCTGAAGGCCAGATGGGAAACTCCGAGGTTGGGCATCTCAACATTGGAGCCGGAAGGGTTGTATATCAGGACCTGGTCAAGATCAACAAGGTTTGCAGAGAGGGCAAGATGCTGGAGAACAAGGAAATCCACGATGTGATGGCATACGCCGCCAAGGGTCACGACCTTCATCTGATGGGCCTTGTCTCAAGGGGCGGAGTTCACAGTTCCCTTGAGCATCTTTTCGGATTTCTGGACGCTGCAAAGGAATGTGGCCTGGAAAGGGTTTTCGTCCATTGCTTCATGGACGGAAGAGACACCGATCCGCGCAGCGGAAAGGGTTTCATCGCTGAGCTGGAAGAGCACATGGCAAAAAGCACCGGAAAAGTTGCTTCCGTCTGCGGAAGATTCTACGCTATGGACCGTGACAAGCGCTGGAACAGGATAAAGGAAGCATACGACCTTCTGACAGAAGGCAAGGGAGCAGAATTCTCTTCCGCGGCACAGGCCGTGCAGGCTTCTTACGATGAGGGGGTTACGGACGAGTTCATCAAGCCTGTAAGCATAAGGGAAAACGGAAAGCCGGTTGCTGTAATCAAGGAAAAGGATGCGGTTATTTTCTTCAATTTCCGCAACGACCGCGCAAGGGAGATGACAAGCGTCCTTACGCAGAAAGACATGCCTGAAGAAGGGATGCATACCATTCCGCTTTACTACTGCTGCCTGACTCCGTATGATGACGAGTTCACAGGCCTTCACATCCTCTTTGGAAAAGAGCATGTTCAGAAGACTCTGGGAGAGGTTGTCGCCGAGGCGGGAAAGAGGCAGCTCCGCATCGCCGAGACGGAAAAATACGCCCACGTTACATTCTTTTTCAACGGCGGAAGGGAAGAGCCTTTTGAGAATGAGGACAGGATACTTGTGGCTTCTCCAAAGGTTGCAACCTACGATCTCCAGCCGGAAATGAGTGCTCCGGAAGTCGCGGAGAAACTTATTGAGGCTATCCGCACCGGTAAGGAGGATATGATAATCCTCAACTTTGCAAACGGGGATATGGTGGGCCACACGGGCGTGTATCCCGCAATCTGCAAGGCGGTTGAGACTATTGACAAACTGGTTGGAAAGGTTGTGAAAGAAGCCTGCAAAGCCGGTTATTCCGTGCTGATTACTGCAGACCATGGCAATGCGGACTACGCCGTGAACGAAGACGGAACTCCTAACACCGCGCACTCCCTGAACCCTGTTCAGTTTGTGGTTGTGGATACGGATGTAAAGATGGTTGAAGACGGAAGGCTCTGCGATATTGCCCCGACGATTCTCCATCTTATGGACATCCCTCAGCCAGAGGAAATGACAGGAAAAGTGCTTGTAAAGGAATAACACGAAAACAGAAAACGATCGATGAGCACCCCTTTTGTACACTTGCACCTGCATAGCCACTATTCCATTCTGGACGGAATGGGAAAGATAGAGGATTACATAGATCGGGCGATGGAACTGGACATGCCGGCGATGGCCCTTACGGACCACGGCGTGATGTATGGCGTGAAGGATTTTCTGGATGCCGTAAAGAAGGCCGAGAAGAAGACCGGCAAAACCCTCAAGCCAATAGTGGGATGCGAGGTTTACGTGGCTCCGGAGAGCCGCTTTGTAAAGAAGGCTTACACAGACCGCAGAAGCGCATATCACCTCATACTTCTGGCAAAGAACCTGACGGGTTACCATAACCTTATGAAACTCTCCTCCCTCGGATTTACGGAAGGTTTCTATAACCGCCCGAGAGTGGACCGGGAACTTCTCCAGAAATATCACGAGGGACTTATCTGCTGCAGTGCCTGCCTTGCCGGGGAGATTCCGCAGGCCATTCTCAAGGGAAACCTGCAGGAGGCGATGGATACGGCAATCTGGTACAGAAGCATCTTCGGAGAAGACTATTACTTTGAAATCCAGAACCACAACTGCAAGGTTCCGGGCCAGAGCAACATAGTCTTCGAAGAGCAGCAGAAGGTGAATCCGGTGCTGTATTCAATGGCCCGGGAACTGGGAATAAAGTGCGTTGCTACAAACGACTGCCACTTTGTGAAGAAGGAAGACGGACCGGCCCACGACCTTTTCATCTGCATCAACACCGCAAGCAAGCTCACCGATGCCGGAAGGCTGCACTATACCCAGGAAGAGTATATGAAAAGCGGAGAGGAAATGGCGGCCATCAACTACGGTCATCCGGAGGTTATTTCCAACACTCTGGAGGTTGCTGACAAGGTGGAGAGGTATGAGATAGACATTCCTCACATTCTTCCTCACTTTGATATTCCGGCCGAGTTTGAAGACTCCAATGCCTACCTCCGCCATCTGGTTATGGAGGGAGCGGCAAAGCGTTACGGCAATATTCTCCCGAGTATTCAGGAAAGGATAGACTTTGAGCTGGACACAATCCGCGGAATGGGGTTCCCGGACTACTTCCTCATTGTCCACGACTTTATCAACCACGCCCGTTCAAAGGGCATTTGGGTCGGCCCTGGAAGAGGCTCGGCCGCCGGGAGCGTTGTGGCCTACTGCCTGGGTATCACCAATATGGACCCAATCAAGTACGACCTGCTGTTCGAGCGTTTCCTCAATCCGGACCGTATCTCCATGCCTGATATAGACATAGACTTCGAGGAGGAAAGAAGGGGAGAGGTATATGAATACGTGGAGGAGAAATACGGCAAGGATCACGTGAGCCACGTTGTGACATTCGGCACAATGGCAACCAAGCAGGCCATAAAGGATGTGGCCAGAATAGAAGACCTTCCGCTTCCTATATCCAACAAGCTGGCGTCTATGGTTCCTACCCGCAATTTTCAGGAGGGGGATAAAGACTACAAGCCGAACTTTGAGAACTGCCTGAAATTCGTAGAGGATTTCCGCAAGGAGTACGAGTCGTCAGAAGATCCAAAGATCAGGGAAACCCTGCATTACGCCCGTGAGCTGGAGGGAACCATCCGCCAGACCGGAGTTCACGCCTGCGCCGTTATCATCGGCCCGCACAACCTGATGGAGCACATTCCGGTTGCCATGGCAAAGGGCGTGGAGGGATGGATTTCCCAGTATGAAGGTACCAGGATAGAAGACGTGGGAATGCTTAAGATGGACTTCCTTGGCCTCAGGACACTTTCCATCCTAAAGGAAACCCTCGCCAACATCAAGAAGCACCGGGGGCTGGATATAGACATCAACTCCGTTCCGCTGGACGACAAGGCAACGTTCAAGCTCTTTGGAAGGGGGGATACGGTGGCCACGTTCCAGTTTGAAAGTCCCGGAATGCAGAAGTGGCTGAGGGAGCTTCACCCGTCCAGGTTTGAAGACCTGATAGCGATGAACGCCCTCTACCGTCCGGGTCCTATGCAGTATATCCCTAATTTCGTCAACAGGAAAAACGGACGGGAGCCGATAACCTACGAGCTTCCGGAAATGGAGGAGATCCTTTCCGATACCTATGGTGTTACCGTTTACCAGGAGCAGGTGATGCTGCTGAGCCAGAAACTCTCCAAGTTCACCAAGGGCCAGGCGGATACTCTGCGAAAGGCAATGGGAAAGAAGGACCTGAAGAAGATGGAGGTTCTGGAGGAGAAATTCATTGCCAACGGTGTGGAAAACGGATTCTCGAAGGATGTGCTCCAGAAGATCTGGAACGACTGGAAAGAGTTTGCCAAGTACGCCTTCAACAAATCCCACTCTACCTGCTATGCCTGGATAGGATATCTTACGGCCTATATGAAGGCCCATTACCCGGCAGAGTTCATGGCCGCCAACCTTACAAAGAACTCCGCGGACACCAAGGAGATAACCGTCCTTATGGACGAGTGCAAGAGGATGGGGCTTAGCGTTCTCGGGCCGGATGTCAACGAGGGCGGAGTGAACGCCACGGTTACCGGAGACAACGAGATAAGGTTCGGTCTGGCCGCCATCAAGGGCCTTGGTTCCCAAATCGCCGAGGATATTGTTGCAAACGCTCCTTACAAGGATATCTACGACTTTGTGGAGAGGGCCTGCCCAAAGAGCATTAACCGCAAGACGATGGAGAATCTGGCATACGCCGGGGCTTTTGATTCATCCTTCCCGGATATCCGCAGGGACCAGTACTTTATGGAAAACAAGAGGGGCGAGGTATTCCTTGATTCCCTGATGAAATATGTCCAGGACTTCAATTCGATAGACAATTCTGTCGGTTCTCTGTTCGGAGACCAGGACGAGGGTTTCCAGCTTACAAAGCCGGAAGTTCCGCCAAGGGCCGGAGAGATGAACCTTATGGAATTCCTCAAGAAGGAAAGGGAACTTGTGGGAATGTACATTTCCTCTCATCCTCTGGATGTGTTCAGGTTTGAACTGGAGAATTTCTGCACCTCGACTCCGGGAGAAATCGCCGAGAGGCTTAAGCTCGGTTCCGACTACCAGATAGACGAGAACCAGGACTTTTTCATCGGCGGCCTCGTCACCAACGTCAACGAGAGGGTGTCAAAATCAGGAAGCCCGTTCTGCACCTTTACCCTGGAGGATTTCTCGTCCAGCGTTAATATCACGCTTTTCGGCAAGACATACGAGAGCAATATGGGCTACATCAAGGACGGAAGCGCCGTTTTCATAAAGCTGAAAATCAGAAGGCGCGGCCCTCAGGACCCGTCCCCGTCTCCGAAGATAGAATCTATCCGCCTTTTGGCAAACGTAAAGGCAAGCGGATTGCAGTCTCTGGAGATTATTGTTCCGGCCAATGTGATAGACAAGCAGTTCCGCACAGACCTGATAAAACTCCTCAAGGAGCATCACACAGCGGCAAAGACCGAGGGTGCCGGCAAGACTCCGGTAAAGATGAAGATTGTGGAGAAAGAGAAAGGATTCAGCCTGGACTACGACACGAAATTCCTTGTGGAAGTGGACAATCCGCTTCTTAAGGAACTTGAGAAAATGGGTGTGAAATACAAGGGAAACGTTAATCTCTCCCTGTTCTAATCCCAACCCTGGGCTTTGATTTCGAGATAGTTGCCATCCGGAGAAACCAGGTGGCAACCTTCTTTTGCGGTGTGCCCGATGACTTCCAGCCAAGGGAGTTCCTTGCGGATGGCTTCGTGGGCTTCCAGAGGGAAGACATACATCAGGCGGTAATCGTCTCCGCCGTTAATTATGGCTGTTGCCATATCGATTCCGATTTCCTCGGACACCATTCTGGCTTCCGGAGCAACAGGTATCTTGTCCAGGAAGATGTTTGCCCCGCAATTGCAGTCGCGTGCCATCTGCCTTACCGCATCGCCGAGACCCCTGGTCAGGAAATAACCCGCCGTCGGCCAGATTCCGGTTTCCCTGAAACTGTCCAGCACGGACGGCTCAATGTCCGGTGTAAGATACTGTCCCAAAGGATATTTGTATTTTTCCAGCTGAGGCTGGGTTCCGGTAAAAGCGGCCTTTTCCCTTTCAAGGACATAGAATCCCATGCAGGCGCTGCCGAGGTTTCCGCTGACGCAGATAAGGGAGTTTGGAGTGGTTTCCTTGTCATACTCCGGAGACAGAAGATTTCCCGCCGCCCCGCAGCTGATCATAAGCCCGCTCATGGAAGGGACGAGTTCCAGAGTGAGGTTTTCCACCGAATGCAGTTTTGCCGCGGCCTGGATTCCGGCCCACAGCCAGTCTATGTGCTCGTAGCTGAACTTGGAAGAAACCCCGATGGAAAAATTCAGGGCGCAAGGCTTGGCGCACTTGGCGTAGATAAAGCCCATTGCGTGAACCGCCGCCTTGTATCCGAGATATTTTACAGGGGTGTAGGTAAGGTCAAAGTCCACGCCCTCCAGCATAAGGGTGTTTGCGGTAACGACCCCCTTGCCGCCCTTGAGAGGCGGAATGCGGGTTGTTCTGGAATTGGTGAAACTGCTTTTTTCAAAGAGACGGTCCAGAGTCTTAATCCTTCCGAGCTCCTTTATTTCCGTACGGGTGATTTCTTTCTTCTTTGCCATAGCAAGACAAAGATAGCGCAAATCGGGCGAAAATACTATCTTTGTGGCCCTATGGGCAGTCAGAAGGAAATATTGAAGGCAGTGGCCTCTTCGGAATACAAGGAAGGCTTCGTCACCGATGTGGAGCAGGAATTTGCTCCGAAGGGGTTGAACGAGGACATTATCCGCCATATATCCGAACGCAAGGGAGAGCCGGAGTGGATGCTGGAATTCCGCCTGAAAGCCTTCCGCAAATGGCTCACGATGAAGACTCCGTCCTGGGGCCATCTCTCTCTTCCGGAAATAAACTACCAGGATATAATCTACTTTGCCGCCCCGAAGAAGAAAATGGCCGACAAGCTGGATCCGGAACTGGAAGCCACCTTCGAGAAACTCGGAATTCCGCTCAAGGAGAGAAACGTTCTCGGCGGCGTGGCGGTAGATGCCGTATTTGACTCGGTATCAGTCAAGACTACCTTCAGGGAAACCCTCGCCGAGAAAGGCATAATCTTCTGCTCTTTCTCAGAAGCGGTAAGGGATTACCCGGATCTTGTAAGGCGCTATCTTGCAAGTGTGGTTCCTGTCGGGGACAACTATTTTTCCGCCCTTAACTCCGCTGTTTTCTCAGACGGAAGTTTTTGCTACATCCCAAAGAACACCCGCTGCCCGATGGAGCTTTCCAGCTACTTCCGCATAAACGCGCTTGGAACCGGACAGTTCGAGAGGACTTTGATTGTCGCCGACGAGGGAAGCTATGTAAGCTACCTGGAGGGCTGCACCGCTCCGCAGAGAGACGAAAGCCAGCTGCACGCCGCGGTGGTTGAGATTGTGGTGAAGCAGGACGCCGAGGTGAAATATTCCACAGTGCAGAACTGGTATCCCGGAAACAAGAAAGGAGAAGGCGGAATCTATAACCTTGTGACAAAGAGGGGAATATGCGAGGGTTCCAACTCGCGTCTCTTCTGGGCACAGGTGGAAACGGGCTCCGCGATTACCTGGAAATACCCGAGCACAATCCTCAAGGGAGACAACTCGGTTAGCGAGTTCTACAGCGTGGCGGTAACAAACAATTACCAGCAGGCGGATACCGGAACAAAGATGATCCATATCGGGAAGAACACCCGCAGCCGCATCGTGAGCAAGGGAATTTCAGCGGGTTGCAGCGAGAACAGCTACCGCGGTATGGTAAAGGTTCTGCCGGGAGCAACAGGAGCGAGGAACCACTCGCAGTGCGACAGCCTTCTGCTTGGATCAAAGTGCGGGGCCCATACATTTCCTCACATAGAAAGCGCAAATCCTACGGCTATCATAGAACACGAGGCCACAACCTCGAAGATAGGGGAAGACCAGTTGTTTTACTGCCTGCAAAGGGGTATCACACAGGAAGATGCCGTGGGGCTTATAGTTAACGGATATGCACGTGACGTGCTAAACAAGCTGCCGATGGAGTTTGCCGTGGAGGCTCAGAAACTTCTCCAGGTTTCTCTTGAGGGCAGCATAGGATGATTGTAATGATGGAAGAATATCTTCAGATGTTTGTCAACTGGTTCAGCATGGACAACGTGCTGTTCAGTCTGTTTGGCCAGAATGTAAGTTCTCTTGAAGTTACCAGCACCGTATGCGGGATCCTGTGCATTTTGCTTGCCATCCGCGGCAAGGTTGCAAACTTCTGGATAGGTTACATTTACAACATAGTGCTGTTTTTGCTTTTCTACCAGACGAGGGCTTATTCCAGCATGTTTCTCCAGCCCGTTTCCCTGGCCATCAATTTCTACGGACACTACAGATGGACCCATCCGAAAGAGGGAGAAAAGGACCATAAGGACCGCCTGAAGGTAACAATGTTCAACAACGGGCAGAGGGCTGTTGTGGGCGCCATAGTGCTGATGTTCATGTTCGTGTGGGGATATGTACTCTCAAGGGTGGACGTGTGGTTCCCGTCTCTGTTCCCGGCTCCAGCCAAGATGCCTTATTTCGACGCGTTCATTCTTGGAACGGTGCTTATGGCCCAGTATCTTTCCGCCCAGAAAAAGCTGGACTGCTGGTTCTGCTGGATGGTGGCCAACTGCTGCAACATAGTCTTGTGCTACCGCCTGGGGCTGAACCTGATGACACTTGTCTACGCGCTGTACATAGTGCTGGCCGTAGGAGGTTTCTTCACATGGCTTAAAATGTACCGCAAACAGCATTGGCTGGATCTGAGAAAACAGGTTGAGGAAAAATGGAAAAACGCCAAAAACTAAACTTGACAATGGAAAATCTTCTTGAAATAAAAAATCTGCACGCCCGCATCGGCGACAAGGAAATCCTAAAGGGAATAAACCTTGTCATCAGGCCGGGTGAAGTGCATGCCATAATGGGAAGAAACGGAAGCGGAAAAAGCACCCTCAGCGCGGTGCTTGCCGGCAACTCCAACTATGAAGTTACAGAGGGCAGCGTTACCTATCTGGGACAGGATCTCCTGAAGATGAGTCCGGAAGAGAGAAGCTGGGCCGGAATCTTCCTTGGGTTCCAGTATCCGGTTGAAATTCCGGGTGTTACCAATGTCAACTTTATGAAGACTGCGGTTAACGAACACCGCAGGCAGAAAGGCCTTCCTCCTCTCAGCGCCGCGGAATACCTTAAGATGATGAGGGAGAAAATGGCCTATGTGGAAATGGACCCGTCTTTCTCTTCCAGAGGCGTGAACGTGGGCTTTTCGGGTGGAGAGAAAAAGCGCAACGAGATTTTCCAGATGGCGATGCTTTCTCCAAGGCTTGCCATACTCGACGAGACAGACAGCGGACTGGACGTGGACGCTCTCCGCATCGTTGCAAACGGAGTAAACCGCCTCAAGACCGCGGACAACGCGTTTGTGGTGATTACCCATTACCAGAGGCTTCTGGATTACATAGTTCCGGATGTGGTTCATGTGCTCTACAAGGGAAAAATCGTGAAGACCGCCGGCAAGGAACTCGCCGCTGAGGTCGAGGCCCACGGCTACGAGGAATTTGAATAACGGAGAATGGAAGGATTCAGGTACATACCTAAGAAACAGCTCTTTGACTGCAGCGTTCCTTTGACAGGTGCGCGCAAGCTGTTTGTCTGGGACGGAGTTCCGGAGGGCCTTCCGTTTGAAAATGTTCCGTCCCTGGACTGCGCCGTGGATTTCGGTATCAGCACCAGGGTGGAAAGAATCCGCTACGCCCCAAAGGAAACTGAGTCCGTTCCTAAAGCTACGGTAATCGTTCCTGGGGAAGAGGAAATCACGCAGGTGATATCCGTAAGGGTGTCTCCTTCCCCGCTTTTGGAAAGGACCGTGATAGAGTGCGCCGAAAAAGGAAAGTTCAATGTAGTTCTCTGCTCCCACACCGTAGGGCAGGAGCGATTCTCCACAAAGGGCAGGATAGAAATTCACGTAGGTAAGGGAGCCAGTCTTGACCTTGTCGTGATGCAGAACGAGAACTCTCTTTCCCGTCACGAATCGGATTACAGGATAAGGCTGGAAGAGGAGTCATCGCTGAGCCTGAATATCGTTACCCTGCACGCCGGAAACGTGACAAACAGGATACATTCCCTGATTGCGGGCAAAAAGGCCACGTGCAATCTTAACGGCCTGTATCTTGCAGACGGACAGCAGATTGTTGATACTGATGTGGTGCTTGTCCACAATGCTGAAGAAAGTGTAAGCCGCCAGCTGTTCAAGGGAATTCTGGACGGAAATTCAAGGTCCAGGTTTGAAGGAGAGGTGGTGGTAAGCCCGGCCGGCCAGAAGACGGAAGCCTACCAGGCGAACAACAATCTCCTGATATCGGAGACCGCAAGAGCATCCAGCGATCCGCATCTGGTGATTTATGCGGACGACGTAAAATGCTCTCACGGAAGCACGGCCGGAAGTGTCGGTGACGAGGAGCTTTTCTATATGCGCAGCCGCGGCATCAGCGAAAAGGAAGCCAGGATTCTCCAGCAGCAGGCCTTTGCGGGCACGGTGCTGGAAAAGGTAGCCCATCCGGAACTCAGGGAGAGGCTTTCCCGCCTGGTGGAAAAGAGGCTCCGTGGAGAGGATACACTCTGCACCGGCTGCTCCAAAAGATGTTGCTAAAACAAGACAAGAGATATGAATATCGGAATTGTAGGAACGGGTTATGTGGGGCTGGTTACAGGTGCCTGCTTCTCTGAAATGGGAATGAACGTAACCTGCATAGACATAGACAAGAAGAAGATAGAGATGCTCCAGAGCGGGCAGATTCCTATCTACGAGCCCGGGCTTCAGGAAATTGTCCAGAGAAATTCAAAGAAAGGAAGGCTGCATTTCGCAACGGATCTGGCAAGCGTTCTGGACAGCCTCAGCGTGGTGTTTGTGGCGGTTGGAACTCCTCCCGGAGAAGACGGAAGCGCAGACCTCAGCTATGTCCTGAACGTTGCTTCCGAGTTTGGCAGGAACATCAGGAAATACACCCTTCTTGTCGTAAAGAGCACCGTTCCGGTAGGAACCAGCGTCAAGGTTCGCCGCAAGGTAGAGGAAGAGCTTGAAAAAAGAGGTGCCAAAGTGGATTTTGACGTGGCTTCCAACCCTGAGTTCCTGAAAGAAGGCGCAGCCATAAAGGACTTTATGTCTCCCGACAGGGTTGTGGTTGGAGTTTCCTCCGAGAAGGCCCGTCATCTTATGGAGAAAATCTACAGGCCGTTCCAGATGTCCAAGTACAGGATAATCTTTATGGACATAATGAGCGCCGAGATGACCAAGTACGCCTCCAACTCAATGCTCGCAACACGCATCAGCTTTATGAACGAGATAGCCCGCCTGTGCGAGATTACCGGGGCGGATGTCCAGAAGGTGAGAGCCGGAATGGCGGCAGACACCAGAATCGGCAGCAAGTTTCTCTATCCCGGCTGCGGTTATGGCGGAAGCTGCTTTCCTAAAGACGTGAAGGCCCTTATCCGCACAGGAAAGGACAATGGCTACAAGATGAAGATTATCAGTGCTGTGGAAGAAGTCAACGAGCAGCAGAAAAAGATAGTCTTCGCAAAACTCAAGAAAGCTCTCGGCTCTCTCAAGGGCAAAACCGTGGCCCTGTGGGGCCTTTCCTTCAAGCCGGAAACCGACGATATGCGCGAGGCTCCGTCCGTTGTCACCGCTGAACTTCTTCTGGAAGCCGGAGCTACCGTTAAAGTCTATGATCCTATAGCAATGGACGAGTGCAGAAACAGGTATCTCGGCGATAAGGTCATTTACGCAAAGGATATCTACGACTGTGTCCAGGATGCCGACGCCGTGGCCCTTATAACCGAATGGAAAGAATTCCGCGTTCCCGCCTGGGACCGCATCCGCAAGGCAATGAAGGGCAATGTGGTGGTGGACGGCAGAGACATCTACACACCGGCAGAAATCAATTCTTTAGGGTTCGATTATTACGGAATCGGGCGATAGACAAACACCATTGGAAAACTAAAAAGCCGCACTCCGGAGAGGGCGGCTTTTTAAATACTAAAACCTAAACCTACATCTTAAAGATGCCATTATTGTCAGATTCGTTGCACCAAGGGCAAAAAATTCTTAAATTTGAAAGTTAAAGTGATTAGGAATCAATGAGTATAGATAAGGAAACAGGCTTAAGGCATAAAATCCTGAGAAAGCTATCCTACGCAATAGTGAACTTCAGGTTTCTTAACAGATGGCTTGTGCTGCTTATGGATCTTGTCCTTGCCACCGGCGCCGCACTGCTGGCGTTTGTAATCGTGGCATATCTCATAGACCAGTATCATTTCGTCCAGATAGGCGTTAGGGCCGCGATTCTTTCTCTTTTCACCAGTCTGCTGGCATTTCTTCTAACGGGAACGTACAAGGGCATTCTCCGGTACACCACATCTCAGGAGGTTTGGAAACTTTGTTATGCCATTATAGTCAAGATGGCGATAGAGATTCCGCTCATCCTTCTTTTCCGCAGGCATCTCGGCTTCGGTCCGGAAACATCCAACGCAAAGATCTTGCTGATAGAGTTTCTGAATTTGGGAACAACCCTTTCCTTCCTGGCTTTCTCCCGGGCTTTCCTGGTAGCGCTTTTCAGATACAGTTCCAATATGCAGCACCTGGAAATCAGCAATATTCTCGTTTACGGAACGGGAGACAGCAGTATTTCCTGCATACAGTATCTGGAGAACATCCATAACGCTTCATACATTGTTGTTGGCCTTATCCAGTTTTCAGACAAGATCAGATATCACAACATTGCCGGCAAGAAAGTGTTTTATATTAAGGATTTGGAGTATCTGGAGAAGATAATTGACAAGAAAGATGTCAGGGCGATTGTGTTCCCGTCCCAGATATCCGCCGTAAACCAGAAGGACAATCTTGTGCCGTTTGCCCTTAAGCGCGGAATAAAGATATTCGCCGTGCCGGATACAAGCGAAATAGAGGGAGGCTCATCCATCACGGCTCCCCTTAAGGAAATCAGGATAGAAGACCTTCTTGGAAGAGACGAGGTGGAGATTGACGAAACGGCCGTTTCCGGATTCCTGAAGGGCAAAAGGGTTTTGGTCACCGGAGCGGCGGGAAGCATAGGCAGCGAACTGTGCCGCCTCATCAGCGGTTTCGACATTGAAAGACTCGTGATGCTGGACAACGCCGAAACCCCGATGCACAACCTGACTCTGGAACTGAACGGAGGAACAGAGGATTCAGACAGGTTTGAGTTTTTCATCTGCGATGTAAGAAACAAGGTTCGCCTGGAAAGGGCTTTCAACCTCTGGCATCCGCAGATTATTTTCCACGCAGCAGCCTATAAGCACGTTCCTATGATGGAGCTTAACCCTACAGAAGCCGTGAGGGTTAACGTTCTTGGAACCAAAAATATAGCGCAACTGGCCGTTCAGTATGGAGTGGAGAAGATGATAATGGTTTCCACGGACAAGGCCGTCAATCCGACCAATGTGATGGGCGCCAGCAAAAGAATCGCGGAGATATATACCCAGTCCCTTTCCAGAGCCATAATAGACGGGGAGGTCAAGGGTACAACCAAGTTCATCACGACAAGATTCGGCAATGTACTCGGCAGCAACGGGTCCGTCATTCCTCGCTTCAAGGAGCAGATAGCCTCCGGCGGTCCTGTAACCGTAACTCACAAGGATATAGTCAGGTACTTCATGAGCATCCCGGAGGCCTGCCGCCTTGTTCTGGAAGCCGCAACCCTTGGCCAGGGCTACGAGATATTTGTGTTTGATATGGGCAAGCCTGTAAAGATCTCAGACTTGGCGGAGAATATGATAAGGCTCGCCGGCTATACTCCGGGCGTGGATATAAAGATCGAATACACGGGCTTGCGTCCGGGAGAAAAGCTTTACGAAGAGCTTCTGAACACCAAGGAGAATACGCTTCCTACCGCCAACAAGAAAATATTCATAGCCAAGGTGAGGGAGTTTCCTTATGCAGAGGTGGACAAGGATGTGGATGAACTTATAGATATGGCTTCCAGGGTGGATATAATCTCCACCGTAAGGAAAATGAAGAAGATGGTGCCGGAATACAAGTCAAGGAATTCCGTTTTTGAACAGCTGGACAAGATGATAATGGAAGCCTCCAGCGGAGGCTGTCCCCAGCCAACAGAATAACAACAGGTTGAATGCTTCAGGATTCCGACAATAAACGGGTTGCGAAAAATTCCATCATGCTCTACCTGAGAATGCTGGTAACAATGGTTGTGGGGTTCTACACATCCAGGGTTGTACTTCAGGTTCTCGGCGAGGAGGATTTTGGAGTCTATGGCCTGGTTGGCGGAATCGTTGGAATGCTAGCCTTCCTCAACTCCACAATGAGCGGCGCAACCTCCCGCTTTCTGACATTCGAGCTTGGAAGGGGAGACAGGCAAAGCCTCAACTCCACATTCGACTCCGCCCTTGTGGTCCATATCTGGATAGCCCTGATAGCCTTTGTAATCGCCGAGACGGCAGGCCTTTGGTTTGTCAACCACAAGCTGGTGATTCCGGCAGAAAGGATGATAGCGGCCAACTGGGTTTACCAGTGCGCCATCATTTCCGTGGTAATCAGCATTGTCCAGGTTCCTTACGTTGCCAGCATAGTGGCTCACGAGAAGATGGGTGTATATGCCTATGTGGATATTATCAATGTGACGATGAAGCTGGCCATTGTCTTTATCCTGATGCATTCCACCTGGGACAATCTTATTCTCTACGCTGTCCTGATGATGGTGATAACCCTGCTTACCGGTTTGATATACCGCAGGTATTCCATCCGCCATTTTGAAGAATGCCGCTACACCCACCAGAATACAAAGGAAATGTCCAAGGACATCGTATCGTTCTTCGGCTACAACATGTTCGGTAACTTTGGTGTCATATTCAACATGCAGGTTACCAACATATTGATCAACAATTTCTTCGGGTTGGTCTACAATGCGGCTTCCAGCATTTCCGCTACAGTCAGCAACGTGGTGTGCGCCTTTTCCAACAACACTATCATAGCCTTCCGCCCTCCTATCACCAAGTCGTACGCGGCAAGGGAACTGGACAAGTCGGAAGACTTTATGATATTGGGAATGCAGATGTGCCTTTTCTTCTTTGCTTTTTTTGCAATTCCGGTAATTGTGGAAACAAAGACACTTCTGGGAATCTGGCTCGAGAAGGTGCCGGACCAGAGCGACGTGTTCTGCCGTCTGATGATAACGAGTCTGCTTTTCGAGACCATCAGGAGGGTGTGCCTTATCAGCATCCACGCAACCGGAAAGGTCAGGACCGTAAGCCTCTGCATTGGTATTCTGCTTACACTCAACCCGTTTATCGTGTATCTGGTTTTCAGGCTTCTGCCCGTTGTCAGCCTGGCCTATGTGAGCAATGTTTTCATAAACCTCATATTGAGCCTGATAATCATGTACCTGGTCAAGAGGCAGATTCAGGAGTTTTCCCTCAAAAGGCTTCTTGTGTGCGTCCTGAAGATGCTTACGGTGATATTCTTTACGATGCTCATTGTCTATCTTTCCGTAAGGACCCTTCCGGCAAACTTGCTGAGAGTGCTGGTTTCCGCGTTGATGTCTTCTGTCATTCTGAGTGTTGGTACATATTTCTTCTGCCTCGACAAGAGCAAGAGGCAGTGGGTGATTTCATTTGTCAAAAATAAAATTAGGAGAAGATGATGGAGAATATTTTGCTGCTGGATCCGTCCATAGCTTCAGGAAATCTTGGAGACCACATAATTTCCGAATGCGCCCATAAGGAACTTGAGCCTTTAATCCGGGATTATTTCGTGTTCTCTGTTCCTACACAGGTGTCTTCCTTTCACTGGTACCAGGTTGCCAGGCGCTCTTCCGCCATCAGGAGATTCAGCAGCTGCAAATGGAAGTTTGTGTGCGGCTCCAATCTTATGGTGAAAAACCTGGCGACGCATTACCCGCAGTGGAATTTGAATATGTTCAACTACCAGCCGTTCAAGGGCTGCATTCTGGTTGGAGTGGGGGCAGGAGCCGGCAGCAAGAGCAACTGGTATACCAGACGCATTTACCGTCACATGCTTTCTTCTGAATATTTTCACAGCGTAAGGGACGCTCGCAGCAAGGAATATGTGGAAAGTCTGGGACTTAAGGCCATCAATACCGGATGCGTTACAATGTGGGCGTTTACGCCGGAGTTCTGCGCGGAAATTCCGAAGGCCAAGTCGGAAGAAGTGGTATTTACCCTTACCGCACCTTCCACGGGAATGCCTAAGGACGAGAGAGACCAGAAAATAATAGACATACTTCGCTCAAATTACAGGAAAATCTATTACTGGCCGCAGGCGTGGATGGATTACGATTATATCCACGAGTTTTCCGGAATAGAGGGAATAGAAATACTGGAACAGTACCGTGAGGCTTATGACAGGTTCCTGTCAACACACGATGCAGACTATGTGGGCACTCGCCTCCACGGCGGTGTCTATGCGATGAGGCATAAGAGAAGATCTATCATTATCGCGATAGACGAAAGGGCCAGAAGCATCAACGAGGGAAACCATCTCAACTGTGTGGACAAGGAAAACCTGGAAGCTCTGGAACCTATGATCCAAAGCGAATTCAGGACGGAAATCAAGATGGATTTCGAAGCGATAAGGAAGTGGAAGGCACAATTTGAAAAACAATAGCTATGCACAATCTTATACTTGACAAGGTTATCGTTGACGGTAAACGGGTAAAATACACGTTCAAGGCCGCCGAGCCAATCAAGAAGTATTTCACCAAGGACAATATTACCATAGAATACGACCGGAATATGGAAAGTGTTCCGGAAAGTATTCTTTCCATTCCGTTTGTCAGCTGCATTGCCGGCCTTAGCTGGATGGCGGATATCGAGCTTTGGGTAAATGAACTGGACGAAACTTTCTACCAGGCCTTTGCCAGAATCAAGAGGGCTTATCAGGAGATGCATTCCGATTTTCCTTTCAAGGGGGAACTGGTTCCGTGCCGCTTCATAGAAAATACTACCCCAAAAACCGGCAAGAGCCTGCTTCTTTTTGGCGGAGGTATAGATTGCCAGTCTTCTTTCATCCGTAACAGGGATAGCATAACGGACATTCTGAACATTTACGCCTGGCTTGACGACATAGACCGGACAGATAAGGTAGATATCCACGATGACGGATTCACAAGAAAATTCTGCGGAGCCGCCGGCAAGACCCCACGCCATATCCGTTCGGACTTTTTCAAAGTCTTGAACCAGCCGCAGATAAACAGAGATTTCCAGAAGAGGCTCCATACGGATTACTGGTATGGCTTCCTGCACTCCATGGCATTTATCTCCATGGGCATTCCTATGGCCTGGGAATCATCGCTGAGCCAGGTAATAATAGCCAGTTCTTTCAGAAAGGGCATCCAGGGCTACTGCGGGTCTTTCATTACCACGGACAGTCAGTTCCGCTGGGCGGAAAACGGGATCACGCTGCACGACGGATTCGAGCTGATACGCCTTGAGAAAGTGAGGCTGCTGGTAGAGTATCAGAAGCAGAACGGAAAGGCTCTTCCTCTTCACGTCTGTTCTTTCAGGGACCACGAGTGCTGCGTGTGCGACAAGTGTTTCCGCAGCATAATCCAGATAGTGGCGGAGGGCGGAGACCCGAGAGACTTCGGGTTTGACATAAAGGGCTCCCTCAAGGACTTCTACAGCAAAGCCGCGCCGGATATTGTCTATCTTTGGGGCTTTACGAAAGAGAGGGGACGTTATTGGCCACCGACAATTGCAAGGATGAAGGAAAACTATGAAAACATCAGGGAAAAGGATTTTGTGGACTGGTTCCTTACATTTGACTTTGACAAGGCCAAAAAAGACGGTTTGAGAAGATATTACAGGAAAAACTTCTTGAGCATACTTAAACGCAAGATTTTGAAAAAGTAGAACAATGAAAAAGCGGATATTCGCGGCAATTCACTATATGGAAATCGGAGGGGCTGAAATCAGCCTCATCGGGCTTCTGCATTCCATCGACTATTCAAGATACGATGTGGACCTGTTCATATACAGCCACAGGGGAGAGCTTATGGAATACATTCCGCAGCAGGTGAGAATCCTTCCGCAGGACGGACATTACGCTCACCTGGAATGTCCTATTTCCAAGACGCTGACAGACGGTTATCTCCGTCTCGGCCTTGCCCGACTTAGGGCAAAATGGGAATACGCCCGCTATATCCGCCACAACAATCCGTTTGAGAATTACACGCAGTTCCAGATGACAGCCAGGAGAACAACCCCAATATTGCCGTCTCTGGAAAAATACGGGGAATATGACCTGGCTATCAGTTTTCTCCAGCCTCACAACATTGTTCTGGAAAAGGTGAGGGCGAAGAAGAAAATCTGCTGGATACACACGGACTACAGCACGGTAAACCTTGACGCCGATATGGACCTTCCGGTTTGGAACGGCTACGACCATATAATGTCCATTTCGGATTCCGTGACGGACGCTTTCCTCAAGGTGTTCCCGTCTCTCAAGGACAAG
The DNA here is from genome assembly GCA_017550655.1 of Bacteroidales bacterium. GTDB lineage: Bacteria > Bacteroidota > Bacteroidia > Bacteroidales > UBA932 > Egerieousia. The sequence goes on along the minus strand of JAFZOK010000013.1, from coordinate 316,490 downwards.
ATGGTTGTTATGCACAATATTCTGCCGCAGGCTTTCGTGGACACCCGTTCTGTCCAGATCCCACAGGAGAAAATCCGGGAGGAGATGCCCAAGGAGGAAGGAGTGGTGAACCTTCTTTCCATCGGACGCTATGTGGTGCAGAAGAATTTTGACAACGTTCCGCAGATATGCAGGCTGATACTTGACAGCGGATGCCGGGTAAGATGGTACATAATGGGCTGGGGTTCTGAAGAGAATGCAATACGGGAAAAGATCCGGGAGTTCGGAGTGGAAGCCAATGTCATTCTCTTGGGCAAGAAGCAGAACCCTTATCCTTACATCAAGGCCTGTGACTGGTATGTCCAGCCGTCCAGATATGAGGGCAATGCGGTAACGGTAAGGGAGGCCCAGATGCTGAAAAAGCCGGTCGTGATAACGGACTATGCCACGGCACCGTCTCAGGTGACGGACGGAGTGGACGGGAAAATAGTCCCGCTGGATAATGCCGCGTGTGCAAGGGGAATAGTTTTGGCGCTGGGAGACGAATCCCTGAAAAACAATATAACCGCATACCTGTCGTCGCACAGTTATGCAAACGAGGGAGAAATAAAGGTTATAGAAAATCTAATCGGGTAGCTATGGGTTCAATGCAGGCGATATTATATTATCCGATCTTCCTGACGGTAATGCTGGTAGCGGTCATAGTGCATTTCTACCGGATATATCCGATGGATACGGATACTCTGCTTGACCGCAGGAAGCCAACGGTGTTCATCGCGTTGCTCGTGGTGGCCATTGTCCTCTTCCTGGGCCTCAGGCCTGTATCCGGAAGGGCGTTCGGAGACACTGCAACCTATGCTGCTGTCTATATGCTTATGGCAGACGATATGCTGATACCGGACTTTTCTACTGGAGACTGGCTTTTCAGCTACATTATGTATTCGTCTTCCAAGGTAATGAGCGTCCAGTACTTTTTCCTCATTATCGAGATCCTCTATATTGTTCCGGTTTACTTTGCGTGCAGGAGACTGTCCAGGGAAAACAGCACTACCCTTATGATCTTCTTCTTGACGGCCTTTTCGTTTTTCTCCTACGGAACAAACGGAATCCGAAACGGAGCGGCCGCCAGCATATTCATTCTCTCCCTGTCTTTCCTGAAAGGAGACAAGCCGGTGGACAAGATACTGTTTGTGCTGATTGCTCTGCTTGCCTACAACCTGCACCACTCGATGGCTCTGCCTATTATGGCCGTGGTGGCGGCATATTTTATCAGAAACCCGAAACTGATGTTCTATTTCTGGGGAGCGTCCATTGTTGTCAGCCTCACAATAGGAGGTTCCATATCCGATATTTTCTCCGGACTGGGTTTTGACGACCGCCTCAACAATTACATCTCTGGAGAAACCGTGGACGATCTGGTGGTCAAGGATGTGTTCAGGTGGGACTTCCTGCTGTATTCCGCCATGCCTGTGGTTCTGGGCTGGTACGTGATATTCCGCAGACGGATATATACGAGGACTTACGCAATCCTGCTGGGAACTTATATTTACGCAAACGCTTTCTGGGTTATGGTTATCCGTGCCGCATTCTCAAACAGGTTTGCATATCTGAGCTGGTGCATTTACCCGATAGTGCTTGCCTATCCTATGCTTGTAATGCCTGTGTGGAAAGACAAGCCTGGGCTAAAACTTGGAATAATTATGGTCGGGCACATGGCGTTTACGATATTCATGTGGTATTGGAAGGGACAGTATTGATATGAAGATTCTGTATGTCATAACATCGCTGAGGACAGGCGGAGCGGAAAAGCTTGTCGTGCAGCTTTCCGAATACATGAAGGGAAGGGGGCACGAGGTGGAGGTTGCGCTGTTTGACGGAGAGGAGACAGACTTCAAGAAAGAGCTTGAGGGGGAAGGTGTCAGGATATGCAGTTTTGGAGTGGGCGGAAGCGTTTACTCTCCAAAGATGCTTTTCGGGCTGAAATCTCTGATAAAGAAAGGAGGTTATGACATCGTTCACACTCACAATTCTTCTCCGCAGATTTTTGCTGCAGTTGCAAAGGCTTTGATTGGCGGGAAGAAGACAAAGTACATACATACCGAACATAATACAACGGGCAGGAGGCGCACTTGGTATTTCAGGGCGCTGGACAGGTGGACATACAGGAAATTTGCAAACAATATCTGCATCTCGGACAAGGCATACGACAACCTTGCCGCACACCTCAGCAGCGAGAAGATAACCCTGCAGACAATAAAGAACGGTGCGGACATTTCCCGTCTTGTTGCCGCGCGGCCGAAGCCTGAATTAAGGGAAGGTGCGCCAAAGAATGTTGTGGTAATGGTTGCGGCTTTCCGTCCTCAGAAAGACCAGGACACTCTGGTAAGGGCGATGAGTCTTCTCGGCGATGACTATTGCCTGTGGCTGGTAGGGGGCGCGGAAAGGCTGGAAGAAGTGAAATCTCTTGCGGCCGGACTTGGACTCGGCGACAAGGTCAGGTTCTTTGGCGTAAGGACCGATGTTCCGGAGATTCTCAAGACCGCTGATGTTGTTGTTATGAGTTCCCATTACGAAGGACTGTCCCTTTCCAGCATAGAAGGAATGGCGGTTGGGAAACCGTTCATAGCAAGCGATGTGGACGGACTAAGGGAAATAGTGAGCGGCGCCGGAATCCTTTTCCCTGAAGGTGATGAAAAGGCCCTGGCTTCAGAAATTGAAAAGGTCTGCACCGATGACGAATATGCCCGCAAGGTTGCGGATTCGTGTATGGCAAGGGCCCGTGAATATGACTTCGAGAAGATGGCACTTGCATACGAAAACGTTTACAAAGAGGTTTTGAAATGAGCGGAAAGAAGAAAATAATCAGGATATCCAACATTCCCGTGTCTTTGAATGTCTTCTGCAAAGACTTGCTGAAAGACCTTTCAAAGGACTACGAAATGGTGGCTCTTTCCTCTCCGGGCAAGGATCTCGACGAAATTGCGGAAAGAGAAGGCGTCAAGACCATAGCCGTTCCGATAGAAAGGCGCATGGCCCCCCTCAAGGATATCGTTACCCTCTTCCGCCTGATAAAGGTTTTCCGCAGGGAAAGGCCGGATATGCTTCACAGCATCGGGCATAAGGCAGCCATTCTGGGGCAGTTTGCGGCAAAACTTACGGGAGTCCGGTACAGGGTTCACAGTTTTACCGGCCTGGCCTTTCCTACCGCCCGCGGATTCGCCCGCTATGTGCTCAAGAAGGTGGACAAGTTCATCTGCTGGTGCTCAACGGACATTCTGCCGGAGGGCATGGGTGTGATGAATGACCTGAAAAACAATAAAATAACAAAGAAGCCGCTGAGGATTCTCGGCAACGGGAACATAAGGGGAATAGACCTTTCCCAATATGACAGAACGGAAGAAGTTATGTCCAAGGCCGGAGAAATCCGGAAGGGTGATGCCTTTTCATTTGTGTTTGTGGGAAGGGTTGTGGCGGACAAGGGAATTAACGAGCTTGTAGAGGCGTTCTGCCGGCTGAATGCGGAATACCCCGCAACAAGGCTTCTGCTGGTGGGAGACCGGGACAATGGAATAAATCCAATAAAGGCAGAGACGTCCGGGAAGATAGCATCCTCGGAAGCCATTGTTGAAGCCGGCCTCCAGAAAGATGTAAGACCTTGGTATGCCGCGGCCGACTGCTTTGTGCTGCCGAGTTACAGGGAGGGATTCCCTAATTCGGTGATTGAAGCCGGGGCAATGGGCCTTCCGAGTGTAGTTACGGACATAAACGGGGCAAACGAGATAATAATCGCTGAGCAGAACGGACTTATTGTTCCTTCAATGGACCCTGAGGCGCTTTACTCGGCGATGAAAAGGATGATGGAAGACAAGGAGCTCTACGGCAGGGCAAAGGGTTGCGCGAGGGATCTTATCGCTTCCCGCTATGACAGGGATTATGTTTGGGCCTGCCTGAAAGAGTTCTATAAGGAGAAACTTGGATAGAGATGAAAAAGCAGGGGATATACGGAAAATACATAAAGCGAGTGCTGGACTTTTTTCTGGCGCTGGTTGGGTTGATATGCATCAGCTGGTTACTTCTGATTTTTATCGTACTTTTGTATTTTGCCAACAAGGGCGCCGGTGTGTTCTTCCTGCAGGAAAGGCCGGGCAAGGATGCCAAGATTTTCAAGGTCATCAAGTTCAAGACCATGACCGATGAAAGGGATGAAAACGGGAACCTGCTTCCGGACGAGAAGAGGGTTACCGGAATAGGGAAGATAGTAAGAAGCGCGTCCATAGACGAACTCCTCCAGCTGATTAACGTGCTGAAGGGAGATATGTCCCTGGTGGGGCCTCGTCCTCTGCTGGTCAGGTATCTTCCGCTATACAGCCCGGAGCAGGCCAGAAGGCACGAGGTCCGGCCAGGAATAACGGGCTGGGCGCAGTGCCACGGAAGGAATGACATAAGCTGGGGCGAGAAGTTCAGGCTGGATGTTTGGTATGTGGACCATCTGACGTTCTGGCTGGACGTGAAGACTCTTTTCATTACAGCCAAAAAGGTGGTGATAAGAGAAGGCATTACCGGAGAAAGTGCGGCGGCCAAAGAAGGTTTTAATGGACATAATTAACAGAAAATGAAAGATATTGCAATTGTGGGCTATGGAGGAATGGGCCGTGAGGTGGCTTGCTTCATAGACATGATCAACAAGAAGGAACAGAAGTGGAATCTTATAGGTTTCTTTGACGACAATCCCGCCCTGGCAGGAAAGGACTGTGTGCTCGGTCCGGTTGAAGACCTTAACCGCCTTGAAAGAGAAACGGGAGTGGTGATTGCCGTGGGCAATCCGGCAAAAAGAAAGGCCATTGTAGAGCGCCTGACGGGAGGAAACCTGTATTTCCCGAATATAATATGTCCTGATTGCTGTTTCTTCAAGGAGGACGATTACAAAATGGGCCGTGGAAACATTGTGGGAGTGGGGTGTCTGATAAGCCTTAATGTGGCTATCGGAGACTTCAACATCCTCAACAACCACATCGCGCTGGGCCATGACGTTACCGTGGGAGACTATAATTCAATGATGCTTGGCACCAAGGTTTGCGGCGCCTGCAACATTGGGAACGGGAACTATTTTGGAGTGAACGCCACTGTGCTCCAGACTTTCTCCATAGGAAACAACACGGTTATTGGAACCGGAAGCGTTATTATGAAAGACACAAAGGATGATTCCACATATTTTGGAAATCCCGCGATTTGTTTGATAAAGAAAAAAGACAAGTGACAGACTTAAGGCAATTGGAGGCAGACTGTCTCCAAATGAAACTTAAAGCTTTGGATATGGCCGTTACCTCAAGTTTCGGCTCTCATATCGGGGGTGGTTTCTCTGCGATGGAGATTCTGGCGGCGCTGTATTCCGTTGCGAATATCCGGTCTATGGAGGATAATGCCAGGGATAGGGTAATAATAAGCAAGGGTCACTGTGTACTTGCTTATTACACAGCTCTTTGGAAGAAAGGATTTCTAGCGGAAGAAGATCTGGAATCTTTCGAAAAGGACGGAACGTCTTTCTATGGGCACGCCGCAAGAAACCTGTCCAAGGGAATAGAGTTTTCAGGGGGAAGCCTGGGTCTGGGAATATCTTTTGCCACCGGCGTGGCGAGGGCTTGCAAAGACAAAGGACTGGACAACCGGGTGTTTGTGCTTGCTGGAGACGGAGAATTGGACGAAGGGATGGTTTGGGAATCGCTGATGTCCGCCTCAAACATGAAACTTAATAACCTTACGGTAATCGTTGACAGGAACAACTATCAGGTAGACGGACTTACGGAGGATGTTATGGCCCTCTCTTCCCTGGAAGACAAGTTCACTTCTTTCGGTTTTGACGCGGTAACGGTTGACGGACATTCTTTGAGCGAGCTTACGGAGGCCTTTGGAAGAAAATCAGACAAACCGGTGGCGATAATTGCAAATACCGTTAAGGCTCACGGAATATCTTTCCTGGAAAACAATAAATTGTCCCACCATTGCCTGCTTACGCGCAAGAAATACGAGCAGGCTGTAAAGGAAATCAAGGCAGAATATGGACTGGAGTAAATTCAACATCAAGCTTATGTCCATGGCGGGACAGGGAGGAAGTGCCTTTGGAATGGCTCTTATGGAAATTGCCCAAAGCCGTAGCGATTTCAGGGTGCTTTCTGCAGATATGTCCACTCCGGCCGGCCTGGACAAGTTTAAGGCAACCTATCCGGAACGTTTCATCAATGTGGGCATCGCCGAGCAGAATCTGATAGGAACAGCGGCCGGTCTTGCGTCTGAGGGCATAAGACCGATTTGTGTGGCACAGTCGTGCTTCCTGTCCATGAGAAGCTTTGAGCAGATTAGGCAGTACGCCGGCTATATGAATTTCCCTCTGATTATAGTAGGCATTGCGTCGGGCCTTTCTCTTCAGTATTTCGGCAATACTCATTTTGCTGTCGAGGACTTGGCTCTGATGAGGATGGTTCCGTCTCTGGCGGTGGTTTCTCCTTGTGACTCCCTGGAGGCCGCGAAAGCTCTTGATGCGGCGATGTCCTATGACGGGCCTGTGTATATAAGGCTGTTCGGCGGACCGGGCGTTCCTTCCGTATACGGCCAGGACTATGATTTTTCCATTGGCCGGGCCATAAGGCTGAGAGAAGGAAATGATGTGGAAATACTTGCCACGGGCAGCATGGTAAAGACCGCTATGGGGGCGGCACAACTTTTGGAGTCGAATGGCGTTCAGGCCTCAGTGGTTAATATGCATACGATAAAGCCTCTGGATACCGGAGCCATAAACCTTGAAAGGAAAATTCTGGTCACGATGGAAGAGCACCGTAATTTTGGAGGGTTGGGCGGTGCTGTGTCCGAATTCCTTGGCGGAATGGCAAAGCATCCGCCATTGCTGAGAATAGGTTTCGGAGACGGCAACATAAAGGTGGGGAGTTACGCCTGTATGCTTCAGGAGGCGGGCTTGAGCGCAGAGGGAGTCGCTGAGGCAATTTTGGGAAAATTAAAATGAATCAATGAATATGGATGTTTTGCAAAAAGTAATCGAGATTGTAGCTTCGGTATGTGAGGTAGACAAGACAGAGGTTACGCCGGACAGCACAGTTGGAGATTTCCCGGCCTGGGATTCTATGGGACATCTGTCTATTCTGTCCCAGGTGGAGGAGAATTTCGAAATCAGTTTCGAGCCTGAGGAGATGATGGAAATAGAGGATGTAAACGATATCGTTAAGGCAATCGAGAGCAAGAAAAACTAAACCGGGCGTGACAATTGAAGGTCTGATACAAAACCATTCGCTTTCCTGTCCGCAGAAAACTGCCCTGGTGTCCGGCAACACGGAAATAACTTACGGGGATCTCTGGAAGGAAATATCGGGAAAGGCCTCCTGGTTCCTAAGCCATGCGGAAAGGGGAGACAGGGTAATATTGTCTGCAAGCAAGAGCCTTGAGTTTGTCTATACATATTTTGGAGCTCATTTGGCCGGCATGATATGCGTGCCGATAGATCCGGAAACCAACCAGACCAGACTGTCCAGAATCATAGATGTTTCAAAGCCGGCTTTTATTACCGGCGAGCTGCGCAATCACGGCCAGGCGGAAGTGCTGCCTTTTGAGAGCATAGCTTCAGATTATCCGTCCGCGGTTCTTCCTCTCCCGAAGGAAGAAGATGTGGCGGATCTTCTTTTCACTACGGGAACAACGGGGCTTCCTAAGGGTGTCACGCTGACCTTTAAAAACCAGATGGCCGCCGCCGTCAATATAAACACATTCATAGAAAACACCGCGGAAGATATTGAACTGCTGGCCCTTCCGATCAGCCATTCATTTGGGCTCGGAAGGCTTCGCTGCGTTTTAGCCAAGGGCGGAACTCTTGTAATGCTGGGGAGTTTTGCCAGCATGAAGAAATTTTTCGGGGAGATGGAGAGATGCCGTGTCACCGGCTTCGGGATGGTTCCGGCAAGCTGGTCCTATATCCTGAAAATGAGCGGTGACAAAATCGGCCAGTTTGCTTCCCGGTTAAGATATATCGAGATAGGAAGCGCTTTCATGTCTCTGGAAAACAAGCAGAAGCTGATGCAGTTGCTTCCAAATACCCGCATCTGCATGCACTATGGGCTTACCGAAGCCTCCCGTAGTGCTTTTATAAGCTTCCACGACGACATGGAGCATCTTATGTCAGTAGGAAAACCGTCGCCGAATACGGACATTGCAATTTTCTCCGAAGATGGCAGGAGGGTTTCTCCCGGAGAAGACGGAGAAATCTGCGTCAAGGGAGACCATGTTTGCTCGGGATACTGGGGTCAACCTCCGCGGGTGTTTGCAGGCGACTTTTTCGGAGATTATTTCCGCACAGGAGACTGGGGGCATATAGACAGCGACGGATTCATTTATATGGTCAGCAGGAAGAAGGAAATAATCAACGTCGGGGGAAAGAAGGTCAGCCCGATAGAGGTGGAAGAAGTGCTGGACACTATAGACGGCATAGAAGAATCCGCCTGCATCGGAATTCACGATGATGTTCTGGGAGAAAAGGTTAAGGCTTTCTGCGTCTGCAGCAAGGATGTTGATTTCGAGCAGGTAAAGAAGGTGATGATGAAAAATCTTGAAAACTACAAGGTGCCGGAATGTTTCGAGATTGTGGATAGCATTCCAAAGACGGCATCGGGGAAGATACAGAGGCTTCTTCTGAAGAATTGACGGAGGATTTATATGAAGACAGACGAATTGCTGGAACTTGCGCCGTATGATTCAAGCGCCCTCTCCCGGGACCTTTTTATGGAGGCCCTGAAAGAGGAGCTTCAGTTCCATTACGAGAACAATGAAATGTACCGCCGCTTCTGCCAGCGGAAGCATTTTGACCCGTATTCTCCATTTGCGGTTGAGGATATCCCGCCTGTTTCCGTAAGCGTGTTCAAGGAACTGGGATTCAAGCTTAACTCCGTTCCTAAAGAGAGCCTGACACTTGCCCTCCAGTCCTCAGCGACTTCGGGAATCCCAAGCACGGTTCTGGTTGACAAGGAAACCGCAAAGCGCCAAGCCAAGGCAATGATCAAGGTTGTGGGAGAATTTATCGGAAAGGAAAGAAAACCTTTCCTGATAATGGACATAGATCCAAGGTCTTCCTACAGGAAACTCCTGGGAGCGAGATTCGCCGCCGTTACAGGCTATCTGAGATTTGCCAACAAGACCGGTTATTTCCTCAAGGCGGACGAGAACAACGTTTCGTATTTCGATGTCGAGGGAATAAAGGAATATGTGGCTTCCCTTGATGCGGACAAACCGGTTGTAGTCTTCGGTTTTACCTACATACTCTACCAGAATGTCCTGCGTTCCATTGAAGAATCGGGGATGCAGATAGTCCTTCCAAAGGGTTCCAAGATTATTCATATCGGAGGGTGGAAGAAGCTGGAAAGCGAGAAGATAGACAAGGCTTTGTTCAATGCCCGCCTTTCAAAATGCTTCGGCCTGGAGCCTTCGGACGTGATAGACATTTACGGATTTACGGAGCAGATGGGCCTCAATTATCCGGACTGCACATGCGGGTGGAAGCATACTTCATCCTATGTGAGGGTGATTGTCCGGGATACGAGAACACGGGAAGTTCTTCCTGTCGGGCAGGAGGGCCTTCTGGAATTCGTGAGTCCTATTCCGCATTCCTATCCGGGCAACGTGGTGCTGACAGACGATATCGGCATTATCGATCCGGAATCCTGTCCGGACGGCAGGGCCGGAACACGCTTCAAGGTGGTTGGCAGAATGAAAAAGGCAGAGGTGAGGGGCTGTGGAGACATTCTTTCCCAGAAACTTACGTTCCGGAAAAAGGAAAAATCCGCCGACGGTTCCACCGAAAGACTTGAGGTTTATCTGCACCAGCATCCCGTTTCGGCAGATAAACCGCTGGAGAGCCTGAAGCAGATAATTGCCTCTCTGAAATCGCAGAGGGAGTGGCTTGAGAAGCAGCCGGTTGATTCCCTCATAGGACTTATCGGCGCAGTGGCTTCAAAGTGGGCGACAGAGCCGAGCCTTGCCAGAATCAAGGACAGGGGTCTATCCTTCCTTTCCGCCTGGTGTGACGCTAAGCATCTGAAGTCGGTTTCCGATATGGGCCTGAGGGGCAACAGGATGTATATGGACAGTTTCCTTCAGTTCCCGGATTCTGACCGTCATTTCCTTAAGGCCAACTCCCGCGGGCTTGTATGCCACTGGCTTGCCGGCAATGTCCAGATACTTGGAATGTTCGCGCTGGTTCAGTCGATTATAGCAAAGAACGTGAATCTTCTCAGGGTGTCTTCCAGAGACGACGGAGTTTTCTCCGATATTCTGGAGTGCTTCCACGGAGTCGAATACACGGACGAAAACGGATATACGATAAGCGGAGACGACCTTCTCAAGACCATTGCCGTAATCTACTTTAACAAGGATGCTGACAATCTCGGCGAGGAAATGTCCCGCCAGGCAGATGTCAGGATTGCATGGGGCGGAAGAGAAGCGGTGGAAACCGTTTCCTCATATCCGTCCAGATATGATTCGGAAACGGTGGTCTTTGGTCCGAAGCTTTCATATTCCGTTGTTGCAAAGGAAGAACTGTCTTCCGCCCAGGAGGCAAAGAAACTCGCGAGAAAAATCTCCGTAGACGTGTCCGTATTCGACCAGACCGGCTGCGCCTCTCCGCACAACCTGTTTATAGAAGAGGGCGGAGCTGTTTCTCCGGAAGAATTCATAGACATACTCGGCGATTCCATGGCCAAGACGGAAATCCAGATCCCGAAGCCGCTTATGAGCCCGGAACAGGTTTCACAGATCCATTCAATAAGAGGCGTGTATGATTTCAAGGGAACGGTCAAAGGTAGCGACACAATGTCCTGGACCATTCTGCTCGATGACCTTGACGAGCTGGACAAGCCTGTTTATTCGAGAGTTCTCTTTGTGCATAAGGTAAAATCCATTTTCGACAGCCTGAAATTCATAGATGAAAACACCCAGACAATCGGAATAGCCGCCCCGCAGGAGAAGGCGCTTGAATTTGCGGACAAGGCAACCCGGCTTGGAGTTATGCGCCTTCCTCTGATAGGCAGGATGCTGAATTTCGAGATGCCTTGGGACGGAATATTCCTCTTCGACCGCCTTGTAAGGTGGAACACTTACGGAGGACCTTTAAGATAATCAGCCATGGACCTGGAATACAAATTTTGCGACTTTGCGGATGAGGCAGACCTGACAAAACTCATTTCCACCCAGAATGAGGTTTACAGGCAGAGGGGCCTGAAGTTCAAAAACGATGACTTCAGGTACTGGTATGGAGATAATCCGGAAGGCCGGGTGATAGCGTTCAACGCTATGGACGGAGACCGGATCGTGGCCCACGAGGCTCTCGTTCCGGAAACGATGAAAGTTGACGGAAGAGTTGTCAAATGCCTTAGGTCTATGGGCAGTGTAACCCTTCCGGAATACAGGGGCCGGAAACTCCTTTCCATACTTACCAACAAGTGCATTGAGGAGGGCCGGAAAAGAGGCTACGAGTTTGTATACGGCATAGCTAACGGAAACAGCATACACACCTTCCTGAAATACTGCGGATTTACTCTTGTGGGACAAATGGACGTGAAATTCGGGTTCGGAAAAATCAGAAAGCCTCAGGGGAAAACTTATGAACGTTTCTGGACAGAAGAATCGCTGATGTGGAGAATCTCCTCTCCACTTTGTTTCCGGAAAGGAGACCAGGTGCTCAAGCATTTCAAGACGGGAGTGGCCGCTGTTATGGGAACCCTGGATGAAGAACTGCTGGACAAGGTGCCGGATTTGAAAAAGCGGGGCAGTATGGCCGTAAGGCTATATGTCGGAATCGGAGGGGTTTTGCCGGGAACTTATTTCAGGGTGCCGAAGTTTATAAAGCACTCTCCTTTTAATCTGATTTTCCGCGATTTGACGGGAGGCAAACTTCCCGAAATGACAAAAGACAACCTGTTTTACCAGCTGATGGATTTTGACGTAGCCGGTTAGAGTATGAATATCCTGACAATAGACATAGAAGAATGGTTTGCCTGGGAGGCTCTTAACGCCCTTACCGATGACTTGCGGCGGGAGCACGACATTATGCTCGGCAGGCTGCTGGATCTTCTGGATTCCGCAGGCACAAAAGCCACATTCTTCTGCGTTGGAATGATGGGCCGCAATTTTCCGGAAGTTATCAGGAAGATATACGAGAGGGGACACGAGATAGGCTGCCACTCCAATCTTCACACCTGGCTGAACAAAATGACTCCGGAGGAATGCCTGGAAGACACCCGTGCCGCCATAGACAACCTCCAGCAGTGCATTGGAGAGAAAGTTCTGAGCTACAGGGCTCCCGCATTTTCAATAGGAGAGAATAACAGGTGGGTTTTTGAAATCCTTTCAGAGTGCGGGATAACCAGGGATTCATCCGTGTTCCCCGCAAAAAGGGAATTCGGTGGCTTCCCTTCTTTTGGAGAAGACGCTCCGTCTCTGATAGTGACAAAAGCCGGGACAATTAAGGAATTCCCGATATCCGTGACATCCTTCATGGGCAGGAAAACAGCTTTTTCCGGAGGAGGGTATTTCCGCTTCTTCCCGTACGGGTTCGTATCGCGGAGAATGAAGAAAAGAGACTATAACATCTGCTATTTCCACATGTCCGACTTTGTAAAGGAAAAGAAATTCACAAAGGAGGAATACGAAACCTATTTCAAGGAAAAGGCAAGCAGCCTGTCTTTGTTTACACGTTCCGTGAAAATGAATCTTGGCAAGGAAAGGTCCTGGAGCAAATTCTCGAGACTGCTGGACGATTTCCGCTTTGTCACGCTTGAGGAAGCGGATAAGCTAATTCAGTGGTAGTTAATATCTTCCGCCAGTTATCACCCCGAGTAGCCTTGGGGTGATTTTTTTAAGTACCCAGTAGACGACCAGGCAGATGGCAACGGTTGCGGCAAGGCATACAAAATACAGAACCGTTAGCTGAATGTCTCCGGAAATTCCTGTTTTCTGTATCACGATGTGAGGCAGAAGCTTTGCCAAAAATCCGTGGGAAGCGTACAGGAAGAAAGTCGCTCCGCCAAGGAATATCCAAAGACGGCTTCTGTTTTCTTTCCGGGAGAATTTGGCCGCAATGCAGAAGCAGAGCAGAACTGCAGCAAGGGTGTAAATCCTGATAAATGGCTGATAAAGGGAATGCCCCCTGAGAAACCAGGCCGCTGCAATTCCCGCGACAACTACAGGCAGCAGAATGTAAACTGCATTCTTTTTTTCAAGGATTCTTTGTGCAAACTCTTTACCTGAGGCAACGGTCCATGCTCCGAGGCAGAAAAAGAAAATTGGCCTCGGAGAAAAGCCCGCAACTCCGTAAACCCATCTCGGAATATTATCAAAACCCGCAGCCAGCCACCAGGCGAACAGAGGGAGCAAAATCCAACCCCCGGTCTTTTTCAGAAGAAAGAGTATTACCGGAGACAGGAGGAAGAGAACCATTGCGTCCCTTATGAACCAGAAAGGGAAATAGACTGGATCTCCAACGGTCGCTGAGGCGTATGCCGTTCCCTTGCTAGTGTCCCAGAAAGCCCACAGCCAGTCCTTGAAAGAGTAGTCAGAAACTCTTGTGGCCTCCTGTCCGGCCAGGTCTCCAAACCAGGTCTGTCCCACATACAGCACTCCGATAATCAGCAGGTTCCAGAATATGTAAGGAATCAATACCGTCCAGAATCTTTTCTTTATTTTCTGGAGATACGCAGAAGAGGAAAGTTTCTCGATTCCCCAGAAAAACAGCATTCCGCTTATCAGGAAAAACAGAGGGGGAGGAAGGACTTCCGTAGAAACATCCGAAAGGAAAAATTTCGTGGTATTATAAACGGGGTACTGCCCCCCGGACGGCTGGATGAAAAACGCATGCTCTGCCACCACCCCAAGCATGATGGGGAAGCGGAGGGTATCAATCGTTTTTGACAGCAATGAGTTTTTCATTTCTCTGCAAAAATATTGAATATATTTCTTATTTTTGTAGGACACGGAAAAATGAATGCTATGAATAGACACGGTTTATTAACGGCTTTGTCTTTTGCTTTGGCCGCAATAATGGCTATAGCCTGCCGTTCGGCAAAGGAAGTCGTATATCTTCAGGACACTTATACGGAGGAAACCCAGGCCATAAAAAACTTTCAGGATATCAGGATACAGCCGGGGGACATGCTCAGTATTTTTGTAAGCCACAAGGAACCAACGCTTTCCGCTCTGTTTAACCCACAGGGGAGTTCTCCATCGGGATCCAGTTCAAGTCTGGGGCAGAGGCTGAGTGGCTATACTGTGGATCTTGAAGGAAACATAGACTTTCCTATAGTTGGCAGAATAAAGGTTGCAGGCCTTACTAGAAGCGAACTCTCAACGATGATTTCCAAAAAACTGGATGACGACGGACTGCTCAAGGGAGCTGTTGTTACCGTGGCTTATCAGAACTTCAACATTTCCGTTCTGGGAGAGGTTAACCGTCCGGGCAAGTTCAATGTGGAGAGCGACCGGGTATCTCTGTTTGACGCTCTTGCAATGGCTGGGGACCTTACAATCTACGGTCGCAGAGACAGCGTGATGGTTATCCGCGAGAATAACGGACAGAGGCAGATAATGTACAATAATCTGCTTTCCAAGGAAGTCCTGAATTCTCCTTCATATTTCCTTCAGCAGAACGACGTGGTTTATGTAAAGCCTAACCGCGTAAAGGCCCAGCAGAGTGGCATTAACCAGAACAACAACGTGGGAGTATGGTTGAGCGCGACATCTCTGCTTACAACCGTTCTGATGATGTTGTTTAAGTAATAAAGATTAATTGCATCTATATGGCAAGGGAAGAAATTAAGCAGGTGGGCGAGTCCAAAAGCAATGGAACGCAGATAACCCTGAGAGACATCCTCAACATATTCTGGATCAACAGATGGTGGTTTGTCCTTTCCGTTTTGATATGCTTGGCTTTAGCCGTCTTGTATCTTAAGAAAACTCCGAAGACTTACTCAAGAACGGCTTCCGTTCTGGTTAAGAGCCAGAAGGGAGGAGGAACCGGAATGAGCCAGACGGCGGTATTCCAGGATATGGGCGTATTCGGGATGATGACTAGTGATGTAAACAACGAGTTTTACGTTTTCAAGTCATACAAACTGATGGCCGATGTTGTGGACAGGCTGAATCTCACCGTAAACTATATGACCCAGAAAGGTCTTCGGAAAATAAATCTTTACAGACTCTCTCCAATAGAAGTCAACTTCATAGACTCCAATCCTAACAACGCTTTTGCCCTCAAGGCCAAAGTCTTGAGTGAGAGCGAAATACAGTTAGCCGGGTTTAGGGGCCAGGCAGACGGCGCCCTTACGGTACGCCTCAGCGATACCGTTGACACTCCTGTAGGAAGAGTCTTCATAGTTCCGACAGACAGGATCGGCCAGTATATCGGCGAAAGTTTCAATATCATAAAGAACGGTTACAAGCAGACGGTTCTCAATTATATGGGCAAGGTGACCGTTTCCATCGCAGACCGCCAGGCTTCCGTTCTCAACCTGACGATGAGAGACGTTTCCGAGTTAAGGGCGGAGGATGTCCTGAATACCCTGATAGACGCTTACAATGCGGAGTCTCTAAACGACAAGAACACCATTTCCCGCAGCACGGACAAGTTCATCAACGACCGTTTGGAGGTCATTAACGAGGAACTGGGGGCTGTGGATGCCGATATCGCCAGCTACAAGTCCGCATCCGGACTTACTGACGTGACTACGGAAACCTCCGGCTACGCCGCCGAGGGAAGCGAATACAGAAGGTCCAGTCTGGCCATTGAAAACCAGCTGGCTATCGCCCGCCAAATTCAGGGTTACATCAGCAACCCTTCCAACAGGAACCAGCCGCTTCCGTCCAATCTTGGACTAGATGCGGGAATAGAGGGCCAGATAAGCCAGTACAACAATCTGCTTCTTCAGCGCAACAAGCTGTTTGCCAGCAGTTCCGAGAAGAACCCTCTTGTTCAGGACCTGGATGCCCAGCTGATTCCTCTCAAACAGACCATTTCTTCTTCCGTCAACAACCTTGTAAGCTCCCTCGCCATCCAGGCCGGTAACGTAAGAAGCCGCGAGGCTATGACAAGAGGCCGTATCGCCGCCATTCCACGCCAGCAGAACAACCTGTTCTCCAAGGAAAGGCAGCAGAAAATCAAGGAGGAGCTTTACCTGTATCTGCTGAACAAGAGAGAGGAAAACGCCCTGTCCCTTGCAATGACGGAGAGCAACATAAAGGTCATAGACAGGGCAAAGGGACCTCTCGCCCCGGTTGCCCCGAGAAGCACGTTCATAATGGCAATAGCCCTTCTGATAGGCCTTGCCATTCCGGCAATATTGTTCTGGCTCAAGGATATTCTGGATGTTTCCGTTCGCGGACGCAAGGATGTTGAAGACGCAGTCACAGCTCCGTTCCTGGGAGAAATCCCGAGAAAGGCCGATATGGAGGGCCGTCAGATTGTTGTAAGGGAAGACGGACGAGACACCATCTCCGAGGCGTTCAGAATCATCCGCACCAATATGGACTTCATGAACGTTTCCAACGGCCAGAAGCAAGTTGTGATGTTCACTTCCCAAACTCCTGGCAACGGAAAGACATTCGTCTCCACCAACCTTGCGGTAAGCTTTGCACAGGCCAACAAGAAGATTATCCTGATAGATACGGATATCAGGAAGGCAACCCTGGAAACCCTGGTTAAGAACGAGGGAGAATCAAAGGTTGTCAGCGGCCTTACAACTTACCTTTCCGGAAAGATAGACGATGTTTCCCAAATTATCCATCGCGGAGCTTTCTCAAGCAAGCTCGATGTGATTTTTGCGGGCCCTATACCTCCTAATCCGACCGAACTTCTTATGACAGACCGTCTTGGCATACTTGTCAACGAGCTGAAGAAGAGTTACGACTACATATTCCTGGATAACGTTCCTAGCGGAATCGTTGCAGACGCCAGCATCGTGAACAAACTCTGCGACCTTACCATCTTCGTGATCAGGGCCGGTGTTATGGACCGCCGTCTGCTGCCGGATGTTGAGAAACTCTACAAGGAAAAGAGCCTGAACAACCTTTGCGTGGTTCTGAATTCTACGGAGCAGAAGAAGTCCGGCTATGGATATGGCTACGGCTATGGATATGGCTACGGTTACGGCTATGGCTATGGCTACGGTTCGGAAGAATATGAAGGCCGGAAAAAATCCAAAATCCGCAAATGGGCTGAGAAGCTCCCGGTAATAGGAAAGATGCTTACAAAGAGGCATCATAATACTCACCGCTGGTAATTAGACTTATGTTTTGGTTCGGCAAGAAAAAAGTATCCGGAGTAAAATTTCTCGATAACGCAACGGACATCCACTGCCATCTTCTAGTTGGTGTGGATGATGGAATGGACAGTCTTTCAGAAAGTTTTGAACTCTTGGCGCAGGAGGCTATGGCTGGTGTGAAAAGGGTGTACTTCACCCCGCACAGTATGGGACTGGAGGGTGCTGTGGTAGATAGGGAAGGCGCTCCCGCACGCCGTCGCCATTCCAGGTCAAAAGCCCGGGAAGATGCGCCTACGGCAGAAGATAATGGATCCGGAATCGTTTCCAGCGCCGTGCTGATCGGCAGGAAAGAAAAGCTATATGAGGAATCGGCAAAGGCAAGCGTTTTTGCAGGAGAGCCTGAAGGCGGTTTTTCCAATGCGCACCTGAAAGAGAGGTTTGAAGAATACAAAAAGCATTATTCCGGTGCCGTGGAAATCCGTCTGGCTGCCGAATATATGATGAACAAGGAATTCCTGGCCAAGGTTCAGGCAAAGGATATTATCACTTATGCGGACGGGGAGCACGTGCTGGTCGAGACCTCGTACTTTGCCCCTCCTGTAGAGATGACGGAGATCCTCTATTCCCTGGCCCTTAACGGCTACCGGCCGATAATAGCCCATCCGGAAAGGTATCAGTACATGACAAAGAGGGATTACAGGACTCTTAAGGAAAAAGGCTACGAATTCCAGCTCAACTTTCTTTCCCTTGCCGGTTACTATGGAGACGCTGTGCTGGAAAGGGCTTTCGACTTGCTGGACAACGGAATGTACAATTTTACCGGTTCCGACTTTCACCGCTATTCCACTTTTTATCACGGAATGAAGCGTCTGAAACTCAACAGTAAGCGTACAGACAAGCTTCTGGAGCTGTTTGAGAATAACTCCACAATATAGAGATGATACCTAAGGTCATACATTATTGCTGGTTCGGCAGGAATCCCCTTCCCGAATCTGCAGTCAAATGTATAGACAGCTGGAAGAAATATTTTCCGGATTATCAGATCAAGGAGTGGAACGAGGATAACTTCGACGTTAACATCATACCGTACACAAAAGAGGCCTATCAGGCAGGCAAATATGCCTTTGTGAGCGACTATGCCCGCTTTTGGGTAATCTACAGATACGGCGGCATTTACTTTGATGTGGATGTGGAAGTTATAAAGCCGGTGGACGACCTTCTGGAGAAAGGTCCAATATGGGCCTTCGAGATAGACGGGGGCAATGGGAAACGCCCTTCTCTTGCCGGCGGACTCTGCCTTGCCGCGGAAAAGGACAATCCGTTTTACGGTCAGATACTGGAAGAATACACCTCCTTGCCTTTTTATGACAAGGATGGCAATATTTCTTCTTTCACGATGAATCCTCTCATCACCCGCATTTTCCTTGAAAAGGGGCTGAAGGGAGGAGGAACAATTGAAGAAATAGACGGCAACTATTTCTATCCTGCAGAATTTTTCAATCCTCTTGAATCCACAACCGGGCGGTTGAGAAAAACGCCCAACACCCGCGCCATCCACTGGTATCTTGCAAGCTGGCTTCCATCCCAGCCGAAGTGGAAGAAAAAACTAAAACAGCTGTATCACAGAATCTTCGGCATAAAATAACATTGACTATGGAAGTTGATTTCAGTAAAATAAAGCTTGTGGTCTGGGACCTGGACGATACCTTCTGGAGCGGCACTTTGAGCGAAGAGGGGATATCGGGTATCGATTCCAACATAGATCTCGTGAAAAGACTGACAGACATTGGAATTGTCAATTCAATATGCTCAAAGAATGATGAGGACCAGACCATAGAAAAACTGAAGGAGCTTGGTGTTGAAGATTTCTTCGTGTTCAAGTCTATAGACTGGACTCCAAAGGGCAAGAGAATTTCCGCGATGATAAAGGATATGGGCCTTAGGAACGTCAATGTGCTGTTCCTCGACGACAATCCCGTAAACCGCAACGAAGCCCTTCATTATTGCGAAGGGCTTATGGCCGCAGATCCAAACGAAGTGCTTCCACCCCTGAAGGAGTGGGCTGCCGTCCAGGAGCCAAAAGACCTTGCGCACAAAAGACTGAAACAGTATCAGGTGCTGGAGACCAAAGTCAAAAGCCGCAACGAGTTTTCTTCCAACCTTGAATTCCTTTACAGTACGGAAACCGTGGTGGAGATCAAGAAGGACTGTCTTGCCCAAATAGACAGAATCCACGAGCTGATTCACCGCACAAACCAGCTGAATTACACCAAGAAGCGCATAAGCAGGGAAGAGCTTGAGGCCATTCTCAAAGATCAGAGTTACAACACGGGATATGTCACGGTCAAAGACAAGTTCGGAGACTATGGCATAGTTGGCTTCTTTGCCATAAAGGACAACATCGCCGAGCATTTTCTATTTTCCTGCCGCGCAATAGGGCAGGGGGTTGAGCAGTGGGTTTTCTCTACCCTTGGATATCCGCAGCTGGAGGTAAAAGGCGAGGTCATAACAAAACTGGAAATTGTGCCGCCACCTGATTGGATAAACCGGACATCGGGAGGCAAAGCGGAAGAACAAGGCGCCACCCAACCGTCCGCCGGGTCAAAGATTCTCTTCAAGGGACCTTGCGACCTGTCCATCCTGGCGTCCTATCTGCAGTATAAAGGAGAGGTAATAGAAGAGTTTACATATCTTGGGCCGCTGAGACACAACGAGGTGGAGCATCACAATCACTCCGAGAATTACCTGAATCTTCCTTTCCTGGGAGAAAGCGACAGGAAACTGCTTGTGGACGAATGCATTTTCAACGATCCCGGGATGTTTACAACCCGTATGTTTGACAGGGATCTGGACATCATATTCCTCAGCACGCTGCACGAGCCGCATCTTGCCATTTACAGAAGGAAGGGTTCCAACCTGAAGGTTGCATTCGGAGAATGGACAGGAGACCTGACCGACCCTTCCAAGTGGGACAGCATTATTTCCGGAGCGCAGTACAATTACATGAACAAGTTCTCCAGAGAGTATCTGGAGGAGTTTGCCGGCAAATACGAATATCTCGGCCCTCTGGACGAGAAAGGGTATGTGGAGAACCTGAAAGTCCTGATGAACAAGATATCCCCTAAGACTCATCTTTGCCTGATCCTTGGAAGTGAGATTGAATATGAAGGAAAGACCACACCGGCCTATGTAAACAGGGCTGAGAAACATAAAAAATTCAACGATGCTATCAGGGAGTTTGTGTCCGGCAACAGCCGCCTGCACCTGATTAACATTACCGACTACATTGAAGGCCAGGATTCTTTTTCAGATAACATAAACCATTTCCAGCGCAAGGTTTATTTCCAGATGTCGCAACGTGTCAGAGACATCATCGCCGAGATAACCGGAGTCAAGTTCAGGGAAATCTCCCCGTTCAAAAGATATCTGAAGAAACTGGGGGCTAAATATACCACCTCCATTAACAGAAACGCCTGGTACTACCCTTTGGTTGCAAAGCTATTTCACAGGTTCGCAGACAAATAAAACTCTTTTATCGCTTCAACGATATAGCCGATCTGGTCTTCCTGCAGGCAGGTGTGCACAGGGAGGCTGAGGACGTGGTCTGCGAGGAACTCGGAGTTGTGGAGGGAGTCTTCCGCTTCCGGGTTGAAGTCTTCCCGCTTTTTGGCGATGTTCTGGAAGGCTGCCTGTCTTGAGAGAGGCAGCGGGTAGTAGATCATCGAAGGGATGCCTTTTTCCGCCAGGAAGGCCTTGAGGACATCTCTTGTGGATTTGTCCTGGGAGAGTTCCTTCTCACGATCCTTTACTATGAGGGTGTACTGGTGATAGGTGTGGGTGGTGAAATCACATTCCGCCGGAGTGCACACATATCTCTCCAGGGGGTCGAAAGCCTTAAGATGGCGGGTATATGATGCGGCCGCTTTTCTTCTAGCAGAGATATATTCATCCAGATGCCTGAGTTTGACGTCCAGCACGGCGGCCTGGATAGTGTCCAGGCGGGAGTTGCATCCGATCAGGTCGTGATGGTATTTTACTTTCTGGCCGTGGTTGGCAATCATCTTGATTCTTTCTGCCAGGGCGTCGTCGTTTGTGATCAGGGCCCCGCCGTCTCCCATGCAGCCGAGGTTCTTGGTAGGGAAGAAGGATGTGCAGCCGATATCTCCGATTGTACCGGCAAAGAGTTCCTTGTCGCCGACGGTGCACTTTGAACCGAGGGCCTGGGCGCAGTCTTCCACCACCTTCAGGTTATGGCGATGCGCAAATTCCAGTATGGCGTCCATCTGGCTGCACTGTCCAAACAGATGGACGGGGACTATTGCCCTGGTCCTTTCGTCCACAAATTCATCCATATACTCCAGGGAAACCTGGGCGTCTGTGTTGAAGGTTCTCGGGTTCACGTCATACATTACCGGCACAAGATGCAGCAGGGCTATGACTTCCGCCGTTGCCACATAGGTAAAGGCCGGCACCAGCACTTTGTCTCCCGGTTCCAGTCCGAGAGCCATCAGCGCAATCTGAAGCGCATCCGTTCCGTTTCCGCAGCCTATGACGTGCTTTGCACCAAGGTATCTGGCCAGGTTTTCCTCAAAGGTTTTAACCTGTTTTCCCCTGATGAATGCGGACGAATCAATGACGGATTTAATCGCGGAGTCAATATCCTGCCTTATCTGATTGTGCTGGCCGAGCAGATCGACCATTTTTATCTCTTCCATAACCGTTCTGTTGTACCACAAAATTAACGAAAACGGCCCAATATTTAATAACAATTTTGTTATATTTATTACTGGCTGTAACTCAGCGATTTGTGAGTGTCTGCACAACGGCTTCCGATTTTATGGTACATAAAATTAAAGAAACTGAAATTATTTTCTTATATTTGGAAAGAATTAAAGTGGGGAAATTTCATCAAACCAATTATATTAAATCTATGAAGGAAACTAAATTTAAAGCAAGCAGCCTGCTTCTGGCTTTGGCCCTGCTTCTGCTGTGCGGAAGCGCCTGGGCCCAGCGCCAAGGGTTGGTTACCATCAAGGGAACCATCACGGAGCAGGTGAGCGATGGAACTTCAGCGCCTATTCCTTACGCTACGGTTCAGATACCGAGCGCGGGTATGAGCGCTGTGGCCAACGAGAAAGGAGAGTATGTCATCAAGGGCATAGCTCCTGCTACTTACGATGTCATAGTTGCCTCTCTGGGTTACGAGACTTTGAACATCAAGGTCACGATTACCGCAGCAAAGGAGGTATATGACTTCAAGCTCAGGATAGCGGACTTCCGTCTGGACGACGTAACCGTTACCGCTGAGGTTTCCAAGGCCGGTGCAGCAACGGCTTCAAAGATTAACAGGACGGCTATCGAGCACATCCAGGCAAGTTCACTTGCAGACGTGATGGCCCTGCTTCCTGGTGCTGACATTACATCAAGTACATTCAAACCGGACCTTCAGGGCGTTAAGACCTTGTCTATCCGTGGCGCCAACGCAATGGGAACCGCAATCATCATGGATGGTGCTCCTATTTCCAACGCCGCCAACATGCAGACAATGTCAGCCGCTATCGGAGGTGCCAACCCTGGTTCTGGAGGACAGAGCCCTTCAACCGGTATTGACCTCAGGACCATCACCACGGATAACGTGGAGAGCGTTGAGGTTATCCAGGGTATCGCATCCGTTGAATACGGAAACGCTTCTTCAGGTACAGTTATCGTAAACGCAAAGAGCGGTGTTGAGCCTCTTTCCATAAAGTTCAACACAAACCCTAACGTTTATGCAATCGGCGCAACCCACGGCTTCGGCCTTGGAGAAGGCAACGGCTTCATCAACTACGGTGTTGACTACGCACGTTCTGTCGCCGATCCTAGAGAAGGTTACGACAAATATCACAGGTCAACCGGAAGAATAGCTTATTCCAACACTTTCTTCGGTGGCAAGTTCTACACCAACACCGCCCTGAATTACCTGTGGACAAAGGAGAAGGCCGAGCCTAATCCTGAGGACAAGACAGATTTCGAGTACCGCAACAGGCGCGACAAGGGAATCCGCCTCACCCACAACGGAGAAATCAGGATCAATTCCGGATGGTTCAAGAACATAAAGTACACGGCATCCTTCAACTACACTAACCGCTGGAGCTACTATAAGGATCAGGGAACCAACGCCGATGTTCCTTATTCATACTCCAAGATAGACGGATCCGTTCTGTCCAGCCGTCCTGGAACCATTATCTACGATATCAGCGGAAAGCCTCTTACCTGGTTCGGCCCTAATGACGAACTCGCAAACGACAAGAGCTGGATCACTCCTGCTTCCTACACTTACGAGTACAACGTTTACGGAAAGGAGCTCAACACATTCGCAAAGCTGATGCTCAACTTCTCCGGAAATATCGGCAAGACCAGCCACCACATCATCCTTGGAGCAGACTTCCACAACGACGGCAACAGGGGCAAGGGTAAAGTATTCGACTACGACACCCCTCCTTACCGTGCTGTTTCCTATCGTTTTGCAACCCAGAGGGAAAGGCCTTACAAGGATATTCCGTTCATGAACAAGCTTGGTGTATACGCTCAGGAAGACTTCCGCTTCCCTCTTTGGGCCGGCGGCGAGTTCAAGGTAGTGGCCGGTGTGCGTTATGACAAGGTTTGGAATGTTTCAGACGCATTCTCTCCTAGAGTCAACGCATCCATGGACATTGTTCCTGGCGTATTCAGTGTCAGGGGAGGTTATGGTGTGAGCGTTATGGCTCCTACCATGGCATACGTTTATCCAGACAACGCTTACTTCGATATCGTAAACTTCAACAACTCCCTGTCCACCACCGTTCCGGACGGACAGAAGTTCCAGTTGATCACAACCCACGTTTACGACATCAAGAACGATGGCCTCCAGCTTGCAAAGCAGAAGAAGGCCGAGATCGGATTCGACCTCAAGATAAAGAAGGTGAGAATCGCCGTTACCGGTTACAAGGACTGGACACACAACGGATATACCTTCTCCAAGGGACTGAACGACTACGGATATGTTCCGTTCCTCAGATATAAGGTTGACACTTATCCTGCAGACGGAAGCCTGCCGGCACTTACCCTGGAGAACGATGGCAAGATATTCCTCCAGTACACAACTCCTGCCAACAACCGCTCATCCGAGCAGAAGGGTGTAGAGTTTGTGATTGACTTCGGAAGAATCAACGCTATCCGCACCAGCTTCCTGGTTAACGGAGAGTTCTACGACTACAAGGGCTGGAACAACGGCTGGGTTTGGTACAGCAAGAACGGAAGCGAAGAGGCCAATATGGGTATCTACGAGTCCAAGATTTCTTCCGGTATCAGCCGCGAGCAGAACCTGATCACCAACCTCATCGTGACCCACAACATTCCAAAGATCGGTTTCGTTATCTCCCTGACAGCCAATGTCAACTGGAGAGAAAAGAGCTGGGTAACCTATGGAGCATGCGACACTATTCCGGTGAAGTATCTCTCTATAGCAGACGGCCAGGTTCACGATTTCAATCCTGAATGGGCAAATCCTACCAACCCGGATTACGACAAGTGGCTGCCTATCCTCCGCAACGAGACCAACGGTGCCATCGCAAAGAACAGAAGGCAGATAGAGCCGTCATACAATCCGGTTCTCTGTATCAATGTTAACGTTACAAAGCAGTTCAAGAACTTCGATGTATCGTTCTTCGCCAACAATATGTTTAGAAGCACACCACTCCAGTCTCTTGTCAAGAGCCCTGGAAGCAAGGAGCGAAGGAACTCCAACGTCTTCTTCTTCGGACTGCAGTTGACTGCACGTATTAAATAACTTTTGAAGATCGTGATTATGAAAAAGATATATGCGATATTATTAGTAGCTACCTTCGCCTTCCTGCTGTCTTCCTGCATCGACATGATGGAAGATGTAAAGGACGTGAAGAAGATAGAGCCCATCAGCGTCTCCTTTAAGGTTTGTGCAGCCACGGGCTTTATTCCGAAAGGCGGTTCCATTACTCCAGACCCTAATTTCTCCACCGCCGGTGTTGAGGTGACTTTTACCAACGTAAAGACCGGACAGGTATTCAAGGGAATGACCGGTGCCAACAGTATTGCTACCGTTGAGATTGAACCTGGTGTTTACTCCATAAGCGTAACCGGACGTGCCACCCACGACGGCTACCAGTACTTCATAAACGGAAACGTTCCAAGCATCACGGTATATGAGGATGTAACTCCGGAGCAGGCAGATAAGGACGACCAGTATCGTTTGGTTGTACGTCCTGCAAAGGTAGGATCTTTCTGTATAAGTGAAATTTACTACTGCGGTATTGCAAGCTACTACTTCAGGGACCAGACCTATCAGTTCACCAATAACTCTGACGACGTCTTCTACCTGGACGGCGTTTGCTTTGCACAGCTTCATCCAAACCTTGCTACTGCAAACTTGCCAGTCTGGCCGGACGAGGACGGAGACGGCAACTATGTTTACAGTATGATGGTTTGGCAGTTCCCTGGAACTGGAACAGACTATCCTGTATTGCCGGGAGAAAGTGTAGTTGTTGCACAGGAGCCAAGAGACCACACACTCAATAACCCTAACTCTTACGACAACTCTATGGCAGACTTCCAGACCTGGACAGGAAACGCATCCCGTTACAATCCGGACGTTCCTAACCTGACATGCATCTTCTACACAAACTGGAACAGCATGCAGTGGCTTACTTCTGTATTCGGAGCTGCATTCTGCGTATTCAAGGCTCCGGCAGGAACGACTGTTGACGAGGCTTACTACAAGGATGCCGCTCATTACCAGACCGAGGTTGAAAAGACTTCCAAGTATGCCAAGATCCCTGCAGACTGGATACTTGACGGCGTAGAGCTTCTTACCAACATGAGCGCTATGCACATGAAGAGAATCCCTGGCTTCGTAGATGCCGGAGGTACTTCAGTGGAGGCTACATATTGCGGAAAGACCGTATCCAGGAAGGTTGTGGAGAAGAGAAGCGACGGTACTCCTAAGTATCAGGACACGAACAACTCTACTGACGACTTCCAGGTTAACGACCATCCTGTTATCCGCCGTAACGGCGAGAAGGTTCCATCCTGGACTTGGTACAAATAGTAACGCTTAAAAGATGATTGTTATGAAGAACAAGATATTCAAGATAGCGGCCATACTGGTTCCGGCTTTGTTTGCCGGTTACGTGGCCACGGCCCAGACAGGAACCAAGGCAGCCATTGAAAGGGCGGCTCTGGAAAACATCTGGATCAACAACACCGAGAACGCTGCCGGAGGTATGGTGGATGCTCCTGAGCTTATGGCAAACGCTTTTGCCGGCATCGACTACAAGAAGGGTGATTTCAAGCCGAAACAGGTCGGCGAGAAAATCAACACCATTAAGTTCCACACAGACGGTGGTGGTATCTACAAGAATGTGAATAACATGTATATCTGGGGAGACTTCACCTACACCAAGGATAATATCTCCGGAGCAAAATGGAATGCCACCCTTGCAGACCCTACACGCGACATGCCTTTCTTCGTTGCTGACGAGAACGTAAGCAAATGGAAGAACCAGACTTACGACATGAACTTCAAGGCCGGTTTCCCTCGCCTGATCAACAACCACCTGATCATCGGTATCGCCGGTGGCTACCAGGCAGCGATTGCAGCCAAGCAGCTGGACCCTCGTCCTCTGACCAGGGTTTCCAACCTGAACGTTATGCCTTCTCTGGTATGGGAGTTCAACCCGAGCAACAGCCTGGGTGCTGTATTCCACTACACCAGCTACCGCGAGGACGGATCTCCTGAGAACGTCAACCACCTCCAGGACCAGAAGGGCTGGGAAATGGTTGCTCCGGGATTCTTCAACGATGGAATCATAGCATCCTTCTCAGGTATCAACAAGTTGCGTAACTACAACGCCAACGCCCTTGGCGGAAGCCTCCAGTACAGTTTCAAGAACGAGAAGTTCAAGGTGCTGCTTTCCGGAGACTATCTCTACAGGGTTGAGGACGTGCTCTGCAACTACACCAAGCCTCAGATGTCAGGTACGGTTAAGAAGACCGTATGGGGTGCAAACTTCGCAGCCCAGTACAACTTTACCGAAAAGGATCGCTTCTTCTTCCGCTACCGCTTTGACAACAACGACATGAGGGGTATCGAGTACTTCCAGACTTACGACAACACCTACGAGATCCAGAGCTACATCACGGATGCCATGTTCGAGCGCTCCAAGTTCCACAAGAGAACCCAGACGTTCAACGTTGATTATCTGATGGCCGAGGGTGATTCCTACACCTGGAAGTTCGGCCTGAACGCAAAGAGCGTGAAGGATCACTTCGTTTACTATGTTCCTGAAACCCACAAGCAGATCAACAATCTGTTCGTTGGAGCAGACGTTACCTACAACTGGATTGTAGACACCAAGAACGTTGTTACTATCAACGCATACGGTGGTGTCAACAACAACTCAAGGGGAACCTTCGACTACGGTGGAGTAAAGGAAGACAACAAGGCCTTCACGGACTTTGCCCTGATGGACTTCATCTACCAGAGCTCAGACTACACCAAGTGGGGATTCAATCTTACCTACAGCTTCTGCGGTATCAAGAGCCTTTCTTCTCTGTTCGTTTCATTCGGATATGAGAATGTAAAGCCAGGCGGAGACAACACCACCTGGGGAGATGCCATCAAGAAGTTCCCGTTCCTCAGCCCTTATCATGGAGCTGACCAGGAGAAGAGTATCTTCAGCAAGAGGAACCTGATTACTTTCAAGGTAGGTTTGACCTTCTAGGAAAGCTGAACTGAATCAGAGGGCTGACCATCCGGCCGGCCCTCTTTTTTCTTTAAGATCAATTTCAAAATCAAAAGAAAGGGAAATGATAAGAAAATTGACCGTTTTATTGCTGCTGGCGGTACTGTCCACAGGCCTCAGGGCACAGAACGTGGAGAAGCCGTCGGTAGAAGGCAAGACTTCCTTTGCCGTGATCATAGACAGCCACACGCTGGAAAAATGCGCTCCGCAGGTCGCCGAGTACAAGAAGACCATCGAGTCCGAAGGCCTTCCTACATTCATTGTCTCAGCGAAGTGGGAGAGCCCTGAGCAGGTGAAGGAAGTGCTTCAGAAACTCTATAAGGAAAACAATCTGGAGGGAACCGTTTTCATCGGCGATGTACCTGTCGCAATGGTGATGAAGGCCCAGTTCATGACCTCCGCCTACAAGATGGACGAGAGGAAATATCCTCTTGAGGTTGTGGCAGTTCCTTCTGACCGTTTCTACGATGACTTTGACCTCAAGTTCAACAAGATTGCGGATTCCACCCAGGGTCTGCACCACTTCTATGAACTTGCACCGGACAGCGCTCCTTACATCGAGTGCGACATCTACTCCGCCAGAATCCGCCCTCAGAAGAGCAACGGATGCGGCTGCAAGCAGATTGCCGCCTATCTGGAGAAGGCTGTAAGGGAGCACAAGGCAAACAACAAGTTCGACCAGTTTGTTTCCTACACCGGCCACGGCTCATACTCTAATTCCATCACGGCCTGGAGGGCAGAGCGCCAGATTGTAAACGAGCAGTTCGGAGAAGTCTTCAACAAGGAAGGAGAGGCCCGTTACCTCCGCTACAGCATGGAGGATTACATGAAGCCTTATGTGATCAAGGAACTCCGCCGTCCGGATGTGGATTTCATGGTATTCCACGAGCACGGAGACTGGTTCAGGATGTATCTTTCCGGAGCACCTGAAGACCAAAAGCCGGCTGATTACCTCCACACATACATCCGCAGCATGGCCCGCCGCAATCCTGACCGCATAAAGGGCAGGCTTGCTGAGTGGGGGCTGGATTCCACCTGGATGGCAGACTACAATGATCGCGAGGCCGTTAAGGCAGACTCGCTGAAAGACCTTCAGGAAGGGATTATCCTTGAGGAGATTAACGATATCGCTCCTAACGCCAGGATGGTGATATTTGACGCCTGCTATAACGGAGACTACCGTCACGACGATTTCATCGCCGGCAAGTTCATCATGGCAAAGGGCAGCTGCGTTGTCGGCTTCGCAAACAGCGTGAATGTGCTTCAGGACAAGAGCGCTTTCGACCTTCTCGGCCTTCTCGGCGATGGTGTCAGGGTTGGCCTCTGGGCACAGCACATCAACATTCTGGAAAGCCATCTGATCGGCGACCCTACATTCCATTTTGCAGCTGAGGAAGGCAGCGAAGACCTGAACAAGGTTATCCCGATCAAGGACAACGCCTACTGGGCATCCCGCCTGGACGACGGGAATCCTGAGATCCAGAACATGGCGGAAATCAAGCTCTTCGAGGGCGACTATCCGGGCATTTCGGATATTCTCCTGAACAAGCTCAAGGAATCCCCTTACGCAGTCGTAAGGTACAATTCGCTGAGGCTTTTGGAAAGAATCAACGACAATAACTACCGCGAGGCTCTCAAGCTTGCCGTAACAGACAGTTTCGAGTACATCCGCCGCATCGCCGTAACCCGTATGGGACAGGTCGGCGCGGAAGAGTTCCTGCCGTATCTGATAAGCGCCTATGTAAAAGACATCCACGCAACAAGAGTTGTATTCCAGGGTACACAGTCTCTTCTATGCTTCGACGAAGCCAAGGCTGAAGACGCCATCAATGAATACTTCTTTGACCGCCGCTATTACAATGCGGACAAGGATCGCGGAGAACTCCTGAAACTTGTACAGGACAACCCTGGCAAGTCTTCCATCGAGAGCATCACTAACAAGGAAAAGAAGAGCGGCTGGAGGGTTTCATACATCCAGTTCCTCAGGAACCGCCAGTACCATCAGAATCTCGACCAGTGCCTGAAGGTTATGGAAGATCCTGATGACGATGTGTTCATCCGCACCCTTATGGCTGAATCCCTTGCCTGGTGGAGGCTTTCTTACCGCAAGCAGGACATCATCGATTCCTGCAAGAAGCTTCTTGCGGACGAAAAGACTCCTGAGGAGATGCGTCCGGCTCTGATCAGTGCTATAACCCGTTTAAGTTCCAAAAAGTAAAAGGAGGCAGATATGAAAAGAATACTTTTAGCAATTGTTTCAGTTTGCCTCGCGGCAACGGTCTCAGCCCAGAACATAAAGCTTGAAAAGCCTACTTCAAAGAAGGGCAACACGTTTGCGATTGTCATTGACAACGGAACTTACGAGGCCTGCAAGCCTCAGGTTTACGCCTATAGGGACGCTCTGCAGGATGACGGTCTCAAGACCTACATCCTCCGCGGAGACTGGGAGAACCCGATGCAGATCCGCGAAGAGCTCAAGAAGCTTTACAAAAAGGCCAAGAATTTTGAGGGAATCGTGCTCATCGGCGACATTCCTGTTGCCATGGTGCGCAACGCCCAGCACATGACCACGGCCTTCAAGATGGACGAGGACAAGTTCGACCGCAACGAGTCCAGCGTTGGAAGCGACCGTTTCTACGATGACCTCCATCTGGACTTCGAGTATCTTGGCCAGGACACCGTGGATACGGATTTCTTCTACTACAACCTCAAAACCGACTGCGCCCAGCACCTGAACCCGACATACTATTCCGCCAGGATCAAGTATCCGGCAGAACTCGGCGGGGACAAGTACGAGGCCATAGCAATCTTCCTCGAGAAGGTTGTCGCCGCCAAGAAGACAGGAGAGGACCTGGACAACATCGTGACCTTCGCGGGCCACGGCTACAACTCCGACTGTCTTATCACCTGGCTTGACGAGAGCGTTACCCTGGAGGAGAACTTCCAGTTTGTGAAGAACTCTTCCCGCAACCTCAAGCAGCTGAACTTCCGCCACGAGGATTATATGAAGTACCGCCTGTTCGACGAGCTTCAGAGGCCTGAAGTGGACGCCATCTTCTTCAACGAGCACGGCAGCATAGACAAGCAGCACATCTCCGAGCTTCCTGCCCAGGAAACTCCGCAGGACTACGTGAACAAGTACCGTCACGGCTGGGGATGGGATGCCGGTCCATACGACATCCTTTCCAAGGAAGTTGCCAAGCGTAAGAAGGCCGGAATGAGCGATGATGACGCCAACGCATACGCAAAGAGGCTCATCGACACCCTCTGCACGGATTTCCACGTAACTCCTAAGTTCTTCGACGACTGGTGGAAGACCCAGAACATGACTCCAGAGGAAAGGAAAGCGGCAAACGAGAAGGCAAAGGAGGACAGAAGGCTCATCATCATCGACCTTAAGGACCTCAAGGGCTTCAACCCTCAGCCTTACTTCGTGATGTTCAACGCCTGCTACAACGGCAGTTTCCACCGCAAGGGCAACATCAGCGGCTACTATATTTTCGGCAATGGACGTACTGTAGTCTGCCAGGGCAACACCGTCAACGTTCTCCAGGACAAGTGGACCTACGAGTGTGTGGGCATCATCTCCCTGGGTGCCAGGATCGGTGAATACAACCGCCTTGTGGCAACCCTGGAGGGCCATCTCATCGGCGACCCTACGTTCCACTTCAACAGCGGGGCCGACTTCGACTTCAAGGGCGTGATTGCGGCCAACCGCACCAACGCCGCCTACTGGAGAAGCCAGCTGGACAATCCTTATCCGGCAGTCCAGAACGTTGCAATGCGTATGCTGAGGGATCTGAACCAGATTTCATCCGAGGAGATTCTCCAGAAGATGAAAGATTCCAAGTTCGGAACCGTGAGGATGGAATGCCTCACCCTTCTCAGCAGGATGGACAACGACCACTTTGTAGAGGCTCTCAAGCTTGGCCTTAAGGACCGCTATGAAGTTGTCAGAAGGCGTGCCGCAGACCTTTGCGGAAGAAACGGTGACCCTAGGGTGATGGAGACTATGATGGATGTTTTCGTCAACTACCCAGAGGCAAAGAGAGTAAACTACAACATCTCCACCAACTTCCTCAACGTCAACCACCAGGCCCTCAAGGACGCTCTGGAGAAGGTAAAGCCTTCAATGACTTACCTGAACAACGATGAGGTAGTTGATGAAGTTTCCAAGAGCATTGCCCGCAACCAGAAACGTTACGAGAGTACGGTCAAGGAAATCTTTGACAAATCCGCAAAGGAGGGAGAAAGGATTTCCGACATCCGCATGACCCGTAACTACAACCTCCACGAGGCAATCCCTCAGTTCCTCGAGGCTCTCACCGACAAGGACAACTCCCTCAAGGTGAAGCTGAACATCGCTGAGGCTCTTGGCTGGTACATCTATTCCTACAGAAAGCAGGAAATCATCGATGGCTGCCAGAAGATCCTCGCAGAGATTTCAGACCTCGAGCCTGAACTCCGTGCAGAACTCACCCAGACCATCAACCGCCTGAAGTGATCCTCTCTGTAAGTGCAAACAAAAGCCGACGGATTTTCCGCCGGCTTTTTTATTAACCTCCCCGAAAAACCTCAGGGCGATGGTGCTCAGTAAGTCGTTGAAAAACAGATCCCTGCAGAATAACCGCATTTTTCAGGATGTGATTATTCTCTATATCTCTGAATCCCAACCCTTTGCAAAGCACCATCGCCCCGCCTCCCTCCTGAAGACCTGCAGCTTACCGCTTCTTCTTGAAAATCCGCGGCATTTCGTTCCCGGTCTACCCGAAAAGCAGTAGACCAGGAACGTTTTTGGGCGTTTTTGTTCCCGGTCTATCCACAAAACGTTAGGTCAGGAACGTTTTTAGGCGATTTCGCTCCCGAGGACGTTAGCGTTTGAAGATCCAGGGTTTCTGCCAGTCGTAGGAGGCGCGTTTGAAAGGAACGGGCTCGGAACTGACCAGCTGAAACATTCCCGGGTCTTCCAGAACTGAACGGAGATCATACTCCTTGCCGTCTATCCTGATGGTGCGGTAGATGAGTCGGATTCCGTGGCTATAGTCCGAGTAGAAGTTGCCGTGGCGGATGAACAGTGGCTGCTGAGGATGGCCGTCTGGATGATGCCATCCGTAGATTGCCACGTGGCGGTCAAAACCGGCCTCGTTTTCGAGTCTTGTGGTTAAAACCACATCTTTCTTCAAGCCGGACACAAACTGCCCGAAATGGAGCCCTTTTGCCCTCATCAGGGCATTGATAGCATTGTTGCTATCCTCGAAACAGAGAGGTTTCATGTTCCTGTCTCCAACAGGGCGGAACGGAAAGATTTCTATACGTCCTTCTGCAGCCTCGTCAATCCTGTCAACAAGGAACGTTGTCGGAAGCGAGCAGTACAGGGAGTCAGCCACCCTCTGGGCAGCCAGAGGCCCCATCGGCATACGCACAAAATCCTCGTCGCTTCCCACTGCAAGATAATCGGGGAGCACCCACATTTCCACCGTGTACTTTTTGTTGATTTCCTTTCCCTTACTGTCCCGTTCCAAGTGGTAAACGTTATACTTTATTTTCCGGAACTTCTTAAGAGCAGACGGCATATTTCCGGAAAAGATTTCCTTAACGGTTTCTTCCTCCATTTCCCAAAAGTCCATATCCTGCACCTTCTGAATGAATTCGTGTCCGGAGAGCGCGTTTTCATCGCGATTGTGATCGGCGAAATACGGCACGTCCATATATCCCGCCTTTTTGTCAATCTTCGCTTTCTTTTGGCAGAGAGCCGATAGCGGCATCAGAAGCATTGCGGCCAGGGCCATGAGCAACAGTCTTTTCATAGTTGTATTGTTACCAGGTATTTTTCTTTTATCTCGATTGGGTGGTATTCGAGTTTGGCTTTGCGGAGGTTTTCGTCTCCTGAGTCGTCTTCGCGGTTTACTAGCGTGAAAGCCGGCGTACCGTCCGGGAGGTTTTCCCGCTCTCTCAGAAGTCCATCCATATAGTTCAGGAACTCTTGGCCCATTGCCTGGTATGCTCCGCGATATTCCGTCAGAGCCTTTTCAATATGCACGATCAGTGTGTTGGAGTTTGTTTTCTCGGCGATGCTAAAGGCTACAACCTTACCCTCAACTCTCAGAAGGCCGCCGTCCAGGCCGAGGGCTTTGAGGTTGTTGAGGGCAACTCTTGTGGCGCAGAACTCGTTGTTTTTCCAGAAATCCCCGCTGCAGCCTCCGCGGCGGCACCATTCGTCGTTCATCTCCAGGCACTCCGGAATGTTCTCTTCCGTTATCGGCTCGAATCTCCAGTTGTACAGCCGCCGGAATCCGTTTGCAAAGTTGCGCTTGCTTTGGTACTTCTTGCCGCGGAGTGTCTTGAGGTTTTCCGCTTCGTAGATGTAGTCCGCTCCCATACGGAAAAGTTCCGCGGTGTACTTTCCGCTGAAATGACTCTCGAAGAAGTCCAGTTGCTGCGGCAAAACCCCGTAGACAACAAGCTTGCCGTCATCGGAGAGCAATGGGCTCTGGCTGTTGGCGGTACCGGTTGACAGCATTGCATTCAGAAGGTCTGCGATCTGCCAGTCTTCGGCCTTGCCTACAGGCATCAGGTAACTTCTCCCTGCGCCCATATTGTACTGAATCAAAACGATATCGCTGATTCTCGCAACCTTGCTCTTGAAGGTGTTCTTCCACAGATACTGGAATGTGAAGCAATAGTCTTCCGAATTGAAATCGGGGACAGAAAGAAGCTCCCTGATCCATGCCGAATCAGAGAGTTCAATGTCTTTGAAAAGTATGTCTGGAGTTTTGCCTGTCACTTTTTACTTTTCAACGATGGTGCTTATTTCAGGTCGAGCCACTCCTTGAGAGTCTTGACGGCCTCGTCCCGCATTTCCGGAGGGAGGTTGGAGATTCTTGCCCTGTGGC
This sequence comes from Bacteroidales bacterium, assembly GCA_017550655.1. Taxonomy (GTDB): domain Bacteria; phylum Bacteroidota; class Bacteroidia; order Bacteroidales; family UBA932; genus Egerieousia. The sequence goes on along the minus strand of JAFZOK010000013.1, from coordinate 281,522 downwards.
TTCCGCCCGGAGCGATGAAGAATTTGATGTTGTCGTGACCAGGGCTGTTAGGCCTTACGGAAGACCACGGATCCCATTCTCCGTAGATGAACATCATCTTGTTGTTGGTTGTTGCCACAAAGTTCGTGAGGTTCTTGTAGAGAGTCTTGTCGAACTTGAACTTGCGTCCGCCCGGCAGGAATATCTTCCTCAGGTAGCCCTTGGATGATTTGATCTTAAGCAACCCCTTGAACGGCTTGGTGTCGTATCCGTAGTATCCGAGCTCCTTGGCGGCTTGCACAAAGAACGGAGCATTGTCGTCCCAGCTCTGGAAGTAATCAGGCCCAACGGCGTCCACAAAGAACTTGAACAGCACATCGTCGCTTTCCGTTGTTGCCGGAATGGTGGAAGTCTTCCTTCCCCACTGCCAGAACGCGAACGGGAACTCGAGCACGCAAAAGTCCAGAACTTCCGGTATGGAGATGTTGTAGGTAACCTTGTTCTTGTCGGACCATTCGCTGAGCAAAGACTCCATCGTGGCCCTTCTCTTGAGGATTTCCATCTGGAAGTTGTAGATGATTGCCCTGTCCTCGGCGGTTCCGGTGGAATCCCTCAGGAACGGCTCGTGCCTTCCGTCTTCCTGAGCCCTTGCAACCGGTCCAACATACGGCACGGACACATCCACATCCTTAGGGTAGAACATCGTGTAGCACATGCAGTTCTGGCCGCCCTTGCTGATACCCGTCGCAATCCATTTCCCGTAGAAGATGTGCGCCAGTGCCTTCCTTACCTCGTGCAGGTCTGCAGCCTCCTGTTCGGCAGTCATATAGTCCCAGTTGAGGTTCTCCCAGGTGATTGTGGAATCATCCTGCATAAATGGTACGCTCTCGTTGAAGTAGCGGTGTTCCACCAGCACAAAGTTGCACTGCAGCAGGAACGCTACCTCCTCATCGTACCTCGGATTTGCTCCGTACTTTGCGGTATATCCTTCCGTGATGATAACCGTCGGGGCCTTGAAGTTTGCAAAGCCCACGATTACCCTCTGCTTGAACAGCCCCTTCTCCGGATGCTTGTGGTCTATCGGTTGGGTGATGAACATCCTGTACTTTGCCTTCAGATGTCCCTTCAACAGCCCTGCTACAGGAATTCTCTCAATGTCCGAAAACCTTGCCCACGTCTGGTTTGGAAGCACATAGCGGTTACACCAGTCAAAGTCCTCCAGCACCAGGGAATCCACATTGGATGACGCGAATCTCGGCCCGGCCAGATACCTCAGGCTATCCTCATTCTGGGCAAATGCGCTACCGCAAAACAGCATCGCTGAGGCAAACGCCACAGCCACAATTTTTCTCAACGATTTAATATTCATATCAATAAGTTTTATTATCGCGATAATGTTATCTACAAATTTAGGCAAAATAAGTTTCAAAAGTCGGTAATAAAAATTATTACCACAACAAAAAAACAGTATATTTGCAAGCGGACAAAGTGATTGTTGAGGCGGTTTTATGATTGTTAAGTTTTGAGTATGGTTTACAAATTAAAAAGATTTTCTATTTTTGTAAACCACAAAACAACAAACATCATGGAAAAGAAAGAACTATTTGGCAAGAGGCTTAAATGCGCTAGAGAAATGAAATGTCTGTCTATGGCCGATTTGGCCGGAAAGATGTCTGACATAGTTTCCAGGCAGGCCATATACAAATATGAGTCTGGTAAAATGCTTCCAGACAGCAAGGTGCTTTTGAAACTGGCAGAGGTCTTGAATGTTAAGGTAGACTATTTCTTCAGGCCGTTTAACGCAGCCCTTTCCGGAATAGAGTTCCGCAAGAAATCCAAGATGGGCAAGAAAACCAAGAAGTCTGTCGAGAAGAGGGTTGTGGATTATATAGAGCGCTATTTTGAGATAGAGGAAATTGTGGGGATAGACAGAAAATTATCTTCCATTCGTAGGGAAGAAATTGCTGGAAATCGTGAAGATGTTATAAAAATCGCGAAAAAAATTAGAGAAGAATGGGGTTTGGGGAGTGACGGGATAAAAGATGTGATCGGACTTCTTGAAAGCAAGGGAATAAAAGTAGTTGAAATAGATGAGACAGAAGACTTTGACGGGTTGAGCGGAACTGTTGGAGATTCTCTTGTCATTGTTTTGAATTCCAATATAATCCCGACCGAGAGAAAGCGGTTTACTGCCCTTCACGAACTGGGACACCTCGTCTTGAATTTTGATGAAGGCCTTGATGATAAGAAAAAAGAGGGCTTGTGCCATTTATTTGCCAGTGAGTTTCTTCTTCCGTCAAATGAATTCAAGAAAATTGTCGGAGACATTTCAAAGGGTTCTTTGAATATGGTGGAATTTGCGGACATTCAGCATAAATACGGGATTTCCATAGATGCTCTCGTTAGGAAGGCTGAAGACGAAAGTATGATATCTAGCAACAAATATAGGAGTTATCATATCCGCAAAAACTCCAATGCCGATTTCAAGAAATATGTTGAAAGGAGCAGGATAGAATCAGAAACTCCACGCAGATTTCTCTCTTTGGTTTATAACGCTTACTCCAAAAGTTTAATTAGCGTATCAAAGGCCGCCGCCCTTCTGAATATTCCTGTAAATGATGTGTTAGACAGAGCTTTGTTTGTATAGAAATGAAAAAAATAGTTGTCAGCGATACCAATATTTTCATTGATCTTGTAAAGCTCGGTTTGCTAGACAACTTTTTTATGTTGCCATGGGAAATCCATACAACAGACTTTGTTATAAGCGAGTTAACTGATTCTACACAAAAGGCGGCGTTAAATGTCTTTATAAAACAAAAGAAATTGTCTGTAGGGACATTAAGTTCAGAGGATGTTAAAGAAATGCTGGAACTAAGCAACCAATCTCCTCGCAATATTTCCATTACGGATATATCTGTCTGTATTTATGCCAGAAATAATGGATATATGCTGCTGACCGGTGATAAGCAATTGCGAAAAGTTGCGATTGCAGAGAATATCATCGTTCACGGAATACTATTCCTTTTTGACGAATTGGTGTCTCACTCGATTTTGACACCAGGGCAGGCGGCTGAAACCTTAATAGAGTTAAAGAGAATTAACACACGCCTTCCTATAGAAGATGTTAATGAACGTATAAACATGTGGTTAACAAAATCTAAAGAGAAGCAATAAACAGTTAAAGATGGAAACGGATAAATTGTTTTTTGAAGAAAAGGGAGCGGAGTTGCTCAAGAACATCGGGATGACAAAAGCTGAGTTTGCCCGGAGGATGTGCATTCATAAACAGAATGTCAACCTTCTGTTCAAAACCAAGAACATTATGGTTTTGAGAAAGGCTGCCGAGGTTCTAGGTGTTTCTTTTGAACTCTTGGTTTCCCACACTCAACCGATGGACTACGAGAGCTGCACTTTCTTTGAGGATTATGCAAAGAAAGGAGATCTGAACAAGGCAAAAGAACTCCTCGAGGCCATCAATGAAGCCGATTTGACAAAGGAAGAGCGCGAGTGGATAAGGGAAAACATTTGATTAAAAATGAAAAACGATAAGGTATGGATCCGAGAATAAAGGCATTTATAGAAAAGAAACATCAGGAACGGATCAAGGAATCTGTTGAAAAGGTTCTTGCTGACGTTAACAGTTCGTCGCAGAAAAAACCTATTTGTGATGATCTGTTTGACCTGAGGCGGATTCCACAAGAGGTTCTTGACAAGAATTACGAATACTACTCTCCAGATGAAATTACCGATTCAAAAGAATCTTAAAATCATTATATTTGTACAAACCTTTAAACACTGATATAATGAACATCATTATCACTTTGCTCATCGGAGCAGTTGCTGGCTGGCTTGCCGGCTTCTTCGTAGTTAAAGACAAGGGCGGTCTTATCTGGAACATTCTCATCGGTCTTGCCGGCGGTTTCGTTGGCGGATGGCTGCTTGGCAAACTTGGCGCTACCAGTCCATTCTGGGCACAATGGTATGGCCAGATTGTAAGCGCTGTCATTGGCGCCGTTATCCTTCTTGCCATCTGGAACATTGTAAAGAAGGCCTTCAAGTAAACCTAAAGACCAGAATCGGCTCACAAAGCCCCTTAAAGCACATTATACGGCTCATTCTTCAAACGAATTGAGCCGTATTTTCTAAGACTATGAAACTCTATTTAGTATTTGAAACTAAAAAGCACTTCACCCCAGAGGGTGAGGTGACCTTTGATGGAATCACAAGGATTGTAGGTATCTTTGATGACCCAGACAAGGCAGAAGAAATGGCTCAGAAGGCCTATGAAGACCACTATCATTACCTGAATGAAATCTATGTAGGTTTAGGTGATTATGATGACATAAACAAGATGTTCACCTTTGACCCAGACAGGAAACGGATAAAGGGTATAACTCCAAATGGTGACCCAGGGGATGAATTCCAGTGGGAAATCAAGGAAGTAGAACTCAATGAAGAACTGTAACCCTACATTAATATTGTGGGAATGACCGAACAGAAAAAGAAACCTGGTTTTTTATCCCAACTATTGCTGGGGTTTCTGGTAACAAAAGCTGCCGGTTCTGTTATCCATCACGTCAAGGAAAACAAACGAAAGCGTGACCAGGAATGGCACGATACTGTTTTCTGGCAAGAGGCTATCCGCCGCAAAGAATCTGAAGATTACGACGGTGACTTTGAGAATGAGTATGATGATGACGATGATGACTGGATTTAGTGAGATAAGTAATCGTGAGTTATTTTTCCTACTTTTGTGCGATTAAAGATTTTTAGACAGTTACAATATATTCATCGATGAAGAATTTTGTAGAAGAACTCAAATGGAGAGGCATGATCCAGGACATTATGCCCGGGACAGAAGAGAAACTTATGGAAGGACCGCAAGCTGCTTATGTGGGAATAGACCCAACGGCAGACTCGCTGCATATTGGTCACTTGGTAAGCGTGATGATACTGAAGCACTTCCAGAGGTGCGGGCATAAGCCGATAGCGCTGGTTGGAGGAGCAACAGGAATGATCGGAGACCCTTCAATGAAGTCTGCGGAGAGAAACCTTCTGGACGAGGAGACGCTCAGGCATAACGTGGAGTGCATCAAGGCACAGCTGGGAAGGTTCCTGGATTTTGACAGCGATGCCCCGAACAAGGCGGAACTGGTCAACAACTATGACTGGATGAAGGACTACACGTTTATCAACTTCATCCGCGATATCGGAAAGCACATCACAGTAAACTATATGATGGCAAAGGATTCCGTGAAGAAAAGGCTCAGTACGGAATCTAGGGAGGGAATGTCATTTACAGAGTTCAGCTACCAGCTGCTTCAGGGATATGACTTCCTGTGGCTGTACGAGCACAAGGGATGCGTGCTGCAGCTTGGAGGAAGCGACCAATGGGGAAACATCACAACCGGAAGCGAGCTCATCCGCAGGATCCTGGGAAAGGAGGCCTTTGCAATGACCTGCCCGCTGATAAAGAAGGCGGACGGAACCAAGTTCGGAAAGACCGAGAAGGGAAATGTATGGCTGAGCGCAGAACTGACAAGCCCTTATGCCTTCTACCAGTTCTGGCTGAACGTCAGCGACGAGGACGCTGAAAGGTATGTGAAGATATTTACAATGCTGCCGAAGGAGGTGATAGATGCCGCCATCGCCGAGCACCGTGAGGATCCTGGAAGAAGGGTGCTGCAGAAGATTCTGGCAAAGGAAATCACCACAATGGTGCACGGAGAGGCAGAGTACAACAAGGCTGTTGACGCATCCAACATACTATTTGGCAAGGCTACCAGAGATGCTCTCCAGAACCTGGACGAGAAGACTTTCCTGGAGGTGTTTGACGGAGTGCCGCAGTTTGCCCTGCCGAAAGACAGGCTTTCCGCTCCGATACTTGACCTTCTGGCTGTGGATACTCAGGTGTTCCCGTCAAAGGGAGAGGCCAGGAAGATGATCCAGGCTAATGGCCTGAGCATAGACAAGGAGAAGTTCACCGATATTAACGGAACGCTTTCCGAGAATCTTCTTGTAAACGGCAAGTACGTGCTGGTGCAGAAGGGCAAGAAGAATTACTATATCCTTAGATTTGAATAGGTTATAAATACAAGATTTCGTATGGAAGAGGTTAGTAAGAGAGTGCAGAAAGTGCAGCGCGAGGTGCAGAGGCATCTGGCGGAGATAATACGCTCCAAGGGAATGGCAATGTTCGGGGGAGCGCTGGTGACGGTAAGCGAGGTGAGGATGAGTCCGGACCTCTCGTACGCCAAGGTATTTATCAGCTGCTTCCCGTCAGAGAAGAGGCCGCAGGTGATGAAGACCCTCCAGGAGAAGATGAAGTCTATCCGCGGAGACCTAGGAAGGGTGGTTGCAAAGCAGCTGAGGATAGTGCCGGAACTTGCATTCTTTGAAGATACCACACTGGATTATGCCCAGCATATAGACGATGTTCTGGCAAGAGATCCTGTAAAGCCGGAAAGCAGCGAGGAGAAAGCCGAAGGGGATGACAAGGCCGAATAATCGCTGAAGACAATGATATGCACCTTCCGTCGTTCATAGCCCGGAGATACCTTTTCTCAAAGGCGCACCGCAATGTGATAAACATCATATCCGTTGTGAGCGCAGTGGCTATAGGAATCGGATGCATGGCGCTGATAGTCATACTTTCTGTCTATAACGGATTCGACAAGATCGTTGAATCATCCTACAACAGCTACATACCGGATTATGTGATAACGCCCGCCAAGGGCAAGACAATCAATCTTGGAGGGGAGCCTGTTTCCTCAGCGATAAAGAAGATTTCATCTTCCGGAAGCGCTGAGGTGTTTCCTGTTCTGGAAGAAACTGTATATGTGCAGTACGATGTAGTGCAGTCCATTGCCAAGATCAAGGGAGTGCCGCGGGGGTATGAGAACCTGGAGAGGCTGCAGGACAAGACCGTAGACGGGGACTTTGAGTTTTTCTTCGGCGATTTGCCAAGGGCTGTGGTGGAGGAGAATCTTGCAACCACGATGATGCTGAGGCCGCAGTTCTCCACTCCGCTGGAAATCTATCTGCCGTCCAGGACGGAAGACATATCTCTGGTGATGCCGCAAAGCAGCCTGCTGAGTCTGGAAATCCGCCCTGCCGGAATCATTAGCCTGTCATCCGCTGAGGACAAGGGAACGGTTTACATTCCGGACAGCCTTGCAAGGGAACTGATGGAGACGGAGGAGGGGGAATGCTCCCGCCTGGAAGTGTATTTTGCGACGGACAAGAACCAGAAACCGCTGATGAAGGAAATCAAGTCCATTCTCGGCGATGACTTTGTTCTGAAGGACAGATATCAGCAGAACGAGACCATATACAAGATGATGAAAGCGGAGAAGTTCGCCATCTATATGATACTTCTGTTTGTGGTGATAATCATATCGGTGAACATACTTGCAAGCCTTTCAATGCTGATAATCGAGAAGAAGGAAGACATTGAGACATACAAGGCTCTGGGTATGACAAACGGATCCGTCAGGAAGAGTTTTGTCCTGCACGGATGGCTGATCTGCATGGTGGGGGCAGTTGTGGGAGTGGCTATTGGGCTTGTGCTCTGCTGGATCCAGCACCGGTTCCATCTGATACCGCTTCCGGGGAATTTTGTCATCAGCTGGTATCCTGTGGTGGTGAAGGTCTCCGATGTGATCCTGACACTGTTCAGCGTGGCGGTAATAGGTCTGATAATGGCCTATATTCCAGCAAGAAGCATACGTTCAAAAAGACAAGATAATTAAACACGTAATACTATGAAAAAGATTTTTGCCCTTATGATTGTGGCAGCTTTTGCATTCTCCTGCAAGAACGCCAACGAGAACAAATCCACAGAGCCCGAGAACAATGCAACCGTTACCGAGCAGACAGAGGCACAGCCTGAAGCCCAGCCTATAGACACGCTTGCTCTCTTTGATTCTATCAACGGAAAGTTTGTGGATATGTCCGGTGACCAGTTCTGGTCTAAGGATAATTTCACTCCTGATTATTATGACGCCTGCACTAAACTCTGCGAGTTCTCAGACGGAGACGCTCTCTGGTGCCTGGGCAGTATTCAGGAATTGAGATCGCTGAGCCTTACAGATCCGGCAGAATTCAAGATTCAGGATTATGCACACATAAAGGCAGAAGCCGCTCTCGGCTGCAGGGATGCAGGTGATGGAATGGAGGGCACCGAGTTCCGCACCCTGAAGCTTATTCTCCGCGACGGCAAGTGGCTTATAGACGACGTGAACAACTCCAAAGAGGCCTATTTTGAGGCTATCAAGGAGCACGAAGCATCCAGCAAATAGTTTCTCCGCGATTTAACAGCCGGCAATGATTTACCGTTTTCTCACATTGTCAGAAACCCTTGGCAAGTTTAACGATGTCCTCTGGACCTATGTCCTGGTGGCCGTGCTGCTGGCCTGCGCCGTCTGGTTCACGCTGAGAACACGCGGCGTCCAGTTCCGTATGCTGAGGGAGATGTTCCGTCTGCTTGGCGGAAGCGGCAAGAGCGGATACAGGGATATAGACAAGGAAAGGGCTATCGCCGGCAATAAAAGGAAGATATCATCTTTCCAGGCATTTGCGGTGTCTCTGGCGTCCAGCGTTGGAACGGGAAACCTTGCCGGAGTGGCGATAGCCATCGCGGTGGGCGGTCCGGGCGCCATTTTCTGGATGTGGGTAATCGCGATTATAGGATCTGCAACGGCTTTTGTGGAGGCAACCCTGGCCCAGCTTTTCAAGCAGAAATCAGAGGGAGGCTTTATAGGCGGACCGGCATATTACATACGCCGGGGTTTGAAGAATCCTTATATAGCAGCGTTGTTCGCTGTTCTTTTGACAATAACCTTCGGACTGTCCTATAACTCTATCCAGAGCAACACTATCGGTGATGCAATGGTGGTTGCCTTCAATCTGAACGAGATATTGCCTTATCAGGTAAATATCCTTGGCTTCTCCGTTTCCGCCGGAAAGGTTCTGGTGGGGGCGGTTCTGGCACTTCTCTCGTTTACGGTTGTCTTCGGAGGCATAAAGAGAATCGCCAAGGTAAGCGGCATTCTGGTTCCGGTTATGGCTCTTGCCTATCTCGCCCTGGCACTGTTTGTCCTTGTCAGGCACATAGACCTCATACCTTCTGTATTTTCCCTCATCTTTGAGAATGCTTTCGGAATCGGCCAGGTCGCCGGCGGCGGACTTGGAGCCACGATGATGATAGGAATCAAGAGGGGACTTTTCTCCAACGAGGCTGGAGAAGGATCCGCTCCTAACGTTGCGGCAACAGCAGACGTGTCGCATCCTGTAAAGCAGGGTCTTATGCAGGCTCTCGGGGTATTTGTGGATACTCTTGTAGTTTGCAGCTGCACCGCCTTCATCATACTTTTCAGCGGAACCCACACATCGGGAGACCTGAGCGGAATAGCACTTACCCAGGCGGCACTGGAAAGCGAAATAGGCAAATTCGGAACGTTCTTCATTGCTGCGGCCATTTTCCTTTTTGCCTTCTCCAGCATAATCGGAAACTACTATTATGGAGAAGCTAACATAAGATTCTTGACCAAAGACCGTCACCGCTGGATATTGTGGCTATTCAGGGCCTTGTCCGGGGGATTGGTGGTTTTCGTGGGAGCCTGCGCTTCACTGGATTATGTGTGGACAGTAGGGGATATCTGCATGGCGTTCCTGACACTTGTGAACATATTCGCGATTGTCCAGCTCGGGAAATACGCCTTCCGTCTTCTTAAAGATTACCGTAAGCAGAAAAAGGAAGGGAAGGACCCTTCTTTCAAACGTTCTCAGCTTCCGGACGTGGATATCGACTGCTGGGAATAATCAATTTGTATTTGTAAGAAATATTCTTACATTTGTGCTGCATAAAGAAAACATTATGGGAAGAACAGTAACTGTTGCTTTAGGACAGCACTATGAGGATTTTATAAAATCCAGCATAGAAACAGGGCGTTATAATAATGCCAGCGAGGTGGTCCGGGCTGCTCTTCGTCGACTTGAGGAAGATGAAGCCCGTTTGAAAGCATTGAGATCTGCTCTCGAGGAAGGAGAAGCTAGCGCTGATGTAAAAGATTTTGATCCAGAGTCATTTTTGAGGGGTTTGAAAGAGGGGAGGAAAGCAAAAAATGGCTGATTATATCATTACCGAAAAAGCCCAGAAAGATCTTGTTGAAATCTGGAACTATACATATGACGTCTGGTCTGAAAACCAGGCAGATAATTATGTCGAACAATTAATGGCCGCCCTTACGGAAATTGCGAAAAATCCGGCAGTAACGGGCCAATCGTATGACTATGTTCGAAAAGGGTATCGCGGATTCCATTCGGGAAAGCACATTATCTTTTTCAGGATACTAACAAACGGAAACGCTAGAATAATCCGCATTCTCCACGAGAGAATGGATTACAGGCGGCATATGCAGTAAAGTGAGTTACTTCCTGAAAAAGCCGTAGATTGCGGAGCCGCTGCCTGTCATTGACACGTATGCGGCTCCGATTTCTTTTAGAGAGTCCTTGACTTTCTGGAGCTGCGGGAACTCCTTGAATACCGGCGCTTCAAAATCGTTGATGACTTTTTCCTGCCAGTTATTTACGGGTTCCATTACAAGTTCCGTCATATGAGGGATAGGCTCGTCCTTCTTCCTTTTTGGAACAATGGAATAGGCCTTCTTGGTGGAAACAAAGCAGTCTGGCGAGAAAGCAAGCTCCACGCGGTAGTTCTCGGCGATGTTCTTCAGGGCGGCTTTTGCCGGTTCTTCAAGCGTGGTGAGGATTTCTCCGCGGCCCGTCACCAGCATCGGGGTGTTGTGGACAAAGAACGGGCAGTCGCTGCCGAGTTTTGCCGCATAGTCCAGAAGCTGGGTTTCCGTAAGGTTCAAATCGCAGAGCTCATTGAGGGCCATGAGTGTGCAGACTCCGTCGCTGCTTCCGCCGCCGAGTCCTGCTCCCACCGGAATGTGCTTTTCCAGGACAATCACTGCCGGAGGAAGCTGGAAATCAGCATCCAGGAGTTCATAAGCCTTTACGCAGATGTTGTCCTGCGGGTATCCCGGATAGTCCAGTCCGCACTCAATCATACGGACTTTTTCGGAATAGTTTTCCGTGTAGAAAAGTGTCTCCTCGCTCTCGGAAGAGCAAACGCTGACCGTCAGCTTGTCCGCTTCAAGGTTGCTGTTTTCCGGAGAGACCGGAAAGAAAATGCTTTCTATCTCGTGGAACCCGTCCTCCCTTTTCTCAAAGACATACAGTCCGATGTTGATTTTGGCGGACGGGAATAATGTCAGTTGCTTCATTTCTTGAAGATGATTTCCTTGTAGAAATCTTCAGTGAACTTGTTAAGCTCCTCTTCTGTCTTATTGCGGTTCTTCTTGGTGAGTTTCTTAGGTAGGGTCTCGTCCAGTTCTTTTGCCATTGCATTTATGCGGATCTGCTGGCTGCGGTTACGGCCGATAATCTCGTTCTCGTGATAGATGTAGTTTGAGTTTACTTTGTACCAACGCTTTACAAAGAACCAGTAAGGATGCTCCGGATACTCTCTTTCCATGTTCTTAGAGTCGGAGAAATGGTGCTGCTCGGCCTCCTGCCAGTCGTCGTAGCGGCTCCATCCTGCCGGAACTTTTGTCATTCCCAGATACCACGGAACATATTGCTCTACGCAAGGCCTTCCCGGGCACATCCACATTATGCAGCCGGTCTCTTTCGGCATCCAGTTTCTTAGCTGGAAGATGGTGGAAACGATGGTCACGTGAGTGCAGACGCCATCCCTGTGACTTGGATTCTCTTGTCCTGTGGCACGCTTAGGAGGAGCGCCCTCAATTACCTTTGGCTTTTCAGGCTCAAAGTGGATGGAAAGCATATTGATCATATCCTGGACAGACATCTTCTTTGCCGGAGTGAACATAGGCTCCACGGAAAACGGATTGTACTCGTAGTTTCCCTGGGTGATGTATTCAATGACAGCCTTGTGGCGCTTTGTGTTGCCGTCGCTGTCAAGGGATTTAGGGTCTGAATACGCAAGCCTGAAGTTGAATTCCTGCCTTGAATGAGGATCATACCAGCCGCGGCTAATGGCATATTCGATAATGTCCGGACTTCCCATGAAGTTATCCTTATCCTCAAGATCCACCGTTGTAATCGTGTAGTAGTTAGGGATGGCCATCACCTTGTCGTCCGGAACTCTCTGTGCCACCCAGTGGCGGCCTTTGACCACTGCCACAATCCATCCTTCGTTAGGATCGGCGACAGAATAGGTTCTTCCGCTTCCGGTGTATCCGTACTGCTCAACAGCCTCGCCGATGATTCTTGCCGCATCTCTTGCGCTGCGGGCGTACTTGGCCACGTTCATCCTGACGTCATAGAGGATGCCTCCGTCCGTGAAGTCGTCCTTGTCTTCCCTGGAGCGGCATCCGTCAGACGCGATTGCCACGCCCCACTGGTTCATTGCCGCATCAGCCACGCTCATTCCCGGAAATTCCAGCCAGAAGAACTTGCCGTTCAAATGGTTCTTTTTGTTACCGTGCTTGTCTGTATATCCGTTTGCGATTGAGGCCGGTATCTTGAGTCCTCCATCAGTAACTGCAGGCTGGGTTCCTGCCGGAACGATATAGACGTTGAGCATCTGCTCTCCGGAATCGTCCTCGTTGTGGGCAAACAGAACGCTGCCGTCCACCGTGGCGTTTTTACCCGCAATAATCGCAAAGCAGTTCTCTCCCGTCACATCCGCTCCCTGCCTGTCTATCACAGTCTTTTGTCCAATCGCAGAACCCTTGGCAAACAAGCCGTTTCCGCCATCCTTGCTGCCAGAAGCCTGACCGTTTGCGTTCAAGGAAATGCCGAATAAAATCGCCGAGAATAAAAGAATCTTTTTCATAACCAAGTTTTTAAAATCAGGTTAAAGTTAGAGATTTTTTTCGAAAGTGGAGTGCTCAGCGATGGTGTCTTGTAATCGGCTGATACACAGCGGCCCCTGAAATAAGAGATTCTTTTTGCAAGGTCTTATTTTGGGAGCATTTGATAGTCAGAGGGTTACAAAGCACCATCGCCCCGAAGGATCGCGGACGTTGTTACAGGACGGAAGGTGGGACTGTTTGATTGCGGACGTTGTTAGCGGTAACGGTCGGATGGGGCCTTTCGGGGATGTTGGGAAGGGCGGGGTGTGCTGGATTGAACGTTAAGCGTTATTTAGATGGCGTAATGCTCGCTGATGGAGGTGATGACTCTGAGGGCGTGCGGGAGGTGTGCTAGAAGGATGTTAAACGTTGGTTAGATGGCGACGTAATGCTCGCTGATGGAGGTGAGGACCCTGAGGCAGTGAGGAAGGGATGCGTCTTTGATGATGACGTTCTTGTTCTCGTCCAGGAGGTATATGCTCGGAGATGTGCGGAGCGTGTAGATGGTTCCCTGGTTAAGTTCTCCCACTGGGTCGTAGGCATAGATCCAGTCCATAGGGAAGTCCGCCCTGCGCTCTGCCCAGAGCTCGCTCTTTCCGCCCGGAGAAACAGCCAGGACCTTCATTACTCCCATTCCAACCATGTTGAGAATTACATCAGACTTCTTCATGACCTCCAGGGCCTGGCGGCAGTTCGGGCAGTCCGGATCGTTGAAGAAAATCAGAAGATATTCCGCCTTGATGGAGTGCATGTTGGAGGAGCCTCTCTGCGATGTGTAGCGGAAGTCTGCGGCGGTGGTTCCTACGCGGTTCTTGTTGCAGATGTCTGCCTGGTATCTGAAGGACTGCTTTACGCTGTCAGGAATAACCTTGCATTTTTCAATGCCGGCCAGAACCGGAAGATAAAGTTCGTCGTCCAGAAACGGCGAGTGAGCATCAAAGAGGTATTTCTCTCCGTTCTGCATAATCTGGCTGAAGAATAGCGGATAGCCGTCTTCTGCCATCTTTACCGCCCTGTCCACCAGGCGTGTCATGCTGTTCTTGGCGATGGTGTCATCCACATTTTCTATCAGCGACACATATCCGGAGAAAGACTCTTCAAAGATTTGCGGGCTTATTCCGAGAATGGCGGAAGCGTCCGGAGAGAGCCTCAGAAGACGGTCTTCGCTGAGGAACTCGTCCCAATAATGGCGTGCGGAAAACTCCGCGGCCAGGCGCTTGTCGGCAGAAATGGAAAGAGGAACCTTAACCTGGGGGAAAATGTTTGTCTGATACGGCATCTCCTTGCGGCTGCCGTTGTTGCATCCGGATAAAACAAAAAGACCCTCAACTGTCACGAAAAACAGAGCAAGGGCTACGATGACAAGACGCTTCATAAAACTTTTCAGATTTGTTGAGATACCAGGATTCGAACCTGGACAAACAGAACCAAAATCTGTTGTGCTACCATTACACCATATCTCAGTGATTGGGCTGCAAAAGTAATAAAATTACTTGAGTTTGCGTTTGGCGGAGAAGAAATCGGTCATTACCTGGGAGCATTCCTTTTCCAGGATGCCGCCGGTAATTTCAGTTTTCGGATGATAGAGGTTAGGGGAAAACTTGGAGGCTCCGCGCTTGGGGTCTGCACATCCGTAGACCACCCTTCCGATCTGGGACCAGTTGAGGGCGGCGGCGCACATAGGGCACGGTTCCACCGTTACATACAGGGTGCATTTGTCCAGGTATTTTCCGCCCAGATATGCGGAGGCGCTGGTTATGGCCTGCATTTCCGCATGGGCCGTAGGGTCCTTGAGGGTTTCCGTGAGGTTATGAGCCCGGGCAATGATCCTTCCGGCCGGCGCGGCCTTCTTTCCTTTCACCTTTTCATCATTGGCAACGATCACGCAGCCAACCGGCACTTCGCCTTCCTCGGCTGCGGCCTGGGCTTCCTTCAGAGCCTGAATCATGAAATCCACGTCTACCTTCAGCTGTTCAACATCCATATTATTTCTCTAAACGATGCCGCAAGTTACAAAAATCCCTTTTCTGACAGCCTGTCCGGGCTAAACGAACGGGGTTAAACGGACAAAATGGCAGAAAAATAGCCCGGCCAGGCGGTGGCACATACTTTGCCGTTAATCCATCTGCCCGCAAAATCGGCGACAAAGCCGGGACTCAGGCAAAAGAGAATTTTAAAATTAAAACATACAATTATGAATATCAAACCATTAGCAGACAGAGTTCTGATAGAGCCTAAAGAGGCTGAGAAAAAGACTGCCAGCGGAATCATCATCCCTGACAACGCCAAGGAAAAACCACAGGAAGGAACAGTTATCGCCGCAGGTCCGGGCAAGAAGGACGAGCCTATGGAACTGAAGGTTGGAGACGTTGTTCTCTACGGAAAATATGCAGGCACAGAGGTTAACGCTCCGGACGGAAAGACCTATATGATCATGCGCCAGAGCGATGTTCTCGCAGTAATCGGATAATATAAAACAGTACAGATATGGCAAAAGAGATTAAATTCAATATGGATGCCCGCGCACTGATGAAGGAAGGTGCAGACGAGCTGGCAAATGCCGTTAAGGTGACACTTGGTCCTAAGGGCCGTAATGTTGTTATCGAGAAGAAATTCGGCGCTCCGCAGATTACAAAGGACGGAGTTACCGTAGCAAAGGAAATCGAGCTGGACGACCAGTTCAAGAATATGGGTGCACAGCTGGTCAAGGAAGTTGCTTCCAAGACCAACGACCAGGCCGGTGACGGTACAACCACCGCTACCGTTTTGGCTCAGGCAATCATCAACGTAGGTCTGAAGAACGTTACCGCAGGCGCTAACCCTATGGATCTGAAGAGAGGTATCGACAAGGCTGTCGAGGCTGTTGTCGAGGACCTTAAGAAGCAGAGCCAGAGCGTTGGAACAGACTACTCAAAGATCGAGCAGGTTGGAACAATCTCAGCGAACAACGATGCCGTTATCGGAAAGCTCATCGCCGATGCAATGAGCAAGGTAAAGAAAGAGGGTGTCATAACCGTTGAGGAAGCAAAGGGCACAACCACAGAGGTTAAGGTTGTCGAGGGTATGCAGTTCGACCGCGGATACATTTCCCCTTACTTCATGACAAACCCTGACAAGATGGAGGCAGTTCTGGATCAGCCTGCCATTCTGATCACCGACAAGAAGATTTCCACGATGAAGGACCTTCTTCCTATTCTCGAGCCGCTGGCAAGAGAGGGCAAGGCTCTGCTCATCATCGCTGAGGATGTTGACGGCGAGGCTCTTACCACATTGGTTGTCAACCGCCTGAGGGGAACTCTGAAGGTTGCTGCCGTAAAGGCTCCTGGCTTCGGCGACAGAAGGAAGGAGATGCTTCAGGATATCGCAACTTTGACTGGTGCCATCGTGGTTTCCGAGGAGAGGGGATTCACCCTGGAGAACTGCACTCCTGACATGCTCGGTAAGGCAGAGAAGATCACCATCGACAAGGAGAACACAACTATCGTTAACGGTGCCGGTAACAAGCAGGACATCGCAGACCGCGTTGCACAGATCAAGAAGCAGATAGAGAGCACCACTTCAGACTACGACCGCGAGAAGCTGAAGGAAAGACTGGCCAAGCTGGCCGGCGGAGTTGCAGTCCTCTACGTAGGTGCTGCTTCCGAGGTTGAGCTCAAGGAGAAGAAAGACAGGGTTGAGGACGCTCTGAATGCAACCAGGGCTGCCGTTGAGGAAGGTATCATCGCCGGCGGTGGAGTTGCATACATCCGCGCTATCGACCATCTTAAGACCCTTAAGGGAGCCAACGATGACGAGCAGACCGGTATCAACATCATCATCCGCACTCTGGAAGAGCCGCTGAGAATCATCTGCGAGAACGCAGGCGAGGAAGGCAGCGTCATCATCCAGAAGGTTAAGGAAGGAAAGGACGACTTCGGATACAATGCTCGCGAGGGCAAGTTCGAGAACCTGCTTGCAGGTGGCGTAATCGATCCTACCAAGGTTGCAAGAGTTGCTCTGCAGAACGCCGCTTCCGTTGCCGGAATGTTCCTGACAACCGAGTGCGTGATTGCAGACAAGAAAGAAGAGAACCCAGCTCCAATGCCCGCTATGGGCGGCGGCGGAATGGGCGGCATGATGTAATGCACTGGAGCATTCTTCCTCAGCGATGCGGCGGCTAAAAAGCCCTGCCCGATAAAGCGCTGAGTATTAAAATAATACACAAACATCCCCCTCTGGTTTTCGGAGGGGGATGTTGTTATAATACGCTGTGTTTCAAATGATTATCCGGCAGGACTACTGAGGTTCCGTCCGCAACGATACTGGTGGTGGATAATTGCTTGGGCGATGTCACTGGTTATCCGACCATCCAGACGAGGACGTGGTCCTCGAAGGTCTCGTACTGCATCTCGAATTCTTCTTCTTCGTTCTGCTCTTCTCCGTCTTCGTCTACGATATGCTCGCTCTGAGGATATTTGAAGGTGACGTCTATTTCTCCCTCATCCTTCACGTTGAAGCGGTCTACTTCCATGTCTTCTGAGAAATCCACGTTGTTGCGGCCCATACGCTTGTATAGGGCTTCCTTGGCGCACCAGTAGATTGCAAGCTGGGTGTTGCGCTCTTCCATCTTTTCCGGATCGTCCTCATCCTTGTCCAGGAGATCGTCCCTTTCCTCTTCGCTGAGGGCCCTCTTCTCCACAGCGGTAAAGTCTCGCTTTATGCTCTCGATGTCTATGCCCACTTCCTCGGAAGGGTGGATGATCACCGCGGAGAAGCGGTTGGTGTGGGTTATGCTGATTCGGGTGCTGTCGTTTTCGATGTAAGGGGCTCCGTTTTCGTGATGGCCGATGTGGACAGGCTCCTCGAACAGAGTCTGCACCAAAGCCAGCACGGAAAGCCTTTCGCGCCTTGCCTGTTCGCTCTTGTAGAGAGAAATCTCCTCCAGTTCCTCCTCCCTGTCTTCTTCGTCCCTGGCGATTATGTCCAGAAGCTCTTTCTCGCTCTCGGTAATTTCCCAAACGGCTATCGTTCCGCCGCCCTTGAGTTCTTTTCTAAGATAAAGTCCCATTATCTGAATATGTTTGTTTTTCTGTTTATGTCCGTGTTATACTCTTTTCTTTTCCTGAGATGCTGTTGCAGGTGAAATTGGTGTCTGCTCTTCTTCCTGTGTGTCGCTCTCGTCGGAGATTTCTCCCACGATTTCCTCAAGTATGTCTTCCATTGTCACGATGCCGTCCATTCCGCCGTATTCGTCCACTACGATTGCAAGGTGGAGCTTTCTCTGGCGGAGTTCTTCCAGAAGGTCGTTGATCTTCATCGAGCCCGGAACGAAGTAGGCCTGGCGTATGTGCTTTCTCCAGTCGAACTTCTTGCTGCGGCTCATAATGTACGGCAGCATATCCTTGATATAGAGGAAGCCGCGGATATCTTCGGTGTTGTCCTTGTAGACCGGAAGGCGGGAGTAGCCGCATTCGTTGGCTATGCGTATGACCTCGTCGTTGTCCATCTCCATACTTATGGTTTCCACCTCGATTCTCGGCATCATGATCTGCGATACGGTCTTGGTGGGAAGCGTAAGGATTTTCTTCAGGAGCTTCTTCTGCGTGGCGTCTTCAGTCATTGTCATTTCCACCGCTCCGCGAAGCATCTTGTAGGCATCTTCCTCCTCTTCCTCGGAGAGGGTTTTGCCATGGCGCCTTTTCTCCACAACCTTGTCCATCACCCTGTCAATCGGGATGGTGGTATGCTTGAGGATGGAGAGCGGAAGGCTGGTGAATCGGGAGAAGTGTACAGGATACTGGGTTCCCAGAATCTTAGGCATAGCCTCGCCGAAGAGTACCAGTATGAAGGTAACCACCACGGTACATACCACAAACTCCAGCACCGGATGGCCGGTAAAGTCGAACATCCTGTCTATCAGCAGGGAGAACAGCAGTACCAGAAGAATGTTCACGATATTGTTGGCCTGGATGATAGTCCCCAGAAGGCGGTTAGGCCTGTCCAGGAGTTTCATCACCCTGCGGCTGGAAGAATCTTCTCCTTCTTTCAGTTTCTTGGTTTCCTTGGGGCTGAGTGAGAAGAATGCGGCTTCGCTTCCGCTCATCATCGCAGAGCAGAATAGCAGCAGCAGAATAAATAATCCTATGAAGATATTTTCCCACAGACCTCCCGAAGGGGGAATCTCATCTGGGGAGCTGATAAGCAGCATTAGTATTGTACTGGGAGGTTCCAAGTATCAAAAAGTGTTGGTTAGCGGTGCAAATATATGAAAAGTTACTTTATCTCGATAATTGCCTCGGATATGTTGATCATAAAGTCTCCCACGTGCTCGAACTCGTTGATCATGTCTATGTAGTAGACTCCGGTGAGATAACTGTAGGTGTTGTTCTCCAGATTGAGCAGGTGCTCTTCCTTGAGGTTGTTGCGGTATTCGTTGATTTCCTGCTCCACATCCTGGGCGTTGGAGATGTCCGTGATGTTCTCGTATCCGAGTTCCAGGTTCTTCTCCATCACGTCAAATCCCTTGAAGATAAGGTCCATCATAAAGCCCAGGCGGGTAACCATATCCTCGTCGAAGGAAGCGTTGTGGATATTCCTCCTCTGCAGGATTCTTCCGATGTTGAAGCCGCTGTCTCCGATGCTTTCCAGCTCACCGATAATCTTGAACATCGCCTGTATCCTGCGGGAGGACTCTTCTGAAAGGTCCCATTCGGAAATCTCGTTCAGGTACTTGGCGATTTCAAACTCAATCTTGTCCGTTATCTGCTCGTAGTGCTCAAGCTTGTGGTACAGCTCGTCGAATTTCTCCGGATCGGTGGTGCTGATGCTTTCACGTGCAAGAGTGTACTGCTCGCGGCATATCTTCACGAAGTGCAGAATCTCTCCCTTGGCCTGTCCCAGAGAAAGCTCGGCGGTGGACAGCGGACCTCCGTGGATGTACTGCAGCCTGTAGCCCTCGTCCTCCGGCTTGCCCGGAAGGAGCTTGGTCACAAACGCCACAATCTTGTTTGTGAATCCCACAAGTATGCAGGTGTTGCTGACATTGAAGAGGGTATGCACCATTGCGATGGAGCACAGGATGGAGAACGTCGAGGCTCCGGATACCAGCGGGTTATCCAGTCCCACTGCCATTATCACGCGGGAAACAACCCACAGGAACGGATGGTACAGGATCAGCACCCACAGCACTCCGAACAGGTTGAAGAAGGCGTGTCCGGCAGCGGCCCTCCTTGCGGAGATGTTCGCCACGGATGCGGCCATGTTTGCGGTAAGGGTGGTTCCTATGTTTTCTCCGAGCACCAGGGCGGCGCCCAGTTCAAAGTTCAGTCCGTTGGAGCACATCATCAGCGTAAGGGCCATAGTGGCGGCTGAAGACTGGAGCATTATGGTGATGAGTGTTCCTATGAGAACGCAGATCAGTACGCTCCAGAATCCGAAACGGCTCCATCCGTTGATGAGCTCCTTGACCTTTTCCAGTATAGCCGGATCCACGGATGTCTGCACCATGCTCAGTCCCAGGAACATGATGGCAAATCCCATAATCATCATACCCAGGCTCTTGCGCTTCTTGCTCTTGCCCATCGTGATGATGAATCCCACTGCTATCAGCGGAATGGCCACGGTTGCAATGCCCCCGGAAAAGCCCACCAGGGCAAAAAGCCAGGCGGAAACGGTGGTGCCTATGTTGGCGCCCATAATAACTCCGATACTCTGTCCAAGGGAAAGCAGTCCGGCGTTCACGAAGCTGACCACCATCAGGGTGGTTGCGGCCGAAGACTGGATGCAGGCTGTGACTGTAAGACCCGTCAGCACCCTCTTGAATGCGTTGGAGGTCATCATTGCAAGAAAACTTCTGAGCTTGTCTCCCGCAACTTTCTGCAGGTTTTCACTCATCATGCTCATTCCAAAGAGGAAGAGAGCAAGCGAGCCCAGAAGCTTGAATATGGACATTGCAATGTTCATCACCCCAAATTTAATCTTAATCGCTGAGTTATAAAAGAGAAATGCGCTAAATTTGAAGCACAATTTGCGATTATGAACAAAAACGTAACAAAGACTTTTTTTCTGGCGGCTGTGCTTTTCCTTTTTGGCTCAGCGACGGCGCTGGCGCAGTATTACGATATTGGCTCTGAAAAATCTTCCGTGAAGTGGAAGACGATGAAGAGCAGGAACTTTGAAATCATTTATCCTGAAGGGGAGCGGGCAAATGCCGAAGGGTATCTGAAAAAGGTGGAATCTTTCTACGGGATGTATTCAGATTCCGTCAAGTACAGTTACGGCCTGCCGAAGAGATTCCCTCTGGTGCTTCACCCGTTCAATGCGGAAAGCAACGGCATTACAGTCTGGGGACCGCGCCAGATAGATTTCTTTGCACAGCCGCCGGTTAATCTGATATCCACCGAGCCGTGGGATCTTTCGCTTGCTTCCCACGAGGGAAGGCACGCCTGGCAGATAGCCCATTTCAACCGCGGCATTTTCAAAGTCCTTTCCTGGGGATTCGGAGACCAGGTGGTGGGAGCGGCTTCTGCGATTTACCCGTCCAGATGGTTCCTGGAAGGAGATGCGGTGGTAGCAGAAACTCAGGTAAGCAACGGGGGCAGGGGCCGCAGCGGATTCTTCCTCTGCGAAATACTCAAGACTATCGTTGAAGATGAAGAAGATGCCCACAAGTATTTCTATGGCAAGAACCGCAGCTGGGACCGCTTGCGCTTCGGAAGTGTAAAGGCATATTCTCCAGACCGTTACAGTGTGGGCTATATGATTAACGCCATGGCCCGCTATCACAGCAAGGATGTGGACCTTTCAGACAAGATCCTGAATTACGAGACCAATCATTTCATGAGCGCCAATGTGGTGGCTTCCGCCTTCAAGGAATTTACCGGCAAGACCCACCGCCAATATGTCAAGGACAGCATTCTCCAGGAATTCCTCCGCCTGAACACCAATGAAGAACTGGAAGAATTTCTCGACAAGATCGAAGATGAGGATGCATCACAGAGGCTCGTCTTTGATCCGGTTAAAAGGACAGGTGAGCACCGTGGCTATTTCACTGAATACAGTAACGTTACCGTTGTCGGGAAAGATTCTCTTGTAGCTGTTGTTTCCGGTACCGGAACTCCGGGGCTGCTGGTTCTCCTCACCAGGGAACCGGGCGCTGGACAGTCTTATGCTGAAGGATGGAAGGAAAAAGTCATCAGGCCTTACTATGAAGGTGCGGAAAAGTTCTGCTTCTACGGAAACAGGCTCTGGGTGAGCGAGAGCGACTATGACGCGAGGTGGAAGCAGCACTCGAGTTATTCCATTTACGGCTATGACCTGAGTACGGGGCAAATTGTTGACGAGTTCTATGATGATGATAACAATTCCCTCCATCTTCCGTTTGTGGTTACATACGGCTCCCGTCCTCTGCTTTGCTGCGTTCAGTATGGAACAGGCCACAACACCAGCATCATCAGGTCTGTGGCATTCCTGGATGACGGTTCCTCTTCAGAAGACCTTAGAATAGAGGTTTCTGGACAAATCAATTCCGTTTCTTCCTCCGGCAGCGATATATGGTTTTCCATGATTGGAGATTCAGGAATGGAAATCGGAAAGCTTTCATCGGGCAAGGTAAACTCTGTCTATAAGACTGAGCATATTGTCAAGGACCTCCAGTGCTATGAAAATGGCGTTTATTTTCTCACGGATATGTTCAGTTGCCCAGTTGTCTGCAGGCTTGACATGTCTTCCGGAGAGATTTCACTTGCTTCGGCTTCAGAGGATGTATGCTCCTTCAGCATCGCCGATACAGGAAAAATCTTTGTGAGCAAGGATTCCAAGGATAAGGGAGCGTTCCTGCATTGCGACAAGCTTCTTTCCCTTCCTGTTTCAAAGGAAATGGAGTTCACCAATCCACTCGCTGAGGAACTTTCAAGGCAGTATAACGAGAAGTACGGCAAGAAGGTGGAAGATTATGCTCCGGGACAGTTTCGGGAAGAAGATTACAGCAAGACAGGACATCTTATCAGGCTGCACTCCTGGGCTCCGGTATATGCGGAATTCAGCGGCGTGACGGAAGGGGATTTCGAGGAGTTCTATGAGGAGGCGCTTCCTGGTGTGACTCTCTACTCCCAGAATACGCTTGGAACCCTGCGTGCCACTGCGGGCTATGCATACCAGCACAGGACAGGATTCCTCGGAACATCCAAACATCTTCATTCCGGCCATGCTTCCTTTACCTGGAGCGGATGGTATCCGGTAGTAGAAGGTGCCGTACATTTCAACGACAGGATAATGTACAAGAAAGACCGATTCTCTCTCAGAAGTGCCCTTTATGCGTATGTTCCTCTTTCCTGGAGCGGAACGGGCTGGAACTCCGGCGTTACCCCTCTGGCCGGCTGGAGCTTCCGCAACGACCAGATAATCCTGGACGTGAAAGAGGCAGAGCCTTCGACCGCAGCCAGTGATGACGATGAGGAACCTGACTATACCTATACCCTCAGGCAGATCAACAGGCATCAGCTGAATTTCTCCCTGGGCGCATACGATATGCAGGAGATGGCGGAATCCCAGGTTTTCCCTCGCTGGGGAATTGGAGGGCGGGTTGCCGCTTCCTTCAGCCCTGAAGGAGGAGACAGGTTCGGCTCCCAGTTCTCCGCATACGCTTACGGATATGTTCCCGGCCTTACATTCAACCAGGGCCTTAGGCTGAGTGCAGCTTTCCAGAGGCAGAACGTGGAGGGCAAGAAGTTCTGGCTGGATAACCATCTGGATCTTCCGAGAGGATTTACCGAGGACTTCTACGGCCGCAACATGATAAGGGCAACCGCAGACTATGCAATTCCAATTTATCTCGGCGATGTGTCAATCGGCCCGATTGCCTATCTGAAGCAACTTCAGGTAATACCGTTCATAGATTACTCAAGGGTTGATTTCTACCGCAGGACAGGCGGTCTGATGGGTTTCTACACTGGATTTCACTACCAGTGGGAAAGCCGCTACTCCTTCGGAGCGGATGTTATGCTGAAGGGCCACTTCCTGAGAATAGGCTTCCCGATGTACATAGGAGTCCGCTACGCCAGGACCAACAAGCCTTGCGACTACGGCAACGCCACTCCAGCCACATACGACGGAAAAGGAGGGCGCAACTTCTGCACCCTCCTCTTAGGCATTGAATTCTATTAATCCCTGCGGGATAGTTTCCACTCGGTAGGGGACATTCCGGTTTTTGCCTTGAATGTGCGGAGGAACGAAGTTCTGGATGAGAATCCGGATTCTTCCGCCACATCAGTATGGGACATCTCCGGATGATCCGTCATCAATTTCTGAGCGTATTCTATGCGGTAATTGTTGATAAGGTCCGAGAAGCTGGTCCCGAGAGAACTGTTTACAATCAGGCTGATATAAGTTCTGTTGGTGGCGAGTTCAGAGGCTATGTCGCTGATGCGTATATCCTTTTTCCTGAAGAGCTGCTTTTCCTCGATGAGCTTGGAAACCTGTTCCTGAAGTTCCTGCCTTGATTTCTTCGCCTCCTCAGCGATGTCTTTTTCTTCCTCTTCCGGGGATTTCTTGGACAATAGTCTATATGCCAGGAAGATACAACCACCCACAACAAGGAATCCGCTTAAAACCCATAGCCACGGAGAATTTGAACTTTCTTCTGGCTGGGTACTGAAGACATAGACAATGCTGTTTGTCTTGAAATTGGTTGTGGCTAAAGACAATGTATCCTCGTTAAAGGAAACTCCTCCGGCAAGGATGATGCGGCCGTCTTCCATCATATCCCAGCTTTCATCCGCAATGGTGACATTGGCGGGAGTTTCTGCGTAAAACAGTTCAAGGCTGGCTTTTCCTCCGTCCAGAGTGGCGTCATAGTTTATCTGGGCCAGATAGTAACGGTGGCAACTGTCAAATCCCAGCAAGACAGCGTTCCGTTTCTTCCTGTTTATCCTTATTTTGTTTCCCCAGTAAATTTTTTCTCCCCCGATACCATCTTCCGGAATAGGCTGTTCCATATCCAGAATGGAAAAATGCTCTCCCGCCACCTTCATTACTGCATCCTGCCCGTCTGTTTTTCTTTTGACGTGGATCAGATAGGTATAGTCGCCGATGAAGTTGCCGTTTGAATTATATGTGCCGGAAGAAGTCATCATTCTCCAGTCTTCAAGAAGCGGCACCTCAAACGGCTCCCCGTAGAGGCGGTCCACCTGTCCGCCAAGGGAATCCCCGCGAACACCTGTAGAAGAAAAGATTATCGCCTGAGAAGAGTCAGACTGAAGAATGAAAGGAAAACTCCTCTGGACAGTGACCTGCTTTACAAGGGAAAAGCCCTTGCCAGGCACATATTCTTCAATGTCGTCATCGGCATACCAGTTTCCGGAGACAATAACCTTTCCGTTGTCAAAAGCTGTCGCCGAGGCTTCTATCCTCTTGCGGTTAAGGATACCGGGTGAGGTAAAAGAATGCGTTTCGGGATCATAGATTTCCACTCCCCAGCTTTGCCCTATGCCGAAATTTTCGGCTGCTCCACCTCCCAGCATCACCTTCCCGTCCGGAAGTTTTACCGCAAAACCGAAATCGTGCGGATAGAGCATAGGGATTTCCACCCATTTTCCGTCCTTGAAGTATTCCGCAGTCTTCTCCATCACAAACCCGTCCGTATGTCCTGCAAAAACGGTAGGTTCTCCCTTCAGGCATAAGGTAAAGTGTCCGCCCCTGTTGTGGTTCAGGTTCGGAAAAGTCTCCACACTCATTCTCTGAAAAACAACCCCATCCACTTCAACCGTAGCCGGCCCGTTCCCTCTCTCAGAGGAACAGGCGGCTGCAAGAAGTGATATGGCAAAAGCTTTCCAGAGCTTCATAACTTTCCAGAAGTATTCCTAAGCCAAATTTAGCAATTATTGCCTTACGCAGCGTACGCTGTAGCCATGGCCAGGATTGGAAATATCTCTATGTGGAGTTGATCCATTGTCTGATGCAATATCACACCCGCTGATATCGGCCCAGACACGAAGGGTTGTTCCTGTGTTATTGTGATTGGCTCCCCACCGGTCTCCAGTAGCCGGCCACCAAGCCACGCCGTTGAACATAAGCCCGTGATAGGTACTCCAGTCGTTGTCCGGAATGGTAAACAAACTCCATTGTCCTGAAACCATATTTCCCGGAGCAACATGCCAACCAGGAGGACATGGGTCAAATATTGTTTTGGATGCGGCAGACCAGAGATCCGAATTTCCTCCCCAGGAATCTGTTCCGAAAACAACGGTTGGACGCTCTATGCTGCTTGCAACGGTAGATGATCCGGCAGAAGACGTATAGGTACCTAAAACTCCGAGTTGTGTATAAGTTGTTCTGGATGCAGTCATCATGAACGGATCCTTACGGCCATGCTGATAGGCAAAGCCGAAATCAAGGGCATTGTCTGCAGCATAGCAATTGGTCAAGGCTCCAAGGTTACGGTCCATCACCACATAACCGGAAGTCGGATAAGTCTGGGCCAAGGATACAAGGTTGTCACTTTCAAACCACAGATGCCAACTCCAGAGAATCTTATCGGATGCATCTTTAATGGCTATCAATGCATTTCCTTCCTTGTAAGTATCTCCAGTAGAGAAATATACATAGCTATTGGAATAGCAGATATTCTTAATAAGTTCACCATCCGCTGGAGCAACCGTCGTGTTGAAAGTGGCCCAAACGAGAGAAGCGGTATTTATGTCAGCGGGATCCGTATCCTTGCTTATGCCACCCAAATCTGCAGCGCCGTTTCCTTTTAATGTAGCCTTGAACTTGTACATTCCTGCAGTGGGAACTAGATAACAGTTTGCCGCTTCTGTTTCGCTGAGGTCAGTATAAGGGTCGGTGTCATTATATAAAGCCAACACCTCCGCATCGTTAAGGGCCTTGTCATACAGACGGGCGTCATCCATCTTGCCGCTGTAATATTCTCCATCTCCATAAGTTCCGAAACGGAGTTCATTGCTAACGTCGTTGATGCTGCCGGTCATGTTATAGCAACCGACGTAGCTTCCATCCACATAAAGTTTACCGACCTTATTTTCCACATCTCTTACAAAGGTTACCATGTGCCAGTTGCCGTCAGCATAAGAAGTGCCGGACACAAATGCATAGTTGCTGGTTCTGCCCTCCCAGATTTCAAGCCTTCCGCCGTTGAAACGGAGCAGCCATCCTTTGTAATATCCGCCATCTGTCCTCATCAGGTTTCCAGAGCCATAAGTTTGAGTGCTGTTCACCCAGATATTTGCCGTAAATGAAGAGGTTCCAAACTCGGCAGCACCAGGCGCAATCATTTTGTCATTGCCGTCAAAATAGTAAGCGCCGTTCTCGTTTCCGAAACGGTCTGTAGTCAGCGTTGCTCCATAAACGGTTGCATCCACGCCACCCACGATATCTTTGGCATTTCCGTCAAACGGCCAGTAGTGAACCAATCCTCCCACGCTTTGCATGTTGCTGAAAGCCAGTGTAATGTCTGTTATGCTGCTTCTGGTAATTGCAATATTCTTGTTGGCTGTGCGCACCTGATATTCTCCATCCGTTGTAATAACTGTAATACTCAGCGATGAATAAGAGTTTTGAGGAACAGCTATATGAAACGGTTTAGCTGTGCTGCCAATCTCCACTCCACTTTCTCCGCAGTCCAACGTAATGCCTGCAGTACCGGAAACTGCTGCTACATAACTGTCAGTTGCAATGGTTGCGGCATTGGTGATGGCTCCGCTCATTCCCTGGTCTGCTGTAAGGACAATCTTCCGCACTTTCTTTCCGGTTTGTGTGGTGCTTACATTAAGGCGGACAATTCCGCAGATGTTCTTGAATGCCAGGGTTTCCGTAGAACTCTCCGCATACATCGGCGAGCTGGAAATGTTGCCCTCCACATAATTCTGGATTGCAGGGAGGGTTGGCGTGCCTGAGTTATACATCGTTACCGGATAATATGCCTTATAATCAGGAGTTGTAGCCTCTGTTCCGCTTTCAAATGTGAAATCAGCGTGAGAAGTGGTGCTGGTTGTGGAATAAACACCAACATTTGAAGCTCCGTCTACAACTGTGATCTGGTCTCCGTTCTGCCAGACAACTTTATTGCCATTCAGAGCGGTCTTTGTTGCGGGCTCTGCTGTTGCTTTGAACGCAACTTTTTTCTGATTTACAGCTACATCTTCCTTTGAGCAGGAAACGGACAGTCCTGCGCTAATCGCGATAATTATTGCAAAAAACTTTTTCATAACCGTCCCTCCCTAAGCATTGAAATCTCCTTCTCCATAATCATCTCCGTCGCCGAAATCCTCATTATCTCCGCTTGCGCAGACAATGCCCTCCTGCTCCAGGTCCTGGAACTCTAGGGAAGGCGCTTCATAAAGCTGTTTTACAACCTTTTTCATCGATATGATCTTTTATAAAACATCATTGAAAGAATTTATTCCCTTACGCAGCGTACGCTACCGCCTCTGGTCTTGTACAAATTGCGGACGTTTCCAAAGTCTGAATAGTTATAAACTCCGGTAGGATTTGGGGTGAAGCCATACATACCTCCACCATTCTCCTCGTAATAGAATTTCTCTTTTAACAGCACACCGTTTTGAGCCCATACGATAACGTGATAATTGCTCGTTCTTTCAAGGGCTCCCTCTCCATTTATAAGTTTGTAGGATTGGCTTCCGTGATATCCGTAGACAGCATTAGGCATACGGGCGGCAATGCCAGGGAAGCGGCATTTAATTCCACCTTCATCAATATAAAAACCGTCTTGATAGAAACTATGCCCATCCAGCCAAACGACGAACTGATCGTTCCAGGCGCTCTTGTCAGGTACTTTCCATCCGGAAGGACAAGGGTCAAAGATGGTTTTGCTTTCCTGCCACAGATCTTCGGTAATGTCTGTAGCCCAGTTGTCGTAGTCGAAATTGCTGTTTGCGTAGGATCCTCTGCTGAAGGTAGTTGGATATGCAACCATTGAGGCTACCGTAGGGTTTGCCATAATAGTGCGTTGTTCGGCCGCTCCAAGAGTGGCTGGAATGTAACAGGTAGCCCAGTCGCTTGAAGATACGTAACCGTCGTTAAATCCTGGGAGAACGGCATTCTGGAACGGATCTTTTCTTCCCCACTGGTACATAAGACCGTAATCGAAGGTGTTGGCGTTGCTATGGGTTCTGGTCAACGCTCCAAGGTTGCGGTCCATAAATACGGCGCCGCTATTGTAAGTCTGGGCAAGGCTGGCAAGGTCGGTTGTGGTAAACCACAGGTGCCAGCTCCAGAGAATCGTTCCGCCGGAATTCTTGATAGCAATAACAGCATTGCCTTCATGGAAGGTTTCAGGAACGTGGAAATATACATAACCGTCTTCATAGCGGACACCATAAAGCATTTCAGCCTCTGCCGGGGCGGTAGAGGTGCCGTAACTTGCCCAAAGAAGACTAGCCGAAGCGATTTCAGACGGGCTTATGGTTTTGCTGACGCCGGCAAGCGTAGCGGCTCCGTTACCTCTTACGGTAGCCTTGAACTTATAGTCTCCGGAACCGGAAATTATGTAGCAGTTGGCTGTTTCCTCTGCGCTGAGGTCAGCGTATGTCATGGAAGCCTCATCCTGAACCGGACGTATAGGCATTCCGGCCATCATATATACGTCAGGCCAGCTCCCGTATTTTTTATACATTGAACCATAGGCGTTTGCCCAGGCTCCGATGAAACCGTCACTGTCGTCACAGGTGCTGCTCCATAGCAAAACGGAACCTGGATTTCCATATCCGAAATCCGAATCGCAGGCAGGGCCAATAAAACCGGTTCCATAGAAGCTCATGGCCGATGTAATTCCGGTCAGCTGGGCCTTTGAAGGAACTTTCCATCCAATTGGAGACGGGTCATAAATGGTTTTGACGTTATCTGACCAAAGTGTCATGCAAGTTGAGGCATCCGGCATCCAGTTACTTCTGCTGCCGTGGTAGAAGAATGTGACAGGATGTGAGGTGGCGTGGTCTACGGTAGTTCCGTTTCCTATGTTCTCAAATGAGAAGACATTAGTTCTTTGAGGGATGTAATTGAATGGAGTATAGGCTTGCCCTAATGAAGTAGCGAACGGTGCAGGCCTTCCCCACTGATAGCTGAAACCGCCATTGTAGCCCTTTCCTTCCCACCAGCCCTCATAGAGGGAGCCGATATTGCGGTCCATGAACGCATTGCCGTTGTAAATTATTTTTCCCGGTGCATAGGTTGACCATATCAGCCAGCTCCAGAGTATCTCGTCGATATCCTTGTCATAGACACCATCCGTTCCGCCTTCCTTGTCCTTGTAGACGGCAACATAGACGGCGCCCTTGCTTAAGGAGTGGAAATAAACATAACCATCGTGATAAGACAGCTCGTACTCCTGTATATTGCTGTCAAACCTGATTCCCATGCCTCTTTGCTGGACTTCCCAGAGGGCAACCACTCCGCTAATGTCGCTCTTGTTGATCTCCGTGGCCTTTGTTCCGGTTACAGGATCCAGGCCTCCGTTACCCTTAACGGTAGCCTTGAACTTGTAGTAACCGCTCTCGGTTACCATGTAGGTGTTTGCCGATTCTTTTTCACTCAGGTCTATAATCTCTTCTGTTTTGGTGAAAGTGAGGTTGATATTGGTTACGGCGCTTCTTTCCACCACAACGCTTCTGTCTGACTTGATTCTGAAATCCTGCTTTATGCCTTCGGTTGTGATCACCGAAATCTGGAAGCTGGTATAGGTGGTTGCCGGTACGGCGATATAGAACGGGGTAGGGTCGGAGCCTATAGCCACTCCATCGTTTCCGCATTCCAGTACTACCGGGTGCTGAGCCGGGCTGTTCGGGTCCATAGTTGCGGCTATCGGCGGGTCTGCCGTCATGACCTGATACATATTCGTAATACTTCCGCTAAGGCTGTTGGATTCGGAATAAAGGTATATTTTCTGGACTTTCTGACCAGAAAGTGTGGTCTTCAGGTTTATCTTGACCAGGCCACCAATGTTCCTGAACTGGAGGCTGGTGGTATTGCTACAAGCAGCCATAGGGGTTTTAGGAATATTTCCGGGAACATAGTACTGTGTCACAGGATAAGCGGCGGTGCTTGAAGTCCACCAGTCGGCCGGGTAAAAAGCGTAATATTCTCCCGTCCACTGGTCTCCGCTGACATAAGTGAAATCGGCGTGTGTGGTGTTGCTGGTTGTGGAATAGATCATCTGACGGGTCCAGCTGGAAGGTGAATTTGATATGGCAATCTGGTCTCCGCTCCTCCAGGCAACATTGTACCCTCCACTGCCGTCCGCCTCCAGAGCGGTTTTCGTGGCCGGTTCTGTGGTGGCTGTAAAGACAATCCTGTTTTGAGGAGGAGTTTCGGTCTCGGTCAAAGCCTTGTCCTCTTTTGCGCAGGAGTAGAGAAGTCCTGCACTTATAGCGATAAGAATATAAATTGACTTTTTCATGACTTTTCCTCCGCGATTAGTTTGAATTGAAATCATCGTCATCATACTCTTCTCCTTCGTGGTATCCTTCCGTGTCTCCGCTATTTTGGCAGAGAACACCCTGTTGAGCCACCTCAAATACCCTTATCGAGGGCGAGGTATAAAACTGTTTTCCGATTTTTTTCATATCTGTGATTTTTATTGATTATTTCAGATAATTGCCGTTTTCGGGGCTGCATTTTTTTTGAATAGAATATTCAAATTTAGGAAGGGTGTTTTTCCTTCTCCGCCACAGAACGTGTAAAAAAGTGTCTCAAATCGTAAAAAGATTTGAGACAAATAGCCCCAGGGCCTGTCAGAATGGGTGTCGGCTTTACGAAAAGTGGGTGAACACCTCAACCCCTGTTAAATCGGGCGGTTCTTTCCTTGACGATGCGGAGATAGATTCTTTTGAGTTTATCGCTGAGGAGAGAACCCTTTATCAACTCAAGAGCAGTGTCCGGAATTGAAGTGTAACGATCCAGTATCCTTTCTATGCGCCGAGGTTTAAGCCCAATTTGCAGGCCAAACCGATCAAAATCCAATCGGCAAGGGTGTCCGGTAGTCTGGTATGCGTCACTTTTAAGAATGTTTGAAGACAGACCCCCGTTTAGTGCAAAATCATCTCCACCTATGTGCAACGCGGTATTTATAAGGTCATAAGCGGGAGCAAGGCGGTAATCCTCGGCGATGCGGATAATTGAAAAATTCCTGAGATGGGCATCTGAATTACCATAAATATAATTGAAAACCACCTGGTTAAAGAAAATCTCAAGATCTACGCTCCAGGCGGAAACGGTGTTCTTGATGCCTCTGGCAATATCTTCGTAACATCCGCTGTATTTGAAATAAGACCCGCCATCCATCTCGCTTTTGTTAAGTATGGAAGCCATATCTTCCATCTCACTTTTTGTCCCATCCGGAAGAATGTCAAAACGCTTTGTGATGTAGATGCCGTGGCCGTCTTTTGAGAAGCATAAGCCGCAGAGGGCGGTTTTAATGCCGTACGCCAAAGATGCAATCTGCATTGTAAGGAACTCGTTTGCCGGAAGATAATTGCGGTTTGACAAACTGTTGTCCAAAGGTGCCGGCTTGAGTATGTATGTGGATTGCTCTCCTTCCCTGCAGAGACGGATTTTTCCTTTTTCCACTACAGCCCCAAACTTTTCCTGAACACCGGAAACGGAAATCCTTCCTGCGGAAACGGGATACTCCCCGTTCTTTTTCTGGTCTGAAAAACTGAAATCCAAAAAAGGAGATACTTTTTTTCCTCCAAACAAATCTTTGTTCATGGTTGGATTTTTCTGAGGTTTACGGCTCCGATGATATCTTTTCCGGCAAAGAAATCAAGAAGGCCGAAATAATCGTTTTCATCTATTTTGTAAAAGCGGCAAACTGTTTTCCTGTTGGCCCCCTCCGGCAGAAGGTTTATGAAAAACGGAAACAGATCGTCTGATTCATAGGATTCTTTTCTCAACGGAAAATTAACGGATATCGGGTTTGCGCCGGTCTTTATGTAATCTGGGTCATAGGAAAAGGTATATCCCTTTCCCGGGACTTTTTCCGTAAGCACACCCGCAAACCTGTTATTTGAATATACGGCAAGCTGTCTCATATTCAATTATTTTGGTTATAGAAAGGACTCTTTACCCTAAACTCCATTTCAAGCCCCAGCACATCCAGGATCTTTATAAGGTTTTCATAGGAAGGGTTGCATTTTCCCCTTTCCAGGTTTTTAACCGTAGCCAAGGACACTCCAGCCATTTCCGCAAGGTCGTTTTGGGAAATACCTAAAGTTTTTCTCCGCGATTTTATTGTTGAAGCCAGGTTCATTTGTCTAAAATATTATACTTTCTATGACAAAAGTAGCAAAAAAGGTCTTATTTGCAAAGAAAAAGTGTAATATTTTATACTTATTAATACCCTAACGGACTGAAGTGGAATGTGGTCTTTGGCAGGAAGTCGCGCTGTTCGCAAGGGACTTCGTCAAGGCTGGATTCTTTATATCCCTGAACGCAAGCTCCTGAGGCTTCCTGACCGTAGAAAATAGCGTCATAGTAAGAAGCAGTTGCAATCTGATAAACACCGATGAGAAGATTGCCCCCCTTGTAAGTATATGGGGTGGTAAAGTTTATTGTCATCGTGCTTCCTGTTGCGTCGAGTGTTCCCGTATAGACAATGGTGGCGTCGGCAGTTCCACTATATTCGGAGATCGAGGTGTAGTCAACCTCTTTCATGAACACCTGGAAAGTTCCGCCCCAGGCGAATAGTGTTTGGCGTTTTAGATAGAAAGTCATGGATTTGACCTGAAGGCCGTACATAGTCATCAGGTCGGCGGAAGGCATTATGTATTCGCACTTCAGATATGCGTCAGCAAAAGTACCATATACAGGAACATAATAGCTGGTTGCCGTACGGTCGTAAACGGTTAGATTATCAACCACGACATGGCGGACCGGACGGATAGCGTAGCCTTCCTGTGTTGGCCACGATTCGTTCAGGCGGTTGTCGTTGCACGATGCATAGGCTTTAGACCTGTCAACAGCGGAACTGGACCAGTAATAACCAGATCCTGGATTTCCATATTCGAAATCGGTGGTGCAGTTACCAATGAAACCCGTGGCTGGCAAGGTGGATAATCCAATATTATAGTGGAACGTTTCCATTTGGGTGCGGCTAGGAACTTTCCAGCCTGGAGGGCATGGGTCGTAAATAGTTTTTTCCGAGATAGCCCAAAGATTATTCCTGAAATCAGATTCTGTCATCCAAGGGGCATCGTCCAGATAAGTGGTAGGGTGCTCAACGGTGTAGGAAACGCTGACACCGGAACCGGCAGACAGAATTGCATGGCAAGCCATACGGTCCGGAACATAGTCATAAGGCTTATAGTTATTGCCATCTGCCGCAGGGAACGGGTCCTTGCGTCCCCATTCATACAGGAATCCGCGCATACAGTTGCCTACAGGAATGCCTCCAAGATTTTGGGTCATAAAAATCTGATCGCCTGCGATCTGCCTTCCAGGCTCGGGCGTTGCCCAGATGAGCCAGCTCCAGAGAATGTTGTCATCAGCATCATAGATTGCTACATAAGCATCTCCCGGCGTGAATGTATCAGGAGTGAAGAAATAGACATAGCCATCGGAGTAACTGATATCGTATTTGGCTCCGTCGTGCTTTATGGCCCGTCCCTGGCCGTACAGTTCCCACAATACCTTGACTCCTGCAATGCTGGACGGATCTATGGTTGTGGCAGTGGTTCCGGTCAGAGGATCCAGCCCGCCGTTACCCTTTACGGTAGCCTTGAACTTATAGTAACCTGCTTTGCTTACGATATAAGTGTTTGCGGATTCATCTTTGCTCAGGTCTATAGGCTCTGGAATAAAATCGTTGAAAGAAATATTGATGGTTGTGATGCCGCTGCGCTGTACAGAAACTGTCTTGCCGGTTTTCAGGGTGCGTTTCTGAGTGCTGTTGTCGGTGGTTATCACTGTAATGCTCAGCGATGAATAATTGTTCTGGGGAACGGAGATGTGGAAAGGAACAGCCGTGCTTCCGATATCCACTCCGTTTTCTCCGCAGTCCAGAGTTACTCCCTCCGTGCCAGTAACTGCGGCAACAAAGTTGTCAGTCATTAACGTTGCAGCGTTGGAGATGGCCCCGCTCATTCCCTGGTCGGCCGAAAGGATGATCTTGCTAACCTTCATTCCGCTGAGAGTGGTGCTTACATTCAGGCGTATGATTCCGCAGATGTTCTTGAACTCCAGGGTTTCAGTAGCACTCTCGGCATACATCGGAGAACCGGCAATGTTACCTGCGGCATATTTCTGCGTTGCGGGCAGGGTAGGTGTGCCGTTGTTGTAGACGGTGGCCGGATAATATGCCTTGTAGTCAGGAGTGGTTGCCTCGCTTCCGCTGGAGAAGGTGAAATCAGCGTGAGTCGTGGTGCTTTGGGTGCTGTAGATTCCAACGTTAGGCGTGGAAGCCCCGTCTACGATGGTAATCTGGTCTCCGTTCTGCCATAGAACCTTGTACACATCGCCATCCTTTTCCAAGGATGTTTTGGTAGTCGGCTCTGTTGTGGCCCTGAAAGCGGTCTTGCCCTGGGGCACATCAGTTTCCGGCTCTGTTAAGACAGCGTCTTCCTTGGAGCAGGACCAGAACAGCCCTGCGCTTATCGCGAGAATAATTACAAATAACTTTTTCATAACTGTTCCTCTGCGATTAAGGTTCGAAATCATCGTCATCATACTCTTCTTCTACATCATGGAAACCTTCCGTGTCTCCGCTATTTTGGCAGAGAACCCCTTGTTGCACCACTTCGTAAACCCTTACAAGGGGCATTTGATAAAACTGTTTACCGATCGTTTTCATATCGCCTGATTTACGATTTTCCCAAAGTTAATGTATTTTTCACGCTTTTACGACAAAAAATGACCGGCCACCTTTTTTGCGGCGGATTTGCCGACAACGGCTGCAAGCTCTTCTTCGGTGGCTTTTCTGATCCTTGCCACGCTCTTGAAATGCTGCAGAAGCTTCTGCTGGGTGGCAGGGCCGATGCCTTTGATCTCCGTCAGGGCTGAGACAGCCTGCTTTTTTGTCCTGAGGCTGCGGTGGAAAGTGATGCCGAAGCGGTGAGCCTCGTCCCTTAACTGCATTATGAGCTTCAGGGACGGGGAGTTCTTGTCCAGGAACAAAGGGTTGGGATCTCCGGGTTTAATGAGTTCCTCAAGACGCTTGGCGATGCCGATGATTGGGATGGTGGCTTCAAGTTTCAGGTCTTTCAGGGCATTGTATGCAAAGTCCAGCTGGCCTCGTCCGCCGTCAACAACCACCAGCTGAGGAAGGTCTTCCCTGTTTTCCTCGAGCATTCTGGAATATCGGCGATAGACCACCTCGTACATGGATGCAAAGTCGTTGGCTCCGAGAACGGTCTTGATGTTGAACTTGCGGTAGTCTTTCTTGGAAGGCTTGCCGTCGCGGAATACCACGCAGGAAGCCACAGGGTTTGTTCCCTGGATGTTGGAATTGTCGAAGCACTCGATGTGGACAGGGTATTTGTCCAGATGGAGATCACGCTTTAGCATTTCCACCCCGATGTTTTTCTTTTCCTCCGGGTTCTTCAGGGCTTCCTGCTTGAGGGCCTGGAGCATGAACTCCTTGGCATTCTTGGTGGATAGTTCCAGGAGGGAAAGCTTGTCACCCCTCAGCGGAACGTGGATGCTGTGGTCTTTGGAAAGTATGCCTTCTGTCGGGAGGAAAGGAACCAGGATTTCAGGGTTAGGCTTTTCCTGGGCATCGCTGAGGATATTGTAAACACTCAGCATAAATTGGGTGAGAACGGCCTGCCTTCCTTCTGGAGAGTCTTCTTCTATGGAGAGGTCTCCCTGGGTTTTGAGCTCCAGATTCAGGACTCTGGTGATGCAGCCGTTGGTGACGCGGAAGAAGTTTCCGAAGGCGGAGCCCTTTTCCGTGGCCTTGCCGATGCTGTCCGTAAAGACGATGGAGAACACATCCAGATTGGTCAGGTCCGGCTGCACGATAAGGGACTTGTTATAGTGGGAGGACAGAGTCTGCATCCTCTCCTTGTAAACCTGCGCAAGCTCAAACTCCATCTTTGAAGCGGCCTCGGTCATCTTTTCCCTGAAAAGCCTTATCATCTGCGATGCGTTGCCCTTGAGGATGTTCTTTACGGCCTCGATGTTTTCCGAGTAGGCCTCTTCCGTGATTTTGCCTATGCACGGGGCGTCGCATTTGTTTATGTGGGAGTTGAGGCATTCCTTGAACTTGCCCTTGGCAATGTCTTCCGCATTGAGTTTCAGGGAGCAGGTCCTCAGCCTGAACATCGAGTGGAACATGTCCACGAGGTCCTTGGCATACATCGCCGAGCTGTAAGGGCCGAAATAGAGAGATCCGTCCCGTTCAAGGGTTCTGGTGATGAAGACCCTCGGGAAAGGCTCCTTCTTTATGCAAATCCACGGATAGGTCTTGCTGTCTTTCAGCAGGATGTTGTAGCGCGGCTGGTTTTCCTTGATAAGGTTGTTTTCCAGAAGGAAAGCATCCTGCTCGTTTTCCACCACGGTATATTTTACATCGGCGATCTTCTCGACCAGGACTCTGGTTTTGGCGTTAAGCCTGCTTTCGGAGACAAAGTACGAGCTGACTCTTTTCTTGAGATTCTTGGCCTTGCCCACATAGATAATCTTTCCGTCCTTGTCCAGAAACCTGTAAACGCCGGGTTGCTGGGGGAGGATGGATATTATCTCCTTTTTTATCTTATCTTTGTCTTTGATAGGCATATTTCAAGACGATGTGTGCAAAAGTAATCAATAAAAACGAGCTTAAGAAGTCTCTGAACATTCCGGGTCTTCCCGGAAAGCTGGTCGCGGCTATGGGTATGAAGATAGCCGGACTGGACAAGCTCAACGAGCTTTACACCCGTCTTGCAGATTACCAGGGCGTTGAGTTTGCAGACAAATTGCTTGAAAACCTGGAGATTACGCTTGATGTTAACACATCTGCCCTGGAATCCCTTCCTAAGGAGGGAGGGGTTGTCCTGACCGCAAACCATCCTTTCGGGGGCCTGGACGGAATGGCTGCCCTGAGCATTCTGGGAAAGATCCGTCCGGACATAAAAATCCTTACGAACTTCATTCTTTCCAAGATTCCTAACGTTGCGGATTACTTCATTCCGGTAAACACCACATACGGATTCGGAAAATTCACGGCCCCCACAATCTCCGGATTGAGACAGGCTGAGGAGCATCTCCAGAAAGGCGGAGCGCTGCTGATTTTCCCTGCGGGAGAAGTTTCTTCCTGGAACACCAGGGGAAAGGTTGTGGCTGATGCAGAGTGGATTACATACATCTGCCGCCAGATTAGAAGGAGCAAGTGCCCTGTTATGCCGATATATTTCCACGGCAATAACTCAAAATATTTCCAGTGGCTTAGCAGAATCAGCAACAAGCTCAGCGATCTCCGGTTTACCGGAGAGATGTTCGACAAGAAGGGAAAGGAAATAAAGGTAAGGATCGGTTCCCTGATACAGCACGCAGAACTGGATAAATTCCCGGAAGACAGACTGGTTGCAAAGTTCCTCAGAAGCCGTTCGTACGTTCTTGAGGCTGATACCGAAGAGAAGGACGAGAGCGTTTACACCAACAGGCTTGGAGAATTTGTTCCGACTGAGGTTCTCCTCAAGGAACTGGAAGAAAACAAGGACGCCCACATGTTTGACGTGGGCACACTTTCCTGCTACCTGTTCGACTACAACCGCATACCGAACATGATGCGCGAGATTGCCGTAAGGAGGGAGGAAGCTTTCCGCGCTGTAGGGGAAGGCACCAACACTTCTGCGGATACGGACCCGTATGATGTCTACTACAAGCACCTGGTTCTATGGGACAACGTAACCAAGGATCTTGTAGGGGCGTACAGGCTTGGCTTGGGAGCGGATATTCTCCGTGATAAAGGAATCCACGGATTCTATGCAGACACCCTCTTCCGCTATTCCGACAAATTCGCTCCGACTCTGGAAAAATGCGTGGAGCTCGGCCGCAGCTTCGTGTGTGTCAGCCACCAGAAGGACACGCTGGCCCTCATGCTTTTGCTCAAGGGTCTTTTCTATACGCTGATGAAATATCCGGAATACAAGTACCTCATAGGTCCTGTTAGTATAAGTTCCTGGTATCCTATGCTTTACCGCAGCATAATGATTCATTATCTGAGGCAGAACCACAGCAATCCGGATTATAACGGAATGACAAGCCCGAAGACTCCGTTCTCTCCTGATTTCGGAAGGGTGGATCCGGACGCTCTCCTCTTCGGCAGGACAAACAACCTGGAAGCGTTTGACCGTTATCTTTTGAGAATCAGCGGCGGACAGTACCGTCTGCCACCGCTCCTGAAGAAATACATAAAGATGGGGTCCAAGATCATCGACTACAACGTGGATCCGGATTTCAACTATTGTGTGGACGGACTGATTATGCTGGCACTTGAGGATATTCCTACGGATGACCTGGATTCTCTATCCAGGGAGTTCGATATCCGCGAACCTATCTACCGCCGCTTCTACGGCTCTGATTTCTAGAATTTTTACGGAACGGGATCATAACCGTGGCCGCCCCATGGGTGGCATCTCAGTATGCGCCTTGCCGCAAGGTAGAATCCCTTGAACACTCCGTGTTTTCTGAATGCCTCAATGGCATACTGGGAACAGGTAGGGGTAAAGCGGCAGGTGGCGGGCTTAAGCGGAGAAATGCAGACTTGGTAAAACTTGATCAGAATCACGAAAGGGAAAATCAGGATTTTCCTGACAACTCTCCAGAAACCGCACCTGGATTTTTCTGAAGCAGGCTCTTCTTCCGGAGCAGACTCCTTGTTTTCAGGAACATTATTGCCCTCAGGCTTGTTCTCCGCGATGGTTTTGAGTATGGTTACTACGGATTCCTGGATCCTGGCAAACGGAAGTTTTTCCTTATCCGTGTAGGTGAAACTTATGTGTGCCGCACAAGGCGGAAGAATCTGCTTGTTCAGGCGGTAAGCCTCCCTGATTCTGCGTTTGAGAAGGTTGCGGTCAACGGCTTTCTTGAAGAGCTTCTTTGGAGCCACAACCATTATCTTGTTTGCCGGATCCTGCTCCCCGGGATTGAAGGAATACTTTGCCAGAATCGGAGACGCTTCCACACGCCTTCCCCTGGACATAAGTCTCAGGACTGCTTTCCTTGACTTAAGCCTCTCGTTTTTCTTGAACGTCTTGGGAGCGGTGTCTGGCATTATTTCTTGCCTGCGGTCTTGGCTGCAGGTTTCTTGGTTGCGGTCTTTTTAGCCGGAGCGGCCTTCTTTGCGGGAGCCTTAGCCACGGCCTTCTTGGCAGGAGCTTTTGCCTCGGCTTTCTTGGCAGGAGCCTTCTTCTCTGCGGTCTTGGTTTCTGCCTTCTTTGCCGGAGTCTTTGCCTCAGCCTTTTTTGCTGGTGCTGCTTTCTTTACTGCAGGCTTCTTGGCCGGAGCTTTCTTGGTTTCCTTCTTAGGTTCCTCAGGAAGGTTTGTCTGCTTGAAGTCCGGGTTTACGATCAGCTGCTCCAGGGCGTTTGCCAAAGAAGGGAACTCCGGAGTTGGGCCTCCGATGGCGTAGGTCATGCCGGCCTCTGTCATGGCCTTGCGTATGCCTGCTCCAAAGGCGATGAACTTGGTGCCGTTCTGCTTGAAGCCCGGGAAGTTGTTCTTCAGGGAAGTGATGTCCAGAGCGTTGTAGAAGGCGATGATCTGATAGTCCTCCAGCTTGAGTCCTTTAAGGTCGTTGTCCACGAACTTGGCCACAACTGCAGGTGCGAATTTCAGGTTTGCTTCCTTGAACATCTGGATCCACTCAGGGTAGATGTGGTCCGGAGATGCAATGAGAATCTTCTCGTTCTTGTGCTTGTCCGCCTTTGCGAGCTTTACCACAGAAGCGAATGTTCCGTCGCCGAAGAAAATCTTCCTCTTGCGGTAGATGATGTGCTTCTGCAGATAGTAGGAGAGGCTCTCGGATGTGCAGAAATATTTCTGTGAATCAGGAATCTTGATCCTCTGCTCGGCACAAAGCTGGAAGAACGCGTCTATGGTTCCCTTGGAGGTGAACACTATGGCGGTGTAATCCGGAATGTTCACTTTCTGTGCCCTGAACTCCCTGAGAGTCAGAGGAACCATGCTGAAGAACGGGTGAAACTCGATGCTCACGCCGTATTTCTTTATCAGATTTGCATAGTGCGGGTTTGCACTGGCCACGCCAGGCTGCGCTATGAGTATCTTGCTTATCTTCATTACACAAATAATCTTAACAGCAGAACTGCCGGTAGCAGTTCGAGGGTGCAAAGGTACAAAATGTAGAAAAAAACAGAAAAATTGTTTTTGAAAATCACCTTGGCTTCCATTATGAGATACATAATGGCGGGTATAATGCACAATGCTGAGAACCAAATGTTTATACGCGCCAAAAATAGCATCGCGGAGGCTGATATAAGGTAGTTTATGCCCATTCTGCCTATAAACTTGAAGGCACTGGTGCGGTTGACATAATCCAGTATGGCCATAAAGCCGTATTTCACCGCAAGATACGCTATGCTTCCAATCAGGAGGAAGGCAAATATTTTAGGGCTCGGCGATACTGCAAACAGGGCTGCCGGGTAAATGAACATGGCCGTGATATTTCTCGAAGAACTCAGTGTAAGTTCATCGTCCACCTCTTCCTGCCGCTTGAGGAAAAAGAAAGAATGGAAGGACCGGAACAGTCCCTCAAGGATTCTCTCCGTGGCGACAAGGAAGAACACCACCAGAACAATCACGATGGCCATATCGGCGTACCTGTCCACCATAGGCTAGTTTCCTCTCTTTGCCTTGTATCCGTCTTTTGTCAGAAGCTCCACGACCTTGTCCCTGAAATCTCCCTGGATGATGATTTCCCCGTCCTTTACGCTTCCTCCGACTCCGCACTTGGTCTTGAGCTTTTTGCCAAGGGCGGACAGGTCATCGTCATCGCCGATGAAACCCTTCACCAGAGTAACCTGCTTTCCGGCCCTTCCGCTGCGGTCTATGCAGACAATCAGTTTCTGCTTCTCGGGCGGCAGGGTCTGGATCTCGTCTTCGGATTCCGTGGAATCATATTTGAAATCGGGATTGGTGGAAAAGACAACTCCGTCTCTCTTTTTCCAGTCGTTCTTAGCCATAACTTAAACTTTGGGGCGGTAAAGATAGTGCAATTATTATTACCTTTGCCCGATACACGGAAAGAAACAAACCATACAGATGGAAATAAAGAAATTCAAAAAGCTCAACAATATCGTGGCGGTAGCGGTTCTGGCTGTAGCCTCGTTTACATACCTCTCCACGATAGAGCCGACTGTCAGCTTCTGGGACTGCGGAGAGTTCATAGCTTCATCATACAAACTTGAGGTTGGACACCCTCCGGGAAACCCGACATTCCAGGTAATTGCACGCTTCTTTACAATATTCGCCGATAAGGAACACGCAGCGATGCTGGTAAATGCGATGAGCGCTCTGTGCTCAGCACTTACCATTATGCTGCTCTACCTGACTATTGTCCACCTTGCCCGCCGCCTTATGGAAAAGAAGGGGGCGCTGTCTGCACCGGAAGGAATCGACGGAGGAACCGCCCTCAAGATTCTGGGCAGCGGAATAGTCGGAGCCCTGGCTTATTGCTGGTCAGACACGTTCTGGTTCTCGGCCGTGGAGGGCGAGGTTTACGCAATGAGCTCCCTGGCTACCGCCCTGGTATTCTGGGCAATGCTCAAGTGGGAGGAAAATGCGGACGAACCATACGCCAACCGCTGGCTGGTGTTCATAGCCTTGATTATGGGCCTTTCCATAGGAATCCACCTTCTGAACCTGCTTACCATTCCGGCTCTAGGAATGCTGTACTACTACCGCAAGTACAAGGTTACCAAATGGGGAGCCTGGAAGGCGTTCTTCGTTTCCTGCTTCATCCTGATACTTATCAACTGGATAATCATACCTTACCTTCCATCCTTGTCCGCCTTTGTGGACAGGATATTCGTAAACGGATTCCACCTGCCGAAAAACAGCGGCGCGGCATTCTTCGTGCTGCTGATCATAGGACTGTGCTTCTGGGGAGCATACCGTTCCTACAAGACCGGCAAGGCCTTGTGGAACAACGTGTTCCTTTGCACTCTCGCCATCATCATCGGCTACTCCCTTTTTGCCGTTACGGTAATCAGGTCTTCCGCCAACACTCCAACCAACGAGTATCAGCCAGACAACCCTTACACGCTGGTAAGGTATCTGTCCCGTGAGCAGTATGGCTCCCAGCCTCTTCTGTACGGCCCTACGTTTAAGTCAAAACTGATAGACGTCAAGACCCCGTCTTATTACAATTATGACAACACAAAGGGAAAGTACGTTAAGCTGGATGGCCCCGCGCAGCCGGTTTACGGCGATAAGGTTCTGTTCCCGAGAATGTGGTCCAACGGCTCAGACGGATCTTATGCAAAGTTCTATTCAATGTACACTGGAGGAAAGAATCCGGATATGGGTTCTGAACTCAAGTACTTCTTTGGCTACCAGCTGAACTTCATGTACTGGAGATATTTCTTCTGGAACTTTGTGGGGAGGCAGAACGATCTCCACGCCACCGTACCGGGAGATATCTACAAGGGCAACTGGGAGAGCGGTATCGGCTTCATAGACAGGGCTCACATCGGAGACCAGTCAGAAGGTCCGGATTACATCGTAAACAGCAGGGCAAAGAACCATTTCTACTTCCTGCCTCTGCTTCTGGGCATCATCGGACTTCTGTATCAGCTGCGTCACGATAAGCGCAACACTCTGGTAACATTCCTGCTGTTCTTCCTCACGGGAATTGCCGTGGTGCTCTACCTCAACCAGCCGCCTTACCAGCCAAGAGAGAGGGACTACGCCTATGCCGGCTCTTTCTACGCCTTCACAATCTGGATTGGCTTTGCTGTTCTCTGGCTCGGCGATTTGCTTGAGAAGATTTTCAAGGGCAAGAAAGCTCCGGCCGCAGCAGTTGCATCGGTTCTCTGCCTGCTGGTTCCTGTGCAGATGGTTTCCCAGACCTGGGACGACCACGACCG
This sequence comes from Bacteroidales bacterium, assembly GCA_017550655.1. Lineage (GTDB taxonomy): Bacteria > Bacteroidota > Bacteroidia > Bacteroidales > UBA932 > Egerieousia. The sequence goes on along the minus strand of JAFZOK010000013.1, from coordinate 237,625 downwards.
CAGCGGAAGATACACCTGCCACGACCTGGCCTACAACTACCTCATCGGCCTTGACAAAAATGCCATCCTTGTAACTCACGGAGACAACGACACCTTCCCTCTGTGGTACATCCAGGAGGTTGAGGGCGTGAGGACAGATGTCAGGATAATGAATACCTCCCTGCTCGGAACAGACTGGTACATAGACCAGATGCAGTGCAAGCAGTACGATAGCGAGCCGGTTCCTTTTACCCTGGAAAAGAAGGATTACTACTATGGCAAGAACGACTTTGTTCCGGTTACGGACTACATCAAGGAAGTGGTTCCCGGCAGAGACCTTATCAAGGTTCTCAAGGATCCGTCCGTTACCGTAAGGATGGGAGACGGCAAGAACCATAACCTCATTGTCGGGCGCCATTACACGATACCTGTCAACAAGGAGAATGTGGAAAAGTACGGAATCGTTTCTCCAAAGGATATGGAGAAAGTTCCTGATACCATACAGCTTAATATTCCGGACAATGTTACCAGCATAGACAAGACATCGCTGATGATGCTTGACTATCTTGCCCACTACAAGTGGGACCGTCCGCTGTATGTTCTCCAGAGAGGCGGTGACATCAACATCGGCATCAAGGACTATCTGCAGTACGACGGCTACGGTTTCAAGTTCGTTCCTATCAAGAACAAGACGGGCCTCAGCAGCGAGTACATAGACCAGGCCGTTGATCCTGACGTTATGTACGACAGGATAATGAACACCTACCGCTTCGAGTCATTGGCCGCTCCGGTTAACATGGATTACCAGAATCTGCTTACTTTCAACGCGCTTCTTCCGGTAAGGGACATCATGGCCCAGAATGCCAAGGCCCTTGCCCAGAACGATGAGCCGGAGAAGGCTATAGCCGTTCTGGACAAGATGCAGCAGGTTATGCCTCAGGAGAATTTCCCTTTGAACTCTTCCCTGATTTCTTCCGGAAACGACCTTGCAGTTCTGGATGCTGTGGGCATTTACTTCGCCTGTGGAGAAATGGAAAAGGGACAGGATCTCGGAGACCGTTTCGTTGAAGAAACCTACAAGCACATCACCCTGTTCAGCAAGCCTTACAAGGGAGAAATCTTCTCATGGGACAACATCCAGCGGAATATCTACTATCTGGTTTGGATAGCAGACACCTACAAAACCGCCGGCCTTACAGAAAAGGGAGAACAGATCCGCGCCCGGGCTGATGCCTACGTAAAGATCTTCACCGGAAAGTCCCTGGATGAATAAACGGGGGTGTGGCGGATAATCTCCTGAAAGACAGCCCTTATTGGATGAGCATGTTGCAGCCGCGGAGTTCGGAGTTTTGAATGCGTCCGTCCACAGTGAAAACTGGATGGACGCTTTTCTTTTCCTCAGCGATGGAGAATATCCTTCCCCGGTCCTCTGTCTCTATGAAGCAGCAGGACCAGATATTTGCAAGGTCTATGATGTTGAGTCCGCCTTCAAGGACACCTTTCACCCTGAACGGATCCATAAGGTCTCTAGCCAAAACCCTCATCCACGGTGGTGTGAAGAACACGCCTTCCTCCTTCTCGCTTGCTTTCAAAGTTCTCAGTCCTTTCTCATCTGCTCCAGATGCTTTCTGTTCGCTTTTTTCCAGAGAGTTCCCGGGCCGGTTGCCGATTGAATATGCCTGTGAGAGCAGTTCACACATTCCGTATTCGGAGTCTATTCTCGCTGATACAAATCCATCCCTCAACCTTCTGTGTAACTCTTCGCGTGAAAGTTCCTCTCCACGTCCTTTCATGCCGCCCGTTTCAATGACAATCACATCGCTGAATATAGCCGCTCTTTCATCAGGATCCGGCACTTGCTGCTTCACATATTCCGCAAAATCCAGCAGCGCAAAGCTCACTCCCAGAAGTATAATTTTTCTGTCGGCAAGACGCTTTATGGAGGAGAAAAGTTCATCGTGATTATAGAGGAAAAAGCCTCCCTCCGCCCCGTTTTGCCTTGTCTCAGCGATGAGCCCCTCTGCCATATAGACAAGAGACGAATGCTTCCTTTCCAGATATGATGGCAGCAAAGCCAGGAGATTATAAGTTCCGCTCTCCCCGTAAACCCTCCGGAACCCCGTCTTGAAACTCTGCTCATAAACGGTTGGATCTACAATCATATGGCGGCTTGGAGTCATTCCGGTTGTGGCACTGGACGTAAAGTACAGAGCCGCTTCCCTTGAAGATGAAATAATATCCTGACTCTTGAAAAGTCGTATCGGAAAGAAAGGGATTTCATCTATTGATTCAGGATGAAAGTCTCCTTTCCCGATAAGATCGAGATATTCGCGATAAACCCTACAGTTCTCCCTCTGAAACTCGAAGGATTCCAGAGCCAAAGCGTTGAATTCCTCCAACACATTCTTTTCAGGCTGTGCATCAAGCCCTTTCTTATCTCCCAGAGTGAAAACTCTTTCTATGTAATCCTGAACGTTCATTTCTTCTTTCTGCTAGGTCCCACCCAAACTTCGGGGACCTGACAGGATTTCGCCTGTTTTTCTGCTAGGTCCCATTCAAATTGCGGGGACCTGACAGGATTCTTGCCGTTTTTCTGCTAGGTCCCATTCAAATTGCGGGGACCTGACAGGATTCTTGCCGTTTTTCTGCTAGGTCCCATCCAAACTGCGGGGACCTGACATATGCTTTAGCTGGTTGATGTACTTGAGGTCTTTCCACAGGCGCGGAACCTTGTTCTGGCCGCCGGTCTTGCCGCGGGATTCCATCCATCGGTAGAAGGTGCCCGGAGCAAGCGGCAGGATTTTAAGCCGCTGCATCGTGGAACCCGGGGAACGCTTGGCTTCGTAGTCCGAGTTCAGTTTCTGGATCTCGGTGTCCAGAAGCTCCGCGAAATCCTCTACGGCCTGTGGCTGGAAATCCGGGCTCTCCGGGTTGCGGAGAGGGTCCTTGAACTCAATCGCCCAAACGTGATACCCCTGCACCAAAGCGCTTCGTGCAGCTTTTCCTGCAGAGGACGCTCCTGCTGTCCCGTTCTGTGTGTCAGTAGGAGCATTTTCAGCCTTTTTTGCTCCCATCGTCCCGTTTTGTGTGTCAGTAGGAGCATTTTCAGCCTTTTTTGCTCCCATCGTCCCGTTCTGTGTGTCAGTAGGAGCAGTATCCCGCTCAAACGCTCCGGAACCGGTAATCTTTCCGGCGGTTTTGTCCACTGACATGAACTGCGGTGCGGCGGTGTAATCTGTGATTTCTATGCCGGTTTTTGAAGCCGCCGAGGCTATGGCCTGCTCGGCGTTGTTGATCATCAGCTCCTCTCCGAAGGCGTTGATGTACATCTTTGTCCTGCCGGTTACCAGGAGCCTGTAAGGGTTGACGGAAGTAAACCTTACGAGGTCTTCCGGCATATACCTCCAAAGCCCTCCGACCGTGGAAATCACAATGGCGTAATCTATGCCCGTCTGCACTCCTTCAAGCGGAACGGCGCAGGTATAATCTCCTTCAATTGCAGCATCCAGTTTTCCGAATGGGATGAACTCGTAGAAGATTCCGTTGTTTACGGTGAGCAGCATTCCTTTTCCGCCCTCGAGAGTGTCCTGGAATGCAAAGTATCCTTCTGAGGCGTTGTAGTTTTCCAGATAGTGCATATTGTCGGACGGAATCAACTTGCGGTAGATTTCCCTGTATGGCTCAAAGCTGATGCCCCCGTGCATGAACAGCTCCATATTCGGCCACACCTCCAGCAGGTTGCTCTTGCCCGTGTACTCGAGAATCTTGTTCATCAGCACCAGGTTCCAGCTCGGTACACCGGAGAAGTTGGAGACGTTTTTCCGGGTGCTTTCCCTGCAGATAAGACCAACCTTAGTGGCGAAATCGGCGACAAGGGCAGTCTTTCTGGAAGGGGTGCGGAGGAACTCCACAATCCTCGGGGAATTGCGGAGCATCACGGCGGAAAGGTCTCCGTCAAACACCTTGCCCTGAAGCAGCATTTGAAGAGCATCCTTGTCTGACAGTGCATCCGGAGCCACGCTCCCACCCAGGGTCAGGGCGTAGGAAGAAAATACGCGGCTATCTGGATTGAGATGCACGTAATTCATCAGCATTGTTTTCATCCCCTTGAAGTGGGTTCCGTAGAGGGAATCCTTGGTAATCGGTATGTACTTGCTCTTGTCTGAAGAAGTGCCGCTGGACTTGGCAAACCACCGAACGTTCTGGTTCCAGAGCACGAACTTTTCTCCCTGGCGTATTCGGGTTATGTATGGAGCAATGTCATCGTACTTGGAAAGCTTTACGCGTTTTTGGAAATCACTGAGGATATGTATGTTGCAGAAATCCCTCTCACTTCCGAAAACCGTCTCTTTCCCGCATCTGACAAGATGGGAGAACACCTCTTTCTGCATTTCTGGCGCATGGGTATAGCTCCTCTCGATATCTCTCAAGTAGCCTCTGCCCCAGGCTAGAACGGCCCTGTTTATTGCCCGTGCGGTTTTCTTTCCCATAAGCTTTTTCTCAGCGATTCAATTCAAAATGGCAAGACTTTGCAATTTAATAAAAAAGCGCAAAACCCGAAGCAAAATACCCGGTACGCTCTATCCAAAAATCTCTCTCAGGATGGGCAGAGATTTAAGCTCCGTTTTGAAGGATGTGTGGAACGAGATGTAGTCTATTACCTTTCCGAGGAAACGGTTGCGGGCCTCTCCATTGCATTTGATTTCCGGAAGGAGTGCAAGAGGTGTGGAAAGTATCCTGTGAAGCAGCAGGCTCTCGTCCGGAGTGAAGCAGAAGGCTTCGTTGTAATTATCGCAGAACGAGCCGGTTGTAAAGTTGAAATGTCGGCGGATTTCAGAATAGTTATCTGCCGGCATATAGCCCAGCCGGTTGCAGAGGCTTACGGCAAAATGCAGATGGAAATTCTCTACGCCCTCATCCATGGCATCCAGCAGCATCGCCGAGCCGGAAAGAAATTCCATAAGGCGAGGGTCTGCGTCTCCTTCTCTCAGAGTCTTCAGGAGAAGTTCACACATGAACAGGGAAATCGCTCCCTTGCGTATGTCTGTCTTAAGGTTGTTGAGCGGTACGGTAGGGGACGCTTCCTTTATCATCGGCATAGAGCTTCCATTCGGTGTCCTGAAATGCAGTACAACATCCAGAACGCTTAGGGGAAACATCTGTGAATTCCTTGAGTTCTTGCTCTTTGCAAAGAAGTAGCACGCGGTCCTTCCCCTGGACGCGGAGTAGCACTGCACCACCATCCCGCTGTCGGAATGCTTGATTGTGTGCAGCACTATGATCCTGTCCTTTTCCAGCATACTCAGTTGTGGCGGTTGATTAAGCAGACTGAATTTCTTTTGCGAGATTGAGGCCTTACTTCAGTTGGCTTAGGAAGTTGGCGAGTTTTCTCATCGCGATGCCCCTGTGGGAGATCGCATTCTTCTGGTTTTCGCTCATCTCGGCGAACGTGCAGCTGCAACCCTCCGGAATGAAAATGGAGTCGTAACCGAATCCGCCCTCTCCGCTTTCTTTCTCCGCGATGGTGCCCTTCATTTTTCCCTCGAAGGTGTACATAGTGCCTTTGTGGATTAGCGTGACAACCGTGCGGAACCTTGCTTCGCGTATGTTCTTCTTGCGCTTGTCCACTTTTGTGAGAGCATCCAGCAGCTTGGCGCGGTTTGCTGCATCGTCGTGTCCTTCTCCGGCATAACGTGCGGAATGCACCCCCGGAGCACCGTCCAGAGAAGTAACCTCCAGAGCCGTATCATCGGCGAAGCAACTCTTGTGGAACTTGTTCCAGATAAACCGGCATTTCATCTTGGAATTGGCATCTATGGTGTCTCCGGTTTCCGGAATTTCTCCCCTGAAACCGAGCTTCTTTGGCATAATTAGTGTAACACCTTTACCCAGTATTTCCGATGCTTCCTTGAGTTTGTTCGGATTGGCGGTTGCAAATATCAGTTCCATACGTGCAGTTGTTAATCAAACCAAAGTTAGCAAAAGTTTACTATTTTTGAAAGGTACGATTATGAACAGTTTTTTGCTCACCGATAAAAACACCCAGATGACATCATTCAACTCCCCATCCGCATCATATTCCTCCTTGGGCGCTTCGCATTCTGCCGGCCGCAGACACATCTTCCAGCTCTTTGCCACTCCTTCGCATTCTGCCGGCCGCAGACATACCCTTCTGTCCATTGCCACGGCGGTTTCGCTCTTACTGTTTGCCCCTCTGTCCGGCAATGCGCAGAGCCGCAACTTCAAGCTTACCCAGGGACTTGAAATCCAGTACAACATACTCCGCACCCTTGCAACCGAATATGTGGACACGGTGGACTTTGCCAAGCTGATTAACTACGGCATAGACGCTATGCTGCAATCCATAGACCCTTACACCGAATATGTTCCGGAAGAGGACTCCGAGTCCATAGAAATGCTGACCACCGCATCCTACGGCGGTATAGGTGCCACCATCCGCAAAGACTCTCTGGGTGTGATGATTATGCAGACCTACGAAGGCTCTCCGGCAATCCGCTACAACATTGAACCCGGAGACATCATCCTCAAGATAGACGGAACGGACTGCAGCACCCTTACAGTTGACGAGTGCAGCAAGCGCATGAGGGGCAACCCCGGAACCCAGGTCAAGTTCCTGATCAAGAAAGGCCGCACCGGAAAGAACGAAGAAATCGTTGTAACAAGAGACAAGGTTCACACTTCAGATGTTCCATACTACGGAATGCTCACGCTACCATCCGGCATCGAAGCGCTCCTTTCCCAGTACGATACCTGCAAAATTCCAAACGCTTCCTCCGTCTATGCTCCTTTTGCGTCCTCCGCTATGGAGAATTCCGCGTTTGAAATACCTACCGGTTACATAAAGCTCAGCAGCTTTACCCTCAACGGCTCCGAGGATGTCCGCAAGGCCCTGATTTCTCTTAAAGACCAAGGCGCTCAGCGAATCATCCTTGACCTCAGAGGAAACGGCGGCGGACTTATGGATGAAGCCACAGATATAGTTTCCCTGTTTGTTCCAAAGGGCACGCTGGTAGCGACTGCCCGCGGTCGCGGAGAAGGCTCCAGCTTCAGCTGTGTAACAGACAAGGCTCCTGTAGATACCCTTATTCCGCTGATGGTTCTTGTAAGCTCTTCTTCTGCTTCATCTTCAGAGATTGTTGCAGGAGCCCTTCAGGATTTGGATCGTGCCCTGGTTGTAGGAACCCGCACATACGGCAAAGGTCTTGTGCAGAGCTTCCGCCCGGTAGGCTACAACGGCAAACTCAAACTCACCATCGCCAAATACTATACTCCAAGCGGACGCTGCATCCAGATAATGGACTACGCCCACCGCAACTCAGACGGCAGCGTAGGTACCGTTCCGGACTCTCTCAAGCAGGCCTTCCAGACCAGGCATGGCCGCACCGTGTATGATGGTGGAGGCATCACTCCGGACATAGAAATCAAACCGGAAGCCTACAGCCGTCCGGCCCTTGCCCTCTCTCTAAGCGGCATCCTCGAGGAATATGCCGTGGACTTCTATACCCGCAACCCGGATATCCCTGCTTTGTCTTCAGGTTCATCCAAGACTGAAGTATCCAAGACCAGTGACATTTCTCCATCCCATTTAGGCGGATTGTCTGAAGATCATACTAAGACCGGCGTTTCAGCATCTCCTTCAAACGGGTTGTCTGAAGATATTGCTGGCGTTTTCAAGATGACAGATGCCCAGTGGGAAGACTTCGTGAAATACGCCGCCAAGAGGAAATTCGACCACCGCTCCGCCTCGGAAATCGTGTTCGAGCAACTGGTCCGCGAAGCAAAGGAGGAAGGTACCTATGAACAGAACAAGGAAGCCTACGACCTCCTGGAATCAAAGGTCAAACTCACCAAGGAACAGGCTATAGAGCAGAACCGCGATGAAATCCAGCCGCTCGTAGAAGAGGAAATCGTCCAGAAATACCAGCTCACCGCAGCCCGCATCCGCCACATGCTGGACTACGACTCCCAGCTCTGGAAAGCCCTCTCCTACTGGAAATAATTAGGCGGGTTGCCAAAGGTAGAGCTTGTCGGAGCGGCGGAGCTTTTCAGAGACAGGGATGGAGCACAGGTCTCCTTTTACCGCCTTGTGAACAGGCTTGAGGTCTACCCTTATCTCGGCGATTTTGAGTTCTATGCAGCCGGTGGACGGACCGATGATGAGGATTTCGTCGCCGACCTTGATTTCTCCGGCTTCAACCAGCACTTCAGCAACTCCGAGCTTTGAGAAGTAGTTGGTGATTTTAGCGGCATAGACCTTCTTGCGTCTGGCCTTGTTGCCGTAGACTTCGCTCCACTCTCCAAGCCGTGCGCCCTGATAGTATCCGTCCCAGAATCCGCGGTTGAAGACTCCGGAAAGTCTCTCTTTCAGTTCCCGCTTCATCTCTTCCGTGTAGCCGCCATTAGAGCAGCAGGCATCGGCGGCCTGGCGGTAGGCGGAGGTGACGATCTTCACGTACTCGGCGCTGCGGGCACGGCCCTCTATCTTGAACACGGAAATTCCGGCATCGATGATCTTGTCTATGAACTCTATGGTGCAGAGGTCCTTCGGGCTCATTATGTACTTGTTGTCTATCTCCAGTTCCTGGCCGGTCTCAAGATCGGTGACACGATAGCCCCTGCGGCAGAGCTGGTAGCAGCTTCCGCGGTTGGCGGAAGCCCCGTACTCCTGCAGGCTGAGATAGCATTTGCCGGAAATGGACATGCAGAGCGCTCCGTGGACGAACAACTCCAGCCGCAGCAACTGTCCGGAAGGTCCGCACACATTCTCCTTCTTGATTCGCTCACTGATATCCTTTATCTGTGGCAGGGTAAGTTCCCTGGCAAGGACAATCACATCTGCAAACTGTGCATAGAATTTCACAGCCTCAAAATTGGAGATGTTCATCTGCGTGGAAGCGTGGACCTCTATGCCCATGGAACGGGCCATCTGGATGACAGCCATATCTGATGCGATAACGGCGGAAACCCCGGCATCCCGGGCCGCTTCCAGAGCCTTACTAACGTCCTCCATCTCCGTCTGATACACCACGATGTTCAGAGTAAGGTAGGTTTTTACCCCGTGCTCACGGCAGATGCGCACCACCTCCGGAAGGTCCTCGTTGGTGAAGTTGTTGGCCGAGTGGCTCCTCATGTTCAGGTTGCCCACCCCGAAATACACGGAATCGGCCCCGCCCTGAATCGCAGCCATCAGGCACTCGAAGTTCCCTGCCGGCGCCATTATCTCAATCCTCTTGTCCATATCAATTCTTTTCTCAGCGACAAAGATAGTTCTTATTAAACCTCAACAATTGTTATTCCCAAAGAGGCGGGATCCACCGTACCAAACGATCCTTCGATATACTCATAATAAACGACATAGGTCCCGCTTTTTTTCTTGATGGTCTTCAGGCTTGGCATTGGCCAGGCCATCAAGTTATGGATAACGGTTGGTGATAAATCCAACTCAGTTATCGTATTGTTATAGCAGTACAATGTACTTAAAAACGAACAACCTTCAAACGACATTGTCGAGAGTAAGTTATTAGAAACATCCACCTGTGAAAGATATGGGCAGTTTCGTATATCTACGGTCTTCAATTTGTTATTTGAGGCGGTAATTTTTTGAAGGTATACATTATCGCTGAGATTCAAGGCCTCTATACTGTTATTATGACAATCAACATCCTGAAGGGCCGGGTTTTTCGGAATAACAAGTTTTGTGAGCTTGTTGTCTGAAGCATCGAAATGCATTATGGTGTTGCAACCATCAAGTTTTATCTCTATCAAAGAGTTAAAATTGCATTTGACGGTGGTGACCTTAGGGCATTTTGTCAAGTCCAGGGAAGTAATGTTGTTTTCGTTGCACTTGAGGATTACCAGTGCCGTGCATTTGCTGAGGTCCAGTTTGGATAATTTGTTGATGGAACAATCAAGATTGGTCAGAGAAGAGCATCCACTCAAATCCAAAGAGGTAAGTTCGTTGTTCTGGCAAGAGAGTTCCGTAAGAGACGTAAAGTGCTCAATTCCTTTCATAGACTTGATTTTCTGTGAATTGGCAGACATTATCCTTACGGATATCGCTTCAGATAAACTGATTTTCTTGTCGCTGTTCAAGTCATAGTTTTTCACACAAAATGCCTCAAAAGCGGCATCATCAAATTCAACATAGGGGGAAGAAACAGTAAAAGTACAAGTGGCGGATTTTCCCCCGCAAGTTGCTGTTACAACAGCAGTTCCAACAGCAACTCCATTAACCATACCGCTATTGGTTACAGTTGCGACCGCTGAATTGGATGACGTCCAAAAAACCGTAGTATTTGTCGCATTGGAAGGATTGATGGTTGCAGAGAGTTGCAGCGATCCCCCAACAGTGATATTTGCGGTCGTCGATGAAAGAACAACAGAACTTACAGCGATATTCTCCGGAGGTTGTATCGGACCTGGTTTTTCTGATGACCCTCCTCCGCCGCAGCCCATGAGAAGAGTGCACAATGCAATCATCAAGGCTGCCACCATTATTTTAATCTTCTGATTCATATCAATGTTTTTTTCAGCGACAAAGATGTAATAATCTCTCGCAAAGGTAATCAATTAAAACACTATCTTTGAACAACAAATATTCAAGATTATGCTTATTACCACCACACCGACCGTCGAAGGTCACAGAATAATTGAATATAAAGGCATTGTAACAGGAGAAACCATCATCGGCGCCAACTTCTGGAAGGATATCAAGGCTAGCATCCGCGATATTGTGGGCGGACGCAGCGGCTCGTACGAGAGAGTTCTTATAGAGGCGAGGGAGACATCGCTGAACGAAATGGCCCAAAGAGCAGCCGCTATGGGCGCCAATGCCGTAATAGGCGTGGATATAGATTACGAGACTATTGGCGAGAGGGGCTCTATGCTTATGGTTTCCACCAGCGGCACCGCTGTGATAATCGGGTAGCGTCAAATAAAAGCCCTCCGATTATTCTTGTCCAATAGGGTAAATATGAAATGTTCCTGTCGTCCGGATTTGGGTGCCGACAGGAGCAAAAAGGGCTGAAAACGTTTCTGTCGTCCGGATTTGGGTGCCGACAGGAACACCCGGTCGGTTTGGAGTGGGCACAAAAAAAGCGTATCCGGAATGAATACGCTTTTTTTCAGTTGCTTGCAAATATTATTCTGCAGGAGCCTCTTCGGTTGCCTCCTGAGCTGCATCCTTAAGAGCGTCTCCCAGATTCTCAAGAGCCTCGTTAACTTTCTCTTCGCTCAGTCCGGTAGCAACTTCAGTCAAAATGCTCTTGTACTTAGGAATAGTACGGAACTGATAAATGCATACAGAACCTACTGCAAGAATTACAGCGATAAGAGCCAAACCCTTGTTCTTCTTGTTGCCGAAGCATCCAATAAGACCAAAAATCAAAGCCAGAACAGCAAGGATCCAAGTCAGCCAACCTGTAAGAAGGAAGAAGCTGAATACAACAGCGAGGATACCGAGGATAAAGCCAGCTACTGCAAGGCCGTTACCTTTTTTTGTAGTTTCAGTCATAGTTTTTTACACTTATGCGTGTCGTGCGCAACTTTTTAGGTTATACTTGATTGAATAAATTGTTTTTCTACGCAGTTTGGGCAAATATACGAAAATTTTCTTACCATCACAATTAAAACCGCCTCGAAACAAGCCCGGAAGCGAATTTTTCCAGCTGGGCTTTTTGGGGGGAAGAGAGGTTCGTTTTTTCTAACTCGCTGATAGCCTTATTGTAATATGCGTTGATTGCTTCTTCTGCAAGAGTGTCTATGCTTAGGTTCCGGTAGAATGCTTTTACGGCCTCAATCTTAGCATTTTCTTCACTTTCTCCCATGGCAAGGAGTTTTTCCAGAGTGCGGATGCCGTTGTCGCCATCCTTTCTCCGGGCCTCTTCGCGGCATTTGATGAGCAGCCAGGTTTTCTTGTTGTTGAGGATGTCTCCGCCTATTTTCTTGCCGAAGACCTTCTCGTCTCCGAAGCTGTCCAAATAGTCATCCTGGATCTGGAAGGCAAGGCCCAGCTGGAAACCGAAGTCATAGATCTGCCGGCTGAGGTTGCGGTCCGCTCCGGCTATGAGGGCACCGATGGATGCGGCGCAGGCTATGAGGACTCCGGTTTTGAGGCCGATCATTGTCATATAGTCTTCCATAGGAACGTTGTCCATGGTCTCGAAGTTCATGTCCATCTGCTGACCTTCGCAAACCTCGAGCGCGGTCTTGGTGAAGAGGTCGTGGACGGCCTTCAGGCAATGCTCCGGCGCGGCGTTGAGGAGCTGGTAGGAAGAAATGCACATTGCATCTCCGGAAAGGATGGCGGTGTTGTTGTCCCACTTCTTGTAAACCGTTGGCACTCCGCGGCGTATGTCTGCCTTGTCCATAATGTCGTCGTGGATAAGGGTGAAGCTGTGGAACACTTCAAGGGCCATCGCGGGAGAAAGAATATGCTCGGCGATGTCATCGCTGAAGAGATTGTAAGCGGTCAGGCAGAATCTTGGCCTGAGCCTTTTTCCGCCGATATCCAGCATATATTTCAGAGGGGCATAAAGTCCGTGGGGCTCTTCCGGCCAGTTAAGGCGGGAGATTTCATCGTCGATGATCTTGTAGATTTCTTCCAGTTGAAGCATAGGGTTGTTGTTTTCTCTGCCGCGCGTGCAGGTGTTCATCAATAGCAAATGTAACAATTATATGTATTTGTAGCAATTCACGGCAGCGGGGTGTCTGCGGTTACGCTTCATTTTGTTATTTTTGGACGTTCTAATTGTATGAAAGAAGAAAAGAATCTTAATAAATCTGCCGTTGTTGTCAAGCACACGGGGAGCCACTATCTGCTGTCCAGGCTGCCGGAATGGAATCCGTTCCTTGCGGTGGTCAGGGGAAAGCTGCGCCTGAAGGGGAGTGTTTCCACCAATCCGATTGCAGTCGGGGATGTGGTTGACTATCAGGAGGACAGCACGGGGAGCTTTACTATCACGGGCATTCACGACCGCCGCAACTGCATCGTGCGCAAATCCCAGAACCTTTCCCGCCAGAATCACGTAATAGCGGCCAACATAGACAGGGTTTTTCTTACTGTCACGCTCCGCGATCCTGAAGTCAAGCTCCAGTTCGTGGACCGCTTCCTTGTTACCTGCGAGGCTTACGGTGTGCCGGTTACAATCCTGCTGAACAAGGCGGACCTTTATCGCGGAGAAGAACTTCCGTTAAAGGCAAACGATGTGGAAAATTACGCCGGAAGGGAGGGCTCTGGAAAACTTCCGTTGAATACAGACGCGGCAGGAACTGCTGCTCAGAAGAGTGGGGTTGCCGGAGAAGATACAGAGAGCAGTGCTTATGGTTTGGCGGATGAGGAGCTTGCCCAGATGGCGGCGGGCTTTATGCAGATATACCGCAATGCCGGATATGAGGTGCTGGAAACATCCGTCAAGACTGGCTACAACATTGGGGTCCTCAAGGAAATGTGCAAGGACAAGGTTGTGCTTTTCAGCGGTCAGAGCGGAGTGGGCAAAAGTTCCCTGGTCAATGCGCTGGACCCGTCGCTGAACCTCAAGACCGCAGAGATATCCCAGGCTCATCTCCAGGGCAGGCATACCACCACATTCTACCAGATGCATCCGCTTTCCTGCGGGGGCTTTGTGGTGGACACTCCGGGCATAAGGGGCTTCGGTCTGGTGGACTTCAAGAAGGAGGAACTCAGCAACTATTTCCCCGAGATGCTGAGGGTTGAGGACAATTGCCGATTTGTTCCGTGCACGCATACCCACGAGCCGGGCTGTGCCGTGAAGGCCGCCGTGGAGGCCGGGGAGATTTCTCCTCTGCGATATTCTTCCTACCTGGCCATGCTGGAGGACGACGGCAAATACCGCGAGGGCGACGAGTAGGGCCGTATGGCAGACAAATCCCTTATACAGCAGATGAACCGCAAGGTGCTCAGGTTGGCAATACCGAGCATCCTCGCCAACATCACCGTTCCGCTGGTGGGAATGGTGGACGTGGGCGTTGTGGGCCACATCGGAGACGCCGTTGCCATTGGCGGAATGGCCATTTCCACGATGCTGTTCGACCTCCTGTACTGGAACATGGGCTTCCTGCGGGTTGGAACCGGAGGAATGATAGCCCAGGCTCTGGGCCGCAGAGACCTCCGGGATGTGATGAAGATTTTCACGCAAGGCATCGGCACGGCCCTTTCCATTGCACTCCTCATCTTTGCCATCCAGTATCTCTACATAGACATCGCCCTTGGCTTTATCAACTGCTCACCGCAGGTGGCGGACTATGCCCGGCAGTATTACTTCATAAGGATCTGGGCGGCTCCGGCCACGCTTTCCCTGTTCGTGTTCAAGGGCTTTTTCATCGGAATGCAGAACGCCATCAGCCCTATGATTGCGGACATAACTGTCAACGTTGCCAACCTTGGGCTCTGCCTGCTGTTTGCCGTAAAGTTCGGCCTGGGGTTCAAGGGCATAGCTTGGGCGGTTTTTACCGCTCAGTACACGGGCCTAATCCTCTGTATCGCGATATTCCTCATCTATTACCGCAAGCTTTTCAAGTATGCCAACCTCAAGGAATCGCTGAGGCTAAAGGACCTCGGAAAATTCTTCTCGGTTAACGGCAACCTCTTCATCCGCAGCATCTGCTTCCTGTTCATCTACGTGGGATTTACCTCTCTCTCCGCAAATTACGGCGACACCCAGCTGGCCGTGGGCACGATCATAATGAAGCTGCTGATGCTCTTCTCTTTCTTCATCGACGGGTTTGCATACGCCGGAGAGGCCCTTGCCGGAAAGTACATCGGTGCCAAGGACGGCCCGCTGCTGAGGCTTTCCGTCAAGGTGATTTTCCGCTGGTGCCTGTGGATAGCGATTGCCTCTACCATTATCTACGTGCTTGGCGGCCAGTGGATGTTCTCCCTGATGACAGACAAGCCAGACGTAATCCAGGCCGCTCTCCCGTTCCTGATATGGCTTTGGGTTATGCCGGCCCTTAGCACCTCGGCCTTCGTATGGGACGGTATTTACATCGGAGCCACCTCCACCCGCACCATTATGTGGGGCATGATCCTCGCCGCCCTGGCCTTCTTCGGCTTCTACTACGCCCTGAGGCCGCTCTGGGGCATCCAGGCCCTCTACGCCGCCTATATGGCCCACATCATCGTCCGCAGCCTCTGGATGCACGTCTTCCGCCACCAGGCCGTCTTCTCCAAAGTCCCATAGCCCCGTAGCACCATCCAAGCCCTGTATAACGCTGTTTTTGCCAAAAATCGCACGGCGATCCCTGTCCCAGCTTCGTTAAACGTTATCTTTTACAACACTTTATAAAAATCGCAAAAACATTTGTGGATTAAGATTTTTTATTATTTTTGCGGCCCGAAAAACGAAAATAATAATAAACATATCTAATAATGAACACAAAACAGCTTTACGAGCAGCCTAGAATCAAGGTTTTGCTTGTACAAACAGAATCTTTCATTTGCCAGAGTGAGCCCGGCACTGGCGGTGGCGAGGGTATGGATCCTACACCTGGCGGAGATGACACTTGGGATTAATATTAAGGAGGACAGACAATGAAAACATTTAGATTTATTTCAGTTTTGCTCCTCGCTGCAGGAGTAGTTATTTCTTCTTGTTCAAAGGAGAGCATTGAGCCAGAACAGGAACCTGTATCAAACGTAAAGACCTACAAAGTTTCCGTTAAGTCAAATAACGGAGTAGATACCAAAGCCACCCTCGAAGAAAGCGGAACCACCCTTTCCTTCACTTGGAACGCTGGCGATAAGCTCACCGTTTACAACCAGACCACCGGAGAGGACATTACCGGAGTCCTTTCTGCCACGGCATCTGGAAAGACTACCCGTTTTGTGGGAGAACTGTCAGGAGATATAGAAGAGGGGAACACTCTGGTGCTAAGCTATCTGAGCCCTAGCTATAACGCTCAGGACGGAACCCTTAACGGTATTGCCAACAGCTGCGACTATGCAGTTGCAACAGTTACTGTTACTTCCATTAACGGTTCCGACATTTCCACAACCGACGCCACTTTTGATCTTCAGCAGGCTTTCGTGAAGTTCTCTCTTAAAGACAAGGTCAGCGGCAATAACCTTGTTCCAACCTCCCTTACCATAAAGGTTAACGGTATGAGCGATATTGCTGTTACCCCAGCCAATACTTCAAGCAACGTTGTTTATGTAGCACTTGCCAATGTAACCAGCAAGGATATCACCCTGACTGCCGTAGCCGGAGGAAAGATCTACACCTACAGGAAGACTGGCGTTACATTCGAGAACAAGAAATACTATACCATCACAGTAAAGATGAGTGAAACAGAAGATGTTAATACTCCTCTTACTCTTGAGGCTATGTCTGTTAATACAACCGTCACATTCGATAATAAGGCTGCCGGTTCTGTATTTTATAGCGTAAACGGCGCGGCACAAGAAGAAATACCCGCTGATACCAAAAAGTATATAGTTTTGACTAATGTTGGAGACAAGGTTTCTTTCTATGGTACCAATTCCAAATATGGAACCTCTGCTTCAACCACATCCAGTATAATCGGCTGCGAAGGCGGGACTTGCTATGTTTATGGAAACATAATGAGTCTTGTGAGTTCCTCTTACGCTACAGCAACATCACTGTCTGACGCTTATACTTTTGCCTATTTGTTTTCTGGTAACGAGAACATATTCAACCACAGCGAGAAAGATTTGGTGCTTCCAGCTACAACGTTGGCCAATTATTGCTATTCGAATATGTTTAAGGGCTGTTCAAACCTTAACAGAGCTTCCGTTCTTCCTGCAACAACGTTAGCATCTGGTTGCTATTATAATATGTTTAGTTCTTGTACTTCACTACAGTCGGCACCTGCTCTTCCAGCCACAACATTGGAAACATATTGCTATTATGGTATGTTCTGGTCATGTAAAAGCCTTACCATGGCTCCGGTTCTTCCGGCAACAAGTTTGAAGAGTGATTGCTACCATTACATGTTCCGCGGTTGTACCAGTTTGAATTATATAAAATGCCTGGCTACAGATATTTCTGCAACATCTTGTACCTCGGGATGGGTGGGATTTGGAGTTCCTGCCGGTGGAACCTTCATTAAGGCTGCTTCTATGACTAGCTGGACATCAGGTGCTAACGGCATTCCTGAAGGCTGGAACGTTGAGGATGCGTCTTAATTTGCACACATCGTACAGACCGTACACAAATTAACATTCAATATACAAGAGACCGGCTTCAGCGATGGGGCCGGTTTCTGTTTTGTGCACGGTGGTCCATCTTTCGGACCTCTGGGTGCGTTTTACCCCGTACTTTTCCCTTCCAAATAGTGCAAGGTCGTACCCAAATCAGCCGACCGTGCACACCTTTCCAGCCCAAACGTGCAAGGTCGTACCCAAATCAGCCGACCGTGCACATCTTTCCTTCTTTCAAATGCTCCCATCGTCCCGATCTGTGTGTCAGTGGGAGCAAAAAACGCCTCAAAATGCTCCCATCGTCCCGTTCTGTGTGTCGGTGGGAGCAAAAACGCCTGGAAATGCTCCCAACCTCTCTTTTCCGGTGAGATTAGGCGCGGTGATAAGGCACAGTAGCCCCTTTGGAAATCGCTGAGGAAAAGTTGTGGATATCTTTTGCTGAGATAGGGTGAAATTTTGGACGGTGGCAGAGAAATAATCGCTGAGGTTGATTATATTTGTTGGCGGAAAATTTACGCTTTATGCAAAAACGCAACTTATTATCGATCTCTGACCTCAGCAAGGAAGAGATTCTGGCACTTCTCAAGCGTGCCAAGGAATTTGAAAAGAACCCCAATCAGCATCTTTTAGACGGCAAGGTTGTGGGTTCTTTATTTTTTGAACCATCCACCCGTACTCGTCTCAGCTTTGAGACAGCCGTAAACCGCCTCGGAGGGCGTGTAATCGGCTTCAGCGATGCCCGCACCAGCAGCCAGTCCAAGGGAGAAACGCTCAAGGACACCATCATGATGGTTGCGAACTATGCGGACCTGATTGTCATGCGTCATCCATTGGAGGGAGCTGCACGCTACGCCAGCGAGATATCCAAAGTTCCAATCGTGAACGCTGGAGACGGCAGCAACCAGCACCCGTCCCAGACCATGCTGGACCTGTACACCATCTACCAGACGCAGGGAACGCTGGAGAATCTTACGATAACCATGGTGGGAGACCTCAAGTACGGCCGTACTGTTCACTCTCTGCTGGAGGCTATGCGGTTCTTCAATCCTCATTTCATCTTTGTTGCCTGCGATGAGTTGCGTATGCCGAAGCAGTACAAGGAATACTGCAAGAAGCTGGGCATCGAGTATGAGGAAACCAAGAACTTCAGCCCGGAGGTGATCAACAAGACCGATATTCTCTACATGACCCGTGTGCAGAGGGAGCGCTTCAGCGACCTTATGGAATACGAGAGGGTAAAGAACGTTTACACCCTGACCGCTTCCATGCTCAAGGGCTGCAAGCCTAACCTCAGGGTTCTGCATCCGCTGCCAAGGGTAACGGAAATCACCCAGGATGTGGACGACACTCCTCAGGCATATTACTTCCAGCAGGCTCTCAACGGCCTCTATACCCGCGAGGCCATTATCTGCCGGGCACTGGGGCTGTAATCAAAGTCGCCGATACATTAGACATCAAGCGTTAAACAAATAGAGTTGACACAAAACATTATGAGCATTCAAGGAAAGAAAGAACTGGTCGTTGCTGCGCTGCAGAACGGCATCGTTATAGACCATATCCCTTGCGATTCCCTTTTCAAGGTGGTGAACATCCTCGGAATCCAGAATCTTGAGAACGGCGTAACCATCGGAAACAACCTCTCCAGCCGCAGTATGGGCAAGAAGGGCCTTATCAAGATCGCCGATATAGATCTCCCGAAGGAAACCCTCAACCGCATCGCCGTCATAGCCCCAAGCGCTGTGATCAACATCATCAAGGACTATGCTGTTGTGGAAAAGCACAAGGTTGAGCTTCCGGAAGACCTGATAGACATCTTAAAGTGCAACAACCCTAAGTGCATCAGCAACAACGAGCCGATGAAGACGCACTTCCATGTAATGGACGGAAAGAACATCACCCTCAAGTGCCACTACTGCGAGCGCATCGTAAAGCAGGACGAGGTTGTCCTGAAGTAAGGGACAATTTCATCTGAAAAGTAACCGTGTCTTTCGAGATGCGGTTATTTTGTTTAAAATTTGTATCAGATTTCTTAAATGTGATTAAAATAATTATATCTTTGTGGCCTATTCATCAAATACATTAAATTTATGCCAAGAAGTTTATCCGGTAGAAGTTTCCTCAAGCTTTTGGACTTCACCACCGAAGAAATTCAATATCTGTTGAAGCTCAGCGAAGATTTCAAGAGCCTCAAGCGTACAAATACTCCTCACAAATATCTCCAGGGAAAGAACATCGTTCTGCTGTTCGAGAAGACCAGTACCCGTACCCGCTGCTCGTTCGAAGTGGCTGGCAATGACCTTGGTATGGGTGTTACATACCTGGATCCGGGCTCTTCCCAGATGGGCAAGAAGGAGTCTCTGGAGGATACCGCAAAGGTGCTGGGAAGAATGTATGACGGTATAGAGTACAGAGGCTTTGACCAGAAGATCGTTGAGGATCTGGCAAAGTATGCCGGTGTTCCAGTATGGAACGGCCTGACCACCGATTTCCATCCAACCCAGATGCTGGCAGACGTTCTCACCATCAAGGAGAACTTCGGATACTACAAGGGCCTGACAATGGTGTTTATGGGCGATGCCCGCAACAACGTTGCCAACTCCCTTATGGTGGTTTCCGCCAAGCTGGGAATCAACTTTGTGGCTTGCGGTCCTAAGGCCAATATGCCTGCAAAGGAACTGGTTGACACCTGCAAGAAGATTGCAAAGGAGAACGGCTGCACCATCACCCTCACGGACGACGTGAAGAAGGGAACCAAGAACGCAGACGTCATCTACACAGACATTTGGGTATCAATGGGCGAACCTGCAGAGCTCTGGGAGAAGAGAATCAAGCTCCTGAAGCCTTATCAGGTCAACGATGCTGTTATGAAGAACGCCAACCCTAATGCCATCTTCATGCACTGCCTGCCTTCTTTCCACGATCTCGAGACAACTATCGGAAAGGATATTTACGAGAAGTTTGGCCTCAAGGAAATGGAAGTTACGGACAAGGTATTCCGCAGCAAGCAGTCCAAGGTATTCGACGAGGCCGAGAACCGTATGCACACCATCAAGGCCGTGATGTACGCCACCCTCAAGTAGCTCCTTTAAATTAATAACTTACACAAGCTCCCATTCCCAATCGGATGGGAGTTTGGTTTTTCTTTTTTTTCAAAGTTTATGGCAAAACGATTAGTAATAGCGCTGGGAGGAAATGCTCTAGGAAATACGCCGGAGGAGCAGCTGAAGCTGGTTGAAGCAACAGCCTCGGCGATTGTGGACCTGGAGGAAGACGGCTACGATGTGGTTGTAGGCCACGGCAACGGCCCTCAGGTCGGAATGGTGAACCTGGCATTGGAGTTCTCCGCAACTCACGGAGGAAAGACTCCGCTGATGCCGTTCCCGGAGTGCGGAGCGATGACTCAGGGCTACATAGGATATCATCTCCAGCAGGCAATACAGAGGGAGCACGGAAGAAGGCACATGCCAAGGCCTTGCGCCGCTGTCCTGACACAGGTGGTTGTTGACGAGAACGATCCTGCGTTCCAGAATCCTACAAAGCCGATAGGTACCTTCTACGGCAAAAACGAGGCTGAGGCCATTGCAAGGAAGACCGGATATACATTCGTAGAGGATGCCGGCAGGGGATGGCGCCGTGTGGTTCCTTCTCCAAAGCCTGTCAAGATTGTGGAGCTTCCGGTGGTCAGACGCCTTCTGGACCAGCACACCACGGTCATCACCGTTGGAGGTGGCGGCATTCCGGTTGTCCAGAAAGGATGGGATGATTTCCGCGGCGTGGCAGCCGTTATAGACAAGGACCGCGCCTGCGCCAAGCTTGCCATAGACCTCAAGGCCGATATGCTGGTGATTCTTACCGCCGTGGAGAAAGTTTCCATCAACTTCAACCAGCCGAACCAGTACGACCTGGACTCCATCTCCGTGGAGGAGGCAAAGCAGTTCATGGCCGAAGGGCAGTTCCCGGCTGGCAGCATGCTTCCTAAGATTGAGTCTTGCGTCAACTTCCTCGAGAAACGTCCTTCCGGTATGGCCCTGATCACCTCTTTGGAGAAGGCCCGCGAAGCCCTCTGGGGCAAAACCGGAACGATAATCGTTTCCAAGAAAAGATAAAAAAAAGCGGCAATCGCCGCTTTTTTTGTTATGCCATCTCCTCGAATGTCTTCTTGATGATGCCCACAGCCTGTTTGATTTCCTTTTCGTTGATGCACAATGGCGGAGCGAAGCGGATGATGTGGTCGTGGGTAGGCTTTGCCAGCAGGCCGTTGTCGCGGAGCTTGAGGCAGATGTCCCATGCAGTCTTCTTGCCGATTGGCTTGGTCACAATGGCGTTCAGAAGGCCGCGTCCTCTTACCTGGACGATGAACGGAGAGTTGATCTTGTTCACCTCATCGCGGAAGATCTTGCCCATCTTTTCTGCATTCTCAGTGAGTTTTTCTTCCTTGATTACTGTAAGGGCTGCGATGGCAACCTTTGCTGCCAGAGGGAATCCTCCGAAGGTTGAGCCGTGCTCGCCAGGCTTCACGTTCAGCATAATCTCGTCGTCTGCAAGGCAGGCTGATACAGGAAGCACTCCTCCTCCGAGGGCCTTGCCCAGGATAACGATGTCCGGACGGATGCCGTCGTGCATTGAGCAGAGCATCTTTCCTGTCCTTGCTATACCTGTCTGAACCTCATCGGCGATGAAGAGCACATTGTGCTTGTGGCACAGGTCGAAGCATTTCTTCAGGTAGCCGTCATCCGGTACAAACACTCCGGCTTCTCCCTGGATCGGCTCGGCGATGAATGCGCACACTTCCTTGCCGTACTTGTCGAGGGCTTTCTCGAGAGCCTTAGGATCGTTGTAAGGGATGCGGATGAAGCCAGGGGTCAGAGGACCGTACTGAGCGTAAGAAGAAGGGTCGTCGCTCATCGTGATGATGGTGACGGTACGTCCGTGGAAGTTTCCTCCGCAGCAGATGATCTTGATCTTGTCGTTCGGAATTCCTTTCTTGACTGCTCCCCAGCGGCGTGCCAGCTTAAGGGCGGTCTCCACGCCCTCTGCGCCGGTATTCATCGGCAGAACCTTGTCGTATCCGAAATAGCCGTGCATAAACTTCTCGTACTCGCACAGGCAGTTGTTGTAGAATGCCCTGGATGTCAGGCAAAGCTTGTCTGCCTGCTCCTTGAGGGCCTTCACGATCTTCGGGTGGCAGTGGCCCTGGTTGACTGCGGAATAAGATGAAAGGAAGTCGAAGTACTTGTTGCCTTCAACATCCCATACGTAGATTCCCTTTCCCTTTGCAAGAACTACAGGAAGCGGATGGTAGTTGTGGGCTCCGTACTTTTCCTCCATATTCATATATCGCTTGCTTACAGCGGTAATCTTGGCTTTTGGAGCTGCTGGCTTAGCGATTACTGCTTTCTTGGCGGCAGGTTTTACTGCGGCTTTCTTGGCCGGAACGGCTTTTTTTGTTGTTTTGGATTTTGTTGCCATATAGTTGAATCAATAGATAATCATAAAGAATCTAATACATTGCACCCCGTATGTTTGCAATTCGTTACAAATATAAAAGATTCCTATGATATTTGAAACGGATATCAACGATTATTCGTATGCCGGTCTGCCGTCTCTGCGGCAACTTTTGCACACTTTTTCCACAGGTTTCTTTTGCAGAATTGAAAACTATGATTATCTTTGCAACCCGCCAAAAACGGCGGAAATAACATAAATTAAAGATTAACAGTATTTTAAATGCCAACAATCCAACAATTGGTAAGGAACGGACGCAAGAGAATTGTGACTAAGTCCAAGTCTCGCGCACTCGATTCCAGCCCTCAGAAACGTGGAGTTTGTGTACGTGTTTACACAACAACTCCTAAGAAGCCTAACTCAGCAATGAGAAAAGTTGCCCGTGTTAGACTGACTAACCAGAAAGAGGTGAATGCCTACATCCCGGGAGAAGGCCACAACCTGCAGGAGCATAGCATCGTGCTTGTTCGCGGCGGTCGTGTAAAGGACCTTCCTGGAGTACGTTATCACATTCTTAGGGGCGCCCTGGATACCGCAGGAGTAGACGGCCGCAAGCAGGGTCGTTCCCTCTACGGAGCAAAGAGGCCTAAGGCACCTAAGAAGTAAGTCATCAACTATTAAAACATTTCCAAAATGAGAAAAGCAAAGCCTAAAAAGAGGATTCTACTTCCAGATCCTAAGTATCACGATGTAATGGTTACCCGCTTCGTGAACAACCTTATGTTGCAGGGGAAGAAGAGTATCGCTTACGCTATTTTTTACGATTCTATCGACATGATCGGCGAGAAGATGAAAGATTCTGGCAAGGCTCCTATGGAAATTTGGAAGAAAGCGCTTGAGAACGTTACCCCGCAGATCGAGGTAAAGAGCCGCAGAGTCGGTGGCGCCAATTTCCAGGTTCCAACGGAAGTGCGCCCGGAGAGAAAAATATCGCTGAGTATGAAGAACATGATTCTTTACGCTCGCAAGAGACCGGGCAAGTCGATGGCTGAAAAGTTAGCGGCGGAGATAATGGCAGCATACAATAACGAAGGTGGTGCCTTCAAGAGAAAAGAGGATATGCACAAGATGGCTGAGGCCAACAAGGCATTCGCTCATTTCCGTTTTTAGTATGTAGGAGAAAACTAGATGGCTAGAGATCTCAAATATACTAGAAACATCGGCATCATGGCTCACATAGATGCCGGTAAAACAACCACATCTGAAAGAATCCTTTACTACACTGGTAAGACTCACAAGATTGGTGAGGTTCACGACGGTGCCGCCACAATGGACTGGATGGTGGAGGAGCAGGAGAGAGGTATAACCATCACTTCTGCCGCTACCACTGCATTCTGGCACTACAACAGTGAAAAATACCAGATCAACCTTATCGACACTCCGGGCCACGTGGACTTTACCGTAGAGGTAGAGAGATCTCTGCGTGTTCTGGACGGTACGGTTGCTACTTTCTGCGCTGTTGGACGTGTCCAGCCTCAGAGCGAGACCGTCTGGAGACAGGCAGACAAGTACAGTGTTCCAAAGATCGCCTATGTAAACAAGATGGACCGTGTAGGTGCAGACTTCATGGGCGTAGTAGATGACATCAAGAACAAGCTCGGCGCCCATCCGGTTCCTATCTGCCTTCCTATCGGAGCGGAAGAGAAGTTCCAGGGCATCATTGACCTTATCGACATGAAGGCTTACTTCTACGATACGGACAACAAGGAGCTTGTGAATTATGAGATAAAGGATATTCCTGCAGAGCTCGTCGATGAGGCGGAAGAGTGGAGGAACAACCTCCTCGAGACCGCCGCAGAGTTTGACGAGGCTCTGATGCAGAAATATTTCGACGATCCCCAGACGATTACCAAGGAAGAGATGATAGCAGCTATCAGGAAGGGTACCATTTCCATGGAGCTTGTTCCTATCTGCTGCGGTTCTTCTTTCAAGAACAAGGGCGTGCAATTCCTCCTGGATGCCGTAGTAAGGTATCTGCCTAGTCCTCTGGACAAGGGTAATGTCAAGGGTACCAACCCTAGGACAAACGAGGAGGCTGAAAGAAAGCCTATGGCAAGCGAGCCGTTCTGCGGTCTTGTATTCAAGATTGCTACGGATCCGTTTGTAGGAAGGCTGGCCTATATGAGAGCTTACTCTGGACGTCTGGATGCAGGTTCGTATGTACTTAACACAAGAAGCGGCAAGAAGGAGAGAGTTACAAGACTCTACCAGATGCACTCCAACAAGCAGAATCCTATTGATTTTGTTGAGGCTGGAGACATCTGCGGAGTTGTAGGATTCAAGGACCTCCATACCGGAGATACCGTATGCGAGGAGAAACATCCTATAGTTCTGGAGTCTATGGTATTCCCGGATCCGGTTATCGGACTCGCAGTGGAACCAAAGACCCAGGGAGACCTTGACAAGCTCGGTATCGCTCTCGGCAAACTCGCCGAGGAAGATCCTACCTTCACCGTCAAGTCAGACCAGGAGACCGGCCAGACCATCATCAGTGGTATGGGCGAGCTTCATCTGGAGATTCTTGTAGACCGTCTGAAGAGAGAGTTTGGCGTAGAGATCAACCAGGGTGCACCTCAGGTGAACTACAAGGAGGCTGTTACGCAGACTGTCCAGCACAGAGAGGTCTTCAAGAAGCAGACGGGTGGCCGTGGAAAATTTGCGGATATCATTGTAGAGCTCGGTCCTGCAGACGAAGGAGTTACAGGACTTCAGTTTGTGGATGAGGTCAAGGGTGGTAACATCCCTAGAGAGTTCATCCCTGCAGTCGAGAAGGGCTTCAAGGCAGCTATGCAAAACGGCCCTCTGGCCGGCTATGAGGTTACCTCTATGAAGGTTGTCCTCAAGGACGGTAGCTTCCATCCTGTGGATTCAGACCAGCTCTCCTTTGAGATCTGCGCCCGCCAGGCGTTCCGCAAAGCCGCCAGAAAGGCAGCTCCGGTTCTGATGGAGCCTATCATGGCCCTTGAGGTGGTAACACCTGAAGAGTATATGGGAGACGTCATCGGAGACCTCAACAAGAGAAGGGGACAGATAACCAATATGGACTCCCGCGGCGGTGCCAGGATCATCAAGGCCAAGGTTCCGCTCAGCGAGCAGTTCGGCTATGTAACCGTTCTCCGTACACTTTCTTCCGGTAGAGCAACCAGTACAATGGAATTCTCTCATTATGCAGAGCTTCCTTCCAACCTTGCCAAGGAAATCATCGACAAGGCCGGAACAAGATTCCTGGATGATGAGGACTGATCGTCGATAACTGATAATATTTTAAAATAAAATACAATGAGCCAAAAGATTAGAATTAAACTTAAGTCATACGATCACGCTCTGGTTGACAAGTCAGCAGCACGCATCGTTGAGACTGTTAAGGCTACAGGTGCAATCGTAAGCGGTCCTATTCCACTTCCGACCAGCAAGAAGATTTTCACCGTTAACCGCTCAACCTTCGTTAACAAGAAGGCAAGAGAGCAGTTCGAGCTCAATTCTTTCTGCCGTCTTCTGGACATCTATTCATCTTCAGCCAAGACTGTTGACGCCTTGATGAAGCTGGAACTTCCGAGCGGTGTGGAAGTTGAGATCAAAGTCTGATGCTAGTTAACTAGCCAGATTTCTTGTCAAATAAGGATGCTGGTAAAGTAAAAAAATCTTTACCTTTGCATTCGGATAGCGGAACCTGTCCGCTGGATTGGGGCTCATAGCTCAGTTGGTTAGAGCACCTGACTCATAATCAGGGGGTCGGAGGATCATGCCCTTCTGGGCCCACAACAAGGGATTGTCAAAGCAGATTAACACCTGTCAGACAATCCCTTTTCCATTAATAAATCCCCATTCCAGGCCCATAGAACAGGGATTTTGCAGTTTTCTCTATCATCTCTTCTCCCACTCTTCCCATTCACCCCAAAACTCCTGAAAAATGGGGGATTTTTTCCAATTCTGTCGCCTGTGTGTCGCCAAAATTTCTATCAAAAACACTACCTTTGATAGAAACTAATGTGCTGTTAAAAATGGAGTGGAAAAAAGTTCTCTTCACATTAATTATTTTATCTCTAATATCCTGCTCATTATTAGGCTATTATGATTTGAGGCAGATTAGCAGCATCAACTACAAAGAAGATGTCATTTATGATTACTCCATATCAGACGCAAGAGAAAGTAGTTACTATTTCATTAACTATGAGGGCAATCGTTACTTGGCAAGAATGCCTTTGGTTACTGATACTTTAATCTCTTTAAAACTTCTCAAAGATAAACCTGATTCCGCCGGCAACTGGTATGAGAATGAAGTTATCGACGTCTTCAACGATTTAGACTTGAGAAAAAGGATTAATGAAATGTGCCTTATTTTCAGAAGTATTTGGCAGTTGGATTCCAGAAATATCTATTTACATAGAATGATAGTTGATAAGAATAAGGATATAACTTTGATAATAGAATGGATGCTTAGTCGAGAGTGGTCTTTGATAATAATCACAGAAGATTTCATATCAAAAAATCTAGATGATCTTGTTGCCTATATTAAGGATAAAAGTGTAGTGCTGAACTATATAGATGAGAATAAGATAAAAGATAAGACAGGATATATACAATTTGACAAGCATTTATATTACAGGAAACCTATCAATTAGGATAAATCTTCTGGGCCCACAACAAGGGATTGTCAAAGCAGATTAACACCTGTCAGACAATCCCTTCTCCATTAATAAATCCCCATTCTAAACCCATAGAACAGGGATTTTCTGTCAAAACATATCATCATCTCCCACTCATCCCATTCACCCCAAAAATCCTGAAAAATTGGGGAAAATATGCAATTCTGTCGCCTATGTGTCGCCAAAATTTCTATCTATCAACAGGGGTCTTTATGAACTACCATTTTTGTTTGCTACTTTTGTGTTGATAGACAAACCCTGAAATACCTTATGCGAAAAATAAGGACCATAATAGTCTTCTTTTCTGTGCTATTGCTGTCTTTGATGAGCTCAACTATAGCCAGGGCATCTTCTCAAGACGGGGAAAGATTCATATACAATGGAGATACTTTAAAAATAGCAACACAACCACTTTACGCCATTGTAGATGATGTTGAGAGCATTCTTAAAGAACGTTATGGTCTGGACATGTATTCAATTGTAGGTTGTTCATTAGCCAGAGGTTATATCGGTACTTGGGAATTTAAGGATGGAAAATTATATCTGATAAAACTTTCTTTTACTGCTTTTGATGGTATAAGTCTCCAGGATATTTTCGGTGACAAATGTGTAGAAGGAAGAGTGTTGGCAGATTGGTTTAGTGAGGAAATCGTTCTTCCCAAGGGAGATTGGTTAGTATATGA
The DNA here is from genome assembly GCA_017550655.1 of Bacteroidales bacterium. Taxonomy (GTDB): domain Bacteria; phylum Bacteroidota; class Bacteroidia; order Bacteroidales; family UBA932; genus Egerieousia. The sequence goes on along the minus strand of JAFZOK010000013.1, from coordinate 209,612 downwards.
TGGCGTCTCTGCAAGTACATATTACAAAGAAGAACATTTGATTTTCAAGAAAGGTGTTCTTAGAAAAACTAAACAGGTTGATAATTACATACCCGTTCCTGGTGCAATCTCAAGGCGCTATAATCTGTATTATGACAACGACGTTGAGCCCTACAGATTTAGGATAGACCTTGAAAGAGTAAAAGTCAAACAAGCAATAATAAGCTGCCTCAACCTTCACAAACAAGAACTAAAAAGAAAGAAGGTTTTGAAATCTGTAATGTATTATTACCACATTATTGTAACAATCGGACCTGAAGGTATTATCACAGATGTTGAGCTCGATTTAGATAAGAACAAATATCTAAAAAAACTACTTCAGGGTTTAAGATTTGACATCATCAGATTCTGGGGTAAAAAGTATTCAGAGCGCGTACATATTGATTTTAGGTACGACGGTGAATATCTTTATCTGAAAGATGAATAGTGCCTATCATCTCTCTTGATAGCCTTTCATTCCCCATCTTTTCCGTATTCGCAGTCCAAGGCGCGTTCGGAAAAGTGTAGTAGAGCTTAATACAGGTTGATAGAAAGGGGGTGGGAGTGGTTGGATCAGCTGTCGGTAGCATCTTTGATATAGTTGAATACAGGGCCTCCAGAGTTGATAGATTTTGGTGTTCCCTTAAAACAGAGTATCTTTACATCTGACCATAGGAGAGATTGCTATAAACGTATTATTAGACCAAGAATGATTATCCTAATTACCGGAGCCTCACACACGGGGAAAACACTTTTGGCGCAGCGGATGCTTGAGAAATACAAGTATCCCTATCTCTCAATCGACCATCTGAAAATGGGATTGATTCGCAGTGGAAACACCTTTCTTACTCCTAAGGATGATGACGCTCTCACGGAATATCTTTGGCCCATTGTCAGGGAAATGATAAAGACGGCTATAGAGAACAGCCAGAATCTAATCGTAGAAGGCTGCTATGTCCCGTTTGATTGGCGTCGGGACTTTGATGAGAATTACCTATCTTCTATTCGGTTCATCTGCCTTGCAATGACTGGTCGCTACATTGATGAACATTTCAAGGATATCACGGGATATGGTTCAGCCATAGAATCCCGTTTAGATGATTCTGAATGTTCCTTGTGTGGTCTGAAAGAAGATAACAAACGGTGCTTGGAAGGTTTTATACAGGCCGGAGAGCAAGTCTTATTGATTGATGACAGCTTTGAGCGAGTTCTCGAGGCATTATTGGAGTCTTAAACTCGACGTTATTGAAGATTAATGAGGCCCTTTCAGTGAGTGATTTTACCATCAAAACTCACTTCATTCTGTCGCCTATGTGTCGCCTGAGGTCATTTTTTCTCACCGATAGGTCATATAATCACTTGATAGAAAGAACTATCCTTAAATGCCCTAGGTAGCCCTTCTGGGCCCACAACAGGGGATTGTCAAGCAGATTAACACCTGACCTGGCAATCCCTTTTCCTTTGTAAAATCCCCTTTCTGGGTGCATAGAACAGGGATTTTCTATCAAATCAGGTCATCATCTCCCACTCTTCCCATTCACCCCAAAACTCCTGAAAAATGTGGGATTTTTTCCAAATCTGTCGCCTATGTGTCGCCAAAATTTCTATCTATCAACAGGAGTCTTTATGAACTTCCATTATAGTTTGCTACTTTTGTGTTGATAGACAAACCCTGAAATACCTTATGACCAAACTCAGGACCATAATAGTCTTTTCTGTGCTATTGTTGTCATTGATGAGTTCAACGATAGCTAGGGCAGATGAGCAAATAAATGAAAGACTAATATATAATGGTGATACCGTCAGTATTTCAGTATTACCTCTATATCCTGTTAGAGATTTTGTTGAAACTGTTCTTAAAGAAAAAGAAAGAAGGGAACTTAGTAGACCGATGAATCTGCTTAGGGGATATTTAGGCACCTGGGAAATTTGCGATGGGAAACTGTATCTCGTGAAGCTGGATGTACCTATCTATCATAACAACTATAAAAGCATAAACCTCTTTGATATCTTCGGTGATAAATGTGTAGAAGGAAGAGTGTTGGCCGATTGGTATAGCGGTAATTTCATTATTCCCACAGGAAATCTTACAAGATCCTTTCTAGGCTTCTTTAGGATACATAGAACATACTCCACAGAAGATCACGTATTGGTTAAAGAAGGCTATCTAATAAAAACCCAACATATAAAGAATTACATATCTGTTCCAGGTGCAATACCAAGGCTTTATTCCACGGATGATGACCAGATTAATTATATCGGAGAAAAGAGAGTTTTTCAGGCAATAATAGATTCATTTAATAGACATCCACAAATCCTAAAAAAAGAATTACAGCCTACTGAATTAGACGCAATAAAAGTAGTCATTGGTCCTAAAGGAACTGTGATTGACGTATCTTCTCGATCCCCCAAAAGTAAATCCTATAAAAGCAATAGACCCCTGAAAAGACTTTTGAAGGATCTAAGGTTTGATATCGTTAAATTTTGGGGCAAAAAGTATTCAGAACAAATAGTTCTTTTATATGAATATGATGGCAATACTCTTTACCCCAAAGATGAACTAAGGAGTCCGTCCTTTAGTCGTTCCTCCACCCCAACCGCTGGCACAAGGCGCTTGATAGAAAAGGCTGTGCAAAAACGCTAATTAGCCCATTCCAGACCCATAGAACAGGGATTTTGCAGTTTTCTCTATCATCTTCTCCCACTCTTCCCATCCACCCCAGAAATCCAGAAAAATGGGGGATTTTTTCCAATTCTGTCGCCTATGTGTCGCCAAAATTAGAGCACAGAAATCTATCAAAAGAAGAAGTGACACACCCGCTAAAGATGTGTCACCCTATAATTTTATGTGTTAACGTGCTTTGGGGAATGAGATACTAATTGTAAATATTAAGTAACTCCAGTTGGTTCTTGTCCTCATTAAGGTCAATAAATAATGTTATTACCTCTTCGTACGGTTTCCCGTTAAATTTTATAATATCAAAGCGCAATCCCTTAAGTCTCCTTTTTAAAAATCGTGTTATATCGGATTTCTCTCCTATATCATTCGTCACAGAAACGACCCGTCCATTGGCACCTATCGTCACATAGAACTCACCTATCAAAACATCATCATTTGAGTTTTCGTCCACCTTATTCCAATCGGTTTCAATGCTAACAATACGATTAAAAAGAACGTTGGCAATCTCACCTTTGGGGTTATAAGGATTATCTGATAATCTGCTTATTCCATTGGGTAAGTCAATATAATTACATACCGTCTGTCGGGATTTAACGTGCCCATTTTTAAAATTTAAATGTTCTTCCTCTACGTATGTGCGTGAAAAAATGCCATCCCACCTTAAGACTTTTCCTTTAGGTATTATCAGTTCCGAATTATACCAGTCTGCAAGCACTTTCCCATCTTTAATCATATCTGGAAACAATTTTTCCAAAGAAAGTCCTCCAAAACCAAATTTGAAGCCAACCAAATACAAAGTATCGTCTTTAAGTTCCCAAATGCCTCGATATCCTCTCCAATTATTTGTACCCAAGAGAACTCCCGCGTCAAACCCCTTGCCATAAAGAAAAGAAACACTATCAAGATGTTTTTCTATTACATCGGTGAGTAATATTTGATAGATTGGTATGGTGTCATTCTTAATAATTAGAAATTCAGATTGCTGAGGAGATGCAAATAATCTGACAGAGTGTATGCTTAAGCATAATGTCAGTAATATCAACAAGAATCTTTTCATACAGTCCTTATTATCTGTGCTAAATTGTAAAGGAGCACCAGTTAGCACAAAGATAGGATAATCATTGGAATGGGGAGTAAATATCTGTCTTTTCCGTATTCTTCCCACAAGCGCGTTCGGGAAAGTGTTCTATAGCTTAATACAGGTTGATAGAATGGGGGTGTTGGTGGTTGGATCAGCTGTCGGTAGAATCTTTGATATAATTGAATACAGGGCCTCTTGGGTTGATAGATTTTGGGGTTTCCTTAAAACAAAGTATCTTTACATTTGACTACAGTAAATGTAATAAATGGAGGCTTTTACATATGACTTCCTGGATTCTGTTCCAGTTCTCAAGGTAAATGATAGAGTGCAATTAATAAAGATTTCAAGTCCTCTTGAAATTTGGTTTGATGTATTCAAGCATGGTAAGAGCAAAAGAAAAGATATCATTAAACCCTATGAAGATTGGTTTTTTGAGAACAAAGACCATCGTATCAAAACTCTTGAAAATTATATAAGGACATTCGCTGGTTTTGAAAGTCTCCAAATGGACTTTTCTATAAACTCTTTGTCGGAAATAGAAAAATGGCTGGAAACAAGCATTCAATCAGAACAGATGCCTGAAGAAGAGTATGAGCGGTTGAGACGTCTTTATCCGCCAGAGATAGATATAGAGAAGTGGGATCTTACCGATTTATCCTATTCCATCCTTTATGATGTAGGTGTTTATTTTGGAGAATCAATCATCCATCATTTTCCTAATCTTAAATGGATGCAATACATCTCTGCGTCTAAATTAAATGTTGGTGTTGGGCATATGGTAATACAAACGAAGTATAAAAATTGCCCAATGAATCCAATTTGGCTAATCAGAATATTAGGATTTAAACTCGTCGACAAGAAGAAAGAGGGTAATTTGCTGATAGAACTCTTTAATAAAAACAAAGAGTTATTTGAGGCTTAAGATGACCCTTCTGGGAGTGATTTTTACCATCAAAACTCACTTCATTTTGTCGCCAATCGGTCGCCAGAGAGTCATTTTTTCTCTCCGACAGGTCCTATAAGCACTTGATAGAAAGAACTATGCTACAATTTTCAAAGTGGTTCTTCTGGGCCCACAACAAGGGATTGTCAAAGCAGATTAACACCTGTCAGACAATCCCTTTTCCATTAAGAAATCCCCATTCCAGACTCATAGGACAGGGATTTTCTATCAAAAAGACCATTCTCCCAACACTCTTCCCATTCACCCCAAAAATCCAGAAAAATGGGGGATTTTTTGCAATTCTGTCGCCTATGTGTCGCCAAAATGAGAGCACAGGGAGACTATCAACAGACCCTTCCCTGGGTTGATAGATTTTGGTGTTCTCTTAAAACAGAGTATCTTTACATTTGACCCCAGTAAATGAGACTATGTTAGAATAGCCAAACTATGAGGACTTTTGTAATAAATAGCTTTATCGTTTTGTTTCTTTGTCTGCCATTAATGGGGTTTGTGGAGGGATGTTCTGAAAATAATGATCTCCTATCTTATTTTGAAGAGGTGTCATTTGATGATTTTGTGCTCAAGAAGACACCAATACCTTTAGAAAAGGACAAGAAGCCCCTACCGGATAAGGTTGTTGCCAATCAGTTGTTGTTTGTAAGAAACAATCTTTTTAACCACGTCAACGGTCATCCTATCAAATACTATCCTCTTTTTAAGGTTAAAGGAACTGGTTATTGGCTGATAGTATATTACTCTTCCGATTGTTCTGAGCGAAAGACCTTTTATTCAATATTCTCTGATAAAAACAAGAAGGTGACAAAAGAACTCTTGGTAGAAGATTTAATTCACGAGGTCTCGCTTGTCTCATTCAAAATAGACGCACATAAAGCAGAGAGCTTGAACGATGTTTTAATTTATGTTGAAGACAGAAGGACTCCCGGCAATGTTGAGCCATTCGTTTCATATCGGATAGACAAATACAAACTGGATAAGGATTTCACATATATCAATACTTGTGTTTATAGGGGAAATCTTGTAGAGACAAAACATTCTGATAACTATTCGAGCAACGATTCTGAGGAGGAAACCATTGAACAAAATCTATTGGATTATTTTGAAACAAGGACATCTATACCATCTTTTAGTGAAGCTCTCGATTGTTGCAAGATAATTCCCGATATATTTCTCTTTGACATCTTTTCCCATGATCCTGTGAGAGATAATCCATATAACATCTTTGGAGCAATTAAGAAGAAGATAAAAGATGGTTGGCTTCTATATATCATTCGGTCTAATGGAATAGAAGCAGATGCCTATTTATGTAATTATTTAGAAGGTGGTGCTCCTTACTCCTTCCTTCATATTTTCAATGGGTCAGAGGTTGATAGAATAGCTTTCGATACCGACTATATTGTAAGTGGAGATAAACTGACAATAAGTAATTTCATAAAAGAAAACGATAAGCATAAATCAGATATAATCATTCAAGATTATACCCTAAAATAGCTTTGGTGTGTCAAAAGATTGCTCACCAGAGGGTTTCTTTTAGGAGAGATTTTTATCATCAAAACTCATTTTGTTTTGTCGCCTATCTGTCGCCTGCGGTCATTTTTTCTCTCCGATATGTCACACAAGCACTTGATAGAAAGGGTTATGCTGAAATGCCCTAGGTAGTCCTTCTGGGCCCACAACAAGGGATTGTCAAAGCAGTTTAAACCTGACCTGGCAATCCCTTTTCCTATATAAAATCCCCATTCCAGACCCATAGAACAGGGATTTTGCAGAATTCTCTATCATCTTCTCCAACTCATCCCATTCACCCCAAAAATCCCGAAAAATGGGGGATTTTTTTGCAATTCTGTCGCCTATGTGTCGCCAAAATTCTGCCCTTTAAAAACAAAACACTACCTTTGATAGAAACTAATGTGCTGTTAAAAATGGGGAAGTGTAAAAGGTATCTTAAATATCTTAAGTATGTTCTAATCATCTTCGCCATACTGTTGGCTGTAAGAATCTTATACAGCATTTGCATTCTTTCCATAAATGGCAGTAGGTTGAGACTGGAAGAGAATACTCAGCTGATAGACTTGAAATCGTTACTTAATATAGACAGCAGCAGGATATCGTCCAGGGAAACGGTATATTTCAAGAAAAAGGATATTTGTTTTAATTGCATTATCGATGAAAAGTACCTGCTTGCTGTATTTAAGGCGGGGAAAGTTTCTGATGGTTTTAACTGGAACCGGATATCTTTCTTAGATACCCTTGAAAACATCAATAATAAATACGACTATATCACCAGTATACCAACAAGTGTATTTACCCAAGATAGTAAATCATTCCCGGTTGTGTATTTTTCAGAGTTTAATTCTACTTCTATCTTAAATACAATAATCGATGATATTAGCCTGTATATTAATGGAAAGCTAATTGAAAGAAAAGATTATAGTGATAAATTACTAATCCTTCAGATAGATTTAGATAATATCATTTTCACTTATAATAAACAGAAGAACAAACTTGATTTATCTTTTTCATACTCACCGAGTGGTATTTTACCCTCATTCATTGTTTTTAAAATAGATGAAGAAGGACAGTTGTATATCTGTGCAACAAATTATCCGATAGTTTTTCATTAAGGGAATCCCCCCATCTTTTCCGTATTCGCAGTCCAAGGCGCGTTCGGGAAAAGTGTTCTAGGGCTTAATACAGGTTGATAGAATGGGGGTGGGAGTGGAGATAGTTGATAGAAAGTAGAACTCCTGGCTTTTGTTTTTTATTAATATTTTCTATTTTTGCAGAAAAGTAAGTAATTCTTACCTGTCTTAAATATCGGAAAATATGGCAACAATAGCAGCAATGTCATCGAGAGGACAGATAGTCCTTCCTATCTCAATCCGCAGGAAACTCAATCTTGGGGAAGGTTCTCAGTTCCTGGTCTTAACAGACAACGAGAACATCCTCCTTAAACCCGTTAGGGATCCTTCTCTGGATGAATTCTACTCGTTAATCGAGCAGGCTCAGAAAACTGCCAGGCAGCTTGGACTTACAGAGGAGGAGATTAATGCGGAAATCAAGTCAATGAGAGCGGAGAAACGCAAATGAGAATCGTTATAGATACAAATGTCGTTGCCTCCGCTGTCTTCTTTGGTGGTAAGCCCTACCAGCTTCTCCGTCACATAATGGAGAACCGGGTGGATGTCGTGGCAAGCAAGGAGATTGTGGACGAGTACGAAGAAATTGTTCTTCGCCTTAAGCAGAAGTACCCTGATATCAGTACAAAGATTCCGCTTCAAGATTTTCTTGCCAGATTTGAAATCATCCGTGTTACTTCCGATATTCGTATCAGTCGAGATCCTGATGATGACAAGTTTATATCATGTGCTGTTGACGGGAGGTGTATTTATATCGTGAGCGGAGACAGCGATTTGCTCTCCATCGAGAATTATGAGGGTATCGAGATACTCACTGTCGCAGATTTCTTGGACCGCATAGAAAAGCCGGAATAAGGAAGTATATGATTATTCTTTATAGGGAAGAGGTTTTTGGTGCAATGGGACAGTATATCCTGATTCCAGCGTTTGTGATATTGGGATTGTTCTGCGTTATCAAGATCATTCTCATAATAAGGGATATCTATCGGGAGAAGAAGGAGAAGAGAGAGAAGGGTTGAAGATCCGAGATGGAGGAGATGGGGATAGGTTTTCTCTGCTCTGGGTTGATAGATTTTGGTGTTCCCTTAAAACAGAGTATCTTTACGATTGACCATAAGATAGGGATAAATCCGTTTTAAAAGGATGAGAATAATCGAATATCTATTAATTGATTATATTGGAGCAGGAATTCGCTTCTTTTATTTGCGTTATATTAGGAGAGAGCAAGTTTCATTTAAGAGTTTTCGCGAAGGAAAAATGATAAACGGTGTTAATATAGAAGGGTTAAAGAATTCTATATGTGGCATTTGTTCTATAATAGCGATAGCTTTCTTAGCCATTATGATAAAAAAATGGTTGTTTTAGTCTATTGTAAAATCCCCATTCTAGACCCATAGAATAGGGATTTTGCAGTTTTCTCTATCAACTCAACTTCTCATCCCATTCACCCCAAAACTCCTGAAAAATGGGGGAAAATATGCAATTCTGTCGCCTATGTGTCGCCAAAATATCTATCTATCATTTGCTGTTCCCCTAGGAAAAAAGTTTTGGAGATTTATTTGCATAAGAGTTTGGAAAATCGCTGTTTTTTTTTATTTTGCAACCGGAGGTAGTGTCCTCTATGACAGAATATAACAGACGTGTTACAAACATAGAATAGATTAGTTATGAAACGATTTATCAGTTGTTCAATTATAATCTTGATATCATCCCTTCTGTGTCTGGGGCAGAGTAACAAGCAGAAGCAAATGGACAAGTTTATTACCAAAGCCTTGAGCACCCCAGCTCCCAAAAACTATAAGCCTTGCTACCGTCCGGTTGTCAGTTCAGAGGGAGATTATGATTTGAGAGGCAAGAAATTCTACATCGCGGAGATACAATATGATTCTGTGGGAACAGATATTTCTGAATCTAGGCTTAAGACTTTCGGAAATTATGTTCGTCAAAGCCTTTCTCTTAAAGGAGCTGTAGAGGTTCAAGACAAACAGGAAGCGGATTTTTCTATCAATGCGTCTATTCGTTTTTGGAACGATGAGTCAGAGTCAGAGTCTGGGTATTCTGTTCCAACCCGAAGAGCTGGAAGAAAGAGAGCGCGGGCTGATGCATGGAAATCTTTTAGAGATACGATCGGTGTAGATTGGACCGAAAGAGATAAAAGATATCAGGAGAGGGTGGTATCAAAGAAGACATATCACCATAATTATTTCCACAAGATGATAGAGATAGTCGCTTTAGATAAGGATGAAAAGCCACTTTTTAAATCAACTGTTCGGAGCGACAACAGAGACTTTGGTTTCCGGGCGCTCAATCCAAATGAGGTAATGCTTTTCCTGGTGGCTGATTCTTATGGAAATACTGCAAGATACGGATTCAACCTTGATGCTTACAACAGTTATCTCGCCTTGTTCAAGAAAGGGGAGTTGGTCGGTGATTGTAATGTTACATATGCCCCAGAGGCCATATCACCTTCCAAGGATGTAAGTGTTTTCTTGGTTGACCGCCAAGAGGATAAAACAGTTGTGGTTGTTAAGGATAAAGGAATACTGAAACTTGATCAGAACAAGAACAAAACTGCAATGCTGAAGGTTGGTGATATTCTTCTACCTTGTTCAAATATGTCATACAGTGCTACTAAGATAGCACAGGGAGTGCGTCTTCTTACTCTTGAGTTTCCTTCCCTCGGCGATGCAAATGAATTTGACTTGCTTTTCTGCAAGAAGAACAAGGAAATACTTGCCCTAAACATTAATCTGGATAGAAAAGAATTCAAGCAGATTAAGGTTAAGAACAGTGACAGCCATTACAATTACTATAGCGATGATGTAAGGCAGGAACAAAGGTGGCTGAGACTTAAGGAAAAGGGAAGAGGCTGGAATCCTGATATGAACAGAAATAATATTCCAGTAAGCCCAACATTATATCCAGATTATAGCTCAAGATCTGTCAAATAGGATAAATCCCGGGACCCTTGTGCGATATGTTTTTAACGGCTATATTCGCTCAAAATTGTCGCCTAAATGTCGCCTGAAGTCATTTATTCTCACCGATATGTCACACAAGCACTTGATAGAAAGGGTTATCCTGAAATGCCCTAGGTAGTCTTTTCCCCAACGTCTGGAGGGAACCAGTTTCACGCCGGACAAAGGGGACTACTTTTACTGGAAATTCCAGCATCCCTCAAGGGGTATTCGGATGCCCGGTTTCCTTAAGGAACCTCTTCAATAGGAATCCAAGGAAATAAGGAAACGTATAGAATTTACCGCCCCAACCAATATTCTTGTACCCGAACTTGATGCCGTATGAGATATCTGGATAGGACGGCCAATCGATGAGGTGGTTTAGAGAGGCAGTAGCTCCGTCCTTAGCTTTTACCTCGACAGGTATAAGCGAGTCGGAATCGCGGACGAAGAAATCCATTTCCAGGGCTGGACTATCGTTCTTGTAGTAGTAGAGCTGCTTATAACCGGATTTGCGAAGCATCTCTCCTACGATGTTCTCATAGATGGCGCCCTTATAGGTACCGAAGTTTTTATTGGCACGGAGGTCTTCCTGGGCCTCTTCATCCAAGGAAGCGATGAGCAGACCCGTGTCGTGATAATAGACCTTGTATGTATCAGCGTCATAGTTGCCTTTGAGCGGGATTTCCGGATTACTCAGGCAGTAACAAACATTAACCACGCCTGCTTTTTCCAGCCACTCCACAGCTCCGATGTATTCACGATTCCTTGCGCCTTTGGCCACTTTGGTAATCTGATACTTCTTGCTAGTCTTGGCAAGGAAGGTTGATATATGCCTGTAAATAGCCAGGATCTTGGCCTTGTCTGACTCCTTAGCGTATTTGGTGATATCTTCCTCATAGTCAAGGAGAAGTTGTCGTAGTAACTCAAGAGTACCGCCGAAGTGGCCGTTATCAATGTACATCTTCACTACCTCTGGCATGCCGCCTATGGTCATATAGTCACGGAAGATATCCATATAGGTGGACAATTCCAATTCGGAGAAAGGCGTGAGATTCTCCATGTGGGTATAAAGATCCTCTACCTGTGCCTCAGAATAGCCTTTAGCCCATAGGAATTCCTCAAAATCCATAGAGTGCATTTCGTAATCCTCCTTGTTTCCAACGGCATTGGACTCAATCTCCTCATAATAAATACCCATCAGGGAACCGGAGCAAATCACATCGTAACGTGGATCTGCGTTGAAGGATTTGAGAGATGTGGCGCAGTCCGGACATTTCTGAAGCTCGTCAAAGAAGATGAGTGTCTTGTACGGAATGAATTTCCAAGACGGTTCTAACAAGGATATGTTCTTGATAATAGTGTCCACCTCATAGCCGTTGTCGAATATTGTACGGAACTTCTTCTGTAGGACAAAGTTTATTTCTATGACCGATTCATAATTCGCTTGCCCGAATGCTTGGATGGAACGGGTCTTCCCAATCTGCCGAGCACCCTTGACAATAAGGGGCTTGCGCTGTGGATTCTGCTTCCATGCGGCAAGTGCGATGTCTATTTTTCTTTTCAGTAATTTCATAATAAATCACATTTTCGGGAACAAATATAGACACAAAATCACATTTTAGGAACAATTTTAATCAAGAAAATCACATTTTCCAGCACGGGCAGTGTCTTGGCTAGTATTCCCTGTTTTGGGTTTCCTATTTTAGGTAATGGGGCTGTTTGGACAGAAAACCTTATATTTGTTTATGGGAAATAATCTGCTTATGAAAAGAGTTGTTTTGTTGTGTCTGTTTATGGGATTTGCTTTGTTGGGGTTATCGCAGAGTAAAGACCAGACGGTTTATAATTACACGGTAAGGTATGCTCCGGAAGAGAATATTCATCTTTTCTACAGGGACGGGAAGCCTGTGCTGAAGGTTATGGATCCGCATCAGAACCGCAGGCTGGCGCTTGCAAGAAGAAAATATGCAGACGGAACGGTTGAGCCGATTCCGGACACCCTGAGGGGAACGGCGCGGATTTTTATAGACAGGGAGGTATTTGTGGATGATACGGTGGCTGTCAGGGTTAAGGAGATGATAAAATCGCTGAAGCTATCAAAGATGAAGGAAAGATACGAGAGGGTTTACAAGAAGGGGGAGCTTGTGGAACTGGGAGGCTCTTCCTGGAATCTTGTGTTCCTGAAGCCGGACGGCAGTTACGGGCAGAGCGGCGGGCGGTTCCTTCTGAACAGGAAGAAAGCGCAAAAAAACCTGGACAAATACATGGCCAGGTTAAGAATGATTAACAACTACCTTTTGGGGGTGGATGTAAAGTATTGTCCTACCCCTAAGGATTATCAGTAGAAATTCTAGTAGTACTTGTAGAACAGGGCGATGGATTCCATTCCGCCGAAGAACTGCTTGAGCAGGTAGCTTTCGTTAGGGGAGTGGATGGTGTCTCTCTCAAGTCCGAATCCCATCAGCAGAGGGTCTGTACCCAGGATCTTCTGCATGTCAGCCAGAACAGCGATGCTTCCGCCGCCGCGGCTTGGAACTGGCTCGATGCCCAGAACTTCCTTCATGGCCTTTGAAGCGGCCTGGAAGGCAGGGGAGGTAATCGGGATAAGGAAGCCGTTTCCGCCCTCTTTTTCCTCAACCTTTACCTTAACGTATTTAGGGGCGATAGAGAGGAAATGCTGCTTGAAGAGCTTGGTTATCTTGGCGCTGTCCTGGTTAGGAACAAGCCTCATCGATATCTTGGCGTGGGCTGTGGATGGAAGCACAGTCTTGGCGCCCTCTCCGGTGTAGCCGCCCCAGATGCCGCAAACATCCAGGCAAGGACGGATGCCGGTTCTCTCAAGGGTGGTGTAGCCCTTTTCTCCCTTTACCTCAGCGATGCCGAGGAATTTCTTGTATTCCTTCAGGTTGAACGGAGCCCTTGCAAGCTGGGCGCGGTCTGCCTTGCTGAGGTTGACCACATCGTCGTAGAAGCCCTTTACCTTAACCTTGCCGTTTTTGTCTATCAGCGATGAAATCATATCGCAGAGGACATTGATAGGGTTGGCAACGGCTCCGCCGTAATGGCCGGAGTGGAGGTCCTTGTTAGGGCCGGTAACGGTGACTTCCAGATAAGCCAGGCCCCTCATTCCGCAGTTGATGGAAGGAACCTTCTCGCTGATCATTGTGGTGTCGGAGACAAGGATAACGTCGCTGGCGAGCATCTTCTTGTTCTTCTTTACCCAGGCAGGAAGGGACGGGCTGCCGATTTCCTCCTCGCCCTCGAAGATGAACTTTACGTTATGCTTGAGCTGCTTGGTCTTAACCAGATACTCGAATGCCTTGATGTGCATGAAGAGCTGGCCCTTGTCGTCGTTTGCGCCTCTTCCCCAGATGGCTCCGTCATGGATCTCCGGCTCGAACGGCTTGGAGTTCCATTTCTCCAGCGGCTCGGCTGGCTGCACGTCATAGTGCCCGTAAACCATTACGGTCTTGGCCTTTGGGTCTATGATTTTCTGGCCGAAGACTACAGGGTTGCCGGCTGTAGGATAAACGTCCGCCTTGTCCGCTCCTGCTTTCTTGAGAAGCTCGACTAGCCTTTTGGCGCATTTAAGCATATCTGCCTTGTGCTCTTTCTTGGCGCTGATGGAAGGGATTCTGAGGATGGAGAACAGCTCCTCAAAGAAGCGGTCCTTGTTCTGTTCGATGTATTGTTTCATATCGTGTTTGTTTAGACCATTAATTCTTCTTTACTGGGCGGGCCGGGAAGTACAGCGGTTGGATATCATAGTTGGTTAACATAGCATAATCCGGAACACCGCATCTGCCGGAAAAGAAATTGATATCCGTACCGTCATAATATGGATAGAAGGAGTCGTTATATGACGGAAAATGAAGGGTTGAAGCAAAGTGATAACCCCAATGCCGGTCATCATATCCAAGAACATCCTTACGGTGATAGAGAAGATAAGGATGACAACCTTTTGCCCAATAATGCCAGTTGTAGTTATAGCGCAATTCTGTCTCGTCAGGATACATAAGGGAATAAAAGTAAAAATCGCTGTGGTTGGCAAACGGCAGGAAAATGAATTTTGAAAGATTATCCGCGTCTGCCACTATCCAACCTTTTATGCCCAAAATACTGACTAAACGATTGAAATAGTAGTTTGAATTGTACCAGTTAAAAGGCTCTGGCAATTGGGAGTTGTAGTCAAATGTTGCCTCGCTTAAACTCTTGGATACACGCTCATTATCCCATTGGTTTACCGGAGTCCACACCAGTTCTGCCGTTGTCCAAGGATGTGGAAGCGGACTGTGCCTGTCGTCAGAAAGATTTGTAGACCACCAGGTTGTACCACGTATAGTAACAAAAATGCCCTTGCCCACCTGAACCCAATCATCGCCATCATCGGAAATTTCGGCGTGAGGGTAAGTAGTCCCTTTCAGGTTAAGGCGCGCGTTTCCAATGTCGAACAAGTGATAATATGAATCAGGATTGTCTACTGACGGAGAGTTTGCATGAAGAGCGTAATAATACACATTATCAGGTGAATCCACCAACTTTGCGCATGCATAATGTGAAATCACGTTAATCCACTGTCCGGCACTTTCTTCAACGTCGTTTACCGTCCCGTCTGAGGAAATGAAAGCCAATCCTGCAGGAATCAGATTGTTGCAGGCAAACTTGGTGAAGTATGTTCCTGTAATTCCGGGGTCGACTGCAATGGCATTGTATGACGGTTCCGAGAGTGAAATGGAGGAATTCAGTTCTATCTTCTGTGTTCCACTTACGGTAACTCCAGCAACCGAGAAAGGAACTTTGTCTGCACTCAAATACTTCCAGCCCTCAGTCTGGCTGCCTCCTTTAAGGAAATTCCATTTCCCATTGGAGAACGACACTGGATTAGAATCCAATTGTTCTCCCCAGTCAAGGTATACGGCAGTAACCTTGCCGCTTTCCAGAATATCAGATGCCTGAGTTCCGCCAAGGTCAACGAAAGATCCGTCGTGCCATCCATCCGCATCGTGTATTATTGCATAATATCCGGTTGTAACTCCGTCAAAGAATACGAAAACCGGTCCTTCTTTAGTCCACTGTGAGCCGTTCACAGTAAAATTGAAGTTGAATACTACATCATCAATACCGATGGACGGGTTTACGGTCATGTTGCTGAGCTTGACTTTTATCTCATAGTACTTTCCGGCTTGGAAGGTCGTTTCTGTATTTCTCTCGTATACATAAGATATTTGCTCACCGACAGATGCCACAAGTTTGAAAGAGGCGGCAGTTGAGGTTCCCATAAAGTTGAGGGCGGCATATATCTCATTGTGCGGCGTGGTCTGGTCTATGTTTATCTCAAGGTTTCCCGTATTAGAATTAGACCGAATCAAAATGTCATGGTTTTGAGAGTCTTTCGCCGTTAAGGTCAATTTTGTTGGATATACGGGGTTGCCGGCTGCATCAACAAGAGTGAATTTTACTATTGCCTGCTGTGCCGAGAATGTTAGCGGATCTATTGTTATCGTTGAACCGTCCACAGATTTGATGTAAGCATCAGCATAGGCGTAATCGTATCGCTGAGCAATGGTCTCCAACTTTCCGTCCTGGCCTGTGTAATCCCAGTTAAATGAAGATATTGGATAAGAAAAACAGAGATAATCTCCTGTATGAAGCGATCCGGAAATCTCACCGTCAAGATCGGCATTAGCGCCTTCAGATCTAGGATGAAGTGTTCCTATCGAGCTTCCGGTAGTGTTTAAATGAACATAGATATTATCGGTGGTTTCCCAAGAGGAAGCCAAATAGTGCTTTCCGTTTCTGTCTTCAATGGCAAGAGCCTTTGAGGATGGGTCATCAGTGCCCTTGTCTGCCTTTACGGTCAGGCGGTATTTAGGTGCGGCATCATCCGGCAATATACTGTCATTCTTGCTGCATCCGATTGCAAACAAGAGAGCGGCAAGCGCCAGCAAACAGCAATTAACCACATTTTTCATAATACAATTCCTGATTTAGTGGTGATTAAGCCCATTCATCCGTTATCGCATCTCCATAATCCTCCTTGCTGCCGTCAATCAGCAATGCTCCTGATGTCTGGATTAGATACACTTTTGCTTTTGGAGCCGAATAAATCTCTTTTGTTCTCATTTCTTGCGATGTTGTTTAGGATGAAGCTTAATATCTAACTTGAAATTTGCGCGGAGGTTCTTGAGGGTCGACTTGGAGAGATAGGCCCGAGCCTGGCGGCCGCCCTCCGGGAAGAGAAACTGCAGGCGCTTGCCTCCAAGAGTCTTCTTTACTACCGTGCAGGTGGCAGTGACGGGTTCTCCGAGTTTGAAGCCGCTTGTTGCGGCACGGCCCTGAAACTCTGCAGTGGTATGCACGTCCTTGTCGAAGAGGTCCAGGATAGTGCCGATGGTGGCCAGGGCTTCTTCTGTGGTGGAGCCAAGGCGGATGGTGACCTCGTGGATGTTCTTCACCTCCATGCCAAGGATCTCGTCAGCACCGAGGAAGTCGGTGACGCGCCCCAGGCTGAGATAGTAGGCGAAAGATTCGGCATCGTCGCTGTCCTTATATTCAAAAATGCTGTATTCGCCATGGTCGGTTTCGTCCTCGGCCACCTCAACCCGCATTCCGGCGGGCAGGTTTTGTGCTTGTGCTGAGCCCAATATGATTGCGTTGAGCAACAGCATGAAAAATAACCTTTTCATAATATGCAAATATATACTAAAATGCCCATTCAAAGCCGAAGTTGATGGCGGCACGGTGGTTTTTCTTGACCTTGACGCCATCCTCGATCTTGAAGCGGTGAGTCATTCTCCAGAAGCAGTCCACGCGGAAGACGCGGAAGATGTTGGTTACGCCAACTCCCATTTCCACGTAAGGCTTTCTTAGGCTGCTCATGCCTTCCGGGAAGAGAAGCCTTGCTTCCATTCCCTCGTATTTCGCTCCGGGACCGGTTCCCATAATGGTGCTTGAAGGGTTGCCGATTTTTCCGTCAGTTATGCCGTTGTTGACTTTGGATAGGGTTCCGTAACCGGCCTTGAGGGTGAAGACCTCTCTCCACTGCAATCTCTTCATCAGAGGGATCTTGCCGAGGAAGAAGCCCCTGAAGTTATGCTCGTAGAAGAGTGTGGCCCAGGTGTCCGAGGCAAACTCGTAGAAATCCATGCAGGCAAAGGAACTCTTGTCCAGGAAGTATGTTCCGTTACCCTCGTGGAGCTTGAGGAACGGATATGGAACCTTGCCCACGATCTTTCCTCCGGCAAGCTGGAATTTGGAAGTTCCAAAAGGCGGAAGCGGAAGGGTGTAATCAACAGCGGCCTCAGCCCGGAAGAATCCGAAGTCGTTGTGGCTCATTCCCTTGGCGGCACCAATCAGGTCTATGGTTACAATAGGGTAATGAGTCAGAACGTAGATCTTGTCGAACGTTCCGCGGGTTACGGTCTCGTCCCAGGAAAAGCGGGCCGTGTAATGCAGCTGGTTGGATGAAACGCTGGTTACGTGGATGCTGTCCGGGGTGAACATCGGCACATATTTGTTGGAATAAACCCTGCGTCCTTCTATGGAAATGCTGTTGTTGAAGCCCTCGTTCCACTCGTGGACATAGCCGAGGGTATATTCGTTTACCGGGCTGATACGCTCGCTGTTACCCTTGTTGAGGAGGGAGGACATGATGTTGCCCTCCGTAAGCGCTCCGGCTCCTCTTCCCATCTGAACCATATCCCTGCTGGCGCTGACAATCAGCTTGCGGGTAGGCATGTTGCTGAACATGTATTCAGCCATAATCTTTCCCTTGAAATCCTTGTCCTTGGTGCCGTAGGCAACGTGGCCGGAGAGCCTTATCTTCTTGCTGAAATCTTCAGTGGTCCTTCCTCCGAACTGGAATCTGGCGCCTTCTATGTTGTTGAAGCTGAACAGTTTGAAGTACGGGCCCACTCCAAAGTAGTCGAAGTCGTAATACCCGTTTACAAAGGTGTTTACAATGGTGTAGATGTTGTGGTAGAGAGGAACGTTCTTGATGGAATCCACCATCTTGTAGATATTGCTTTCCTTTTGGCTGAGGGCATACGGGCGGCTCTGCTCCCAATAGGCCTCGTCGTCGATTAAAGGGTTCTTGCCCGTCACGACATTGCTCATAAGCTTGGCAACGCTGTCCGGCATCTGGCGGTCGAATCTCGGGTCGAGATAGTCGCACTGTCTCCTTCCGAGGAAGGACATCAGTTTGGAGGAGTCTCTCATTGTCACCGAAAAGTCCGCGTACATCTTGTCCTGCTTGAAGAACCAGAGAGAATCTTTTCCCTGGTAGGAGCCCCGTCCCCCAACCAACTGGTACTCGGAGTCAAGAACCAGGTCCCTAATCCAGTTGACGTTGCTGCCTTTCTTGAGCTTTACGTGGATTTCCCTTACGGCCCAATCCTGGGCGTCTATCCTCATTTCCCCGTCGAAGGTAGGGGAAGACACCAGTTTGGCCGGATGGAAACGGATGTGATAGGTTTTTCTTCCGTCTATGTTGAGGCTGTCTATCAGGAAGTAGTCATAGTAAACGTTCGGGCCTTTAACCGGAGACGGAATCTGTATGTCGAACAGGTTGATGAAGTCGTCGTAGAAGTTGGTGCGGATGTGCATATTTCCGGTAAACTGGGCGAATGTGGCCTCGTCCTTTACTCCCGATATGCGGGTAGCCTCTATGATTTCCTTGGTCTGTTCCGGATTTTTCTGCTTATAGAACTTAGAGTTGTTCTCCGATATCATAATTGGAAGATATGGCTTTCCGCTGATTACGGAGGTGTCCATATAGTTGAACACGAAACCGAAGTTTTTCCTCAGAAGCTTGTTCTTTATCTGGGTGTCCGCATTGACAAGGTCAAGTTCCATCTTGGTGTAGAGGCGGCACTCGTAGCGGTCTCTTTCTTCCGGATTGTTGATTTTCTTGGCCCTTTCTATGTTGGAGAGAATCCAGCGGATGTAGCGGTAGTCTGGCTTTACCACAATCTGGCTGAGGAGGTTCTCCTCGATCTTCAAGGCGATGTCCAGCTGGTTGAAGGCACCTTTCTTGACCTGCTTCTCCACGGGGATGTAGCTCAGCATCTCGAACCTGAGCAAGTCCACGGTCTGGTCTCTGGTTTCCAGGGTGTAGTAGCCGTCAAGGTCTGTGGAAACGCCGATGGTTGTGCCCTTGAAATAGACGTTGGCGAAAGGAAGGCCTTCTCCGGTATCGGCATCGGTGACACGTCCCTTTATTCTTGTGCTCTGGGCATCGGAGACGGACGGCAAAAGGAGAGATGCCGCCAGCAAAAATGCCGGCAGAAGTTTAAAGATTCCCCGTTTGCCCAAAAACTTCATCGCTGAGTCTAATAGAAGAGGTCGTCCAGTATAATGCCGTTAAATTCCTTGTCCAGAGTGTTCCAGGTGGTGGTGTTGCCGTTTTTCTCCGTGAGGGTGAAGATGCAGAGGCTTAGGTCTTTCTTGCTGTAGGATGCGGATAGGTGGTTCCATCTTCCCTTGGCGTGCTTGGCCACGTTCATCTCAAAGACATAGTACTTGTCTGTCGTGGTCATCTTGATGTCCGACTTGTTGAGCTGGGCGGCCTTTGCCAGTTCTCCCTTGATGCAGCTGACCAGGGTTCCCCTCAGGATGTTCATATTGTGGTCCGTCTTGGTGTTGAAGACGTTGCGGGTTCCGCCGCTTACCATCGTTACCTTGTCTCCATTTATGATCAGCTGGCTTTCCTTGTCCTTGTGCTTTACCCTGTCGTGAGTAAGCTGCATGGAAAGTTTCTCTGAGGAACGGATGAAGTACATCTTTCCCTTGCTCTCCACATTCTTCTTCATTCCCTTCATTGTCTTTACCTGGGTGCAGGTGGAGGTAATGGTCTTGTATGTCTCGTTCTTTTTCTGGATGTCTGCCAGAACTTTTTCCTTGCTCTGCGACAAGCCTGCGGCGCTCGTCAGAACGCACAGGGAAAGTATCGCGATGAAAATTTTTCTCATAACGGTACAAATTTACTCCAAAAAAGGTACCACCGGCTCTTTTCCTAAAATTTCCGAGCAGGTAAGCAGGGAAGTGAGGGAAACTCCCAGTATTCCGTGGAGGTTGAGGTTCTGTCCGGTAAAGTACAGGTTAGCAAACGGTGTTTTGGGAGTCAACAGGGTCTGTGTGAGGTTGTTGAAGTCTTTACGGATGCCGTAGGCGGTGCCTTTTACGGCTCCGGTGTAGTCTCTGTAGGTGAGCGGGGTGCTGGTGTAGAAGGTCTCGATGGAATCTTTCAGATTCGGGAATATGCTTTGGGTAAGAAGAATGCACTCTTGGGCTTTCTTTGCCTTGAAGGCAAGGTATTCTTCTCCGCGGCGGTTTGGCAGGGTGTCTTTCCACCGCTCCACCTCGGAATAGTCCATAGGGGTGAGGATGTCCATCTGGGTGGCGGCAGTTCCGCTTTCAGGAACCTGCTGGCTTATGAGGATGCCTCTTGGAGGGCTTCCGGCCGGAGTTTTGGCTACATCCCATACGGAATCCAGATCCGGAGAGTAGCAGTAGATGTTGCGGTTAAGGTATGGGATTCTGTCTTCCTTGAGCTTAATGTTCACCGTAAAGAAGCCGCAGGTCTGCTCCAGGCGGCTGATGCGGCGGCGGAAAACCGGCCTTACGTTAGGGCTGTCCTGGAGGAGGTCCAGGGTAAGCTGAGGGCTCAGATCAGAGACAAACAGGTCTGCGGATAATGTTTCCTTGCAGCCGTTATGAAGGATTTGGGCTCCGCTGATATGTCCGTCCTTCTCCTCCAGGGAGGTTACCGTGGCGCCAGTCAGCACTGTTCCGCCCATCTTCCTTATGCCGTCGGCCAGGGTATCGGCAATCAGGGAGCCTCTTCCCTTAAGCCTCCAGGCGCTTTGTATGAAGGAACTGTTGATCTGGGCAAAGGTGTAAAGCGGAAGGGTAGAGGGCCTGAGTTCCAGCTTCAGGGACGCTCCGCTCAGAATGTTCCTCAGAAGCGGATTGCTTATGCTGCGGCAAAGATAACCGTAGGCGCTTTTCTCAAACAGGGTGTTGAGGGAGTCAAAGCCGCCGGAGCCTTTAAGGATGGGGTCTGCGATGCCTTTTCCGACCTTCTCCAGGAAGGCGGAATAGCTTTCCAGTTCCGCCCGGCTTTCCGGAAAAATCGCCGAGAGAGAATCTGCAAATTGACCGTAGCCGTTTTCAAGCAGATAGCTTCTGTCCTGGAAAAGCACCTGGTCGAATCCCTCTGTATCCAGCTGATGCCAGGGAAGATCCATAAGGCCGAAGTGGCTGAATATCCTTTCCAGAATCTGGCCTTTTCCAAGCGCTCCCACATAGTGGAAGCCGGTATCGAACTCATCCTTTCCCCTGCGGAAACTCTGAAGGCATCCTCCCAGTGCGGCGTTCTTTTCCACTACGCACACGTTCATACCGCATTTTGCGAGTATGAAGGCGCATTCCAGACCTCCCAGTCCGCTGCCTAGTATGATGGCGTCGTATTTCATTTATGTCTGTAGGCCTCCCACTTGTAGAACAGGTAAGGCTGCAGGGTGAAGGTAATCACGATTGTGGAAATCATTCCCGCCAGGGTTGAAAGGCCGATGGAGGAAATGGCCGGATGAACGGCAAACAACAGGCTGCTTACCGCCAGGATCAGCATCACGGCGGAGAAGAAAATGGCGCTGCGGTGGTATTTGAGAAGATCTTCCCTTTCCTTGCCCTTTATAAGGCCGTCCATCACGAAGATGCTGTAGTCCACTCCCATTCCGAAGATGAAAGTGGAGATGACCATATTGATCAGGTTGAACTCTATGCCGAAGAGCTTCATGAAGCCAAGCACCATGAACCAGCTCATGAACATAGGCAGGAAGGCTATGATGGCGTGGACAATGTTCCTGAATGCCAGTAGCAGGATTACGAGTACGAAGATGGAGGAAATCAGCAGCACGGTGTTGAAGTCGCTTTCCATAATCTCCAGCATATTGGTGGTGTAGAACAGAGGGTCTATCACGACAACCCCGTTTGCCAGGGCTCTGTCCTTGTCATGACCGCCCTCCGCTAGTATTTCAGAGGCCCTCCACAGGCTGTCCTTGTCTCTGGTCTTTATTGCGGTGAGAACCAGGTAGGTTCCGTCTTCGTTCTTCTCGATGAAGTTGCCCATTATCTCGTTTGGAATGGTTCCGCCCGAGAACACGTCCACTGGAGAATATTCCTTGTCCAGAGCCTCGTAGAAAGGAGTGAACATATCCGCTTCAAAGCCGTTGCGATTGGCAGCGGCCGCGGTCATTTTCTTGACCTGCTCTTTCTTCTGCGATGTAAAGTACGCGTTCCAAAGGCTGATTCTTTCATCCTGTTCAATGGACGGGAGAAGAAGGTTGGAAACCGAGCTGAAGGAAGCTATCAGGCCCCTGTCCTGAAGTGCCTGGCACTCCTTTGCCAGAACCTGGTTAAGGGCCAGGGCGCTGTCCAGATCCTTTGAACGCACGGCTATGTGCTTTACCTGCAGGCCGTTTTCGAGTTTAGTGTCATAGACCTGTTCGGCAGTTACAAGCTTAGGGTCGCTGTAGGCAAGGTGGAAAAGGTCCGTGTCGAAGTTGGCCCTTCCTCTAGTGAAGATAACGCTGAGGACAAACAGGACGACAACCAGAATTATAACCCAGCCGCTCTTGTGGTACGGGCGGGTGGTAATCTTCTCGATTGCCTCAAATGCCTTGTCGTTTTTCTTGCCCGTGGAGTTCTTGAAGAATTGAGGAAGGAAGAATATGGCGGCCAGAGTCGTTCCCACCATTACCAGCGATGCCATCAGGCCGAAATCGCTGAGGAGAGATGATTTTGTGAAAATCAGTCCCAGGAGAGAGCCCACGGTTGTGATGCATCCCAGAGCCACCGGCTTTGCCTGGTCCGTTATAACCTGCTCAACGGATGCAATGTACTTGTGGTGGGTTATTATGTGGATGCAGTAGCTGAGAGCTACTCCAATCACGATGCACCCGATGCCCAGCGCAATGAAGGACATCTGCCCCTGGATGAGATAGACGGCGGCTATGGCTGCCACAACTCCCCAGACAAGAGGCATCAGCATATACAGCAGCGTATCCTTTGTCCGGAAGCAATATCCGATTATAAGTATGATGATAATCAGGGCAATGCTGACGGTCAGCACCAGGTCTTTCTTTATGCGCCTTGCAGTGTAGACGCTCTTTGTGGATTTTCCGCAGATAAGAACTTCTACCTGCGGGCATACCTTGTAGAGTTCTTCCGCCTCATCCTCGATCAGGCTTATCAGATGGGAGCCGGACTTGCTGTCCATAGCCCGGAACGCCGGAGAAACATAAGCAAGGGCAACGGTGCTGTCCGAACTCATCAGATGGAAATCGGTGAGTGTGAGCTTTCCCTTTTCCTTGTGGGCGGAACCGTCCGAGAGGTCTCCTCCGGCTGAGGCGAGGTTTTTCATCGCCAGGCTGCGGAAGGCCAGAGGATCTTTGCAGATAATGTCGTACCACATTCCGGAAGCGTCTTCTTCAAGAAGTTCCGCATTGCTCTGCATAAGGGAATCCAGGCTCTTGGAGTTCAGCAGGTTGTCAAGAGACGGGTAGAATGTGCTGTCCAGGAAGCAAGGGGCGTTGTCCAGAATCAGGAAGGCTCCGTCCTCCAGCAGAGAAGGGTCTATCCTGTTGAATATGTCTTCCATATAGCCGCCCTTGTCGTGAGCCTTAATGGAATCGCAGAGCCTGTCGGAAGCGCTTACAAGCGTGTCCACCATATCTTGTGGGGACATAGTGGTATCCGTGATCCTTAGCTCCACTAATATCTTGTCCTTGACTCTGAGCTTGTCAAAGACATACCTGACGCCGCTGTTTTCTTCCGTTGCCGGGAGGAGTTTGGTAATATCCTCCTCATAGTACATCCGGCCGGCCAGCCAGGCCAGCAGGATGAAACTGCCCAGGAGGGTTATGTAGAATACCGCGCGCCTCTTCCTGAAAAAGCGGTAGACGGCCAGGGCCAGACGGGTCATTTATTTTGCGCTGATTCTCTCGAAGAGGAAGTCGTAGAGTTGGCTGAAAGTGGTTGTCTTCATCAGGTCCGTGCCCTTGATCTTGATGTCGAAGGTTTCTTCAATCAGGGCTACAAGGTCAACCAGAGAGAGACTGTCGAGATCCAGAGTCTTCTTGATGTCTGCATCAGGAGTGATGTCCTCCTTTTCTACCTCGAATTCATCTGCCAGAATATCAATGGTTTTGGCAATCAGTTCTTCTTTTGTCATATTTTAGGTTTTTATTTGTTATCAAAGGTTCTTGACCACAAGCGTGGAGTTGGTTCCGCCGAATCCGAAGGAATTGGAAAGGAACGTGTCGAAGCTTCTCTCTATTCTCTTTGCCGGAATGTTCAGCTTGGCTGAGTCCTCGTCAGGCTCCTCGAAGTTGACGTTTGCCCCGATGAAGCCGCCCTTCATCATCAGTATGGAGTAGATTACCTCGCTTGCTCCCGCCATCCACATTTCGTGGCCGGTCTGGCTCTTGGTGCTGGTGACAGGCGGCATAACGTCTCCGAATACCTGGTAGATGGCCTTGGCCTCGTTCTGGTCTCCCACCATTGTGCTGGTGGCGTGGGCGTTTATGTAGCCGATCCGGGCCGGAGTAAGTCCGGAATGCGCAAGCGCCATCTTCAGGCTCCTTGCCGGGCCGTCCACATTCGGAACGGAGATGTGGTCTCCGTTGGAAGAGAAGCCGTATCCTAGTACCTCGGCGATAATAGGGGCGCCTCTCTTGACGGCGCTCTCATAGTCTTCCAGAATGACAGTGGCAGCACCGCCGGAAGGAACAAGTCCGTCTCTGTGGCGGTCGAACGGGCGGGATGCCTTCTCAGGCTCGCTCTCCCTCTTGGAGAAAGCTCCGATTCCGTCGAAGCTGCATACTGAGAATGGATTCACTTCCTGCGCTCCGCCGCAGATCACCATATTCTGCAGCCCGTTCTGGATGAGCATGCTTCCCCAGCCGATGGAATGGCTTCCGCTGGCGCAGGCGCCGCTTACGGTAAGGTTTATTCCCTTGAGCTTGAATATGCAGGAGAGGTTCATCGTGACTGTGGAGTTCATGCTCTTGAAGATTCCGCCGCTGCCGATCAGGGAGGTGTCTCCCTTCTGCCTCATGGAATCCACGCTGGCTACTACCGGGTCTGCGCTGGAGTCGTTTCCGTAGAGAATGCCCACCTCGTGGCTGTCCAGATACTCCTGGTCTATGCGGGCGTCCCTTAGCGCATCCGCCGTGGCGCAATATGCGTACATTGCCTGTTCCGGCATATAGACTCTCTGGTTACGGCTGAGGATTCCCTTGAGATTAGGGATTTCCACGTGCCCCGTCAAGGCGGACAGGAATCCCAGTTCCTTTCTTACGGGATCGAACACTATGCCGCTTTTTCCGTAGTAGAGGGAATCCCTGACCTCGTCCAAAGTCTTTCCGAGGCAGGAGTATATTCCCATTCCTGTAATGACAACTCTTCTTTTCATATCT
The DNA here is from genome assembly GCA_017550655.1 of Bacteroidales bacterium. Classification (GTDB taxonomy): domain Bacteria; phylum Bacteroidota; class Bacteroidia; order Bacteroidales; family UBA932; genus Egerieousia. The sequence goes on along the minus strand of JAFZOK010000013.1, from coordinate 183,794 downwards.
TGAACAAAGACCACAGCCGGTCTTCCAGTTTTTCGCTCTCTTTCCTTAAAGTGCGCAAGTTAGCAATTTTTGATTTCTTATAAAATTCCAGAAGCCTCAAATCCTGCTTTATGGATGCCCACCATTCTGTATAGTACCAGCACAGAAGGGCCAGGAACGGCATCAGAAGAACGTAGAGGACAGCCATATAGATGGTGAGCAGCCACCACACCAGAGCAAAGGAAACCACTGTGAAAAGCGGTATGGCTATTACGGCGTTAACAGCAAGCAGGAACGAGGACAAAAGCATCTTGTCTCCCGTTCTTTTTGTCAGCCGCTTAGGGATGTGGTACAGAAGGAAATTCGGCCACAGGGAGAATATCCAAAGAGGCAGCAGTGCCACAAGGCCCACAATCTTCAATATCGTTGAAGTCCAGGATGGTTTCCTGCTCAGCGATTCGAATTTCAGCCGGCTTTCTTCAAGCCCTTTCCGCAAATTCTCCGCCTGGCTGTAAACGGACTTTTTCGTTTCTTCTTCCAGACCGTCCAGAGATGCCGTGAATTCTTTTTCCGCCGCGAGTTTTTCCGGAAGGGTCCCGTACGGTTTCTTGCGGATGAAGGCAAAGGACTTGCCGTAGTTTGTCCTGAGGAAATCTATGGCCTGGTAGTTGTCAAGGTCCTGTATGTCCAGCATCATGGAGGAGATGGCCTCGCGTACAACCTGGTTGACTTCCCTCATCGCGGTCCTCGGCTTTTCCTTGTAGAGCTCATAGTAAGGCTTCAGCGATACCGGATCTGAAAACATCACGCACATCTCCCTCCTCATTCCAAAGTAGTTGGAGTAATGGTTGGCTACGGGAAGTATGAAGATTTCCTTTTCGAATCCGGTCTGTTCCGCGGCCTTGAAAGCCATTGTGGTGTAGCCGCCGGTAAAGTGCCCCAGGAACCTCTTGTCCTGATGGCCGGCCTCGGGGAATATCATCACGCTCTGCCCGTGAGTGAGAAGATGGTAGCTTTCTTCAAAGGAGGCGCCGTTCTTTCCCACATCCTCCATCCCCTCGTGATCCATCCTGAAAGCCGGCATAATGCCAAGGAACCTCAGGTATTTCTCCAGCAACCGGTTGACTGCAAAGATGTCCGCCCTCGCCCAGAAGAAAGGCCTTCTTCCCGGCCCCTTGAAGGCCAGCATAACTGCAATAGCGTCCACCAGGCAGTTCTGGTGGTTGGATGCTATCACCTGCGCCTTGCCGTCCGGAAGGATCTTTCCGTCTCCGATACTGTAAACCTTCCTGTAGAGGAAATGGTTGAAAAGGAGACGTATGAACTCCTTGAAGCCCATATAGTAAAGCCCGCCCTTGAATGTTTTCCGCAATTCCATCAGCCGGTGGTTCTATTCCTGGTTGATCCAGTCTTCGATGTCGAAAGGAGTCTTGTCGCCGAGGAAAAGGTTCAGCACACGGTTGGCGATTTCGTGGCCCGCTCCGCTGTTTGCGAAATATACCAGAGTCTTCTTCTGTGCCGGAAGGATTATGAACAGAGCCTTGGTATTTCCGTTGTCTCCCCAGTGCCAGAGCACCCTGCCGTAATGAGGGTTTTCCTCTATTCCGATTCCAAGGCCCCAGAAGATTGTCTTCTTCTCGTCGATTGGCCTTACCTTCGGAGGGAACTGCGTTGCAAGTCCGCTGCAAGGGGTTATCATCAGGGCATGGCTCTCAGCACTTAGACCTGTTCCGTTCATAATTGCCTTAAGGAACTTGGTATAATCTATAGCGTTGGTCCTAAGCGTATAGGCCACATTCTGCCTCGGGAATTGCCTTACGCCCTGGCTTTCTCCGTTGCGCTTTACGGAAGCTGTGGTTATACCCTCGAATTCCGGAATCCACTCGTAGGAAGAGAGCGGCATGTCCAAAGGTTCAAACACATATTCCTTGGCGATGGACTGGATGTCTTTTCCCTTGATTGCTTCCACTGCCCTCTGCAGGAAGGCATATCCTTCTCCGGAATATCCGAAGATTGAATCCACCGGGAACGTGAAGTTGATAGGGGCGGTTGGCCAGGCATCCGAAGACGGGCTGGCGGCCCAGTCGTCTATTCCGCTGCGGTGCATAAGTATCAGCCTTGCGGTCAGTTTTTTTGCCATATCCTTATCCACAAAGCGGTCTATATCCGTGTATTCGTACAGAGGGCGGTCTATGTCTATCTCTCCCTTGTCGTACATTTTCAGCACGGTGTAGGCAAACACCACTTTGCTCAGCGATGCGGCCTGGAAGACAGCATCTTTCTCGTAGTCTGCCTTTCCGGTCTCCCTGTAGCTGAATTCGGTGGAGTCAATTGCAACCGGTTTTTCCGTAGACCAAGGCGTTACTCCAACCTGGCAGTAAACGCTGTCTCCGGGGGCGGTGTACTTTACCTGAATCATAGGGATGTTGTGCTCCCTGATCATAGTCAGGAGAGAGTCTTCAAACATAGCCTGTCTCTGTTCCATGGCTTTTTCCTTGTTGTTGCAGCCGGCAAGGCGGATGGAAATAGCCACAACCGCCAGAATCAGGCCGGCTCCGCATAAAATTTTGTTCAGTTTGCTGTTCATATCGCCGAGTACTTTGCACTAACTTACAAATTTAATCAAATTGGGCAAGATTTGCTATCTTTGTTCGTACCAATATTTATCGCGATGAAAAAGATACTGATTACTCTTGCGCTGCTTTTTGTCTGCGCCGGCGCTTTTTCCCAGTTCAAGGGAAAATACAACTGGATAACCGGAGACCTCATCTTCATTATGAACGGCACTGAAGACAACCTGACATTTATGGGCGGTTCCTGCCACGAGGGTGGTTACCGTTTTGGCCTCAAGCCAACGGAAACGGCTGGGGTATACACCCTTACAAGTCTTGACGAAGACAGTGACTATGCTGCGATAGGCAAGGCCGGGGACATTGTAAAATATATCTATGACCAAAAGAATGCATGGCATTTCCTGGAGGTTTTCCACAATGGCCTGCTTTCGGAGATAGTGTTCCGCTATGCTGACGATGATAACCTGTACGATAAAATGACATTTGACCAGATGGCGCAGATGAACGGGGAATACACAGACGAGAAGGGGCAGAAGTATCTTTTTGACTACGGAGACTGCATTCTCGGAAATCTTGTTCCGAATAAGACATCCTTCAAATTCGGTGAAGAGTACGACACTCCTTCAAATATCATAACCGTTGGCAATAACAGTTTCTTCTACGATATAACTCTCACCGGGATGGAACTGTACAATGCCTCTTACGACGAGAGTAATGATTACTGGAGCAAAGGTTCCCTTTACGCCCGCCTCAAGTACATAGACAAGGGTGAGGGACGTTTCCCTTGGACTAGCATGATGCTGATAAACAGGTCTATGGTAAGGGGCTTTGACAAGAAGACCCTCCGCATTATGCGCAACGAGATCCTTGCCCGCCACGGCTACAATTTCGCATCTAAAGACCTGAAAGATTACTTTTCTTCCAAGGACTGGTACAAGCCTGTAGAAGACAACAGCACCATAACCCTTTCCCTTGGAGAGCAGGCTGCGGTTGAACTCATAAAGAGCGAAGAGACCACTCCAGACAGCGACCGCTACTAAAAGAAAACTTGCAGAATAGAAACTATTTCATATCTTTGCAGTCCCAATCGGGGACAAGGGAGATTCGTCTAACGGTTAGGACAAGGGATTCTCATTCCCTAAATAGGAGTTCGATTCTCCTATCTCCTACACAAGAGGAAAATTCGAAAGAGTTTTCCTCTTTTCTTTTTGTGCGATTCTACTTGGGTTTCCGGTAGAGTTGCAGCGTGGTTGTTTCTTTCTTGCCGGTTGGGTTGATTGTTTCTTCTGACCACATCATCGTGCTGGCGCTCCTGTCAAGGGAGACAGCGCATACGTCCTTGAAAGTCTGATGCCTTAAACCATCCAGGATATAGTTCTTCATCATTTCTTTCTTGATTTCCAGGCTGTCTTTCAGCCGTTCCAGTGCGGCCTGAGGGAAGTTGCTGACGTCCATGTCAAAAGAGAGCAGTTCTACAGTACTGGCATCAAAGTCTGTAATCAGAGAGTCTCCCTTAAGAGACCACCGTCCTTTCAAGAAGATGGTCAATGGGGTAAGCACAAATAGCTCTTCCTGTTCTTCAGGGAGCACAATCTGGAAACTTCCTTCCATCTTGAAAGTCTTCTCCACGGTACTGTCTCCGTGGAACACAAACGTCTGCTGGTTGTTGTTAAGGCCAGCCTCCCAGGTACCCGCTATCATATCTGCAGAAATCCGGTCGGAAACATTATCCGAATTCTTTTTGAGATATGTTTCTATCTCCTTGTCTGTGATGTTCATCAGCAGTTTGTTCTCCCGGTTCAGCAATTCCAGCTTGTTGGCGGCCAGTATATAGGCGTTCCTTCTGGAGAAGTAGCGTTTGATATAGAGAGTTGTCAGGCCTTGTGCAAAAACCTGCTTCATCATCATCCGCCTGGCATTGGGGTGTGGAATTCCGTTATAATCTATTGCGGCTGGAGGCAGCTTCTGAAGGAAATCCTCGTAGACGTCCTTACTGATTGGACGGCAGAACACAGGAGCCTCCTCCATTACTTTTATCAGTGAGCGGCGCATATAGTAGCACGTCTGGATATTATCGTAGAACTTATTGTTCCCAAGATTCATGCGGGCGTCTATACCGCTGTTGAAGGCATTCTCCTTTGTATCTGCTGTCCAGCTCTTCACCTCCATAGGATCGTCATACAGGTATTTGAATGCCATATCAAGCGTGTCTATCGGCAGGGAGTCTATAAGCTCCTGGTGGGTAGCCACATACATAGTTACCTTGAACAGGCTGTCTTCCAGCCGGATTTCTTCCTTGAGGCTTTGGGAAATCTCGTCGATGTCGCACACAGCCATAATTGCTGTCTGGTGCCGGGCTTCCCGCTGCTTGCTGCTGTCCACGAGGCGGTTGACTCCAAATGTCAGACCGACGCCGATAGAGGTGCCTAGAATACTGATGAGCAACTGTCTTATCCAGGAGTAACCGGTTGGGTTCTTTTTGTTTTCCATTCCTGTTTAATTCTGTTCTTCCATAAATAACTCGCCTTTGAGGAAATCCAGATTATCCCTGGCGAATATGTACCCCTTGGTTCCGGGGCTTACAACCTTCAGATACTTTTCGTACCATTCAATTGCCTTTTTGTATTCTTTCTTGATCTGGTAGCAGTAGGCTATGGTGGAAAGGGCTGCAATGAACTTCGGGTTATAGCGGTAGGCTTCCTTGTAATGTTCTATGGCCTTGTCCCAGGAGTCTTGTCTCCTGTAGTATCCCAGGCCGTAAAGCTGATGTATGCGGGACATCGTTGACGGGTCCGGCTGAATCATATCCAATGCCTTGTCCAGCCAAGGCTTCACATCTTCCTCAAACGGATAAAGGAATTCCGATTTGATAGAGGCTATGGAATATGCCAGGTTCACGTCACTTGAATCAATCTCCCAGGCGGCAAGAAGTTCCTGCTCTGCCCGGTATTTTGTCTGGGTATGCCAGTAGCTCTGCCCCAGAAAATAGTGGATGGGGTAAGAGTCGTTTCCGATATCTTCCAGCCTCTGGAATATCTTGATGGCGGATTCGTAATCTTTGTTCCTGTACAGGGCCAGGCCTTTGAGAGAAGCAATGGTCTCGTTGTCCGGATCCTCGGCGAGGAAATTTTCACAGATAGCTATAGCACCGTCATAGTTGCTGCTGTCAATTAGTATGCCCATTGCCTTTGACAGGACCGTCTCGTTCATAGGCTTTAGGGCCAATGACCTGCGGTAGTACCAAAGGGCCGAATCTGTCTGCTTCATCTGGCGGAAGCCGTCTCCCACATAACTGATTACAGCGGGAATGGAGTCTAAGTGCAGCACCGCCTTGCCTGTCTGGATGCTCTGTGGATATGCCTTCAGCCGGTAGTAGGCCTGCATCAGCCTGACCTTATAGAGGATGTTGTCCGGCTTGAGGGAGGAAAGCAGGAAATATGTCCCCGATGCCGTATCATAGTCTCCACTCTGGAAATGGCAGTCTGCAAGTTCTGCCAGCACTACCTCATCCATGGCTTCTGGCTGCACCAGTTCAGACAGCATTTCTATGGCATCGTCCGTACGGAAAATGCTTTTCAGGTACCGCGCCTGGGAGAGCACGGAATCGCGGTGGGTGGTCTGCGCACTCACGGGTGCACAGACCATAATCCACATCACGATATAGAGATAGATTGTTTTTCTCATTATTTTGCGCTGGCGTCTTCGAAGACTTTGCGGATGTACTCGAGAATTTCTACCAGGGCATCCCTGTGATCCGGGTCTACGCCTGAGCCAGAAGAGAAGATGTTCTGGGAACCAAAGGTCATCGAAATGTACCAGCTCCACACATCGTTAGCATCCAGAAGAATTGCTATAGGCGAGTATTGCTTCACAAGGTCATATACTTGGCCTTCTTTGATCATTTTGTCCACGGTGTCGAAAATGGAATCGTCAACAACGGCCTTTTCGGTATCGTCGTATGATATTTCAGCCTTTCCGTTATCGTTTCTTGCCAGCCTTACTTTTCTTGTGTTGCCGTAGCTGTCTTTGATGAACCAAGTGAAACTTGTCAGCTTTTCCACAGGCATATTGTTGCGGACCATATTGCGGTAGCTTTCAGCGGTGTCGTGGACCTTGAGGGCCCTGGCTTTCAGCGTCTCGGCCTTGGTAAAGCATTCCGCGGCCTTCTCCAGGTCCGTGAAATACTTTTCAAGTTTTTTGATCTGCTTAGTAGGATTGGTCTCGTTCTTTATGATATCGCTGCGGGTATTGAGAATACCGTCCAGACGCGCTATTTCATTTTCCGTTTGCTCAGCGATGAACCGAAGGTCGTTCTTGTTGAACTTTGCCATTTCTTCCGTGATACTGGAAACCCACTCGTCCGTAGAGATGTAAATAAGATCTGTTTCTACGGTTCCTTTCTGGTTTATTTCAGCAATCACTTCCTTGTTCTGGGCAAGAAGGGAAGTCCCGAGCAGTGTTGCCATTGCCATAATCATTAACTTTTTCATACCCGATTGTGTTAAGATTCCTAGAAAGCCAGTGTTGCAACTACATAACAGGAAGCGGTTTTTAATCCAACCTTTCCCTGACCAGTGCCGTCTGGTGAATTCTGATTATACTGCCAACTTTTATCTGCATCATATTCTGAGCTTGTGTGGAATTGGTGGCTTCCGCTCAAGTCGCCTATAAGGTCTTGGCCGGTAACGTTTTTCACGCAATTGGTCAAATAGTAAAAAGCCATTTTGGTACTCATCGTTTCGGTTAAATCAGCGGAAACGCCATTCACGGTTTTTAGAATCTGACTCCATTGGAATGCTGAAGGAAGGAACCAGCCCGATGTCCCCGAAGAAGGCAGGGCTTTTGAAGTTCCGCTTACCACGTTTGAAGCCTTGATGTCGTTGTGCAAAGCAGCGTAGAATGCAGGGAAGTTAGTTTCATCGTCCTTTCCCGCGGAATTTACAGAGCCGGATTCTTTTGCTGCAATGGCTGCGCTAAGGCTTGTATACCCGCGAGGGTTGTGGGTCCCTGAATTCGGAGACCATTTCTTTGTGGTTCCTGCCGATCCTCCGGCATTATAGATTGCTATGGCAAGTCCATGGGTATAGCCTGCCTCAGCGGTTTCTTCGCCGAGATAAACAATAACGGCGGAAACCAAAGTACCTGCGGCAACAGCATCAGTTTTGTTCTTGTAGAACTTTCCGTTGGCTCCGATAGCGTTGCCGATGGTTGCCATTTTAACGGTTGGAGTGTAGAACATGCCTGCGCTAAGGTTAGCGGTTCCTTTTGCAATATATGGCTTGCCGTCGGATGAAGTAGCTTCGAACCAGAGGAGTCCGGAATTAATCTCGGCCGGCATAGTAACATAAAGGGTGCTTGTCGGAGTGGTTGGGGTAATGGTAGCGAAGACGGTGCCAGATTCATCAGATATTTTCAGAGAGCTTAAGTCAATGTCATTGGCTCCGTCTGCGTCTTTGATGGAGAACTTGCAGATAGGAAACGCAGCATCCATAGAGGTTCCTCCGTTAAGAGATGCCGTTGAGCCGTCTACGGCAAGAGTGCCCCATCCCATGCGGATGTCGCGCTCTGCGCAGAGGGTTCCATCCTGTTCATCAACCTTAGTCCAGTCAATATCTCCAGTTGCTCCGTTCGCCACTGAAGCCGGATATATCAAAATGACGTCATCTCCGTCTGCAACTCCTTCTTCCAGGGTTGCTGTAATGGTCGCTATTCCGGTTCCGCTTACATCTGTAATTGTAGCGGTAGCGTTATAGTCATTTCCGCCAACTGAATAAATAAGAGCGATAGTTTCATTCACGGCCCAGTTGACTTCGAGGGTGTTCCCTGCATCCGTAACCGCCTTGGTTTTGGCAGGCTTTACGGTAGCCTTGAAAGTGATGCCTTTTGCAGTCTCGGGAACGGTGTCGCCTTTTTCAGAGCAGCCTATTGCCAAAAGAGCAACAGCAGCGATTGCTAAAAATACTTTTGCTTTCATTTCGATGTTCTTTTAAAGTTTAACAATAGGGTTTGTTACCAATCGAATCCTTCTCCACCGTCATCATAATCATCGGGATCAGGTACGGAGTTCGGGTCTCCGCTTTGACAGATAAAGGCTTCTGTCTGAACCAGATAGACTTTCGTCACTGGCTGCAAGTAGTTTGACAAGATCTTTTTCATAACTGAAATGTTTTTATTTTGAGATACTATGAATAATCGTCTTGAACCCTGCAATATCCCCTGCAACTACCAAAGTTAACGAAAAATATCTGTCTTTGGAAATGAAAGGTAAAAAATAAAGGGATTATTATCGTGATTACAGGAAGGCAAAGACCTTGGAGATGAAGAGGGCCACAATCCAGGCGAGGATGAGGGTGTAGCAGACTGTGAAGATTGCCCATTTCCAGCTGCCGGTTTCTGATTTTATGGCGCCGATTGTTGCAACGCAAGGGAAGTAGATGAGGGTAAAGGCCATAAACGCAAGGGCGATGGCCGGAGTGAGGACGCTTCCTATTATCAGCTGGCCGTCAACCGTGTAGAGCATATTCATAGTGCTGACCACGATTTCCTTGGCGGCCATTCCGCTAAGGAGGGAAACGCTTTCCTGCCAGTGGAAGCCCAGAGGGGCGAGGACCGGGCTTATGAAGTTCCCGATGGCAGCGAGCCAGGAGTGCTCCAGCCTTGCGGCAGGGTCCGGGTCGCAGGACGGGAAGTAACTAAGAGCCCAGACTATTAGGGTTCCGATAAGGATGACGGTTGCAATCTTGTGAAGGTACTGCTTGCCCTTGTCCCAGGTATCGCGGAGGAGAGACTTGAGGGTTGGAACCCTGTAGGGCGGAAGTTCCATCACGAACGGGGTTTCGTCCGAGTTGAAGAGCACCCTGCTGAACAGTTTTGCCATAAGTCCTGCAAGCAGAACTCCACCGAGATAGATGCAGAAGATTACCAGGCCGGCGCTCTTCGGGAAGAAAACTCCCGCCAGAAGCAGGTAGATAGGAAGCCTGGCGTTGCAGCTCATAAGGGGGTTGATGAGGATGGTGATCATCCTGGCGTTGCGGTTCTCGATGGTCCTTGTGGCCATAACCGCCGGAACGTTGCAGCCGAATCCCATCATCAGCGGAATGAAACTTCTGCCGTGAAGGCCGATAAGGTGCATCAGCCTGTCCATTATGAAGGCGGCCCTGGCCATATAGCCGCTGGCCTCCATAAGACTTATGAAGAAGAAGAGGATCAGTATGTTAGGCAGGAATACCAGCACTCCTCCCACTCCTGTAATGATACCGTCCACAATCAGGGCCTTCAGCCAGCCATCGCTCATCGCTGAGCCGACTTTATCTCCCAGAGAGTCCACTCCGGAACCTATCCAGTCCATCGGGTACTGCCCAAGGGAGAAGGTTGCCTGGAAAATAAGGTACATCGCGATGAGGAAAACAGGGAAGCCCAGCCATCTTCCCGTAACAATGTTATCTATCTTTTCGGAAAGTGTTTTGCCGGGTTTTCTTTCTCCTCTGCGATAGGTTTCCCTGAGGGCTCCGTCTATGAAGCCGTACTTGGCGTCCATAATGGCGTTTTCCGGAGAGTCGTGGAGTTCCCTTTCAATTGCCAGGGCTTCGCTGTCCCTGACCTTGAGGATTTCCCCCTTGTTGGAGAAACTGTCCAGAGCCTTTTCTATTTCCTTGTCTTTCTGGAGGATACGTAAGGCAATGTATCGCGGAGTAAATTCGTCAATTGCATTAGGGTTCTTGTAGATTTCCTCCCGGATGCGGTTGACGCTTCTTTCAATTACCGGCCCGTGGTTTACGTGGATGTGCTTTAGGATGCCCTGTACATTCCCGTTTTCCTCGTACACGTCTATTATGGTGTCGAACAGGGTGGCGATGCCGCGGTTCTTGACGGATACCGTAGGCACCATAGGTACTCCCAGCAGCCTTTCAAGTTCCCTGTAGTCCAGAGTGTCTCCCTTTTCTTCCAGCTCGTCGAACATGTTGAGGGCGATGACCATCTTCAGGTTCATGTCTATGAGCTGGGTGGTCAGGAAAAGATTCCTTTCCAGGTTGGAGGAATCCACCACGTTCAGGATTACATCCGGATGGTCATGGACAATGGAGTGGCGCACATATTTTTCCTCCGGACTGTAGGCGGAGATGGAATAGGTTCCCGGAAGGTCTATCAGCGTGATGCGGTAGCCCTTGTAGTACATTTTGCCCTTTACTGCATCCACGGTTACTCCGCTGTAGTTGCCCACCCTCTGGTGGCTTCCGCTGGCCCGGTTGAATAGGCTCGTCTTGCCACAGTTGGGGTTGCCCACGAGCGCTACTGTAATCTCCCTGCTCTTTTCCCTTGCTCCGCGATACAGGGCGTCTTCCTCTTCCGTGGCCTTGGCGACAGAGTCCCGGAACCTGCAATTGCTTTCCGAGCATCCTATGCAGGTTGGCATAAAGTTGCCGGTCCTCGGATTATGTTCCTTGGCAAGGTGCTCAGCCTCCTCCACGGAGATGACCTCTATCTGGGAAGCTTCGCTGAGCCTCAGTGACACGTGATATCCGAGAATCTGATACTCAACAGGGTCCTGCAGGGGAGCCTTGTGGAGCACTTCCACGATTTTCCCCTGGATAAAGCCCATCTCGATGATCCTCTTGCGGAATCCTCCGTGGCCCTGGATCTTGACGATGACGCCTTTTTCTCCCGTGTTCAGTTCAGACAGTTTTGCCATAATTCCGGCCGCAAAGATAATGCAAACACTCAAGGCTGTCCATACCCAGAATTTGGTATTGTGGAGATACGGAATCACGATGTTTGTATATATTTGCACCGGCAAAACGAAAGCTAATGTTAATTAAATATCGATTTGTTATGAAAAAGATTTTTCTTTCAGCGATGGTTCTGATTGCAGCCGCCGTGATGGTTTCCTGCAACAAGAGCCACACCCCGGACGTTCCTTACCACCAGGTTGTAGCCACTTTCGATGACCTTGAAACCGGAATGTACGCTTCAGACGTTTACGGAGAAAACCTTTACGGAAAGGGTTATTACTGGCTGGACAAGAACACCGGTCTGGGTTCAAAGCCTGTTGATGACCAGTATTATTCCGGAGGCATTGCAGTGGGCAACTTCCCTGCAGTCAACCTCGTTCCGGAGGATGCCGCAAACTGGTACAAGAGTCAGCTCGCAGTCAACTACAAGAACCTGAGAGGTTATCCTGGATACAATAACACCGAACACTGTCTCGTTTCTTTCGGATGGGCAGACCCTAACGGATGGAACAATGCTCCTACAATGAACTTCACCGATACCGATACCACCACAAGGGTTATTGAAGGACTGTACATCACCAACACTTCTTACGCAGTTGCACAGATGACCACTGACCTCGGAAGCGGTGTTCCAATCGATAACGGCTGGTTCAAGGTTATCTTCATCGGTCTCGATGCGAAGGGTAATCAGACCGGCAAGATCGAAGTTTATCTTGCCAACTACAAGGATGGCGGCAAGTTCCTGCTTGAGCAGTGGCAGCCTGTTGCACTGTCTGGCCTTGGAAGAATCCACACCCTGAAGATAGATATGGACGGTTCAGACAAGGGACTCTACGGACTTAACACTCCTGCTTATGTTGCAATTGACTGCATCGTTGTAAGAGTTGACAATGGCACAACCGTTACCCCTAACAAAGCCAACATTCTGTAATACGTACAGCGCAAAAAAGAAATGCCCTGTCAGAAAGTAACTGGCAGGGTATTTTTGTGCTTTTAATATGTCTTTTCGTTGACTGGGATCGGTTCCATTTCCTTGGAGATGGCATCCAGCCATTTCTGCGGATATCCCGGCTGGTCCGGCATCACGATGTTGTCCTCGTTATGGATGGTCTTGAAGCTTCCGTCAGGATTCTGCTTCTTGATGTTGCCGTCAATATATTTTACAAGGAGGTACTCATCCAGTTTCTTGAACTTGCGGAACATCCTGTCTGCAAACATGTTTGACCAGTCTGTGAGGTAAGCCTTCACCTTCTGCTCGTCCTTGCTCTCGGAGAGGATTCTGGTAGCGTTGGCATCAATCTCAGGGATAATCTTCAGAGCGCCGTTCTCGTGCTCGTCAATGGCCACCCTAACCTCGGGAGCAATGTCCATATAGCGGCTGTAGGCAAAGTTGGCTATGCGGTTGAAAAGCCAGAAGGCGGAAGAGTCGGAATACTTGACCATGCTTCCGTTACCTACCCTGAAGCACATAGGGGCCTCAAGTCCGCTGGAATAGACCGGAGTGAGGCAGCTGGTGGCGGTGTCGTCCACTCCAAACCAGATAATGCCGCCCACAATATCAGGTAGCCATCCCCTTGCCTGTCCGAGCAGCCAGAATCCTGTCTGCTGGGTGGCGACGGATCTCTCGAACTCGTATTTCTTGCCGTCTGAGATGAAAGACATAGGCCTCCATCTGTAAGGATTCTGGTAAGGGCCGGCGCCAAGGTCGTAGCGGAATTCGAAAGGAGTGTCCTCAAAGTGGTCTCTCATTGCATCGGCGACATCCTTAACTGTAAGAGGATGAGAGGGCTTGATGTACAGAGGCATCTTGTTGGCCGGATTCTTTCCGGAAGCGTAGTCAACGTAGAAAGAAGCGTCCTTGTCTCCGATTTTTCCGCCGCCGAGTATGTTGAAGAAGCTCCATACCCTGGTCTCGCAGCCTCTCAGGGTACCGAATGAAGCCGGAGCAAAAGCATCGCAGAAGCTGAACTCGTTGTCCGGTCCGTCATAATAGCCGTTTTCCTTGGCGAACTTTATGATGTCCTTGGAATAGAGGCAGTTCTCGGGATCGTTGAGAGGGAAGGTGGAGATTCTGGAGCAGTTGGCGTGGCCAGATATGTAGCCGTCCGGAATGCGTATAGCCACCCAGTTGGCTCCCTTGTTGAGGTTCTTCCCGTCTTTTCCGAGCTTAACGCCCTTGCCCACGATTTCCAGAATCCAGGCCTCGTCCTTGTCTGCAATGGAGAAACTCTCGCCCTCGGAGCAGTAGCCGTAGGTTTCCACAAACCAGGCAATTGTCTTGATGGCTTCCCTTGCGGTCTTTGCCCTCTGGAGGGTGAGATAGATGATGGAGCCGTAGTCTATTCCGCCGGTAGTGTCCACAAGAGATTCAAGTCCGCCGAATGTGGTTTCGGTAATGATGAGCTGGAACTCGTTCATGTTGCCCATTGTTGAATAGGTTCTGGAAACCTGCGGAATATCCATAAGGTAGCGGCCGGAGTCCCATTCATAGACTTTGATCATTGTACCCTTCGGCCAAACCCCTCCGTTGTGGTGGTAAAGTTCTCCGTACTGGGTGTGGGAGTCTGCGGCGTATGTTACCATCACGCTTCCGTCCTTGGAAGCCCCTTTTGTCACGATGATGTTGGTGCAGGCCTCGCCTATTTGAGCGGATGCCATCGTAAGCAGAGCTGCAGCCATTGCGATAATACTGATTCTGTATTTCATAATTTCATTAACTTTGTTTCGCATTATTTTTGCATTAAGCGAAGTAAAGATACTAAATTTCGATATGAAAAAGATTCTTGTTCTTACGGCAATATTCTTCCTGTCGCTGGGGACCGTGTCTTCTTTTGCGCAGAACGACAAGCAGCCAACACCTGAAGAAATAGCACAAAAAGACACCAAGGCTCTGGTAAAGAAACTCAATCTGACAGATTCCCAGGAGTTTTATGTAGATTCCATTCTGACCGCAAACTATGTTGGAGTGATGGCGGCAATGGAGGATTTGCAGAGGTCCGGAATGCAGGATCCTGAAACTTACCGCACAGTAAACGAGCAGTGGCAGCAGAAAAACATGGCGGCCATGAAGAAGGTCCTGGACGAGCAGCAGTACATTGGATACCTCCGCCACATTGGCAAGGGCAAGGACTACAAGAAGGGCAAAGACGGAAAGTGGTATCTAAAATCCGAACTCAAGAAGCAGAGTAAGAATTCTCAATAGCAAGCCTTAGCTCCGTGATGGAGCTGATGGTCTTGATTTCCCCGTCTTTTACAAATGATATTTCCCCCGTTTCCTCGGAGACCACGATTGCCGTGGCGTCCGACTGTTCCGTTATGCCTACGGCTGCCCTGTGGCGCATTCCGTAATTGGCAGGAATGTTCTGGTTCTCGGAAATCGGGAGGGTGCATCTTGCCGCAATCAGGCGGTTAGTGTCCATAACCAGGGCTCCGTCGTGAAGAGGGGAATTCTTGAAGAAAAGGTTTTCTATGAGCCTGCGGTTGATGGTGGCGTCTATCCTGTCTCCGGTTTCAGTAACACTTTCCAGGGGAGAGCGGTGCGTCATCACTATGAGGGCTCCGGTCTTGGTTTCGGCCATTTTCCTTACGGCTTGGGTGAGCTCGTCCAAAGTTGCCAGAGAAACGGTCTTGCTGTTGCTGCCGAAGAGCGTGCGGGTAAGGAAGTTGCTGTTGCGGTGGAAAGAGTTGTTGCCCAGATGGATGAGGAACCTGCGGATTTCCTGCTGGAAGATTATGATCAGGGCCAGCACTCCAACTCCCAGAACCTGTCCCATAATGGCGCTCAGGAGTTCCATGTGGAGAGTCTTGACCACCAGCCAGATGAAATACAGGATGATGATGCCGATGAATATGCTCATAGCGGCCGTTCCGCGTATCAGTTTGTAAATCTGATAGATGAGCAGCCCCACAAGCAGGATGTCTATGATGTCTATCCAATGTATGTTGATGAAATCCAGCATAACCGGCAATCTTTTCCGCCGGCAAATGTAATAAAAACGGATGAAACTAAGGGACGTAGGCCAGGGTCGCGATGCTGATTCTGCAGTTGATGGCTTCGTGCAGAAGGCTGGCGCAGGCGTCAAGAGTTGCTCCGGTAGTCAAAACGTCATCGCAAATCAGGATCTTTGGAACCTTTCCGTTTCCAGCGAGAGCTTTTGCCCTTTTAAGGTTTACCCGAAAAGCGTCCCGCACATTTGTCCAGCGGTCCGCCCTGTCTTTCCTTGTCTGTGTGGGGGTGAAATCCTTCCTTTTCAGAAGCCGCTTTTCCATCTTTACGTCAGGGCTCTTTTCTCTCAACTCCAGAAGAATGCCACGCCCGATTTCTTCAGACTGGTTGTAGCCCCTTTTCCACTTCTTGCGCGGATGCAGGGGAACAGGAACAATAAAGTCTATATCTTCCTCGGCGATAACTTCTCCTAGCATGCGGCCGAGCCTTGTGCCGAGGCGGATATTGCCGCCATACTTTATGGAATACACCAGGTTGCGGTATTTGCCGTTGTAGAGGAAAAGGCTGGTCACTTTCTCTATGCGCGTTCTTCCCCAGAATGTCTTGTCCGCGGGGGATTCTTCCGAGGTCCAGGTGAAGGAAGACGGCAGTTCCGCAAGGCAGAATGTGCACACATCGCTTTCGAAGGCTTCCAGAAGTCTGCCGCAGCAGATGCATTCCCTTTTCAGGAACAAGTCCGCAAGGCTGCGGGCCCATAGGCGGAAGTCTTTTTTCAGTCTCTCTTTCAGCTTCATTCGGGAAAGTTTGCAAGAAATAAGTAATTTTGCACGCCAAACGGTAAAATTTACCCTTTTGCATGAGCTTTTTTGTTGATACGCACACACATTCCGAGTTTTCTCCCGACAGCAAGGCCACGGTAAGGGATCTTCTCATCCAGGCAAAAAAGGCGGGAGCGGGCGGAATTTGCCTTACGGATCATCTGGATCTGGACGCTCCGAGGAATCCGGGACTGTTCGAGTTCAGCATAGAGGCCCAGCAGAAAGAAATAGAAAAGCAGACACTGGAAGTTTTCCCGGATGGGGGATGCAAGATTCTCAAAGGCATAGAGATAGGGCTCACTCCGGAGAACTTGGAACATTCGCGTGAATATGTTGCGGGGCATTCATTTGACCAGATAATAGCCTCCATACATTTTGTAGACGGGGAAGATCCGTATTATGGAAACTACTACGAGGGAAAGGATTTCCGCCAGGCTTATTCCAGAGTGCTTCAGCTGGTTTTTGAAACGGCAAAGGCTTTCGGGGACTTCGACATCATCGGGCACTTTGACTATGTGGCCCGCTACGCTCCGTATGAAGTAAGGGATATCCGCTATGCGGATTTTCCGGACGAACTGGATACGCTTCTGAAGTTTTTGGCTGAAAACGGCAAGGCTCTGGAAATCAACACCAAGACATACGACCTCCACGGAGAGCATCTGCAGGTCCTGGATGAAAGTATTCTCCGCCGTTTCAGGGAACTGGGCGGGGAGTTCGTGACTCTGGGAAGCGATTCCCACGATTCCGGAAGGCTCTGCGACAAGTTTGAAACTTTTGCAGAGATTTGCGCCAAATGCGGTTTTCCGCGCCTGACGTATTTTGAGAACCGGAGTCCAGTGCTCTATTAAAACAGGAAGAAATGAAAGATACCGCCTTACTGGAAAACAAGATAGGATTCGGCTTTGTCAGAGAACGGGTGAAGGGCCGCTGCTCAACCTTATACGCATCGCAAAGGGCTGAGGAAGAAGCTATTTCTACCGACCCTGAAGAAATCCTCCGCCGGCAGCATCTGGTGGACGAGATGATTCAGATCTCCATTATGGAGACCAAGTTTCCGCAGGGAGGCTTTACGGACTGCACCGGTTTTCTCCCGAGCCTGAAGAAGGAGAGCAGCTCCATTTCAGTGGAGAATATGACCAAGCTCGCCGATTTTATGGGGAACCTCAGGGCCGTGACTTCTTTCCTTTCTTCCACGAAGGAGGAAAAATATCCGTTCCTCAAGGCTCTGGCAATTCCTGTTCAGTATTATCCGACTGTTACTGCAAGGATTGATTCCATCCTGGACAAGAACGGAATTGTAAAAGATACTGCATCGGCTGAGCTTCACAAGATTTCTTCAGAATTGCGCCAGGCCCAGAGTTCCGTAAGCCGCAGGATAGAGTCGATTCTGAAAAAGGCCAAGGCGGATAATCTTGCGGATGAGGACGCCACGATTTCCGTGCGTGACGGAAAGATGCTGATTCCGGTAAACGCCACCAGCAAGAGAAGCATTCCCGGCATTGTGCAGGACGCTTCCGCCAGCGGAAAGACGTTCTTCATCGAGCCTATGGAGGTGGTGGAGCTCAATAACCGCATCCGCCGCCTTACTTTTGACCGCCAGAGGGAGATTGCCCGTATTCTGATGGAGTTCACGGATTTCCTCCGCCCTTACATTCCGGAACTTATGGACGGGGCGAGGTTCATCGGCGAGGTGGATTTCATACGTGCCAAGGCTGAGTGTGCAGGCGGAATGAGGGCAGGAATGCCGGTTCTGTCGGAGGACGGATCGCTGAGGATATATGAGGGAAGGCATCCTCTCCTGGAGTCTGCACTGACAAGGGAGGGCAAGAAGATTGTTCCGACAGACCTCATCCTTACAAAAGACAAGCACATACTTGTGATATCAGGTCCGAATGCCGGCGGAAAGTCCGTGGCGCTTAAGACGGTGGGCATACTTCAGTATATGTTCCAGTGGGGAATGCCTACTTCCTGCAACCAGAAGAGCGAGTTCCCTGTATTTGACAACATACTGATAGACATCGGAGACCAGCAGAGCATGGAGAACGACCTTTCCACCTACAGTTCCCATCTGCTGAATATGAGGAATCTGCTCAAGGCAGCTTCTTCCAGCACGCTGGTGCTCATTGACGAGTTCGGCAGCGGAACGGAGCCTGCAGCGGGAGGCGCTATCGCCCAGACTATTCTGGAGGAACTGGAGGAAAGGGGAACATACGGGGTGATTACAACCCACTATACAAACCTGAAAGTCTATGCCGAAGGAAGCAAGGGCGTTATCAACGGTGCGATGCTGTTCGACAGCGTGAATATAGCTCCGCTCTACAAGCTGGAGATTGGGGTTCCGGGCAATTCCTTCGCCTTTGACCTGGCAAGGAAGATGGGGCTTCCGGAGCATATCGTGAAAAGGGCCGAGGAAAAGGCCGGAGAGGATTTCATCGACCTTGAAAAGCAGCTCCGCACAATCTCCCGTAACCGCCGCAAGCTGGACGAGAAGCTGGCGCGTATCCGCAACACGGACAAGACTCTGGAGTCAGTCACCGAGAAATATTCCAAGGAACTCTCGGAGATCCGCCAGACCAAAAAGCAGATAATCGAGGAGGCAAAGGAGGAGGCCCAGAGAATCATCGCCGAGGCAAACAGGAAGGTGGAATCCACCATCAAGAAGATAAAGGAGGCTCAGGCGGAGAAGGAGGCCACCAAGCAGGCCCGCCAGGCCCTGAAGGATGCCGGGCAGAAAATCCAGGAGGGAGAGCTCAGCGACCGTGATCTCAAGATCGAGGCGAAGATGAAGTCTTTGCAGGAAAGGAAGGAACGCCAGGCTCAGCGAAAGGCTCGCCGTGAACACCAGCAGCCAGAAACCAAGAAGGAAGAACCGAAGAAACTGACTCTTGAGGTCGGCGCAAAGGTCAAGGTAGAGGGTAGCGGCCTGATAGGGGAAGTGATGAAGATCGAGGGCAGGAACGTTACAATTTCCGTTGGAGACATCACAAGCCGCGTCAAGAAAGACAGTCTGACCGTCATATCAAACAAAGAATTCCAGAATCAGGGCGGAGCAAAGCCGGCCTCATCGCTGAGGAACTACAGCATAAACATTGACGAGAGCATTTCAAAGCGCAAGCTTTCTTTCAAGGATGAGATTGATATCCGCGGCCAGAGGCTTGACGAGGCCCTGGTGAGCGTATCCAAATTCATAGACGATGCCACCCTGGTTGGTGCTTCAAGGGTGAGGATACTGCACGGAAAAGGTACCGGAGTCCTCAAGGAGGAAATCCGGAAGTGGCTGAAGACGAATCCGTCCGTAGTCAGCTGCAAAGACGAGGATGTCCGCCTGGGCGGAGCCGGAATTACTGTTGTTGACCTTAACTGAGGCCGAAATTCTTCCTGATCTTTCCTACCGAGTCTGTCAGTTCCCATCCGAAGAACTGCACTTTGCGGCGTATCTTCTTGCCATCGCGGAGTAGCGTAACTTCCTGAACATAAGGCTTCCTTCCCATGTGGCCGTAGGCGGCGCAAGGGGCGTAGACAGGGTTCTTGAGGCCGAATTTCTCTATGATCTTGGCTGGGCGCAGGTCGAACAGTTTGCCAACTGCCTCGGCGATCTGGCCGTTTGTCAGAGTCTTGCCGTTTCTCTTAACCTTGCAGGTTCCGAAGGTGTTGATGAAGATGCTCAGAGGCCTTGCCACTCCGATGGCGTATGAAATCTGGATCTGGCATTCGTCGCAGACTCCGGCGGCAACCAGGTTCTTGGCGATGTAGCGGGCTGCGTATGCTGCGCTGCGGTCCACTTTGCTCGGATCCTTGCCGCTGAGGGCGCCGCCACCGTGGGCTCCACGTCCGCCGTATGTATCCACGATTATCTTCCTTCCGGTTAGGCCGGTGTCTCCGTGAGGGCCTCCGATGACAAATTTGCCGGTAGGGTTTACATAGAGCTTATAGCCTTTGCTGAAGAGCTTCTTGATATTCTCGGGCATCTTTTTCAGCATCCTCGGGATAAGGATGGACTGAACGTCTTCCCTTATCTTCTTGAGCATCTCGGCATCCTTGCCGAACTCGTCGTGCTGGGTTGAAAGAACTATGGTGTGGACCTTGATTGGCTTGCGGTCGTCAGAGTATTCAATGGTGAACTGGCTCTTGGCGTCTGGCCTGAGGTAAGGCATCAGCTTTGTATTCTTGCGTATATCGGCGAGCGTAACAAGAAGATTGTGGCTCAGCCAGATAGGCAGAGGCATAAAGTCTTCTGTCTCTCGGCAAGCGTAGCCGAACATTATGCCCTGGTCGCCTGCTCCCTGGTCTTCCTCTTTCTTGCGCTCCACTCCGCGGTTGATGTCCGGGCTCTGCTCGTGAAGGGCGGAGAGGATTCCGCAGCTTGAGCCGTCGAACTTGTATTCGGCCTTGGTGTAGCCGATGCTGTTGATTACGTCGCGAGCTGTCTTCTGAATGTCCACGTAAGCCTCGCTTTTAACTTCTCCTCCTATTACCACGAGGCCTGTGCTCACGAAAGTCTCGCAAGCAACCTTGCTCTCCTCATCCCGGATGAGGAACTGGTCCAGTATTGCGTCCGATATCTGGTCCGCAACTTTATCAGGATGTCCTTCGGACACCGATTCTGATGTAAACAGGTATGCCATAAAATAAAAAATCTCCGTTTGTGGCGGAGGATTTGTCTGATACGATTTTAGCATTTTTTAGCGTGGTTGCAAGCAGTCAAATCCGTCCACCGGTGTTTATAATCGGCGGCAAAAGTATCATATTTTTATACACTAAGCAAACAAATTGCGATTTATTTGAAAAAGGGTATTTTTTTCCTTGAATGTTTGTTGGGAATGTCTTTGGCATTTTGTATTTTCGCTTGTTCATTTGAACAACAACAAAAACCTTATATTTTAATTTTTATGAAAAAAACAATTAAGCTGTTTGCCTTGCTGGTTATGAGCATGTTCGTAGCCTCAAGCGTTTACGCTCAGGTTACCACATCCTCCATGAGCGGCAAGGTAACCGAAAAGGACGGAAGTGCTGTTGCGGGTGCAACTGTGATTGCCACGCACACTCCTTCTGGAACAAAGTACTACTCTACAACCGACAACAACGGTAACTACCGTATCCCTAACATGAGAGTCGGCGGTCCTTATGAAGTTACAGCTACTCTCCTCGGCTATGCTGACGCAAAGACAGACGGAGCTTACCTGAAACTGGGTGAGAACTTCGTCCGCAACATCACCATGACCGAGCAGGCTGTCGCTCTGGACGCTATCGTTGTAAAAGGCGGTGTAGTAAATCCGATGCTGAACTCAGACAAGGATGGTGCTTCCACCAACATCAGCACTGCCCAGCTGCGCCAGCTCCCTTCCATCAGCAGGGGTATCACCGATTTCACCAAGCTGACTCCACAGGCCAACGGAACTTCCTTCGGCGGCAGGGACAACAGAATGAACACCGTTACCATTGACGGTGCCGCTTTCAACAACAACTTTGGTCTTAGCACCACCCAGATTCTTCCTGGCGGACAGGCACAGCCTATCGCTCTGGACGCAATCGAGGAAATTACCGTAAACCTGGCACCGTTCGATATCCGTCAGAGCCAGTTCACCGGTGCTTCCATCAACGCAGTTACCAAGAGCGGTACAAACCGTTTCACCGGAAGCGTCTATACCTATTTCAGGCCTAAATCCTTCACTGGAGACAAGGTTGGAAACAGCAAGGTTGCAGGTGCTCACGATTCCAAGGCACAGACCTTTGGCGTAACCCTCGGCGGTCCTATCATTAAGGACAAGCTCTTCTTCTTCATAAGCGGCGAGCTTGAAAAGACCACCAAGCCTTCAGGCGCTTGGGAGCCGGGTACTTCCGGAACAGCAGACCAGGCAACCAAGACTTCCAGAACCCTGGTTTCAGATCTTCAGAGAATGCACGACTACCTGCTCTCTACCTACGGATATGAGGCAGGCCCTTATCAGAACTTCCGCAACTTTGAGGAGAAGAACCACAAGATCCTGGCAAGAATTGACTGGAATATCAGCAAGGCCAGCAAGTTCACCCTCCGTTACAACGAGGTTGTAGGAACTTCAGACAACCTGACCAACTCTACCTCCGCTCCTGGCACAAGAGGATCCGGAAGAAGCTCTGCTCAGGCAGTATCATTCCAGAACGCATGGTACGGATTCGAGAATACGGTTAGAAGTATAACCGCCGAGTTGAACTCCAACTGGGGCAGGGTTTCCAACAATTTCCTGGCTTCCTACACAATGATCGAGGACAAGAGAACTTCCGATTCCGACATCTTCCCGTTCGTTGATATCTACAAGGGCGGAGACCAGTACATGTCCTTCGGATACGAGCTCTTCTCATACAACAATGATGTAAAGAACAACACCCTCACTTTCAAGGATAACCTGACATTCTCCCTCGGCGACCACAACATTACCGTAGGTGCAGGTTACGACCAGCTGTACTTCAAGAACAACTATATGAGAGAGGGTACTTCCTACTACAGGTACGACTACAACAATACTGTTGACCCTGCAACCGGTATCAAGTATGCAGACGGTATGGAAGCATTCTATGCAGGCGCTACACCTACATCCTTCGGTCTGCAGTACGCTTACACTGCAGGCGAGATGCCAGGTGTTGAGCTGACCTTCGGAATGGTTTCCCTGTACGCTCAGGACGAGTGGAAGCCTTCAGACAACTTCAAGCTGACCTACGGCCTCAGGGCTGAGCTTCCTCTCTATCTCAACGATCTTGAGACCAATGCGGCAGTTGACGAATACAAGTTCAACAAGTGGAACAACTCCTGGAGAGACCACTACGGAATCGGAACTGCAGAGAAGAACTACAGCATCCAGAGCGGCAAGTGGCCTAAGAGCAGATTTACCTTCTCTCCTAGAATCGGCTTCAACTGGGACGTTCTCGGCGACCGCAGTATCCAGGTTCGTGGTGGTACAGGCCTGTTCACCGGATTCCTTCCATTCGTTTGGTTCACCAACCAGCCTAACGGTTCCGGTATGATCCAGTCTCCTGAGGTTACCATCACCAGCCTTAAGACTCTGGCAGACAACCACATTACCTTCAATCCTGATTTCCGCAAGCAGATAGATGCAAATCCTACTCTTCTGCCTACGACCCCTGGCAAGCTTCCTAACAGCCCGGCTCTCTGCGAGGTTGACAAGAAGTTCCGTATGCCTCAGGTTTGGAGAAGCAATATCGCCGTTGACTTTGAGCTTCCTTACAATATGGTCCTGACCCTTGAGGAAATCTACTCAAAGGATATCAACGCCGTAATGCAGAAGAACATCAATATGGAGTACCCTGCAGGCTACTATAGCGGAGCGGATATGAGGCCTTACTGGACAACCCAGAAGATCAATGCCGGCGTAGGCAGTGCAATGTTGCTTACCAACACCAACAAGGGCTTCCAGAACTCCCTGACCGCACAGCTGACCAAGAACGCCAGCAGAGGTTTCAGCGGAAGCATCGCCTACACCTATACTATTGCAAAGGACGTAACTTCCAACCCTGGTTCTACCGCAGCATCCGCATGGAGCTCCAACCCTGTTATCAATTACCTCAACGATCCTGAGCTGAGCTACTCCAACTTTGCAGTTCCTCACAGGGTAGTGGGTAACATTTCCTACAGGTTCGAGTGGGCTAAGCATTTTGCAACCACCGTTTCCCTCCTCTACACCGGAAGCGCACAGGGAAGATGCAACTGGACTTACTCCAACGATATGAACAAGGACGGCTACACCGCAGACCTTATGTTCATCCCTGGAAATCCTAAGGATGTAACTTTCGTTGACTACACTTACAACTGGAAAGACGCCAGCGGTGTTACCCATAAGGTTACCGTTCCTGCTTCTCTGGCAGAGTCCACCTTCTGGCAGTATGTTAACGACACCAAGTATCTGCGCAAGCACAAGGGACAGTATGCAAAGAGATTCTCTTATGTTGCTCCTTGGCACAACAGATGGGATTTCAAGATCATGCAGGATATCTTCTCCAATTTCGGAACCAACCGCAGATTCACTCTCCAGGCCAGCCTGGATATCGTGAATGTTGGCAATCTTCTTAACAAGAAGTGGGGTGCCTATAAGAGCATGACCAACCAGAGCTACGACAACCTCCGCCCTCTGACCTTCGTCAACAACACCGGTGGAGTTCCTAAGTTCAGGCTGAACGCCAATGCAACCGCCAACGATCCGATGAGCGTTGTAGAGAACTTCTACAGTTCAAACTCCTGGAAGAAGACGGTTTCTACAGGCTCAACCTGGGGTATGATGTTCGGACTCAGACTTCTGTTCTAGGAACTTCGTTCCAAGCAAAAAGAAAGAGGATGGCCTTCCGGTCATCCTCTCTTTTTATGCTTTCCTTAATGAATTGCTATTGGTCGTTGAGGAGGGCGAAGACAATTTCAATGGTCGGGTAGTTGTCGTGAAGCGGGCCGTTAAGCTTTGCAATCGAGTAGGATGTGCGGTCCAGAGAGTAGGAAGTGGCCGTTGAAGAAGAGTAGTAGTTGCTGGTAGTGTTCTCCTCAACTGTGCTGAACCACATAGCGTATTTCTTCCAGTTGGAGGCAATCTCGCTCATTTCCTTGTTGCACATCTTCTGGATGTGGCTGGAAATATCTCCCGTATAGCAACTCAAAGACCTGTTTACGCTACCGGTCTGGTTTCCGATTGAATAGACGTCTTCAAGAGGAGAATAGTAATAATAGCTGCTGGTGTCCTTTTCCCTGCAGTTAGGGAACAATGAAGCCGGGAAGCATCTGTTGATGAAAGTCACGTTGGATTTATCCGTGACAAAAGGCAGTTTGTAGGTTGCCTTGCAGATAACCACTTTCTTGAAATCATAACCGTTTTTGGACATCCATTCGTCCAGATTTTCTTTTAGTTTTAACGGATCTGTGTATGCCTTAAGCCCGCCAAGGCCTTCTACGGTGATGTATTCCTGCGGATTCGGATTTTCCAGAGGCTTGGAAGAATAGGTGGAGAAATTCTGGGTGTAGGTGTTCTCTCCCAGAGGCAGAACTATGGTTGTGTCTTTCCTTGCAAGGCCGCTTTCCCAGGTCGGCTGGAAATTGAACGTTACGTAAACATATGCGCCGCTTGTGCTGAAAACATTAAGCCTTCCTCCTGTAGTTCCCTCCTCCGGAGGGTCGCAGGTAAAGAGAAGGGCCTTGAATTTTTCCATGAAAACCGTGGAAGAATCCAGCTCTCTCTGGGTTGCGTTAATTATTTTCTGCCCAAAGCTGTTTTTCAGATAGAGCCTCAGTGTATCTCCTCCGGTATAGATAACGCCTCCTGTGTCTATAGGGGTGTGGTCATAGTCGGAGTCCTTAAGGTCGCAGTTGTACTTGTAGGTTGTGTCCACCACGCGGTTCATGTGATAGACGTGGATGTTCTGAGGAAGACCGTCTTGGCTGGCGTCCAGAATCAGCGAGGACGATTTCTGCATCGTAAGATATATGTGCTTTATCTTGCGGTCTGTTCCCAGGTTTACGCTCTTGATGGCGTAATGAAAGAAGTTGGTGGCAAAACTGTGGGAGGAAAGACCGAACTCTTCTGTGCGGAACGCTCCCAGAACGGCTGTGCTGGTGTTAAGGCTCTGCATACTGTCCATCATCCTGGTCTGAAGAGGAAGCCGGAGGGTGACGGTCTGAAGTTTGAGGGCGTATTCGTCAGGGATGTTGTTTACTCCTAAAGTGTTGTCTACAGTTATGCAGGAAGTGGCCGCAAGGGCCAGGGATATCGAAATGGATAAGGCAACTGCACGAAATCTTGAATGCATTACTCTTTCAAAAATTTTCCGTAAAACTTAATGTATCTGTTGGCGTATGCAGCATCGGTACCGGCTGTTATCTCGGAGAAGGAGAGAGTTGGAACCTTTTCCTTGGCGGCAAAATCCAGAACCTCCTTGCTGAGAGTGCGGCTGGCGGCAATCACTCCGTCTGCATACTTGACGGCAAGTTTAGCAAGATTTATGCCAGTAGGGGTGTTTAGAAGCTCCACGTCTGCTGGCTTGAGGTTGCCCATAAGGACTTTCTTTGCAAAGCCTCCGCTGAAGCGTTCCCTGGCGACCTCGTCGTAGAGAGACACTATCACCTTGCAGTCCGTGAAGATCGGGTCTGCCTTGTAGGCCTTCTTCAGGTAGAGAGGGATGAGGTTGGCCAGCCATCCGTTGCAGTGGACTATTGTAGGCTGCCACCTGAGCTTTTTGACGGTTTCAAGCACTCCGCGGGCAAACAGTATGGCTCTTTCGTCGTTATCGGCGAAGAAAGTGTCCTTCTCGTCACGGAAGATGAATTTCCTCTTGAAATAGTCTTCGTTCTCTATGAAATAGACCTGCAGACGGGCCTGGGGAATGGATGCTACCTTGATAACAAGCGGCCTGTCCACATCGCTGACCACAATGTTCATTCCGGAGAGGCGGATGACTTCGTGGAGCTGGTTTCTCCTCTCGTTGATGCAGCCGTATTTAGGCATGAACGAGCGGATCTCCATTCCGTTTTCCTGTGCTGCCTGCGGCACATATCTGCCGGCAAGGGCCACAGGGGTCTCCGGAATGTACGGTGTTATCTCCGAACTTATGTATAAAATCCTGACAGGCGCTTTCATCCGTAAAATAGTTTATGCAAAGATAACAAATTTTTTTAACTCTTGCTTCATTTTTATAACTTTGGCGGTCGTATCTATATGGACAGGAAGGAAAAGAATACTCTGCGAAGGCGTTTTTGGCGCTCTTACATATCCTCAGTGATCAGCATCGCCCTGGTGCTTTTCATCGCAGGGCTGTTTGCCATTCTTCTTCTGAGCGCCCGCAAAGTTTCCGCCTATTTCAAGGAAAACGTGAAGTTGTCTGTTATGCTCACCGACAAGGCCACGCCTTCCCAGGCGGAACAGTTTGCCCAAAACCTGGCGCAGATGCCTCAGGTGGCGGCCTCCGAGCTCATTACCCAGGAGAGGGGAACCCAGGAGATGAAAGATTTCCTCGGCGAGGATTTCCTGGAAATATTCGAATCCAATCCTATTCCAGCTTCCGTGGATCTTCAGCTGAAAAACGAGTATTTCCAGCCGGACAGCATCGCCCGCCTGAAGGAGATCCTGTGCGAGGATCCGCTGGTGGATGACATCAAGTACGAGGAGGGGCTGATTTCCGCCATCAACCGTAACCTGAGGCGTGTCGGAATCGTATTTGCGTTTTTTGTGGGGCTGTTGGCCATTATCTCCATAGTGCTGGTAAACAACACGGTAAGGCTAAACATCTTTTCACGCAGATTCTCTATCAGGACAATGCAGCTGGTGGGGGCCACAAGGTCCTTCATCCAGAGGCCTTTCCTCGGGAACGCGGTGCTTCAGGGAGCTCTTAGCGCATTGCTTGCCATTGGCGGTTTGTACGCCTTTGTTGCGGTGGCAAAAAGACAGATTCCGCAGCTCTGGTCTATCATCGGTACGGAATCTTTCCTATATTGCGGCCTCGGACTGCTGGTGCTGGGAATATTGCTTTGCTATTTCTGCACGCTGGTAACCGTAAGGAGGATGACCTCCATGTCCGTGGACAGGATGTATAATTATTGATAATGCGAAAAACAAGATATGGAAGAGAATAGAGATTTTTTCGCTCTCCCGAAGAAGAACCTGATATGGGTGATTGTGGGATTTCTGGTAATGGTGGCCGGATACCTGCTGCTTTGCGGCGGGGGAAGCGGAGATCCCAGCCAGTTTTCTCCGGAAATATTCAGTTTCAGGCGTCTGGTGCTTGCTCCAATCATAATCATAGCCGGCGCTGTTGGGACAACTGTCGCGATTATTAAAGTAAAGAAACAATAATATGATGGAATGGTGGCATGGTCTGATTCTGGGCCTGGTTCAGGGAATTGCGGAATTCCTTCCTATCAGCAGCAGCGGACATCTGACCATAATGCAGGAAACTTTGGGAATCAGCGGGGAAGGCAACCTGGCCTTTGACGTGGCCGTTCACGTGGCTACTGTGCTGAGTACCCTGGTGGTGTTCTGGAAACCTATCTCCAGAATCGGAAAAGGTTGTTTGACAAAAGGCATGAACAAGGAGAAGGACTATGTCCTGAAGATACTTGTTTCCATGATTCCGATACTCTTCGTGGGCTTTTTGCTGAAGGATTGGGTAGAGAGGATTTTCGATACGGAAAGAGTTGCCCGCCATACAGGCAACGGACTTCTTGTTGTGGGCATTATGCTGATAGTTACGGCAGTGCTTCTTCTTGTATGCGAAATCATCTCCGCCGTAAGGGATCTCAAGCACGGCAAGGACGCTGAGGACAAGGCCCAGAAGATTGCGGACAGGATGACCGTTACGGAAGAGATGACCGGTCCGGAGAAGCGCAAGATCTTCTCCCTCCAGAACGGCATCAACTACTGGCAGGCTTTCCTGGTGGGAGTCGCCCAGAGCTTTGCGGTGCTTCCGGGACTTTCCCGTTCAGGCGCAACCATCGCCACGGGTCTGATGTCCAAGGTAAAGAAGACTTCCATAGCGCAGTTCGCGTTCCTTATGGTGATAGTTCCGATTCTGGGAGAAGCCTTCCTTGAGATAATCAAAGGTCTGCGTGGAGCGGATATGGGCAATTTCCTTTCCCTTCCGGTTTTGTGCGGATTCCTGGCCGCCTTCCTTGCCGGACTTTTTGCCTGCACAACTATGGTGCAGATACTCAAGAAGTTCCGCCTGTGGGGCTTTGCCGTTTACTGCTTCATCGTAGGTGTGCTCTGCATAGTTCTTCCGTATTGCATCGGCTAGATGGCCCTGAGTTATTTCATAGCGGACACTCATCTGGGGCTGGAATACCAGGACCCGGTGCTGAGGGAAAAGCAATTCGCCTCATTTCTGGAGTCTTTGCCGGAAGAAACCGCTCAGGTTTATCTTCTCGGCGACATATTTGATTTCTGGTACGAATACAAGGACGTTATTCCGAGAAAATTCACCCGCACGCTCGGGGCTCTGGCCCGTCTGGCGGACCGCGGGGTGAAACTCTTTTTCATAAACGGGAACCACGATATCTGGACCTACAATTATCTGCAGACGGAAGTGGGGGTTACAATTCTTCCTCAGCCCTCTGTTGTGGATATCGGCGGGGTCCGGTTCTGCATAGGCCACGGGGACGCAATCTGGCACTCTACCAGGATGTACAGGTTCATGAACGCAGGCTTCAAGAGCAAGGTCCCTCAG
This sequence comes from Bacteroidales bacterium, assembly GCA_017550655.1. GTDB lineage: Bacteria > Bacteroidota > Bacteroidia > Bacteroidales > UBA932 > Egerieousia. Next base: position 154,564 of record JAFZOK010000013.1, on the reverse strand, counting down.
GTGCTGTTCAGCGCCCTTCATCCGAGATGGGCTATGCTCCTGGGGCACAGCTGGAGCCGCCACAACCGCCTGACCCGCTACAAGAGCGAGGACGAGAAGACAATCGCCGAAAACAGGCAGGCCATTGAAAGGGATGGCTCCGCTTGGGCGGAGTCTTTCCAGAAGGACCTTGAGAAAAAAGGGGAGAAAAGGGCGGACCACTTCATCTTCGGGCACTATCATCTGCCATTAACCGTTCAACTGGAGGGCGGCGGTGATTTCTCCATTCTCGGGGACTGGATCCACAATCCTGACTATATGGTCTTTGACGGAGTTTCTCTGAAAAGGGAAACACCTGTTTTCTGAACTCGTCGCAGAGAAAAATCTATTTCGTGAACATTGAATAGTACAGGGAGTCGAACGCCCCCATATTGTACAGCATCACCAGGTCCTCCACCTGGCGGTCTTCCCCGAATCTGTCGTAAGGCTTCTTGAGATCATTTCCGAATATGCGGGCCACCGTCTGCCAGAAGCCGGCGGAGAGCCTTCCCCTGTACTCGCGTATGATATAGAAGGATGTGCGTCCCAGTTCCCTGTCGATGAGCTTGAGCAGAAGGCCTCCCTGGGAAATGGTAAGGTCCCGCATCGGCTTTTCAAACTGCTTGAAGAGTTTTTTCTGGTATTGTTCTATGTAGCGTTCCCTTTCCGCCTCGGTAAAGTTGCTTACGGCAAGTACGCTGTCCGCTTCCTGGATTATTTCCCTTGCCTGAAGGGCGTATGGATAGGTTTTCTTGAAGTTATAGACCAGGCGGCGGTACTGTCTCCAGTTCTGGCGGTTGCGGTTTCCTTTCATCCGGGCGAACTTGAATATTGCCGGAAGCTGGTCCAGGAAGATAGTATCACCTTCCACAACCTGATAGGCCATAGCATACCAGGTTCCGGTAACGCCAGCCTTTGCCTTTTCCATTTCCAGCTTGCGCATCCTTTCCTCGCGGCGGCGTATCCTCTCCTCAATTGCCCGCTTGTCTTTTTGGATCCTTTCAAATTCGCTCAGCGATTTTTTGATGGTGTCTCTCCCCTGGGCGAAAGCTCCCGCCCCGGGCAGGCTTGCAAGCAGCCCCGCCAGTACAAACGCTTTCAATATGCGTGCGGAAGTTTTCACATCTCAAAAATACTGCAAAACTTGTGCATTTTTGTATATTTGTGTTTGTCTTAAAAGTTAGGCAATGAACGATTTCTTCCATTTTCAGGGCTTTACGCCTTGGGTGTTCCTGGTGGATATGGGCTTTCTCTTTGCCCTTATGCTGGTGGGCAAGTTCATCAGGGTTAAAGTCAAACTGGTCCAGAAACTGTTCATACCGCCAAGCCTTATTGCCGGACTTCTTGGTCTGGCCCTTGGTCCTCACGGCCTTGGATGGATTCCGTTTTCAGGAAACCTTTCTTCCTATGCGGCCGTTTTGATTGCCCTGGTTTTTGCCACCCTTCCGTTCTCCGCACAGAAAGCTTCTGTCAAGGAGGTTGTTACCCGTGTGGGGCCGATGTGGGTTTACGCCCAGCTGGGAATGCTTCTCCAGTGGGGCATTATGGGTCTTCTTGGAATCTATCTCTTCAAGACCATCTGGCCGGACCTCAACAGCGCGTTCGGAGCCATGCTCCCTACAGGATTCTATGGCGGGCACGGAACGGCAGCTGCTATCGGCAGTGCCTTTGAAAACCTTCCGGGCGGCCTAAAGTGGGACGATGCCATGACCCTCGGCATGACCACTGCCACCGTTGGAGTGATTATGGCCATCATTTTCGGCCTTTTCATAATCAAATGGGGCGCACGGCACAAGCAGACCAAATTCATCGCCGATTTTAAAGATCTTCCTCCAGAGCTGAGGACAGGCCTTCTGCCTGAGGGCAAGAGGGATTCCCTCGGCCAGGCCACAACTTCTTCCATATCCATCGAGCACCTGACTTTCCATTTTGCCATCGTGTTTGTTGTTGCGTTCCTGGGCTATGTGCTCAGCGTGGCAGTGAAGAACTGGTGCGGAGGGCTTCCTGCTCCGTACAACGGGCTTGAGCTTCCGGTATTCTCCTGCGCTTTCGTTGCGGGACTGATCCTGAAGAAGCTGTTCGACCTGACAAAGGTTTCCAACTATGTAAGCCGCGAGACCGTCCAGAGAGAAGGGAGTTTCTTCACGGACCTTCTGGTTACCTGCGGAGTTGCTTCAATCAAACTCGGAGTGGTTGTGCAGTACTGGCTGCCTCTGCTGGTTCTGGTTCTTGTGGGTGTTGCCGTGGTATTTTCCATTACGTTCTACTTTGGAAGAAGGCTCAGCCCAAGCTACTGGTTTGAGCGTTCCATCTTCTCCTGGGGCTGGTGGACCGGCACTATGGCTATGGGCATAGCCCTGGAGAGAATCGTTGATCCTCAGATGAAGAGCAAGACTATGGACGATTACGCCCTGGCCTATCTTCCAATCGCTCCTGTGGAGATTATCCTCATAACCCTTGTCCCGATTGCCTTTACTGCAGGATGGGGCGGGCTGCTTATGTGGATCTGCCTTGCAGCCAGCGCCCTTCTGATACTCCTGGCCATATCCATGAAGTGGTGGAGGCGCAAAGGCCAATAGTTTCAAGGCAAATCGGCAAGACCACATTGATGCGTTAAAGCCCAGAAACCAAATGACTAGACAATAAAAGAAATAAAAACATATAGATACAATGAAAAGAATCCTCGTAATATTTGCCGCCCTGTTATTCCTGACGGTCTCTTATGCCGGGGCCCAGGAGCATTGCGGAAAATGCAAAAGGAGCGGAGCGCTCAACCTTACCGATGCAGAGTATATGGCTCTAGCAGACAGCATCCACAAGGTGGCTATCTCTTTTGACACTCACGTGGACACTCCAACCTATATGATGCATCCGGATGGTCACTATACGGTGGCCAAGGGGCAGACCAGCTTCGAGCTTATGAGGCGCGGCGGACAGGACGGGGCTTTCTTTGCAATCTATCTGGACCAGGGTCCGTGGCAGAACCAGAAATCCCTGGATTCCGCCTACAACTGGTGCCACAGCGAGCTTCAACTCTGGAAGGACTATGTCACCAGTTACTGCAGCGCCGAGGCCGGCATTGCCTACAGCACAGAGGATGTCTACCGCCTGAAGAAAGAGGGCAAGAGGATAGTGGTTCTATGCATCGAGAACGGATATCCTGTCCGCACCCTGGAGGATCTGGACGAGTTCGCCAGGATGGGCGTCAAGTACATAACCCTTTCCCACAACACCCCAAACCAGATCTGCGACGGTAGCCGCTACGTCAAGTCCTATTACTGGTATCCGAATACCGGGCACGGCCTGAGCCCGTTCGGGGAGAAGGTTGTGGAGAGGATGCAGCAGCTGGGCATAATGGTGGACGTGTCCCACATTTCCTCCGAGGCCCTTGTGGATGTACTCAAGGTAATCAAGGCTCCGGTTCTGGCTTCCCATTCCGGCTGCAAGGCTCTCAAGCCGTCCCAGACCAGAAACCTCACGGACGATGAAATCCGCGCCATCGCCGCGGTTGACGGAGTAATCCAGGTAGGCACCGGAAGATTTTTCCTCAGCGATGACCTTCCATACTATAAAGTAGGCGTTGCCGTTCTGGCAAACCACATAGACCACATCAAAAACCTCGTGGGATACCGCCATGTAGGCCTGGGAACAGACTTTGACGGCGGCGGTGGCGTTGTCGGAATGGATAATTCCGCCCAGATGAAGAACCTCACAGTGGAACTCCTCAAACGTGGCTGGACCGCAGAGGAACTCAAAGCCTTCTGGGGCGGAAACCTCCTCCGCGTCTGGAAAGCCTGCGAAGTCTACGCCTCCCAATTCAAATAGAAACTTGCCATTTTCTTGGCCATTTCCCCACAATTTCCTGCTAGGTCCCATGTTCTCCGAGGGGACCTGACAGTTTTCCGCCCGTTTTCCTGCTAGGTCCCATGTTTTCCGAGGGGACCTGACAGTTTTCTCAACGGTATGGTTAGTAGGAATCGAGGAGTTTAGTTACTGCCTTGTAAGTAATTCCGCATGCTCTAGCAATCTGATTTGGGTCGGCGGAAAATCGGTAATGGATCTGCTTAAGAACCTCCGCTGTTTGACTCTCTCCTAACTCTTTCAGATCCGACTTGTTGAACATTGAAACGCATAATTCTTTTAAAGCCAAAGAGATCACCTTATCGCTAAAGGACGGTATTCCACTTTCCTTCCTTGCCTTAGAAGATGCATTCAGAAAGAAATTCATCCGACCTGGAGACCTGAATACAGATTCAACGAATTCCACGTTTGCATAGGAAGCTGGATCTATGAATCCTCTTTCGTCAACGATATAATGCGGTGGGAGTGCTGTTCTGCTATGTAGCAATCTTAAACAATCGGCTTTAGTTAGATTTGAAATGGTCTTTCTGTTAGATTGAGCTGTATAGAAAAACGAGCTTCCGGTACCCCACGGATATCCGGATGGGTGTATGCAGATGTTTGCTGCAACAGGGTTCATCTGAACATAAGCGACCGCTCTCTCAAAAGAATCGTTCGTAAAGGACAGTTCACGTAGATCTATCCGGTTATTGGAAAGTAAGCCCTTGTACGAATATTTGTCACTGTAGTACTGTGAATACCGTTTCTTGAAACGGGTAACAAAATCTAAAGCTTCATCCTTGCTGCCACCGACAACAAAGTGAACATGGTTAGACATCAGAACAAATGCCATAATTTGGGCAGGGGAAGTTGCGGCAAGAATCGCAACATGGTTCATCCCAGACTTAAAATCTTCTTCGTCCTTAAACCAAAGACGATCCTCCAAATGCTCCGTAGAGACAAGCCAAAAATCATTCATACTCATTCGATAAATTTAAAACCACAATAACTTCTTAAAAAGCACTTCTATCCCCACATCTTTCTCTCACCTAATTTCAATCTATCGAATCTTCTTGCTGGAGAACTCCGTTTTGCACGCCAAATATAATGATTACTTTCTAACTCGCCAAGTATCACTCAATTGGCTGCTAGGTCCCCAGATTTCGAGGGGACTTGACGGTATTCTCCGCGATTTCCTGCCAGGTCCCATGTTTTCCGAGGGGACCTGACAGTATTTCCTGCGTTTTTCTGCTAGGTCCCATGTTTTCCGAGGGGACCTGACAGTATTTCCTGCGTTTTTCTGCTAGGTCCCATGTTTTCCGAGGGGACCTGACAGTATTCTCCGCGATTTGTGCCAGGCAGTCAGCCTGCACTGGCACAATGATTGGCAGAGGCAGACTCCTCCGGCAATCCTGTGGCCGCCCATGGCCATCATGAATGGGTGGCCTGCCGTCAGGCAGGTCGGGATGAGCGAAGCGAAGGATTAAGGAGGAGGTCTGCTCTGCCTGGCGGGAAGGTGCGTTTTTTGAAAAATTTTTGGTTCAGAAATCCAAAATGCGGGTATCGGGGAGAGTTTGCAGATTTATAAATCGCTGAGAATTGGTGGGTTGACTATCAAAAAATTTTGGCCAAAATGAATAAAAATTTTAGCGAAAAAATTTGCAGATTCAGATATTTGTTTTACCTTTGCACCCCAACGCGAGGTTCCGTTACAACCTAAGTCGTTGAAAATTAACAAGATAAAGCTAAAAGCTATGTTACAACCAAAGAAAACCAAATTCAGAAGGATGCAGAAGGGCCGTATGAAAGGACAGGCCCACAGAGGAACTCAGCTTGCATTCGGTTCTTTCGGAATCAAGACCCTTGAGTCTTGCTGGATGACCGGTCAGCAGATAGAGGCTGCACGTCAGGCTGTAGTCCGTTATATGAAGCGTGAAGGATATGTTTGGATCCGTATTTTCCCGGACAAGCCATTCACAAAGAAACCTGCAGAAGTACGTATGGGTAAGGGTAAAGGTAGCCCTGAGGGATTCGTTGCCCCTGTAACCCCTGGTAGAATGCTTATCGAGGTTGAGGGTGTTCCTATGGAAGTTGCCAAGGAGGCCCTGAGACTCGGAGCCCAGAAACTCCCTGTTTCTACCAAGTTTGTAGTAAGAAGGGATTATGTTAAACAGTAAATGAGATTTAGATTATGGATACCAAAGAAATACGCGAAATGAGCGAGAAGGAGCTCAGGGAGAAGCTTGATACTAGCCGCGCAGCCCTGAACCAGATGCTTCTCAACCACGCTGTCTCTCCATTAGAGAATACATCTCAGATTAAAAAGGCCAAGAAAGATATCACCAGGATGCTTACTATCCTGACTGAAATCGAGAATAAAAAACAGAGCAAATAATGGAAAGGAAGCTTAGGAAAGTAAGAGTAGGTGTTGTAGTCAGCAACAAGATGGACAAGAGCGCCGTCGTAGCTGTCAAGACCAAAGAGAAACACCCTATTTACGGCAAGTTCGTAAATAAAACCACAAAGTTCGTAGCGCACGACGAGAAGAACGAGTGCTCCGAGGGTGATACCGTAAGGATCATGGAGACCCGTCCTCTGTCCAAGACAAAGCGCTGGAGATTAGTTGAAATCGTTGAAAAAGTTAAATAAGCTATGATACAGCAGGAATCAAGATTGATGGTAGCCGACAACAGCGGTGCAAAGGAAGTTCTCTGCATCCGCGTGCTTGGTGGTACCAGACGCCGCTATGCCGGAGTAGGAGACAAGATCGTGGTAGCGGTAAAGAGTGCTATCCCTGGAGCTGACGCCAAGAAGGGTTCAGTATCCAAGGCAGTAGTTGTTAGGACAAAGAAAGAGATCCGCCGTGCAGACGGTTCTTACATTAGATTCGACGAGAACGCTTGCGTCCTCCTGGACAACCAGGGCGAGGTAAGGGGAACCCGTATTTTCGGTCCTGTTGCAAGAGAGCTCCGCGATAACTATATGAAGATTGTTTCACTTGCCCCTGAGGTACTTTAATCATAGGAGGACTGACAATGAATGCAAAATTCCACGTTAAGAAAGGTGACATGGTCTTCGTAAACGCCGGTAACGAGAAAGGAAAGACCGGTAAGGTTCTCAGAGTTGACCGTAAGAACATGCGCGCCATCGTTGAGGGACTCAACATGGTAAGCAAGAACACAAAGCCTAATGCCAACAACCCTCAGGGTGGTATCATCAAGCAGGAGGCTCCTATACATATTTCCAATTTGCAGCTTGTAGACCCTTCCAAGGGCGGTCCAACCAGAATCGGACGCCGCCTCAACGATAAGGGCAAGCTTGTACGTTACGCTAAAAAATCAGGGGAGGAAATCAAATAATGGCAAAGGAAGTTAAGAAAGAGCAGGCCGCCAAGGGCGCAAAGCAGGCCAAGGGCGAAAGCAAGGCTAAGAAGCAGGGCGGCGAGCAGGTAGTTCCTAAGGGATGGATTCCTAACCTGCAGAAGGAGTACAAGGAAAGAATAGCTGGCGAACTCAAGAAGCAGTTTGGCTTCACCTCCGCCATGCAGATTCCAAGACTCGTGAAGATAACTATCAACCAGGGCGTAGGCGCCGGAGTTGCAGACAAGAAGATTGTCGAGAACGCAGCCGAGGAGCTCGCACTGATCACCGGCCAGAAGGCTATCCTGACCTACTCAAGAAAGGACATCGCTTCCTTCAAGCTGAGAAAGGGAATGCCTATCGGATGCAAGGTTACTCTTCGCAGAGCAAAGATGTACGAGTTCATGGAGAGACTCATCAAGGTTTCCCTGCCTCGTATCCGCGATTTCAAGGGCGTTGAGGAGAAGTTCGACGGCAAGGGTAACTACACCCTCGGCCTGAAGGAGCAGATCATCTTCCCGGAAATCGACATTGACAAGGTATCAAAGGTTCTCGGAATGGAGATCACCTTCGTTACCAGCACAACCAAGGACGAGGAGGCACGCGCTCTCCTGGCAGCCTTCGGAGTTCCGTTCAAGAAGAAATAATAAAACAGATAGTATATGGCAAAAGAATCAATGAAGGCACGTGAAGTTAAACGTGCGAAACTGTGCGCCAAATATGCTGAGAAACGCAAGGCTCTCAAGGCCGCTGGCGATTATGCAGCTCTGGACAAGCTTCCGAAGAACGCTTCTCCTGTAAGGCTTCACAACCGCTGCTCCCTGACCGGAAGGCCAAAGGGATATATGAGAGTATTCGGAATCAGCAGAATACAGTTCAGAGAGATGGCTTCCAAGGGCCTGATCCCTGGCGTACGCAAGGCAAGCTGGTAAAAAATAGTTAACTAAAGGATATCGATTATTAAAAACACAAGACAATGACTGATCCGATTTCAGATTTTTTGACAAGAATCAGGAATGCCTACAGGGCCAACCATAAGGTGGTTGAAATTCCTGCCTCCAGAATGAAGAAGGAGCTGACAAGGGTACTCTTCGAGAAGGGTTACATTCTCAGCTACAAGGTTGTGGAGGGTCAGCCCGTAGGAACTATCAAGATTGCGCTCAAGTACCATCCTGAGACCAAGACTCCTGCCATCAGGAAGATTGTCAGGGTAAGCCGTCCGGGTCTGAGGCAGTACAGGGGAGTGGAGAATATGCCAAGAGTCCTCAACGGACTGGGAATCGCCATCCTCTCTACCTCAAAGGGTATTATGACAGACAAGGAAGCCAGGCTGCAGAACGTAGGCGGCGAGGTGCTTTGCTATGTTTACTAACAGATAATATTTTAAGAATATGTCAAGAATAGGAAAATTACCTGTAAGCCTTCCACAAGGAGTTTCAGTCTCCGTAGATAATAATGTGGTAAAGGTTAAAGGCCCTAAGGGAGAGCTCACCCAGAAGGTTGATCCGGATATCGAGGTCTCCGTTGAGGGAGGCGTGCTGTCTGTAAAGAGACCTACAGACCAGCCGCGCCACAGATCCATGCACGGACTTTACCGTGCTTTGATACACAACATGGTTGTAGGAGTTTCTGAGGGTTTCCAGACCAAGCAGGAACTCGTGGGTGTAGGTTACCGTGTAGAGGCAGCCGGCCAGACTCTCAAGTTCAGCCTCGGTTATTCTCACGACATCTATCTCCAGCTTCCAGCAGAGGTTACCGCTGAGGTTCCTCAGGTGAAGAAGGGAGCTAACCCGATTCTGATTCTCAAGAGTGCAGACAAGCAGCTGCTCGGAATGGTTGCCGCAAAGGTACGTTCACTGCGCAAGCCTGAACCTTACAAGGGCAAGGGTATCAAGTTCGAGGGTGAAGTGCTCCGCAGAAAGGCAGGAAAGACAGCCGCAGCTAAATAATGGAGGATAGGTTATGAATAAGATAGAAAGAAGACAGAGAATCCGTTACCGTATCCGCAAGATTGTCAGCGGTACGGCCGAAAGACCAAGGATGAGCGTGTTCAGATCCAACAAGCAGATCTATGTTCAGTTCATCGACGATGTTAATGGTGTTACTTTGGCAGCAGCTTCTTCCCTTGACAAGGACGTTGCAGCTCAGACCGAAGGAAAGACCAAGACAGAGGTTGCAGCTCTGGTTGGAGCAGCCGCAGCTAAGGTTGCCCAGGCAAAGGGCATTTCTGAAGTGGCATTCGACCGCGGAGGTTACCTTTATCACGGAAGAGTTAAAAGTTTGGCAGACGCCGCACGCAAGGGCGGTCTTAAATTCTAATGGCTATGGCAGAGATGAACAATAAGAACAAAGACATCAGAACTACTGATCTCGAGCTTAAGGACAGGTTGGTTGCTATCAACAGAGTAACCAAGGTTACAAAGGGTGGCCGCCACTTCAGCTTCGCAGCCATAGTAGTTGTAGGAGATGAGAAAGGTGTTGTAGGATACGGACTTGGCAAGGCCAACGAGGTTACCACAGCTATCTCCAAGGCAATCGAGGATGCCAAGAAGAATCTTGTGAAGGTTCCTGTTTACAATAACACGATTCCTCACGAGCAGACCGCAAAATTCGGTGGTGCAGAAGTATTCATGAAGCCAGCCGCTCCTGGTACTGGAGTAAAGGCCGGTGGTGCTATGCGTGCCGTGTTCGAGTCTGTAGGTATCCACAACGTGCTTGCAAAATCCAAGGGATCGTCCAACCCTCACAACCTGGTAAAGGCTACTATCGCAGCCCTTGCACAGATGAGAGACGCTTATACCGTAGCAGGTCTGAGAGGCGTTCCTATGAATAAAGTATTTAACGGATAAGGAGATTCATTATGGCTAAAGTAAAAGTTACACAGGTAAGAGGAAGGAGCGGCGCCACCAAGAGGCAGATTGCCACTCTCGAGGCTTTAGGAATCAAGAAGATTCACCATTCCGTAGAAGTTGAACTTACTCCAGTCATCAAGGGTATGATCGAGAAGGTCCGTCACCTTGTAGTGATTGAGGAAATTTAAGGAGGACAACAGATGAAACTCAATACATTAAAACCTGCAAAGGGTTCCTTGGGAAAGGAAAAGAGAATCGGTCGCGGAGAAGGAAGCGGACACGGCGGAACAGCTACACGCGGTATGAACGGTGCCAAGCAGCGCAGCGGTTATGCCAACAAGCTTGGTTTCCAGGGAGGTCAGATGCCTATTCAGAGGCAGCTGCCTAAGTTCGGTTTCACCAACACCAAGAAAGTTGTTTACAAGGTTATCAACCTTTCATCCCTTCAGTCTCTGAGCGAGAAGCTGGGAGTTGACTCCATCAGCCGCGAGACTTTCATCCAGAACGGTCTTGTTTCCAAGAACGACCTGGTGAAGATTCTCGGTAACGGAGAACTCAAGAGCAAGCTCAACGTATCTGCAAACGCATTCTCCAAGAGTGCAATTGCCAAGATAGAGGCATTGAACGGAACAGCAACTGTAATCTAACAAACAACAATGAAGAAACTTATTGAAACTATAAGGAACATTTTCAAGATCGAGGATTTGAGGAAGAGAATCGTATACACCCTTCTCCTCATTCTGGTCTATCGTCTTGGAAGCTTTGTAGTGATGCCGGGAATCAACCCTAACCTGATCGCCAATTCAGATTTGACGGCTCAGACTTCAGAGGGTCTTCTGGGATTGCTCAATATGTTCTCCGGAGGAGCTTTCGGAAACGCTTCGATTTTTGCGCTCGGTGTAATGCCTTACATCTCCGCATCTATCGTGCTCCAGCTCCTCGGCATTATGGTTCCTTACTTCCAGAAGCTTCAGAAGGAAGGCGAGAGCGGAAGAAGGAAGATGAACCAGTGGACCCGTTACCTGACCATCGTGATTCTGGCAATCCAGGGCCCGGCTTATCTTCAGAACCTTCACGCACAGCTTCCTAAGGAGGCGTTCCTGCTTCAGGGATTCTCCTTCAACCTGTTTGCAACTCTGGTGCTTATCGGAGGAACCATGTTTATTATGTGGCTCGGCGAAAGAATCACGGACCGCGGTATCGGCAACGGTATTTCCCTGATCATTATGATCGGTATTGTAGCCAGACTGCCTCACGCTCTGATTGCTGAAATCGGTACAAGGATGAACGCAAGCGTGGGCGGCCCTCTGATGCTGATTGTTGAATTCATACTCCTGTTCATTGTCTTCGCTCTCACCATCGCTCTCGTTCAGGGTACCAGAAAAGTTCCTGTACAGTATGCGAAGAGGATCGTAGGCAACAAGCAGTATGGTGGCGTAAGACAGTACATCCCTCTGAAGATCAATGCTGCCAACGTTATGCCTATCATATTTGCACAGGCTCTTATGATGTTCCCGCTGATGTTCTCCCGCTTTGAGGCCACTAGAGGTTTTGCAGCCACGTTCTCAGACGTGAAGGGATTCTGGTACAATGCGGTATTCGCATTCCTGATCATCATCTTCACTTACTTCTACACTACCGTTATCATCAACCCGACTCAGATGGCGGAAGAAATGAAGAAGAACGGCGGTTTCATCCCTGGCGTAAAGCCTGGCAAGCAGACAGCCGAGTACATAGACTCTATAATGTCCCGTATCACTCTGCCTGGTTCCATTTTCCTGGCCATCGTGGGTATTCTTCCTGCACTGGCTATGATAGTTGGAGTTAACAACCAGTTTGCACAGTTCTACGGCGGCACATCCCTGCTGATTATGGTGGGCGTTGTGCTGGATACGCTGCAGCAGATTGAAAGCCATCTGCTGATGAGGCATTATGACGGACTTACCAAGACCGGAAGGTTAAAGGGAAGATAGCAGACAGTTATAAGTCATTGAAGCCGATATAAGATGATTCACTACAAGACATCGGAAGAGATAGAGATTCTCAGAGAGAACGCCATCCTGGTGTCCAAAACCCTGGCAGAGGTAGGCAAGCATGTTGCTCCGGGTGTAACAACCAAGCAGCTTGACAAGATTGCCGAAACCTTTATCCGAGATCACGGAGCGGTGCCAGGCTTTCTGGGGTACGGAGGTTTTCCGGCTACGCTCTGCCTGAGTGTCAACGACATGGTGGTGCACGGGATTCCCGATGGCTATGTACTTCAGGAGGGTGATATCATCTCGGTGGATTGCGGTACCGTCTACAAGGGTTTCTATGGAGATTCAGCCTACACTTTTCCTGTAGGGGAAGTGGATGAGGAGACAGCTTTCCTTCTCAAGACAACGGAGGAAAGCCTTCTTCTGGGCGCCGAAAAGGCCGTAGAGGGGAACAGGACAGGAGACATCGGACATGCCATCCAGTCATATTGCGAGGCCAGGGGCTTCTCTGTTGTAAGAGAGCTCGTGGGCCACGGACTGGGAAGGGATATGCACGAGGATCCTATGGTTCCCAACTACGGAAAGCCCGGAACAGGAAAGAAACTCCGCGAAGGAATGGTTATCTGCATAGAACCAATGATTAATGCGGGAGCGAAGGAAGTTTACGAGAAGAAGGACGGTTGGGGAGTAGCTACCGCAGACGGAAAGAAATCCGCCCATTTCGAGTTTGCCGTTGCCGTAAGGAAAGGCAGGCCGGATATATTGACTACATTCGATTACATTAAAAAGATCAAGGAATACTGATATGGCAAAACAAGAAGCTATTGAAAGGGACGGCGTAATACTGGAAGCTCTGTCCAACGCAATGTTCAAGGTGGAACTGGACAACGGTCCGGTAATTCTCGCCCACATCTCCGGCAAGATGAGGATGCACTACATCAAGATTCTTCCGGGCGACAGGGTAAAGGTGGAGATGTCTCCATACGACCTGACAAAAGGCCGTATATCCTTCAGGTACAAATAATGTGATCGGCTTATAAGGAATAAATCAAAAAAATCAAGATACAATGAAAGTCAAAGCTTCAGTAAAAAAGCGCAGTGAAGATTGCAAGATCGTAAGACGCAAGGGACGCGTTTACATCATCTGCAAGAAGAACCCTAAGTTCAAGATGCGTCAGGGATAATAATCCCTGTAAAGGATTGTAAAACAGATAATAATTTATCAAATCAAACCAATCAATAGAATATGGCACGTATAGCCGGTGTAGATTTACCAAAAAACAAAAGGGGAGAGATAGGTCTTACCTATATCTTCGGAATTGGTCGCAGCTCTGCCCAAAAAATCCTTGACCGCAACGGCATTGACCGCAACATCAAGGTGCAGGATTGGACAGATGACCAGATTGCTGCAATAAGAAAGACGATTGCAGACGAGTATAAGATTGAGGGCGAGCTCCGTACCGCCACTCAGCTGAACATCAAGCGTCTTATGGATATCGGTTGTTACAGAGGTATCCGTCATAGACTGGGTCTGCCTGTAAGAGGGCAAAGCACTAAGAACAACGCCCGTACCCGCAAGGGAAAGAAAAAGACTGTTGCTAACAAGAAGAAGGCAACCAAATAATGGGAGGACTTAGATTATGGCAAAGAAAGTAGTATCAAACAGAAAGAGAGTTGTAAAGGTAGATGCAGTGGGTCAGGCCCATATCTCTTCTACATTCAACAACGTTATAGTAACCCTGACCAACTCAAAGGGTCAGGTTATCAGCTGGTCCTCAGCCGGAAAGATGGGCTTCAGAGGATCCAAGAAGAACACTCCTTACGCAGCTCAGGTAGCTGCAGAAGATTGTGCAAAGGTTGCTGTTGACGCAGGACTGCACAAGGTTAAGGCTTATGTTAAGGGTCCTGGCGCTGGCCGCGAGTCCGCCATCAGGGCTATTCACAATGCAGGTATCGAGGTAACCGAGATCATCGATGTTACTCCGCTTCCTCACAATGGTTGCCGTCCAAAGGGCCGCCGCAGAGTTTAACTGATTAATCGTATAAGAATATGGCTAGATATACTGGACCACAGACAAAAATCGCCCGCAAGTTCGGCGAGCCGATTTATGGACCTGACAAGGCTTATGAAAAGAGGGTAAGGGATAACAAGAACTACCCTTCAGGCCAGCACGGTGCCGCAAAGAAGAGAAAGAAAGTATCAGAGTACGGTACTCAGTTGAAGGAGAAAGAGAAGGTAAAGTACACCTACGGCGTTCTCGAGAGACAGTTCCGTAACCTTTATACCGAGGCTTCAAGAATGAAGGGAGTCAAGGGTGAAAACCTAATCATGCTCCTCGAGTCAAGACTTGACAACATCGTTTACCGCCTCGGAATCGCTCCTACAAGAGCAGCTGCCCGCCAGCTGGTGAGCCACCGTCACATTGTCCTCAACGGCAATGTTATGGGTATTCCTTCCGCTCACGTTAAGCCAGGCGATATCGTCGGAGTAAGAGAGAGATCCAAGAGCCTTGAGGTTGTACAGGCATCCCTGGCTTCATCTCCAGCACATTACTCCTGGCTCGAGTGGAATCCTGAGAAGCTGGAAGGCAAGTTCCTCAACCTGCCTGACAGAACCGAGATTCCTGAGAACATCAACGAGCAGCTCATCGTCGAACTCTACTCTAAATAAAAACTGAAAATATGGCGATATTAGCATTTCAAAAACCCGAAAAGCTTCTGGTGCTTGAGTCTACGGATACCGTAGGAAAGTTCGAGTTCAAACCTCTCGAGCCAAGATACGGCATCACCATTGGCAACGCGCTCAGAAGAGTACTGCTCTCCTCCCTCGAAGGCTTTGCAATCACTTCCGTAAAGATTGAGGGCGTAGACCACGAGTTTGCCACCATCCCCGGCGTTATCGAGGGTGTGATCGATATTATCCTCAACCTGAAGAAAGTAAGGTTCAAGAGGATGATCGAGACAGAAGAAGGCGAAGCCGTGACATTTACGATTGGGGGTAAGAAAGAGTTTACCGCCGATGATATATCCAAGAAACTTTCTGCATTCAAGGTTCTGAATCCAGAGCAGCACATCTGCTCCATGGAGGAATCCGTGAAACTGGTCATCACCCTTACCATCGGAAAGGGAAGGGGTTGGGTGCCTGCAGAGGAAAACAAGGTGGAGAACGCTCCTCTTGGAACTATCGCAATAGATTCCATCTTCACTCCGATAATCAATGTCAAGTATGTGGTGGCTCCTTGCCGTATTGCACAGAAGACAGATTATGAGAGTCTCTCCCTTGAAATCACCACAGACGGAAGCATCAACCCTAAGGATGCCCTTCTGGAGGCCGCAAAGATTCTGATATATCACTTCATGCTCTTCTCAGAGGACAAGATAGAGATCGACGATCCTGGTAAGAACGACGATCCTGCTCTCAACGAGGACGATATGAGAATGCGTCAGCTTCTGAACAACAAGCTCACCGATCAGGATCTGAGCGTCAGGGCTATCAACTGCCTCAAGGCAGCCGATATCGAGACTTTCGCAGACCTCGTATCTCACCAGAAGAGCGAACTTATGAAGTTCCGCAACTTCGGAAAGAAGTCCATGACAGAAATCGAGGCTTTGGTTGAAAAGCACGGCCTGCACTTCGGAATGGACATCAGCAAGTATAACATCGAAAAATAGATTGAGAAATGAGACACAATAAAGCAGTAAATCATCTTGGACGCCAGAGCGGTCACCGTAAGGCTATGCTCTCCAACATGGCTTCTTCACTCATACTGAACAAGCACATAGAGACAACACTTGCAAAGGCTAAGTCTTTGAGGGAGTATGTTGAGCCGCTGATCACAAAGAGCAAGAACGACACTACGGCAAACCGCCGTGTCGTATTCAGCTACCTCAAGCAGAAAGAGGCAGTTACCGAGCTCTTCCGTACAGTTGCCCCTAAGGTTGCAGACCGTCCAGGCGGATACACCCGTATCCTGAAGACAGGCTTCCGTGCCGGCGACGCTGCCGATATGGCTTACATCGAGCTGGTTGATTTCTCCGCTGCTCCCGTTGAGAAGGAGGTTAAGGCTGAGAAGAAGGCTTCCACAAGAAGAAGCCGCGCAAAGAAGGCCGCTCCAAAGGCTGAGGAGCCTAAAGAGGAGCCAAAGGCTGAGTAAGCGCTCCAAGAAGGTCATAAAACCTGACCTACGAAAAAAGCCGCAATCGAAAGGTTGCGGCTTTTTGTATCATACCCCAAAAACTACTTGGCAAAATTCCTGGAAGCAAACGGAAGGGCCATCCTGAGTGCAGTATGCCAATATTCCCAGTTGTGCACGCCGTTGCGGATTCTCAGTTCTGCCTTGATTTTCTTGTCTCTCATCTTCTGGTAAAGCAGTACGGAAAGATCCATCAAGAAGTCATCGTCTCCACAGTCTATGAACCATTTCACTGTCCTGAGCTTTGCAATAGTTGCATCATCTGCCTTCTCAACAAAGTTGATTGCGGAATGTTCGGCAACGCTTTCACAGACTATGTAGAGCTTGTCTTTCTTCTGGTTGTTTCCTCCAACCTCGCCCATTTTGTTGTCTAGCCAGGCGCTCATTGCATAGCAGGAAGAGAACATATCCGGATGTCTCTGGGAATAGACCACAGAACCGCCACCGCCCATTGAAAGTCCCATAATGGCGCGGTGCTCCTTGTCGCCGATAACCCTGTATTTCTTCTCGGCAGCCGGAAGCAATTCGTTGAAGAAGAAGTCCTCGTAAGGCCAGTCTACCACGTTGAAATAGCCGTTCTGGTAGTTTCTTACGTCTGAATCTCCTGCATTAGGCATAATTATAACCATTTCATCTGCTTCTCCCGATCCAATCAGCTCATCTATAACCAGTTTCATACCGCCTTGCTTAGCCCAGTTATCATAAGCTCCGTACAGGCCGTGAAGCAGGTAAACCACAGGATATTGCTTCTCTGACTTTTCAAATCCTGTTGGAATGTATACATTATATTTTTGCCAGCAGTTCAGGTTTTTAGAATAGATGCTGTCCGTTACCACCTTGCTGGCATTCGCAAAAACAGAGAATGCCACCAGCACAATCAAAGAGAGAAAATATTTTTTCATAATCGCGATAAAAAAGTCTGTTTCTACACAAATATACAACAAATAGTCAGCCCAGAAATAAAAACCTGTCTATAAAAGTGCAGATAAATAAAAGAAATATTATTATGGTAATAAGAATATACTTTTTAGGTTTTAGGAAAAACTATCTGTTTTCCGAAAATTACCCACTCCTGCCGAATCCAACCCTGTATATTTGTCTGTCGGCCTTTGTTCGGATAGACAAACAGTTATTCAATATCATCTGAATGTCCACTTGTGAGGGCAATCATTAATCTATGACTATTCGGACGGAACGACCGAGGCTTCGGACGTGGTCGTAAAGGCGCACTTCACTAGAATTGAAGTAGAGGATCCAGGCGTAGAGTGGGCCATTCGGTGTTGAAGACCAATAGCGGCCAGTGGAGCCCACTCCGCTGACACTGCCGTCTGAGTAGCGCCAGCCCGCAGCCGGAAGAAAAATATAACGACCTCCTTTCCCTATAACTTTATAGCTGCCCTCCGTCCATTCCCATCTACAAGAATTTTTCAATTCTTCCCATTGTGATTTTGAAGGCAGTTTTTCGCCGAAAAGTTTTTTGGCTTCACTATATGTAAAGAAACCGCTTTCGTTTGTTGCTTTCCATAAGGTCCCGCTTGGCAACCCTAAATCAACATAACCAGCAGGGATTATAGCTCGACGAACTTTCCTTATCTTTTTCTTCTCCACCTGTTCTTGAGCGAGGCGTTTTTCCTTTACCCTCTTCCACTCAAGGTACTCTGGATCTATGTACGGGGCGGGTGTGCGATAAATGGGAGATCGTTTATTGGCCTCGATAATTTCTTGGTTTTGAGTGATTATTTTCTTCTGATTATCTAGTTGCTGAACCTCATGATAATAAGCTTCTGCTTGAGCCCGGCCATCATCGTTGTCTGGAAACTTTCTGAGCCTCTTGCCTTCATCAGAAAAAACAACATAATCTCCCCATGGGGTTGGGTCATCTTCGTAATCTCTTCCAAGCCTTGCCATATATCTTCAATAATTCTTTATATGTTTATAATGAGTTGTTACATCTAACTACTAATATGCGTTTTTAGTTAAATCATAATAAGTCCAAATTGTCCAAGGTAGGAGCTGTTCCATTAGCTGACAAATATCTTCGTCTTTGTTCCAGATATTGGATTTTGTCAGAAGAGAGTTCTTTGCACAGCCACCACCACATAGTGCAATACTAGGGCAGGACCAACACTCAGGCATATTATATGGTGTTCTATTAAACCACTCTTTCCAATCTGGATGTTCACGTAATGGTTTATCATATGTAACATCCACGCTGTAGTATGTCTTAGATTCTCCATTTGTTTCATCTGGCCATAATCCATGACATACACCAACTTTCCCCTTTGGTGTGATGACAAATTGCTGCCCATAAGCAGCACAATCTTTCAGCCAGCTATGGTGTTCCACAAAGGATTTTAGCCTCCTGTCCACAACTTTGTCTTCTATTAACCGATGCTTAACCACTTCGGTTTCAGCCTCAATCAAATGCTTAATCAAGATAGCGCGTTCTTCCTTAGAGAATCGAATATTCCCATTTATTGCGGGCAGATTATATCCAAAGCCTGGAAGTTGGTATTTCTTGATTAAGTTTATGATATTCCCAGGATTCTCCCAATTATGCTTTGATAGAGTGCAACTAATACTGGGGACAATACCCTTATCCATTAATATGGTTATGGCTTTCTCAATCTCGTCAAAAGAACCTTGGTTCTCATAATCCACTCGCATGGAATCGTTTATGCCTTTTTCACCATCCAGACTTATTCCTACTTCGAATTTGTTGTCCGCAAGATAGGAGGCTATTTCAGGAGTGATTAAGAGCCCATTTGTTACTACGACAAAATGAGCATCTAACTCCAACTCTCGGCATCTTCTAACAATATACTGCATGACGGAGAAATTGAGAAATGGTTCTCCGCCATAAAATACTAGAGTGGCGTCCTTTGGAATATTCATCTGAAGCATTCTAAGTCCAGCCTCGGCCGTTTCTTCTGACATTACTGATGTCTTATGATTATTCATCCTAGTCTCAACGAAACAATACCGACAACGGAGGTTACATCCAGATGTCAGTAGAAAATAAGCAACAGAGAGCTCGTCTGTTAGTTCTTTAGGTTTATGCTCTGATAGATAATTTAGTGAATCGAAATCCGGGCCAACTACAAACTCATTATCTAGTAGCTCTTTCGCCGGGTTAGAGAATGAGATGCTGTCATAGTCGGCCTTCTTTAAGTATAACGTACTGAGAGTTAGCGCGTTATATAGCGCAATTTTGCCTTTCCGCTTGAATATGTGGATAAAAGGATTAAGATGGTACATTATAAAAAAAGGGGAGAAAAGCCTCCCCGTAATTTAGTTAGACTTTCTTCCTTGGAGCACATTTGCACTGATAGCACCCTCCGCCACCTTGGCAAGCGGAGCTAGGCAAAACAATCTGCTTCGAATCAGCTTTCTTAAAGAAAAAAGAGCTGAAATTCTCAGAATGATTTTTAAGCATAACTTTCATTACTCTGCTCATAAGGCTTCGCAGAAATGCCCCTTTCGGTGTTAACATATATCAAATACAAATTTACAAATAATGCACGATAAGTCATAATTAATATTTATAATACGACTTTGAATAATTATAAATGAAATTAGCTTCTATTGGGCAATTGTATTGCCCCTATCCTTTGGATAGTTTATCACGAAACAAAGAGTTTATGCTTGTTTCTTTATTGCGGTACTTGGGTCTATTGCAAACTTTTCTTGGAAACTTTGACATATTAAAGGTGAATCTACACATATAGACAGAATAATTTGCTAGAATTTGCAGTTTCGCAGGAAAAAAGTTTTTTGTTTCCGGAGAAGTCCTCTGAGGGTAGGATAGGCAACTAAAAAACTCTTGCTTTCAGAGCAAAGAAGAATTGTTGTCAGAATGGAATAAAGAGGCAGCAATCGCTGAGCAATTAAGCGCCATTTGTGATATAGAACTTTGCAGCCGGATTATCGGAGACTCGTTCTGCTAATGCGTCATCGAAGAGGAGATTAGGATTGTATGTTCCTGATTTTGCAGCTTCCAGATAGGCGTTCTCGTTCTCTGTGAAAGACAGGAAGCGGGAAACGCCTTTAACGGCTTCTGATGACATCAGGCTGCAGTTCACAAAGCCATATCCGGTTTTCAGAACTGGGAACAACTGTTTCTTAAAGTCTTGGACGGGCCGGTTTCGGATAGCTTCAAGAGCCTTTTCAATATCAACGCCTCTGGTCAGAGAAAGATAATAGGCTAAGCATTTGCGTATTAATGCAATTGAGCCCTCATCTTGATATAATCCCTTCTGTTCTAGTGTATAGGCATCAAAAATGTCTCTGGGAGTATTCCGCTCCAGCAGAGCTTTCAGTTTGGCGCCGAAAAGTTCATATTCGGAGAGCATTCTAACAGGGAATACGTCTTCTGGAAGGAAGGGATTCTTAGCTTTCCGCACAACGGGCTCAAATATATGGCAGCGGGACAGGCAGTTGATATCCAGCTTGATTTTATCTCTGCTTCCTGTTGCACTTTGGTAGAATAATTCCGTCTGATGGATAGCGTAGTTAGGGCGTGGGTCATTTAGGAAATAGCCTAACGAAGCGGTAAGCTCTCGGATTCGAGAAGAGACCTCATCTTTAACTTGCAGCATTTCCTCCTTAGGAGTGTTCCTGGCAAGATCAAAATCTAAATCAACACTGAGCCTGGGGATTTCACTATAGTGGATGATATTGATAGCAGTACCGCCCTTTAATGCTAGGTTTTCGCCCAAAAAGGTGTTTGAATTAATAGCTTTGAGCAAATCAAGAAGGCGCATTGTCTTCTCAATGGAAGCCATTGGATAACCGGTGGCCTCCATCAGTGAGCTCAGTTCTGTTTTAGTATATGACCTGGTTCCCATATTCAGTTCCTTTTGTAATCATATTGCCCAGATTTTTAGGCACAAATAAATTCCATTGGGATATATACTCCAAGGCGTTATTGAAACTGGCAATCTTGTTTTTAACGCCACTGCCTTTGATGCGGCAGATGTCCAGAAAGCGCTGGCTAATGCCGTTGGTGCTTTGAAAAAGAGAAAGAAGATAACCTGTCCTGCTCCAAAGAGATGCGTTGTCGTAGGCTTCCAGGCAGACAAGGAGGTCTTTTTCCTTTAACTGTCCGCAGGAAATGGAGGAGAGTGCATATAGCAATTCTTCCAAACCGCCGGCTAAATCTATGTGCCGGATGCAGTCAACAATTGTCTGAGAGAGAGAGGTTACGGCAAATGGGTTGCCGTCTGGGTCCTTGCTGATAACCATATTGTAGGTGAACTTGAGCGGATGGTATTCATAAGCAACACCGTTGATGACAAATGGGCGGAAGCGCTTGGCCGAATGCAGGTAAATTGTGTTGAACTGCTGGGTATGAAGGGCATAGTATTGCAGAGCGCCGTGATAAGCGACGCACCCGCCGTTTACCCTTGCACAACCGGCGGCAAATTCATTATATATATGCTTCTTTACGTTCACGCGGCAAAAATACAAAGAAAGAATATTTTAAACAAATTAACCTAAGTATTTCTTAATTATAAATAAGTTATATGGTTAAATATTTGAACAAATCTAGCTTCTGGAGAAGTGCCGCTTTTAAATCCGGCCAGAGAGAAATCTTGTCTATCAGAGCACGGGCCTGGCTTGTGATGGACTGAACTATGGCTTGATATTCATCTGTGTCAAAATCATCATAATCTTCTACCTGGTCTGCGTTGCTCAAGGCTATTGCAGCCAAAATGGCATACATTATCTGCAGCTCTTGGTTTTCCATCCTGATGGCCGCGGCTTCGCTTATTATGCGGTCTAAAGTCGCCTTACAGGCAATAGGGTCGGTACCTTCTTCTATTCCAAGAGGGTATGGATCGTTGAAAACAACAGTCTTGGCATACTTCAGAATCATCAGTTGCCTTTTTGTATATTGCGTTTCCTGGTTGTTCTTCAGCCTGGACTCGTAGTATTCCAGCTCAGACAGATAGCTGTCTGTGGTGTCTATATCAAGTTCATCTCTCAAAACACATTCTAGAGTACCGCCGAGGAACGACACCAAATGATTAACCATATCAACAGAAGAAGGGTCTTTTGTAAAGAGTTTTCTGAATTCTTTTCTTTTGAGTTCAAAAACCGTTACGCGAGCTATCTGTGCAAACAGATCGTATTCTTTTTCGGGCAGGAAGAACTCAATGCTATCCATAATTTTATCAGGTTCTGCTTCTTTAGTAAACTGTGTGTTTTGGGACAGTCTTCCAACCAGCATCGCCACGGTGCATTTTGCAATGGCATCTACATTATTGTCTGGTTGCAGTCTATCCATAAAGTTCCAGCACTCAAACAAAAAAGCATTTGTGGCCTTGTGGCATACGGGAGGCATTACCCTGGATCTTATATCTATTATCTGGTGAGCCCAGTTTACTATTTTTTTTAGGTCAGAAACATCGCCTTGCCTGTAACTCCTGAAAATATCAGACAGGATAAGGTATTTTGAGATGTATTCTGCAGACTCTTCAATTACATAAATGGAATAACTGAGGTCCTCAAGCACTTCCTGCTGTTTCTCGTTAAATATGCGGAAAAGGCTCATTGCCTCCAGACACAGATCTTTTATTATATCGTAGAATTCTGTTGAGGCGTTTTCATTTCCTAGAGCATCTTTGACAGCTGCCACGCAATAAAAGTAATCGTTGTACAGACCAATCTGCCTGCAAACGGTTTCATAATTCATTATCACAGAAACATATTCTGCCGGAAGGAGATTATTGCACTCTCTCAAAATTGATTGATATATGACGGGATTCCCGTTAACTTGTTCATTCATAATGTATTGTTGGTTTTAAGGGTTAATGATAACTTTTTATTTCATATTGTCAAGGAGCTTGTCAATTTCATAATATTGAACCATCTGCTCGGACAAATACTTTTTTGACTTAACCAGTGAATTCTTGCAAGCCTCAAATTCTCTTTGAATCCTGTGATGATGCAGTTTCGCCCGTATGAAGAGCAGTGTTCCAAAAGTGTCGTTATCTGAGAAAGGACTGTCATCCAGCATTTGAATGGAAAAATCGCACAGTTTTTCCTTTTTATAAAAACTGTCAGGATTGTCATCAGGAGATAATAAAAGCAGATGGGCAAGCAGTCCGAGCATGGCTTTGACATAATATGTCTGGTAAGTTGTCAGTCTTAGATGCTTGAATCTTTCCCAAATGGCCGGAAGGCCGGATGCGCTGGATTCTTTCAGGGTTTCCCAATTTCTGGCATTAATGCACGGAATATACTGGAACAGACTCAACATCAAGCGAATGGCTTTTTGTCCTTTTGTGGGAGCCTTGCGGATGCCGAGATTCATAATTCTTTTCTCTGTTTTGGCTAAAGTGCGCTTGACGGGCAGCAATAAATCTTTGTATGCCGTCCATTCGTTTTCTGTTCTTCCCAAAAAGGTTCTTATGCCCATAAAAAGAAAGAAAATCTGGCGTACCATAGCGTCGGCTCTCCTGTAACGTTTTGAGCAGTATTCATTTGTTGCAAGAAGGAGCTTTTCTATGGAATCATTGATAGTCATAGCGGCAACTATTTGATTTTGATTTATTTGCCCGGCTGGACGGGATAGGAGCACTTCAAGTCGTTCAACAAATCATATCTTTCATCTGCTGTAAGACCTTTTTCCTCTACCTTGTTTCTGTTCCTGTAGAATATGCTTGATATTTTGGATAGACTGTCAAGCGGATGAGTGCTGGCATAATCTGCAATAGCCTTTCCAATGCCTGTGCCGTTCAGTTCCGCCAACACCGCTGTCAGCCAAAGCTGTGAATTAAACCCCTTTCTCCTCACAAGGACCTTCGATATCTTTATGTACAAATCTCCAGGGGCATAATAACCGATGGCGTTTTCAATAATTCTATCCGTATCAGTTCTGTCAACAGCATAGTCGTCGGTGGTTGAAAGCATGTTGTCCGATTTTGTTTGCTTTGACTTGGCGCTGTCATCATCAAGATCTTCAAAACCATCGTCTATGAAGATCTTACTAGCGTAGGGGATACGATTTGGACGTTTTTTGGGCTGGAGGATTCCCTCCTTTGCAGCATCATCATAGATGAGATTGATCATTGTTCTTCTAATGTATGCCTTCGGGCTATTGACAGAAGAAAAGTCAATGTCTTTTATCTTCATCCAAGTTCCTGACACATAGTCTGATGGGCTTGCATTGAGCTTTGAAAGCAAGCCCATTATTCTTTTGTCGTTAAGAAGATATTTGGCCACATCAATAATCATTTTTTCATCTGCTGAGTTAATCTGCTGTTTCATAATAGTTAAGTTTTAATGACCATATTTTTATTACACAACAAAAGTAGAATAATATTATTACATAAGCAAGAAAAAATGACAAAAATTTGCAAACGGGTTGTGAAAATATGCTCAAGCGGCCTTATTTGGGCTTCTGGAGGCCGTTTTATGGCTATTTTAGGCAGGGAGATTTATAGGAAAACTGCTCTTTTTTGACATGTCGTGGAACTTTATGAGTATAAAGAAGCATCTTTTTGTTCGGGGTTTGGAGTGGCTAAGGGGTAGAATATATACTCTAATTTATTGTCTTGGTCATACATTCTTCCTAATAATTCATCTATATGGTATTCTTTTGCCTGCTGGTCTGTTAAATGTTTTTTTGATTCGTTCAGTGAGTTTTTACTGTCCTCATATTCTAATTCAGACCTTTTCAGATGCTGATAGGATCTTATCAGAAACAACACACCCAGGGTAGATATGTCTTCTTTTAGGCAATCGTTGTTACAGAGCATTCGGATGGAGAACTCGCATAGGTTTTCTTCTGTCTGGAATTCCTCCGGATTGTCGTCAAACGTGCGCAATAAGTCGTATGCCACCAGGCCCAGCATTGCTTTGGCATAAGATGTTTGGCCGGTCGTTGGTTGAAACTGCTTGAGTTTTTTCCAAACCAGGGGAAGCATAATGTCACTCGTTTGTCTTAAAAAATTCCAGTCACGATTGTCGTTGTTGATGCCGGGTATGTATTGAAACAATGACAGCAAGACGAGAAGCGCCTTTTGTCCTTTAGTGGGCTTCTTGCCGCAGCCAAGCCTCTTGATTTTCTTGTCAACGATGGCTAAAGTCTGCTTGACAGGCTTCAGGATATTTTTGTTGTCTTGCATTTCACTTTCTGATGCCGCCAGAAAGGTTCTGATGTCTTGCATAAGGAAGAACATTGAGCGGACTATATCGTCAAGTCTTCTATAATGTTTTGAGCAGTATTCATTTGTTGCCTTAAGGAGATTCTTGGTAGAATTGATGAAATTAGTTCTTGTCATGATTGTCTGTTAAGTGTTGTCATTTGCTTTCTATGCTGTACTTGAAGAGCGTTGTTCCGATTTCAATGGTTCCGCTGCCTGCAAGCTCTTTCTCATTGCCTATACCTATATCTAAGGGTTCTCCATTGATGTTCATCTTGGGCCTGTTTTGCCCCTTTATAAACCATCGGCCTTTCTTGGGATAGATGATACCTTGAGCGCGAGATACGTTTTTCCAGTCTGAAGGCAGTGTAAAACTATTGGTCCGCAATGGCTTTTCCTTATCCTCCCTGCCAAAGGGATAAATACCATTTATAGACTTTTTCTCCGATAGATAAAACGGCTCTTGACCTTCAATTGTTATTTTGCAGTCTGTGTTGCAAGTTTGTGTGAAGAGTTTGTAAAGAACGGGAAGATCCAGATTATTTACGCTGCGAACTTCTGTGTCTTTAGGTGCTTCAGACAAGGGGCGTACGAAAACCTGGCCGCAGCTTATGCCCTCCGCAAGAGGCAACAGTTCCGCCAAGTTCTTGCTTGTCAGCTGGGAAGAAAGAAGGTTGTGGCCCTCTATGCTGTTCAAAAAGTTTCCGGCCGTAGAGTCATCTGTGTAGAAACAGACTGAATCCGAGTTTGAAACCAGGTCTCCAAGCTTATTTATAATATCCTCAACGATAGCGTTGCAAAATCCTATCTTGCTGTTGGGCTCCAGTTCTGATTCTAGTCCTAGCATAGTCCGGATCATAACTTTGATAAAGCGCAAAAGGCCTGTTCTTGTTTTAGCGGTTGTCTTCATAGTTGCTTGCTTTTTTTATGTCTAATACTGTTAGTTTTATGTCTGTGAAAATGGAACGGTTCAAGACCGCTTCTTTTTCTGTAGGAGTATCTCCGTATGTCCTGAAATATGTAAGATATACTTCCATAGCCAAGAATGAAATGGCTGCCACAAATGCCGCCACGGCAAAAGATTTTAGGGCCAGTTGCTTGTGTCTTGGCCTCGGCGGCATCTTTGCCGGAGCCATTGCCGGAGCAGGCTTTTCGGGATTGGCCAAGTCTTGGGGCTCTACGTTAAAGTGGAGATTGTTCAGGGCTTCTTCTATTTCCCGGAAAGACTGGTATCTGGCATCGGGCTTGAATTCAATACATTTATGAACGATGGCCAGATAATCTTCAGAACAATCTATTCCAAGGCTTTTGGCGCGTGCTGCAATCATCTTGAGAATTATTCCAAAGGAATAGATGTCTGAACTTTCCGTAATGCTGCCGTCTTGTTTCTCAGGTGCGCAGAAGTTTTTGTGCCCCTGGATATCAGAGGGCCTGATTTCTCTTTTTTTGATTTCTTCAAGTTTGACGGCAGAACCGAAATCGATAAGAACAAAGCTGGAGTCTTCTTTCTGGATGAGATTTTCGGGTGCAATA
This sequence comes from Bacteroidales bacterium, assembly GCA_017550655.1. GTDB lineage: Bacteria > Bacteroidota > Bacteroidia > Bacteroidales > UBA932 > Egerieousia. Next base: position 127,641 of record JAFZOK010000013.1, on the reverse strand, counting down.
TCGTTGTGCCTGTAGCCTTTGGCCTCAAGTTCAATGAATGGGGCAAGAAGCTTTTTGGCCAGGTTTGTTAAATTCTTTTGAGACAGCGTGTTGGCTGAAATGGCTACCGGTGATGTGGGGTTAAGCAATGAATCGGCTCCATTGTTGCCGTACCATTGCATTTTGATGCAGCGGTAGTATGTATTGCCGCGTACGGCCTTACCCCAAGAATTTATATGGCAGAGGTGGGGGCATTCCTGAATATCTTCTAGAATGCTTCTCTCTTTCTCAAAGGCTTTATGGCAAGTCATCTGGAATAACTTATAACTCCAGCAACCGTCTCTGACAATAAACCAGTTGTCTTTACTGTCTCCTATGAAGGTTAAAGACTGTTTGTTCAGGTCTAGCAAAATCTCATTCATATTTAGTTCCTTTACGCTATTATAGACTTGACATATATCCGAGATTTTGCAAAACGCCGAGCAAATATTTATCGACATAATTGACGGCTAAAGTTGACATTGCGTTTACTCTTTCAAACCTTACGACAACAGCGAGCGGATGTCCTGTCTTTGGATTAAGGCTCCCGTCTATATAGGCTCCGTACCAGGCGTCGTTTGTTTTCCTTTTGGGAGAAAGTCTGTCGTAACGCTCTGATGTGCCGGTCTTTCCGCAGATTTTAATCTTGGCGTTTCTAAGCGGTTTCATATTCTTTCTCAGCAATTCTGCATTATGAGATGTCAGGAGAGTATCCAAGACAGTATCTGGTTCTTCTCTGTTGAATTTGGATTTCATAAGAACTCCATTGTTGACAATTGCGCCAATCAGGCGGGCAACGGCTATCGGCGAGGCTTTGACAGGGCCCTGCCCCCAAGCCATAGTCCATTCATAATCAACGAGTCTTCGCTGCTTGCGGGAGTTGCAGTAGTTATTGTATTTCCTTAAACCTGTCTCTCTAATGCGGGCAAGGTCTGCTTTGAGTGAATCGATATTGGTGGTGCAGACGTTAGAATACAGGCAATAAGACTGCTTGCCGTTGAAGCAGACACCGCAGGCACGGTAGAGTCTAAGTGCTTCGTTAAATAAGTCAAGGTCATTCAGAGATTTGACAAAGTAGATATCACTTGATTTGACAAGAGCCGTAAGCAGTGAGACAGTACCGGTCGGCTCTTTGGCATAAATCTTTTCTGCGTCATAGACAGTTTCTTTATGCTCTGCCATTCTGGCTCCAATTTTGTTGAAGCCGGCTGCGGCAATGAACAATTTCATTATGGATCCCGGGTTTGTCGGGTGGCAAAGCGCCAGGTCCATATCCGGAAAAGCCTTGAAATGAATATCTGAATCATCGCGATACACATTGATGTGAGCCTCTGCCATTGCCTTCAGCCTGTTCTGGTCTGCCTGCGGATAGCAAGGAGATGCAAGCACCTCTCCTGTAGCGGCATCAATCACGACAATGGAAAATCTTGTTCTGGAAGTGATGCCCCTGCCTGTCCAATTGGCGTAGAAGTCTGCGGCAGAGAGCGTTATAGCCTCCTGAAGTTTGCTGTCCAGAGTGAGATGTATGCTTCTGCTGGCTACGGCGGTTGAGTCGTTGAACGCTTTAGTCTTCTCCGGCGAATAGTAGAATGGCAGAACCTCCTTATAATCATAAACGGTAACTGTGTCTTCTCTGTATATATCAGTGTCTGGAAAATAAGGCGACTTTAGCTTGTCGGCAACAAATATCACTCTTTTGGGATGATTGTCATAACCGCGGAGAAAAGAGAGCCATCGTGGCTCTGCAAGTACTCCGGCGGTATAGCGGTCTGTTCTTGAAAACAAGGTCTGGGTGTTAATGTCTCCAGTCCAGAAGAAGCAGGTTGAACCGGCGGGGTAGATACGTCCCTGAGGTCCGTTCAAAGCTAGAGGGTTGCCGTCTCTGTCAAAGATTTCTCCGGCTGTCAGATTGTTCTTGATGAATTTTCCTATTGCCGGGGCGTATTCTACAGCAATTTCTCCGCTGTTTTTCTGTACTATAGTGTATTTAGTAAGATAGGTGTCTCTAAGGAATATGCTATAGACGGAAGAAACAGTAATTATTGTCAACAACAAAAGCACAGAAACCATAAAGAGCAGAAGCCTTGATTCTACGGCATCCTTTTTCCCGTTCCAGTTATAGCCTGGACAGTTTTCACGCGATAGACTAATTAAAACGCCAACGGCCCCAAGACTTAGAACCAAATCTGTAGAACCGGAACTCAAACCGAACATATTGACTCCGGTCAGGGGCCAGAGTCCGATAGTGCCGCCTGTTATCAAAAGACACTGGACTGCGATGACGGAAATGAGGCCAGAGGCAAGATAAAAACTGAATCCTGTCTTGCATTTGACTGCTATTTTTAAGCCGCTGTAAAACAGGACAATAAACAAGAAGATAAGAGCGGCTCCGCCAATGATTCCAAAGTGAGAAACGAATGTAGGCCAAACAAGATCTGTGTGCGATGCAGGGACGAGGTATGACGTGCTTGTAGATGAACCTGTTAGGCCTCCCTCGGCACATTCCTGTATGGCCAGTGCCAGCTGATCTGACTGTGTGTGGTTGCAGAATGGGGTGTCCCACATCTCTATTCTGTCAGACAGTCTTTCTCCCATAGAATGAAGGCCTATAGAATCAAGCCACTGTCCCCCATAAATGAGGGCGGAGATAACTATTACTACTACAATGGCAGATTCATATATCTGTCCTCTAAAATGACGGCAGTAGATTATCCACCCACAGCCCCAGATCAGAGGCAAAGCCAGCGTCCAGTGATTGCCTATAATGTAGTTCCAAAGAACAGACATCAGGATAAAGGACAGGGTGCCAAAAATCATTGGCAGAGTGTCTTTTCTGCAGGTTGAGTAAAGGCATATGGCTGTCAGGGCGAGCACGATACCCGGTCCCATATCGCCGAGAAAGACAATCTGGAAAACAAGCAGGAGGCAAACAAGAGCACATAATTTAACTATAAGTTTTAGATGATGTTTCCTATCGTATTTATTGTTGTTTTTGGAAGCAAATGCAGGAATAGTGTCTATTCTATTGGCCAGGTATATTGCAAGGAAGCCAACCAAACAATACTTTATGATTGGCGAGCCCTGAAAGAACCACAGATTGACCTTGGCGCCACCCGGACCGCTCCCTATGAATAGCAGCAGCAGAGCTGTAATCACCGTAAAAGCACCGAACAAAATACCCTGAGCCGTGTCAACGCCAAATGCTTTTATGTAAACCTTTTTATTGCGTTTGAAAACCTCTGCCCAGTCTATACTGGAAGCCAGCATCAAGAGCCCAATTCCGGGCAATAAACCCTTGAGAAGCTGTTCCACAGCCCTCAAACCGTCCTGAAGAGGATGTGCCGGTATGCTGAATTGAGTTAAGATGCCAAGAGATGTGATGCCTGCTACGGCCGCAATAATAGAATAGTTGCTTGTTTTCCCTTTCTTTTTGTCCAGCTTCAGGGTAAAGAAGAATACAGCCAGCCACGCAGCCAGGATTATGAAAAGGCTTCCTAAGTATATGCTCCTGTATTGTTCCGGTGTACGGACAATGATGCCGTTTTCTTTCTTTATTTCCTTGATTATAGAAGCATCCAATGGCATAAGGTAAGCTTTGGATCGAGTAAAATTGAGCCTGCCGAAATTGTTCTTGTATGTTCTTTGTTCAGAGCCGAAAGAAAATCCCTTCTGAATAGGCAGTACGGAATAGTAAAGGGCATTTCCTGCTGAGTCTTTGACAGGCAAAGAAATAGAGGCCTTGCCTTTTGTTGCCAAAACATATCGGTAAACAGAATCTTTTGCTTCATAGCCTTCTGCCCAGTGTTGTGTGATTCTCAAAATAACAGAGTCCTTTACCCTTTTCTTGAATAAAGGAAAGCTGCCTTTTTCCCTGATGTTGACTGTGAAACTGCGATATGTAGCAGAGCCTTCCTGTTTCATCTGTTCAGGAAGAACGTAGTCATTCATATCATCGCTGATTCCACGCCTTTGGTCTTGAGCTTCAAGACGTGCTCCGAGATAAGGCCAATTCTCGATAGTTGCCCTTCCAGCAGAATCAAGGGAAAATGACAGGCCATAATCGGAATCTCTTTCAGAAAGAACATATATTCCAGGCAAGTTCGAGTCTTTCTTCAGAGAGGAAATGATGTGTTTTGCAATGAAGACTGCTTCATTTCGGTCCTCGATTCTGGAAGATGAATTCAGTCTGTCTGCCAAACTGGTGACTGGAGTGTCGGAATTCAGAAGAAGAGCGTTCTCGCAGTTTCCGAACTTGGCGGAAAGGTTCTTGTACTGGAACAGGAAAGCAGCGGAGATGACTGCCAACACTATTGCGAGGAACAAGAATCCTTTAATCATTTTTTTGTTTGTTGCTGTTGAGTTCATGGCGGTGTGTTTTTTATCTGGGTTTATAGTATTGTTTTTTCTTTCATCTATAGTTTGAACGGGGCCTTTGGAGCAGAGCATAATAATTGAGATGTCGTCATTGCTGCTTGCCTTTGCTTGTGCAAGCATTGTTTTTACAATATCTGCGGGAGTCTTTCCTGAACTCAGAGCTGGCATATAGTCCTCAATTTCTTTAGTTTGGACAAAACCATCGCTTCCGGCTACTATTGTGTCTCCTTCTGAGAATCTGGTCCTGAAATAGATACTTGTTTTATCAAGCGGCCAGGGCTGTCCCAACCATTTTGTCAACCTGCCTTCTTCATCTGTATCGGCAGACGCAAGTCTTGTTATGGTGCCGGTCTCCTCTAATTTGTAAAGGCGGCTGTCTCCTATATGAGCAACATTCAGAGTTTTTGTTTTGCTTTCAATGATGCACCAAGTCATAGTTGTTCCCATCTTCCCGCCGGTTTCTTTCTGCAAGGCAATTATGGCCTGGTTCGCCTGAAGGGTGAGTTCTATCATCGCCTCTTTAATGCAGGGGGAACATTCAATTGCATCTTTTATCTTTGACAGGATCACTTCTGCTGCCAGCTTAGAAGCCTTTTCTCCGTCTCGATTGCCGGAGATTCCATCAAAGACACCAAAGAGCAGCATATCATTGCCAATTTCAACAGGCGCTATAATGCTGTCTTCGTTGACAAAGTGTGAAGACCCCTTCTCCGTTGCAGAATAATACTGTATTTCCATAGTTCTAGTTATTTGAGTATGAGAGAACAAAGGCCTTCTATGTTGAGTATGGAATTGACGTAGAAAGGCGTAGGGTTGTTGAGCTCAAGAGGGACTCCATCAAGGTCTGCATACACAGTATTATCTCTGAGTTTGATTCTAACCTGATTGTCTGGCAACACTTCCACCCAGGCAAAATCTGCTGGCAAGACGTCTGTGTTAATTCTTATCCAATTTCCTCCGCATCCACCGTTTTTTCCAGAGAGGTGATTGATTCCCTTGAGAAGAGTTCCTGCAAGCTCTATTTTTTCCTCTGTATTGGTTCCCAATAATTTAAGGCTGCGAATGGTATAATCGACTTCCGTTTCCCCCATCCACAAAAAAGTAATGTGATAACTCATTTCTCCAGTTTTTTCTACAAGTAAGTCCTTTATACCCGTCTGAATTACCTTGGGACTGGAAATGATCTCATCCTGCGTTAATGTTCCGTGTGTCGGATCAATCGTGACCTTATAAACATAGTTGAGAGTGAACTCGATATTACTCAGGAAACCACCCTCTTTTTCCTTGTCATAGGGATGAAACTCCACCATTATAATGTTAGGAATAACATATTGGTCTTGGTCGCTGCAGGATTTGTTGAGTTCCTGCAAACGCTTTGCATTATTATTCAGGGAAAGGCAAATCGCTCGCAAAATACTGCTCTCCTCAATTGCATAGAGAGGACGGTACACGTTGCATCCCACATCATTCGGCAGCCCGGGATGTCGTTGAATGTAATTGTCAATATCCTCACGGAACTTTTCCTTTACTTCTGAATAGTCGAAGAGTGCCGGGGGGATTACACGGCAAAGCCGCTCCAGTTTTTTAATAAGATATATCTTCATAATATTTAGTTTGTGTGTGTTCCCACCTTGAAGGACTGCTTTTATCAAGATTTTTTGCATATGCGTCACAAAAAAGTGCTCTATTCCTTTGTTTATTCAACTGCAATAACTATCTTCACATCGTAAAACAAAGGATTATGAATTCTATTAAAAAAGCCGTTGCGGTTATCTTTGCTTTAAAGAGGACTGGTGAAAATCAGTCTATTGAGGTCTTTTCTGTAGAAGGGGAAAACAACCTTTTTGAGTTGCCTTCAGGCGTGAATGCAGATGCCGGCGGCGATTACAGGACAATAGCTGTTTCTGCCGTCCTAAATGAGAATAAAAATATTAATATTTCGGAAAAGGACTTGATTCCCGTGCCCGTTGAGGATGGCTCTGTTGTTTACGCAGCCGTACTCCAGGAGAAGCCAAAGGAAAGATATCGGGGAAACAACTGGATCTCGGTTTCTTCTGATGGTTCCGTGCCAGAAGACAGTTTCTTGGCGGGAAAACATCAAAAACTGGTTAAGGTTGCGCTTGAGGCCATTCTCAATGCTCTGGTTTCGCCGTTTGCTCAATCAGAGGGAATTAGCCAGGAACTTAAGGCCGGCATTTGGCAGGCTCTTATGCCTCAGGCAAGAAAATCCGCCTGGCTGGAGAGCATCAAAAGCCTTGGCGTTGACACAGGGGCATTGTCTCTCAACGGGGGGTATAACTACAAGTATATGCATCCGAATCTTACGGTTGATATGGTGCTTTTGACTCTCAAGGAAAAGGAATTGGCCGTTCTGATGATTAAGAGAACGGGCAATGTTGTAGGCAGCGGATACTGGGGGCTTCCGGGAGGGTTTGTAGATAAGTCTGATTTTGAAGATGCTGGATGGGAAGATAATCTGGATGAGGAGTATTTTAAAAAAGATATGACTCATGAAAAATATCTGAAAGAAATAGCCCGGGGAGAAAGCGTTGTTGAAAAGGCGGCCAAGAAGTATTTGGAAAAGAAAACGGGTGTGGTGCTAAGCGATGAAACCCAGCTTTATGATTTGACGGCAAAAGTTCAAGACAATCCGCGTCACGGAGCATATAAAGGCGGTGATTCTTATCAGTCAGCTCCTATTATTTCACGCTCTTTTTTGACAATAATACCGGATTACAAACAATTTGAGAGCACGATAATCAACGATAAGAATATTGAAGACATTCAATGGTTTACCATCCATAGAAGGTTGTTTAAAGGCGGTGTTTTGGTGTTTGAGGAACCAGACAAGATTAAAAGAGAAAACAAAAAACCGCTGGCAGACTATATAGAAGGGAGGAAATGTTTTGATTTGAGGTACGATACTTCAAAGACGGAGGCGTATGTAGATTTGAAAGACAAACGTTTGCTTATTGATTACTGCGCTCTTAACGGCAGTGACAAGGGCTCTGTTTATGAAGATTTCAAGAAAAGGGCCGTGAAGAATAAGCCTATAATTATCGCCGAGAAAGAACGCCTTTATTTTCACCATGCAGACGTTATAGTTGCTGCATTGAAAGTTATCCAGGAAAAGATATTCACAGAACCTATTCTGGCTAACTTCATTATCAAAAATCCTGCTAAGGGAGCTTGGAACGACAAGGATAACTTAATTCCTCAGTTTGACTATTTCAGGAAACTCCGCGATACCGTAAAGTGCCTGCTTCCTCCATCTGTGCGCCAGAATCTTATGTCCAAGGTTATTGCCAATGAATTGGACGAGGCAAAAGAGCGCGAGATTCTTTCAAAAAAGAATGAAACGGAACTCGTTGAGGAAGCTATAAATAAATACAAAATTTCAGAAGATTCTCTGGCTGGCTTGTCAAAAGACCAGATAATTGACATTGTTTTGGATGAGATGGCGTATTCTTGGGAGGACCCTTCCGGGAAGATTCATAGAATAACTAACCGAGGCTTTTTAATTAAGAATCCAAATGGTGATTCTTCATATTTTCTAAGCAAAGAATTGTATGAGCGTTTCCTTTATCTTGGTTCAACTGTATAATTTTAGACGGGAATGACACGGGAAAATTTGCCTCGGATTTATTTTTTCATATCTCATCGCAAGTGCAGAAGCGGCCTTTGTGATGAAGGCCCTGTACTCAGGGCTATCCATACTTTAGACGATTTGAAAAAATCTGAGAAGATAAAAGAGGATTTGTATTTTGACTTCGAGTACAACCGTTCCAATATAAATTGGCAGAAGACTGAGGAGAGGTATTTTGTTGGCAATAATTCAGATGGTGTTATCTTTTTATTAAAAGACGAATTTGGCAAGGATCAAAAAGAAGGAGCAAATATTATCCGCTCCAAAGACAAGAATAACGAGTACAGGCCTAAAGTCTTGTTTTTAGTACAGAAAAATGAAGCCAATCCATCCGTTTCAGAAACTCTTAAAAAAGAAGCTCAAGCTTTTGAAATTGGAGAAGTTGTGATTTATGACAATACGGACACAATCGATGTAAAAGTTAAAGAGTTTGCCGAACCGCTTATTAAGGAAAAAAAGAAGAAAGGTCTCATGAAATGGCTTCTGTTGCTGATGTTGCCATTAATCATTGCTGTAGTAGGTGTATTGCTGTTGTTTTTCGGTAAAAGAGAAATCAATCCTACTTTGCCTGTCAATGAGAATCCTATCGCTGAGACATACGTTAAAGGCTCTAGAGCAAAAAATAATTCAACGGTCAATAATCCACCACCGGGCAATCCCTCTGAAATAGTTCCCGGCAACAAAGATGATAATTCAAAGCACACTCCTTCACAAAGCATTGTTCCGCCAGAAAAGCCACAGCCTGCGGAAAAGAAGACAAACTCAACAGTATGGACGGATGAATTAAAGTTAGAGAAAGAGTTTGTGTATATTGATGCTGCCGCTAAAGGCATATCTGGCAAAGACATTCCTATTAACGGAAAGATTAATGGTATGATATCCGGTCTGGGTTTGAAGGCAACCGCTAATAAAAACCAAGCTTTATGGGTCCTTTCAGCTCGTGGTTCTGTTATTGACCAAAATGAGGTTGACGGGTTTTTCTTTGCTTGGGTTAACATAGATTTGGAAATTATCAATACCGTTACGGGTGATGTAATTCATTCTGGTTCTCTGGCAGATCCCGTTTCTGCCCGTGATGGCATTAAGGGCGGCAGCGTTACGTCTTATGACGATGCGGTTTCAAAAGCATATCAAAACTCTTATCCTTTGATACAACAATACATTAACAAGATAAAAAACAATTAAAGAGAACGAATTTATGAAAAGAATATTTTTATTGGCAGTAGCGTTATGTGTTTGGTCTGCAGCATTCGCCCAGACGTATTCTAGTCAGGAAAAGAAAAGGTTTGACGTGTTTGTTTATGCAGATGCTTCTGTCAAAACCCCGTTGAACGCCTTGCGTTCAAGATTGACACACGCTTTGATTAATGATACGTCTTTAATTGTAAATGATAGATCAGATGAAATCCTAGCATATATCCGCAGTGAACTTGAGTATACGGAGTCCGGAAGGGTTAGAGAAGATCAGTTGATTAAAATAGGCCAGCATTTTGGAGCCACCACACTTTGTGTTGTGAGCGTGACTCATTATGCAGAGTACAACGAGTATTTCTTTGAAGGTGTTATTGTTGATATTACATCCAGGACAATTATTAAACATTGCATGTATCCTGATGGCAGTCACTTATCTTGGGAGGAAGTGATTAGAATTGGTGATATAGAGAAAACCTATCATTCTGATAATTATACAAAGATTCAGGATTTGAGTCCTCAAACACAATTGATGGTTGGTAATGAAATTGCTAAAAGGATGGGTTTATCGCATATGATAGAAGGAGTGTTGTATTATAAGGATACTATAAGAGTAAAGATTAGAGCCAATAAAAACTATAAACCAAAATAACAATGAAGAAGTTTTTGACTAGAGCTTTTTGTGCTGGATTTATTGTTCTTTCTCAAATTGCTTTTGCGCAAGCTGGCTTGGGTCAGGAAAAGAAAAGGTTTGACGTGTTTGTTTATGCAGACGCTTCTGTCAAAACCCCGTTGAATGCCTTGCGTTCGGAGTTGACACATGCTTTGAAATCCGATACTTCCAGAATTGTAAATGACAGGACAGATGAAATTCTGGCATTTCTCCGTGATGAACTTAAGTATCAGGCGTCTGGAATGGTTCGTGACGATCAGTTGATTGAAATAGGCCAGCATTTTGGAGCCACCACACTTTGCGTGGTGAGTGTGACTCATTATGTTGAATACAACCAGTACTTTTTTGAGGGTACCATAGTTGATATGACATCCAGATCTATTGTCAAGCACTCTCGTTATCCGCAGGGCAATGAGACGATACAAGATCTTAGCCCTCAAACACAGATTAAAGTCGGAAATGAATTAGCCAAACAAATGGAATTGCTCAAAGTCACAGTTCAGCACGTTTCAACTTATATGTCAGAAAAGACACGTTTGTCAAAATATGCTATAGGCGATGAAAAAGACGGCGGAAAAATATGTTACATAGACAATTCTGGCGAACACGGCTGGGTATTAAGTAAAGGCTATAACGATTGGGGAAGATCTCGGTGTATTGGAGACGAAGAAATGAGATATTCTTACCATAACGGCAGCTGCAGTCTTTATGGTTGGCGAATTCCTAGTTTGGAGGAGATGAAAAAAATTTATCCTAATAGATTTAGACTAGGTCTTAACAACACTTATTGGACTAGTACTCGGTCAAAAAAGATAGGAGGCTACTGTTATTATTATATATATGACTTTAATTCAGGAAAAGAAAAATCCAAGGAAGCGGAGAAACGTTACAGAGCTTTTTATATTAAAAACTTTTAGGCCGATACTTAAAGGTTAAGTTTTATTTGTTTGGCTCTCTTTGCAATCTGGGCTCTGAGTTTCGGAAGGTTCCTGTTCACACTCTCAGGAGTTCTGTGAAGAGGGCAGGGAAGGCAAGCGGCAAGCGAAGAAGCGTCTGCCATTGTAAGGTGGGAAGCGTCTGTGTGGAAATAATGCTCTGCCGCCGCCTGGATTCCGTATATGCCCTTGCCGAACTCAGCTACATTTAGATAGACATCAAGGATCTTTTTCTTGCCCCAGATTTTTTCTATGAGGAACGTAAACCAGGCTTCAACAGCTTTTCTGAACCAAGTTTGGGAGCCCAGGGTGAAAACATTCTTGGCGGTTTGCTGGGAGATGGTGCTGCATCCCCTTATATTCTTTTCCCCGTTTTTCAGCCTTTTGAACTCTTTCCGGATTTCTCCGGTTTCAAAACCTTTGTGGGAGAAGAAACCGGCGTCTTCCGCCGCCAGAACAGCTTTTATTGAAGCTGCTGAAACCTTGTCAACAGGAACACTTTTCTGGAGGCGGCCATAGCTCTTGTCGTTCCTGTATTCCAAGGCCCTTTTTGCCATAAGCGGGGTGTAGTTTACCGGAATCCATTTAAGAGCAAAGACTGTCATTACACTTAATGCCACAAACCAGAGAGGTATCTTTACAAAGACAAGTTTCAGCAGCTTTTTCATAATCTTGGGATTATTTGGTGTTGTTTAGATTGTTTTACTTCATTACTTCTCCTCGTGCGTTGAGGATGACCTCAGAAAATTCATCAAGGAGCTGTGCCCTGAAGATGTTGTCTCCTATGGCAGAAATGCTGGCATACAAGGGTTCTGTAAGCCTGTTTAGTTGAGAGTCAAGGAGGCCCCACCTTCCGCCCACACGGTAAGCGTACAGACCGGTGTAATGGGTTACCAGCACATCTTCGTTGTTCTTGTCAAAGTCTTCGCGCCTATAAGTAAGCTCTTTAATGTCGTCTAGCACAAAGGAGTTAAGCACATTGCCATCATAAGTTACCTGTTTTCTCATTCCTTCAGATGTAACTACGGCATAGTCTTTAAAAGCGGATACATAATCATATTCAGGCTTGACCAGCCAGTTGCCCAGGGTATCAATAACTCCGCACTTTCCTTCTTTGTTGGCCACCACGCATACTCCGTTGTGGAAGACGAAGTCAGAGAGAGGATTGCCATAGTAGTAGAATAGGAAATCAATGGCCAAATCACCATTGTAGTTGAGAAAACCGATCTTGCCGTCTAATTCAACAGCACCGCGGCCTTCAGAAAATACCCAAGCCCTGTGATACTTAGCCGGAACGATGATCTTTCCGTCCCAACTCCTGTAGTATCCTCTTTTGTCCTTGGAGCAGAATACGGAAAGAGAGTCGTTTGGTGAGTTCTGGGTCCAGTCAATTTCCATTTTTGGAGTTCTTTCTCCTGTTTCGGGATTGATGAAAAAAATGCTTTTTCCCTTATCCGTACTGCGTGTTTCAATACGGCTGTTCTTGACGAGTTCCGCATCGGTGATTCTTTCACCGTTGCAAGAGATGACAAGCGGACAAATGGCTAAAAGCCAGCAAATCGCAATAGTCACGTTTGTGTTGGTTGTTGTTTTCATTGCCTTAAATTTTATGTATTATGTTCGTTCATTAGTATAGACTGCATTTTTCCGGAAATTTTGCACTGTCTTAGGTTTCGTCTAAGGGATAATGTTAAAAACAGGCATTTCTGTCTGATACTCCTTGTCCAGGAGATGGCACTGCTCCCGAATAATGCTTCTCTTTTTGATAGCCGGAGCAAGGCAGTATTTCTCGTACAAGTTTTTGTATTCCATCTGCTCATCGGCGGTAAGTTTGTGAAAATCCGTTATATGTGGGAATAGCAGCTTGGCATACGCGGTTGCAATCTTCTTTACGGCTTTGAGATCCCTTAGGTCTGAGGAGAGGTCGTAAGACACAATATCCTCAAAAATGCCGGCATATTCCGGCTTGAACCGCATTGTATGGAAGATTTCCGAAATGTACTCCGTGTTGAGGGACCAGCCATCAACTATACTGCCAATTCCCAAGCGAGGCAACTTCCAACCCTCTATAAAAACGTGGAAGCGGTCAAGGGTTGCGGAGTCACGGAAAAAAGTTGGAAGGCTGCGCCAGTAATCTTTGTCTATAGGTTGAAGTTCGGCTGTCAATCCAATGTTGCCTTCTAGCCCAAAGCCGCAATCTGACTGAAAGTTTACATTGTCAATGCCAACCCTTCCGGATTCCAAAAAAACTTTGAGTAAAGAACGTAGTTCGTCATCCTTTATAACCAAGGTGGCAGCTTCGTCAATTATAACGGCATCGTGCGTTTTCATGACGCCGAACTGGCGGGAGGAACGGTTGTAGAACATACGGGCACGAGTTATTCCGCCATTTCCAACGAGCCATATCCACTTGCTCAAGTTGCTGTATATCCATGATTTGCCAGTGCCTTTAGGGCCAAGTTCAATCATATTCAGACGAGGCTCAACGGCTATCAAAAGACGTGACAGAAATTCGTGTTTTCTCATTATGGATTCCTCTTCGTTCTTGAGGAGTAAACTGTCTGGATTATACTCCATCGCTGAAATAAGAACATCCATCCACTCCTCTAGGGAGAATTGTGTTCTGGCTTTCAGAAAGTAGTCGTAATCAACAGAATAAGGGCGGAAAGGGCGGAAGGATGTCATATTTACATATCCTTCTTTCTTGGAGCCTTGGGGCTTGAAATACTCCAATGTTATATTTCCCCAGTTCTCCCCGTCTATAAGGTCGTCTAGATGGCTGTCAATCACGGAAGGGAGGATGTAGGCATCGCTTTGCAGATCCACATCTGCGATATTGAAAGCCGTCTTGCCGGCTTTTAGGTCGCTCTGAACCACAATGCGGCAGGTAAGGTTTACTTTATCTCCGCGAAGAAGGCGCTGCCGTATCTGGCCGCCATCATTGTTCATCTTGGTATCCAGATAATCCTTGACTGCTTCCCGGTCAATAACGCCTGCCGAGTCTGAAAAGCGTTTTACAATGTAATCTTTTACGAAGGAAGGAAGGTTCCGGCCTCCGAAAAGATTATCCCTATTTCCGGACTTGTACATCGCCAAATCCGGAAAAATCTGTTTGATTTTGTTGCTGATGTCCATTTGATATGTCTTTAAAATGAATAATCTATAGATGCTCCTTTAACATCTGTATTGATATGGGCTGTGTCTTTCTGGCCTTTAACTATTGCCGCGAGGTATTTTGATGCTTCTACCTCTCTGTTAATATGTTCCCGCGCCAGGGCCAGATTAGCCCGCGCTTTCAGGTCTTTGGAATACTTGAGGAGATTGCCGTCCAGTATGCGGAAGCGGCTTGTCCACGGAAGTCTTATGGACATATACCAGCGGCAAAACCAGCAGGCAGTCCACTGGTTCTTATAAGTGGGTATTTCTATCTTGAAACTGGCACAAAGGCTTTCAAAATATGGAGAAAACAGCTTGCCGCGTATTTCCATATTTCTGTCTTTGGATGCAAAGTTTTTTTCATATCTGCATCTGGAATAAGATTGCCTGAGCAAACAGGCATCTATCCAGACAATGGAGCGCCAGATGCGCTTTATTATTCTCTTGAGCGTTTCCTGTTTCATATTGCATAGCTTTGTTGTCCTACAGTAATAGACTGAAAAGTCCCGGATTTTTTGCAGGACAGACTATGCAAAACGAAAAAAACGGAAAGATTATTTATTTGGCAAAGCTGCGGGAGGCAAACGGCAGGGCAAGCTTCAGGGCGGTGTGCCAGTATTCCCAGTTGTGGCCGCTGTTGCGGACTCTGAATTCCGCCTTGATCTTTTTCTCCCGCATTTTTTGATAGAAGAGCACGTTCTGGTCCAGGAGATGGTCCTCGTCTCCACAGTCTATGAACCATTTGATGCTACGGAGTTTTTCTACAGTCTTTTCATCTGCTTTTTCCACAAAGGCAATGGCGGAATTCTCCCTAACGCTCTGGTTGAGCATATAGAGCATATCCCTTTGCCTTGCCTTTTCTTCGTTGAGATTCTTGGTGTCCAGCCAGGCACTCATCGCATAGCATGAGGAGAACATGTCCGGATGCTTCTGGCAATAGACAACGCATCCGCCTCCTCCCATGGAAAGACCCATGATTGAACGGTGTCCCTTATCGCCGAGTATGCGGTATTTGGCTTCCACTTCAGGCATAAATTCGTTGAAGAAGAAATCCTCGTAAGCCCATCCTTCAACATTGAAATATCCGTTCTGGACTTTGTAGATATCCCAGTCTCCGGCATTAGGCATAACGATAACCATAGGGCATGCCTCGCCGGAAGATATCAACTCGTCAGCAACGAGTTTCATGTTACCCATCTTTACCCAGTCCGAATATCCGCCGTACATTCCGTGCAGAAGATAAACAACAGGATACTTCCGGTCACTCTTGTCATATCCGTCCGGCAGGTACACATTGTACTTGTGGGTGAAATTCAGCGTCTTGGAACAGATGCTGTCCGTAACTATCTTGCCTGCATTCAGGTACATCGCAGAGGCAAGAATCAGAACGAGTGATAATGTGAATCTTTTCATGATTGTATGTTTTTGTTCTATCTTTTTTCGTGTTGCGAGGCTTTGAAGGCCTTGAGGTTTTGCTGCATTTTTTCTTTGAAGGACTCGGCGATGAAGGTGTCAGTAAACCTTTCAAATATGTACTTGACCGCGGCCTCGGAAGGATGTGTTAAATCCTCAGCATACCAGCGGTAATCTCGGAGCTCGTCCAGCATAATCTCGTAGGACGGGAAATATTCCAGATTCTTCTCCTGGGCGATGGCTCTCTCAATGGCAAGGAGGATGGAGGCTTTGCTTAGGGCGTTGCCGTGGGCTCCGTCCGCAAGGTGGCGGATAGGGCTGACGGTAAGGATGAAACGCTTGGAAGGGAACATCTGCGCAATCTGCCTTAGGATATCTGTCTGCTCTTCTGCCGGAACGAAAAGCCTTTCAAAGTCCTTTGCCGGGAATTTGTGGCAGTTGGAAACCACAAAGTCAGTTCCCTTGAGCTTGAATACGAATGAAGTTCCCAGGGTAATGATAACCGTATCTGCTTTCAGGAAAAACTCCGCTGCGTTCTTCAGGTCTTGGTTGGCTTTCTGGAGGAAATCTTCCGCCGTTCCCTCTTCCTGCCTTACGGAGCATCTGGAATGGTGGCTCCAGGTCACAAACTTTCCGTCAGGGCGCCGGATTACATCTTCCTTTGTAAAGAGCGGATTGTCCGTGCTTCTCAGAAGTCCGGAAACCGCTCCCAGCCTCATCAGGGAGTTGAAAACGGAGCAGACGTTGTAAAGAGTTCCGAACGGATTCACCAGGCAGTCAAAGCCCGTCTGGACCAGCATTTCCCCCATACTGTCCGCAAAGCAGCTTCCCAGGCAAAGGATCTTGCCGGAAAAGTCAAGCTGTTTTTCAGGCTTTTGGATGTCTACTGTTGTAAATATTTTCATCGCGATATGTTTTTTCTGATTTTGGCAAGGCCAGCCCTGAGAAGAGGAGTGTCCTTGAAAAGCCTTTGGAATTCCTCCTCGCCAATCCTGTTCCAAAAATCCCTGTTGCATGTCTGGAGAAACTCCCTGTTGGAGGAAAACTCGCTCCATCCTGGTTTGTTGAAGCGGTTCCACGGGCAGGCGTCAGCGCAGTCGTCGCATCCGAAGATCCATTTTGGGGCAATGTCCTCTGTCCGCCCTTTGTCCGCCTCCCCGGAGTCTTCCAATGGTTCTTCTATGGTTTTGTAAGACAAGCATTTGGATGCGTCTATCCGGAACGGGGCGTAGAGGGCTTTGCGGGTGCAGGCATCCAGGCAGCGGGTACATTGTCCGCAGGCATTTTCTGCCGTTTTGTCAGAATACGGAAGTTCTGCGGCAGTGATTATTACTCCCAGAAAGTTTTTGATGCCCGCCTTGGGGCTAATGAGGAAGTTATTCTTGCCTATGAATCCCAGTCCGGCCCTTACGGCCCAGGAACGTTCCATCACGGGGGCGGAATCGGTGAACACCCTGCAGATTTTCTTCTGGCCGCACATTTCCTCAATAAAGGAGACGATGTGGTAGAGTTTATCTTTGATGACCTTGTGATAGTCTTCTCCAACGGCATAAGTTGATATCTTGAGCCCGTCGTCAGTAACAAGGCTTTCTCCTCCGAAAGGAGCCAGAAACACTATCACGCTTTTAGCCCCTTCCAGCAGAAGGGTAGGGTCCATCCGCTTGTCCACATTGCGCTTGAGGTACTCCATCTTGCCAAAGTGGCCCATCTGGCCGGCTTCCAGATAGCGTCCTTCTTCCCTCGAGCCGGAAAGAGGAGCAATCCTTGCGCATCCGCAGTCCGCAAATCCAAGATCTTCAGACATCTTTTGAATGCCTGCCCACAACTCTTCCTGGCTTATGTTTTTTCCGGTATCTTTCAAAGCACAACAAATTTACTAAAACGGACAAAGATTTTTATTAATTTTGTTCTGCAATTTTGAAAATTGCTTTAAGGTTTATAGAGAAAACGCAAAAGATATATGAAAAAGATACTGGTAGTTGGAGCAGGCGGTCAGATAGGAACGGAACTGGTCCCACACCTGCAGAAAACATACGGAGCAGAGAATGTTATTGCCGGAGAGGTAAGGCCTGAGGTAGTCAAGAGGCTTAGCGAGACCTGCGAGGCGATACAGCTGGACGCTCTTGATTTCCAGGGTTACGGAGAGGCTATCAAGAAATACGGAATAGACGGAATCTATAATCTTGTGGCTCTTCTTTCCGCCAAGGGAGAAATGAATCCGGACCTTGCCTGGAAGATAAACATGGGAGCCCTTCTCAACTCCCTGAATCTTGCAAGAGAGTTCAAATGCGCCCTCTTTACCCCTTCATCCATAGGCGCTTTCGGAAACAGCACGCCTCACTATAAAACCCCTCAGGACACAATAATGCGCCCTGACACGATTTACGGAGTCTGCAAGGTTTCCGGAGAACTTCTCAGCGATTATTACTTCAAGAGATTCGGCGTGGATACCCGCAGCGTGCGTTTCCCTGGAATCATCTCCAACGGATGCCTTCCTGGAGGCGGAACCACAGACTATGCAGTGGAAGTTTTCTACGAGGTTGCAAAGAACGGACGCTACACCTGCACCGTTCCAAAGGACGCCTATATGGATATGCTCTATATGCCTGATGCTCTTGAGGCTACAACCCAGCTTATGGAAGCCGACCCAAGCAAGCTCGTTCACCGCAACAGCTTCAACATCGCTTCGATGAGCTTCTGTCCGGAAGAACTCTTCGCCGAGATAAAGAAGAGGATTCCTTCATTTACCTGGGACTATCAGATAGATCCTGTAAAAGCCGCAATCGCCGCCAGCTGGCCGGACGTAATGGACGACAGCTGCGCACGCGAGGAATGGGGCTGGAACCCGAAATGGGGCCTGCAGGAAATGATAGACGACATGCTAAGGGTCTGCAAGGCCAAAGTAGAAAGAGGGGAGTATTAAAACCAGCCCGTTAACAAAACTTTTTTACGAGGAACTATTGCAGATAAGTAAATAATAGTTACTTTTGTATCAGCAAGTTTGATGTTATAGACCACGTTCGTGGTCTAAACCCGAAAATAAAGGTATTTCAGCCCACACTGGAATACCTTTTTTTTGAAATAGAGCCGTAGGAGTACTTGCTGCATCTCCCGAAATCCTTCTTCGGGTATAATAACATCAAACATGAAAAAAGAGAAGGCATTTCGCTTGAGAGTGAGCCTGTGCTTAAAGTTCAAGGCTCCTAAACTTATCAAAGTGAGGGCGTATACACGTTTTCGCAATGGTAAGGTAGAAAAAGTCCGCCCTTATTATCGTTTCGCTGTGGGGCGATAGGATAAAGCGGCAGACTTTTAACAGGGATTCTAAACGACCTGCGGCTTAGGGAGAGCTTCGGCTCTCCCTTTTTTTCTGTTACCTGTTTCAATTGTCTTGCTATTGATTTCAGAATCAGAAGAGATTTTCTAGGTCATCGCAGAATGCGATATCCTTCAGTTTTTTCAGAGATATTTTATTTTGGGGCGATGCGGTAGAGGTAGATTGCGATTCCAAGATAGAGGACGTTTGGCAGCCAAAGGGCTATGAACGGCGGAAGGCTTCCGCTGTAGACGAACATTTGAGCAAACCTCAGGAACAGGATGTAGGAGAAGCTTAGCGCTATGCCGATTCCCAGATTAAGGCCGATTCCTCCCCTTCGCTTGACTGAAGAAAGTGATACTCCGATCAGTGTAAGAATGAACGCAGCAAACGGCATTGCCCATCTTTCGTTCTGCTCAATCAGAGAAAACATAACATCCTTGTCTCCACGGACTTTCTGGTCCCGGATAAGTCTTCTGAGCTGCCCGTCCGGAAGTGTCTGCACGGTGTTGCGCCTCCGGTAGAAATCCTCTACAGTAATGGCCAGAACGGTATCCAGGCTGTTACCTGTCTTTACGTTCTCTATTCCGTCTTCAAAAGTGCGGAGGACATAATCCTTGAGTTTCCATCCCTGGGCAGTGGAATCCCACCTGGCCTCGGTGGCGCTGAGTTTGGAAACGATGTCGTGACCCTCAATGCTTTCCAGGGAGAATCCGTAGGCGGTGTTGTTGCTCGGGGCAAAACTCTGAACGTAGAGGAAGTTGCCAGGGCTGATCTGGTAATGCACGTTGCGGGCAAAATTCTCGTATTTCTTCTTAACGTATTTCTGCTCGAAAGCCAGCCTTCCCTTGTTACAAGGAGGAATAACATAGAGGTTGAGTATCAGGGAGAAAACCACAATGGCCGCTGCGGAAACAAAGTACGGCCACATCAGTCTCTTGAAGGAAATTCCTCCCGCCAGGATCGCAATGATTTCCGTGTTTGCCGCCATCTTGGATGTGAAGAAAATCACCGTGATGAAGACGAACATCGGGCTGAACATATTCACAAAGTAAGGGATGAAGTTGGCGTAGTACTGGAAGATGATAAGTTTCAGAGGAGCCTGGTTGGTTACGAACTTGTCAACCTTTTCGCTGAGGTCGAAGATTATCACGATGCCGATAATAAGCAGCAGCGCCACAACATAGGTTCCGATAAACTTCTTGATGATGTACCGGTCTATGGTGGTAATCTGCGGCTTGAAGTCGCGCACCCAGTTCTTGAATCCCTCTTTGCTCAGTTTCATTTAGCTAATTCTCCGCGACAGTTTCCCGACTGTCTCTTCTTTCCATTTTCTGAAGTCTCCCGCTATGATATGCTCCCTTGCCTTTGTTACCAGATCCAGATAGAAAGCCAGGTTGTGGCTGCTTGCTATCTGCGCTCCCAGCATCTCTCCTGCAACGAACATGTGCCTCAGGTAAGCCTTGCTGTAGGCTTTATCCACAAATGACGTGCCTTGAGGGTCGATCGGCGAGAAATCTTCAGCCCATTTCTTGTTTTTAATATTGATGGTGCCTTCCCAGGTAAAGAGCATTCCGTTGCGTCCGTTGCGGGTTGGCATAACGCAGTCGAACATATCCACACCTCGGTCTATACCCTCCAGTATGTTGGCCGGAGTTCCCACTCCCATAAGGTATCTTGGCTTGTCCGTCGGAAGCTCACCCTTAAGCACATCCAGCATCTCGTACATTTTCTCAGTAGGCTCTCCCACGCTGAGGCCTCCGATGGCGCAGCCGTCCATATCCGCATCGGCGATGATTCTTGCAGCCTCCCTTCTCAGTTCCGGATAAACGCATCCCTGGACAATAGGGAAGAAGAACTGCTTGTATCCGTACAGTGGTTCGGTTTCCTTGAAGCGTTTGATGCACCTTTCAAGCCAACGGTGAGTCCTTTCCATAGACTTCTTGGCATACTGGAAATCAGCCGTTCCTGGAGTGCACTCGTCCAGCGCCATAATGATGTCCGCACCGATCAGCCTCTGGATATCCACGTTGTTTTCCGGAGTGAAGATATGGCGGCTTCCGTCTATGTGAGACTGGAATGTGCATCCCTCTTCCGTGATTTTCCTTCTTGCCGCCAGGGAGAAAACCTGGAATCCGCCGCTGTCTGTGAGGATAGGCCTGTCCCAGCTGACAAACTTGTGAAGCCCTCCGGCCTTGTTTATCAGGTCAGTTCCCGGCCTGAGCAGAAGATGATAAGTGTTGCCCAGGATAATCTTTGCTTTAATGTCTTCCTTGAGGTCTCTATGATAAACTCCCTTTACGCTTCCAACAGTGCCTACAGGCATGAAGATAGGGGTAGGAATGTCTCCGTGGTCTGTGTGGAGAACTCCTGCCCTTGCGTAGCTGTCGGGATTATTGTGTTCCAGTTCAAAAAACATACACGGCAAAAGTACGAAAAATTGTATATTTGTAAATATGATTGGCACATCCAGAACGGCGATATTATTCATACTTGTTTTGCTTCAAGGTCTTTTTTCTGAATATATTTCTGCCCAAAGTATTACAAGACCACATATAAAAATACCACGCAACAGTCAGGAAGAATTCTTCCAGGGTTACTGGACCTATGAGAATCCGGAAGAGGATGAGCTTTTCATTGTAAAGATCAAACCGTTCAGCAATAATCCGTATAACACTTATTACAAGTCCGGGGTGCACAATGTAGTGGGCTCATATCTGTACAAGAAAGGAGACATACTTCTCAGTGATAATCTTTCTCGCCTGGATTCGGCGGCAATAATAGGGGGTTTGGCAACAACTGTACGAAGCTTCATCGAGGCACGTTTCTATGATTATACGAAGCGGCACGATAAAGGTTATCTCAGACTTGACGTCATTTCAACAGTTGAGGGCGATGAGCGGTTGTTCTGGCTTCTGAATTTGCCGGATTATTATACAGAAGATCTTTCTGAGGAGGAGTTGAAACAATGGCGTAACCCCTTTTCCGTGCCCACGAATGTTGTTCTTGACAAGGTCAGTGATTTATCCAGATTCAACAGCAGAGGAATCTTTCTTGAGCCTTTCGCCAAAGAAGAGCATCGCCTGGATCCGGATTTCAGCATAGCTGGGAATCTTCCTGTGGATCTGGCAAAGTATAACCGGTTATTGCAAGACAAACCTTCCAGTCCGGAGCCTGAAGTTTTTTCGCTTTGTCTGGATTCTCTCGTTGATTATAGCCAATGCAAACATGTCTTTTTTGAGAAAAGCGGATGGGCTTACAACCAGTATTCCTTCAAGTCCAACAAGGCTGGGCTATATGGAGCATTATTGATAGACCATCGTAACTATCTGGATTCGTTGGTAAGCATCAAGTGCTTCTATCTGGAAGTTTCCAGACAGAAAACTCGCCAGAAGTCCGAGTATGTTGTTTCCCTTGTTCCCACAAAGGCCTATGCAGACCGTCATCCCGATTTTGATTTTCTGGACAAGCCGGGTTTCAGCGGCGTTATACTGTATTCCTCAAAAGAGGGCAAACTGCAAAAAGTTGAAACAGTGATAAATGGTTTGATATTAGGCTCTGGATTGCTGGATCGGGATAAAGAAACTCCTTCCGAGCTGCCTCAAGCAACAAGTAAATCTTATTTTGGCTGTGTTGTCTGTGGAGCCCAACCTGTTTCCGCCAATGGTTTCTGCTCTGACTGTGAAGCTTCTTTTCTCAAATCTCTGGTAATTGCAGGCCCTGGCAAGCAGTCTGTGGTTGAAGAAGTGTGGGCAACTGTTATTCATCAAGCTGGATTTTAGTTTATTCGTATCTACTATCAAAATCTGAAAGTAAAACCGTAATATTATATGAAGAACAAGTTAAAGAAAAACGGACCTCGTATTGGATTTATGGGGCCTAAGTTTCTCGGAGTATTCTTCTTTATTTTTTTTTCTGACATCCTTTTTGCTCAGGAACTTATTTCTTTACCTGAAGAAGACCAACCATCTTTTTATCAGGGATATTGGAAGTATGTCAACCTAGATGACAATGAAATATTCATTTTAAAAATAAAAGCTCTCCGCCGCCAAATGGACAGATTTGACACTTCTGGATTAGGAGCGAATTCTTATATTGCAAGTATATTGTACTACAAGAACGATAGCATAATAGTAAACAGGTTGTCAGATCTGAACAGATTTCTTGGTATGACAGATAGGGCCGAAGTTTCTGTTTTGTTTGAGCAGGAGCATTATAATGTTAATATTATAACCTCCGAGTATGATATAAATACTGGAGAGGTTGTTTTAAAGCTAAGTGATCCTGTAAATACAGATACAGATGGACGGGCATACTTGACAATTATTTCCTCATCCACAGGCTGTGAGCAGGTTCATTGGCGCCTGAAGTTACCTGAGTGCGTTATTGAAGACTTGGAAGAAGGTATGACGGAAGAAGAGTTTATTCAGAGATATATGACTTTTACAATACCTTCAGACATGATACTTACCAAGATGCACAATCTTCGAGAATTCCGCAGCAAGGGTATAATCTTGGATCCAATTCCCGAATTGCACCAATAAATTGTATATTTGTAATATCAATGCAGTTTGGAAAGACAAAACCAAATCTATATGAATAAAACTACAAAGAAAAGCGGGCCCAGGATTGGATTCATGGGGCCTAAGTTTCTGAAGGTTGCGCTGGTTATCATTGCCGTGGGATTTGTATGCGGCATTGTGAATGCAGCGGTAACTAACCAGAATGAACCAACAGCTACCGCCCAGGTTGAACAGCCGCAGGCTGCTGAACCTCAAACCTCAGAGACCGTAGCTGAAGTTGCCGGAGCAGATGCTGCTGAAGTTGAAAATGCGTCAGCTCAGAGTATTTCAGCAGGGAGCGTCAATCCTGACGAAATCTCAAAGGATGAGCAACTGGCTAAACGTAAGGAAATGTTCAGCCGTATCCTTCAGGAAAAGGAACTTCATTTCAGCGCCGGAGCAATAGGAAAGGGAATCCTGGGAATTGCAGTCATTGTGCTGATTGCCTGGCTGTTCTCAACGGACCGCAAGAAGGTTAACTGGAGAACCGTTGGAATGGCCCTGCTGCTCCAGTTCATCATCGCCTTCTGCGTTCTGATGTTCCCTCCTGTCCAGAAATTCTTCGAGGTATTCGGCAAATGCTTCGTTGCCGTCTTGGGCTGGACCAAGGCGGGTGCGGACTTCCTGTTCGGTCCTCTGATGGACACAACGAGCATAGGATACATTTTCGTGTTCCAGATACTTCCTACCATCGTATTCTTCTCCGCTTTGACCAGTCTGCTGTTCTATCTGGGCGTTCTGCAGAAGGTCGTATGGTTCATGGGCTGGATAATGACCAAGCTGATGAACATCTCCGGAGCAGAGTCCCTCTCCTGCGCAGGCAATGTGTTCCTGGGACAGACCGAGGCACCGCTGATGGTTAAGGAGTATATTCCTAGAATGAGCCGAAGCGAGCTGATGCTGATTATGGTTTCCGGAATGGCGACGATGAGCGGCGGAGTGCTTGCGGCATATATCGGAATGCTCGGATGCGGAGATCCGGTTATGACGGTCGAGTTTGCAAAGCACCTTCTGAGCGCATCCGTGATGGCTGCTCCAGGTGCAATCGCAATGGCAAAGATCCTCAAGCCGGAGACCGAAAAGATAGACAACTCCGTTCAGGTTTCCAAGGAGAAACTCGGAAGCAACGTCCTGGACGCCATCTCTATAGGAACTACCCAGGGTCTGAAGCTTGCAGCAAATGTGGCCGCTATGCTTTTGGTGTTCTATGCTTTGATTGCCGGTGTAAACTACATTCTCAACATCATAAGCTGGCCTGCAATGGACCGCTGGATTGCCGCCGTTACAGACGGAAGATACACAGACCTCTCGCTGGAGTGCATACTCTCTTATGTATTCTATCCGATCATCTGGCTCATCGGAGTTCCGAGCGCGGATATCGGCTATGTTGGAAGACTCCTTGGAGAGAAGCTCATCCTTACCGAGTTCATCGGATACGGCTCCCTGACCGAGATGCTCCAGAATTCTGTATTCTCTTCTCCTAAGTCCATTGTGATGGCAACTTACGTGCTCTGCGGATTTGCAAACTTCGCCTCAATCGGTATCATTATCGGAGGTGTCGGAGGTATGGCGCCTAACAAGCAGTCAATACTCGGCGAATACGGAATCAGGGCATTGCTTGGAGCTGCCCTTGTAGCGTTGGTTTCCGCCGCAATGGTTGGAATGTTCCTCGCTTAGAAAGGAAAGTAAAGCAAGGCTTTGGCGGGATGGCTGAATTTAAGCAGCACATCCCGCTTTTTAAATGTGTTGAGCGTGGCCTTCCACCAGAAGTCGAAGGTTACGTCATCCGTCTTGTATTCCAGTCCCGTTGACTTGATTTTCAAAGTCTGGTCAAAGGCGAAAATGGAGATCCTGTCTCCCGGCTCTCCCTTGAGGCGGGTAGTGTCCAGAACCGGCACAAAGACTCCGTAGTCCGTTACGGTGGAGACAGTTATCTCTGTCTTCGGGAATCTTTCTTTCAGGGTTTGGGCAAAGACCGGAAGATAGGAGATATTGCCGAGGCTATGGTCTTCCCTTTTACCGGTTGCCCCGAGAATTATAATGGAATATGCAATGTCTTTTTTATCCTCGGCGATGAGGTTTAAGGCAAAGCGGAACGCCTTTGCCTGGTCGTTGAAATCCTGCTCCTCTTCCTTATGGATTTTGTCCTTGAACTTTGCCTGATATTTTTTTGGAAGAGTGTCCATATCGCCCACGATCCAGTCCGCATCCATCCTGTTTTTAAGAAGGCTGAGGATGGCTCCGTCACAGGCAATCAGGGTGTATTTTGATTTCTGCTTCTGCGCGTCTTTCAGCGCTTTGAGTCCCGGGCCTTTTGAAGGAAATTCCCCGTCGCAGAGAATGATGATTGTTTTTCTAGATGAAGCGGATGTTTTCATCTCCCACAAGGTTTTTGTGTCCGTTGATAAAGTCCACGGCTCCCATACGCTTCTTTCCTGCCGGCTGGAGCGAGGTGATTTCCAGAAGATTGTCCGAGCAAGGAACATAGATAGCCTTGCTTGTAATGGTGGTTTTTCCAGACTTCTTGTCTGTAAGTTCCGTGGAGAAAATCTTCATCTCTATCTTTTCCCCGGTGCCGGTTTCCATCGTAGTCAGTGTTGCCGGATATGGAGAAAGGCCCCTGACCAGAGCGTCAACTTCCGCTGCGGTTTTCCTCCAGTCTATGCGTGTGTTTTCCTTGTTGAGCTTTGGAGCGGCTGATGTGGCTTCAGTAAGGATGGACGTGTCTTGAGGTTTTGGCGTAATAGAGCCTGCTTCAAGGCCTTGCACTGTTTCGACAACAAGGCCGCTTCCCATCTCCATAAGGCGGTCGTGGAGGGTTTCCACGGTTTCCCTCGGGCTGATAGGGGTGGTTTTCTGAAGCAGTATGTTTCCGGTATCGATTTTTTCGTCGAGGAAGAAAGTGGTCACACCGGTATCCTTTTCTCCCTTGATTATGGCCCAGTTGATAGGGGCGGCTCCCCTGAATTTTGGAAGGAGAGATGCGTGGAGGTTGAAGGTTCCCATCTTCGGCATCTTCCAGACCACTTCAGGCAACATCCTGAAAGCCACCACGATGAAAAGGTCTGCGTTGTAACTTCTCAGTTGGCTGAGGAAGTTTTCGTCGCGGAGTTTTACCGGCTGGAGAATGTCTATTCCGCCAACTTCCAGGGCAAATTTCTTGACATCGCTCTGGGCCATCTGCAGGCCTCTTCCCTTCGGCTTGTCCGGCACGGTTACCACTGCGGGAATTTCATAGCTTGCCTCAAGCAGAGCCTTCAGCGGGCCCACGGCAAATTCCGGAGTGCCCATATATATGATCTTGGGATGCCTTTCCATTTGATTTACTGGTTGTTTTCCGCTTCTTTCTTAAGGATCTGCGCCATCTTCTGGCGGTAGAGTTCTCTCTTTTCCTTGTTGAACAGGCGGCCGAAGAAATTCTTTATGTTCTTAATCGCGTTGTCCGGATCGAATACTGCGGAATCCTGGGTGCACTTCCAGGTCAGGAATGCAGCCAGGGGAGCAAGAACCAGAGTGGAGACGAAGGCTCCCAGGAACGGGCTGATGGCTCCGTCGTTAGCCAGTTTCTTTCCGCTGATGTCCACAACCCAGTACAGCACGAAGAAGAGGATGGAGATAATGGCCGGAGTTCCCAGTCCTCCCTTCCTCACGATTGCTCCGATAGGGGCTCCGATGAAGAAGAAAATCAGACAGGCCAGGCTAAGCGTAAACTTCCTGTAACTCTCTATGATGGTTCTTCTTAGAGGATAGGCGGTCTGGTAAATCTGGGCGTGGTAGAAAGCGTAGGAAACCAATTCGTTGTTAAGTGTTCCGTAGACTGTTCCGAGAGCCTCCGCCTTGTCTCCCGGAGTTTTCCAGTGGTAGAGCCTGTCTTCCGGCAGGCTTCCCCTGAATCCTTTGTTGCGGGCGGTGTCCAGCTGTTCCTTGTGCCCAAGCCAGTCTGCCGTCAGGGCCCTGTTTGTGTGAACGTTCAGGGAGGAGTCGTTGGCTACGGTCAGGGAATCCCTGTCCTTGCGCAGCTGGGTAATGTTCTTTGCCATGACCTCCTGGCTATAGCGGCTCTCGCTTGAACCCTTGAAGGCATAGTTTTCAAGAGGAATGGCTATCTGCTGGAAGGAGAATTTTATTCTCTGCAGAGCAAGGGAAGTATCCGTGTATGTGCGGTTGTTGGTCTCCTGGTAATTGACTCCGTTATAGAGAGTTATGAGAAGGCCCTGCTTGTCCGGGGTAATGGAGAACCTTCCTGAATCGGCGATGGTGAGATCTGTGTTTCCGCTCTCTTTTGAATGGTTGTAGACCATAATCTGGTGCATCAGCCTGTTCTTGTCTCTGGCACCCACCCTTATGGAGTAACCGTCAATTCCGTCGTAGAAAATGCCTACCGGAATCTTGATTTCCTCCTTGGTGTTGGTTATGTCTTCCCTGAGGGTGTAGATCTTGTTGTAGGCCACCGGAATAAGGTTGTTGGACGCAAAGAAGGCTCCGATCACTATTACGATGGCAACATAGCTGAGAGGGCGGAGAATCCTCTGGAGGGAAATGCCGGCCGCTTTCATGGAAAGCAGCTCGCTGTTTTCTCCAAGGCCTCCCATTGTCATTATGGAAGCCAGCAAGGTGGCAAGAGGCAGGGCGTATGGAATCAGCGTGCAGCTCCCCCACATCATAAACTGGGCGATTACCTTGAATCCCAGTCCCTTGCCTACAAGCTCATCGATGTACAGCCAAAGGAACTGCATCATAAGGATGAAGGTCACGATGGCGAACACGGCGACAAACGGACCCAGGAAAGACTTCAGCATGTAGCCGTCCAAAGTCTTTACGCCAAGCTTCCGCAGGAAACCTTTTACGGCTTCCTTGATTCTCCTTCCGAGAGGCAGCTGGTTCTGGGTCTGGTCTTCCATTTACTTGCTAATGGTTTCCTTAATGCAATCAAGGGCTGCGTCAATTCCGTCCGCGTTCTTTCCTCCTGCGCTGGCAAAGAACGGCTGTCCGCCTCCTCCTCCGTTTATGAACTTGGCGGCAGGACGGATATCCTTGCCGGCATTCATTCCGGATGCTACCAGGTCGTCTGTGTACATAAGCACCAGAGCCGGCTTGGCAGGATCCGTTACCGCTGCTGCAAAGACCGTGCTGCTGCACTCGGCCCTGAGCATAAAGGCAACGGTTTTGAGAAGTTCCATAGGGAAGGCTCCCTTCAGTGTGATGAAATCCACTCCTCCAATCTTCTGCGCGCTTTCCTTTGCCTTGTCCTTTATCGTGGCGGCCTTTTCCTTCATCATCTCCTCGGCCTGCTTGCGGAAGGTATCGTTCTCTGTCATAAGGCGTTTGGCGCTGTCCAGGACGTTAGGGGAATTCTTGAAGAGCTCCCTGATATTCTGGATCAGATCCTCTGCAGCGTAGATTACGTTCTCGGCATTCTCTCCGGTGGTGGCCTCGATCCTTCTCACTCCGGCGGCAATGGCGCTTTCGCTGAGGATCTTGAAATAGCCTATCATTCCGGTAGAAGGGATATGCGTTCCGCCGCAAAGCTCAATGCTGTCGCCGAACTTTATCACCCTTACCTTGTCTCCGTATTTCTCTCCGAAGAGGGCGATAGCTCCCATTTCACGGGCCTTGTCTATAGGCGTGTCGCGGAGTTCTTCCTTGCGTATATCCATGCGGATGAGGGAGTTCACCAGTTTCTCAACCTCTCTGAGTTTGTCCGGCTGGACTTTCTCGAAGTGGGAGAAGTCGAACCTCAGAACCTGAGGGCTTACGAACGATCCCTTCTGCTCGATGTGGGTTCCCAGAATCTTTCTCAGGGCATAGTCCAGAAGGTGGGTGGCGCTGTGGTTTGCGGCAGCCGCCATCCTCTTCTTTTCGTCTATCTCGGCGATGAAGGTATCTGCAGGATTTTCCGGAGCAACTTCGCACACGTGGATAGAAAGCCCGTTCTCCTTTACGGTATTTACAATCTCGATTTTCTGACCGGAAGCCTCGGATACAAGCCATCCGCGGTCTCCTACCTGTCCGCCGCTTTCGGCATAGAACGGGGTGCGGTCCAGAACAATGTGCCAGAGGTCCTTGCCCTTGGTCTTTACCTCCCTGTAGCGGAGAATCTTTACGCCTTTCTCCACTGTATTGTCATATCCGGTGAATACGCTCTCTGCCTCTGCCTCGCCAACCGGAATCCAGTCTCCTTCCTTCTTGGCCTCGGCGTTGCGGCTTCTTTCTTTCTGCTTCTTGAGTTCTGCCTCAAAGCCCGGATGGTCTATCTCAAGTCCGTTTTCCTTGGCGATGAGTTCCGTAAGGTCAATAGGGAACCCGAATGTATCGTAGAGTACAAAAGCGTCTGTTCCGTTTACCTGGTTCCTTCCCTCCGCCTTGCACTTTGCAACCACGTCGTCCATAAGGCGGATTCCGCGGTCCAGGGTTCTGAGGAAGGTTTCCTCCTCTTCCTTGATGACCTTGGAAATCAGGCCTTCCTGCTTGCGGATCTCTGGATAGGAGTCTCCCATCTGCTCCACAAGAGTAGGTACCAGTTTGTGCAGTAGCGGCTCTTTTACTCCCAGGAATGTGTAGGCATATCTTACGGCTCTGCGAAGGATTCTGCGGATTACATATCCTGCCTTAACGTTTGAAGGAAGCTGCCCGTCTGCTATGGAGAATGTGATTGCCCTTACGTGGTCTGAAATCACTCTCATCGCAATCCTGACTTTCTCGTCTGCAGTGGCATAGTCCTTTCCTGCAATTTCTCCCACCTTGGAGATTAGCGGAGTGAAAACGTCTGTGTCGTAGTTGCTCTTCTTGCCCTGGAGAGCCATGCAGAGCCTCTCGAATCCCATTCCGGTATCCACGTTGTTGTGCGGAAGCTTCTCCAGGCTGCCGTCTGCCTTGCGGTTAAACTGCATGAACACAAGGTTCCAGATTTCGATTACCAGAGGATCGGACTTGTTCACAAGTTCCCGTCCTGGAACCTTTGACCTTTCCTCGTCATCGCGGAGGTCTATGTGAATCTCGCTGCAAGGGCCGCAAGGTCCGGTTTCTCCCATTTCCCAGAAATTGTCCTTCTTGTTTCCCATCAGCACCCTGTCCTCAGGGAGGAACTTCAGCCAGTTCTCCCTGGCTTCCTCGTCCATTCCGAGCCCGTCCGGGGCATAGCCCTCGAAAACGGTGGCGTAGAGCCTTCCCGGATCAATCTTGAAGACCTTGGTCAGGAGTTCCCATCCCCATTCGATGGATTCTTTCTTGAAATAGTCTCCAAAGCTCCAGTTTCCCAGCATCTCGAACATGGTGTGGTGATAGGTGTCGTGGCCCACCTCTTCCAGGTCGTTGTGCTTTCCGCTTACCCTCAGACACTTCTGCGAGTCTGCCGCACGGAGTGCAAACGGGGCGGCGTTGCCCAGGAAAATATCTTTGAACTGGTTCATTCCCGCGTTTGTGAACATCAGCGTAGGGTCGTTCTTGACCACCATCGGTGCGCTCGGCACAATCGTGTGTTCCTTTTCCTTGAAGAAATCCAGGAATGCCTGTCTAATCTGTCTTGATTCCATTAGTACGGTTTTTGCAGTTAGTGCAAATCGTACAAAAATAACATTTATTGGGGAAATTCAATAACGGCATATTGGATCCACAGGTAAGGAAACTTGTTCATAAAGGCGGGAAGATGTTCATTCTCAGCCTTGTAGCCTTTGTGCTTTATTATATTCTCCTGTTTTATGTCATAGGCTTGAAGACCCCGAGGAAAAAGCAGCTGGAGGAGCGTTCCGCTATGCTGGATATCCGCCAGAAAGACATCGAGGGCAAACTCCACCACGCTTTTTCCATTCTGGACGAGCTTCAGGAAAGGGACAACAACATATACCGTCCGGCTTTCGGAGTGGAGGCTGAGGCTTTCCCTGAGG
The DNA here is from genome assembly GCA_017550655.1 of Bacteroidales bacterium. Lineage (GTDB taxonomy): Bacteria > Bacteroidota > Bacteroidia > Bacteroidales > UBA932 > Egerieousia. Next base: position 96,474 of record JAFZOK010000013.1, on the reverse strand, counting down.
TGATGACTGGCGGAATAGACCAGCTGTTCTCCCTGGCAAAACTCCAGGCGGAGAGTTATGACAAGCTGGAACCTCTTTCCGAGAGTGCAGGCAAGATGTCTTCCTGCGTGCCGGGCATTCCGCCTCTGTATCTGGACAAGATCCACATGACCAGCACCTTTGGCGTAAGGAGCGATCCTTTGAGTGGAGATCCTAAGGTGCATACCGGAGTTGACCTTGCCGGACCTGAGGGAATCCACGTCTTTGCAACGGGAGACGGAATTGTGGAGAAGGTGGATATAAAGTTCACCGGCTACGGCAACGAGATTGTCATCAACCACGGATTCGGCTACAAGAGCCGTTATGCTCATCTGAAGAGCACAATCGTGCACGTGGGAGACCGTGTAAAGCGCGGAGACCAGATAGGCTATGTTGGAAGTACCGGAAAGAGCACCGGCCCGCACCTCCATTATGAGGTTGAATATATGGGAAGAAAGGTGAATCCGCTGAACTTCTTTGATTCCGGCATGAGTGCGGAAGAGTATGAACGTCTTGTAAGGGAGGGTGCAAAATGAAACGGAGCAAGATAATATGGTACTTCCTGGGAAGCGTCGCCCTGGCGGTGATCTACTACATCCTCCTTGCCAATATCGTTTATTTCGGCGATGAGGCCCGTCTGCTCAAGGAAAACCGCAGCCGCACCAAGGCCCTTGACACTATCGAAGCAAGATTCTCCACCCTCAGCGATGAACTCAAGGCTCTCCAGAGCCGCGATGCCGGAATCTATCGTTCCATTTTCGGAGCTGATCCTGCAAAGGATCTCTACAAAGAAGACATGGGCCAGGATATAGACATCAAAACCGCTCTGGCCATGGCAAGGAGCGTGGAAGTTTCCATTGATTCCATAAAAGGTAATCTCAAATATCTCGGTTCAAGTTCCGAGAACATTCCTTCAATCATTCCGGTACAAGACTGCCAGAAGGAAAGCATCGGCGCTTCCATCGGCCGCAAGATTAATCCTCTGACAAAGGTTGTGGAGTGGCATTCCGGCGTTGACATCACCGCTGAAACAGGCACTGCCGTAATAGCTCCTGCGGAAGGCGTTGTGACATCCGTTATCCGTGGAGACCGCTCTGAAGGAGACATTGTGGAACTTGACCACCTCAACGGCTACACCACCCGCTACTGCCATCTGGACAGCATTGCGGTCAAAAGGGGAGACACCCTTTCCCGCGCCCAAAAGTTCGCCTGCGTTGGAATGACCGGAAAGACCATTGCCCCGCATCTTCACTATGAGGTTCTTTTCGATGGCAAGAGAGTTAATCCTGTCTGCTGGTTTTTCTCATCGCTGAGGCCAAAAGAATACACCTGGGCCCTCCACAAATCTGAAAACAGCGGTCAGTCTTTGGATTAATCTTCCAACTTGATTATTTTTGCAAGGTATGGAGGAAGGCAGCAAGCTATATTACACAATCGGAGAAGTTTCCAAAATACTTGGAGAAAGCACATCGCTGGTCAGGTTCTGGTCAGACAATTTTCCGCAGTTCATAAAGCCAGTCAGAAACAAGAAGGGGAACAGGTTCTTCACGCAGAAAGACGTGGAGACATTCAAGATGATTCATCACCTTGTAAAGGAAAGCGGAATGACGCTGGAGGGAGCCCGCCAGAGGATGAAGCAGAACCTGTCTCCAACAGACCGCAAGCTGGAGGTCATCGAAAGGCTCCGTTCTATCAAGGCAAAGCTTCTTGCGGTTTCGGAAGACCTTGATACAGATTCAGATTATCCGGAAGATGCAGAAAACACAGAAAATCAAAGCCTCTGACATCGCTGAGGCTATAGAGAGATTTGCTCCGCTGGCAACTCAGGCCGAGTGGGACAACAGCGGTTTTACCGTAGGGAATCCGAATGCGGAAGTGCATAAGGCACTGATCGCCCTCAACTGCTCGCTTGAAGTGGTTAAGGAGGCTGTTGATTGTGGATGCGATATGATAATTACACATCATCCATTGATTGTGCACAAGCCTTGCCTTTCTATTCTGGAAGGGGATGTGAGGTCGGATACCATAATGCTCGCGATTCGGTCAGGGATAACAGTTTATTCTTCCCACACGCCTCTGGATAGGGCAAAGGGAGGTCTCAACGACATTATGGCAGCAAAGATGGGACTTAAGGACTGTGCTCCTTTGTCAGACGGATTCGGAGTGGTGGGGAAGATTTCTCCGGTGGGAGCCGATGCCCTTATCGCCAAGGTAAAAAAGGCGTTTGGAGTTTCTAATGTGCGGACATCTTCGCCGCTGAAGGGGAAGATTTCCCGTGTTGCAGTTAGCAGCGGAGGAGGACAAGGCTCTATCTCAGAGGCTATTGCAATGGGAGCGCAGGTGCTTCTGACAGGAGATGTTACCCACCACAACTTCTATTGCCCGGCCGGATTTATGGTGGTTGACCTGGGGCATCATTTCAGCGAACTTCCGGCTATAGAACTCCTTAAATCCATTGTTAAGAAAAATTTTCCTACATTTGCACTCCATTTGAGCGAGGCTGACAAAAGCCCGATATTTTATTTTTAATATGGCAACAACAAAGAAAAATCCTGCATTGAGCGGGGAGACCTTCACCTCCCTGCAGATTTCTACAAAGAACGCAGACGCGTTGGAAATGGAAAAGAAGCTCCATCTTCTTTACAAACTCCAGCAGACAGATTCCAAGATAGATTCAATTTACCTTCTCCGCGGAGAGCTTCCTCTGGAGGTCAGAGACCTTGAGGACGAGGTAGCCGGCCTTAAGACAAAGCAGGCTGCTATCCAGAAGGATATCAAGGATATAGAGAACTTCATCACGGCAAAGAAGAACGAGATCGAGGAGTGCCGCCTGGCAATCAAGAGGTACGAGCAGCAGAGAAATAACGTCCGCAACAACCGCGAGTTCGAGTCCATTTCCAAGGAGATAGAATTCCAGCAGCTGGAAAGCCAGCTGGCCGAGAAGAAGGCTAACGACGGAACCAAGAACCTCGTTACCAAGAAAGAGGAACTGGGGCTCATCGGAGAAGAGATAAAGGGCCGCGAGGCAGACCTTGAGGCAAAGCGCAAGGAACTGGAAAACATAGAGAAGGAGACCGAGAAGGAAGTAGAGAAGCTTCAGGAGGAGAGCAAGGGATATCAGGACCAGATTGATGCCAGAATGCTTGCAGCCTACAACAAGGTAAGGACCAACGTCCGCAACAAGATGGCAGTGGTTACCGTTGTAAGAGGCGCTTGCGGAGGATGCTTCAACAAGATTCCGCCTCAGAGGGAGATTGATATCGACGAAAGCCGCAAGATCGTGGTTTGCGAGTACTGCGGAAGAATCCTGGTAAGCTCCCGCTTTGCCGAGGAGGAGAATCCTCAGGCAGAAGAAGCAAAGCCTGCAAAGAAAACCGCAAAGAAAAAATAATCAGCGATGAAGCAAGGACCCTACACTTTGAGGGACCTCTTCTTCAAGCACGTAGGACAGACATCCTCTTCCCCGCTAGGTTTGAGTATAGTGAAGGCAGAGGGTGTTTTTCTTTACTCGGAGACCAAGAGATATCTGGATTTCATCTCTGGTGTTTCCGTCTCCAACGTGGGACACGGCAGAAGAGAGGTCATAGACGCCGTGAAGGCGCAGATGGAAAGCTATGCCCACCTTATGGTCTATGGGGAGATGATAGAAAGTCCCCAGGTGCAGCACGCCACCCTTCTGTGCTCCATTCTGCCTCCTGGTCTCCAGAGCGTGTATTATGTGAACAGCGGAAGCGAGGCCAACGAGGCTGCAGTAAAGTTGGCCAAGAGACTTACCCGCCGCCGCAGGATTGCAGCTTGCCGTAACGCCTATCATGGCAGCACACAGGGAGCCTTGAGTCTGATGGACAGCGAGGAGTTCAAGGGAGCATTCCGCCCGCTGCTTCCGATGGTGGACCATTTTACCTTCAACGATATTTCTTCCCTTTCAGTTATCACCGATGAAACCGCTGCAGTGATCGTGGAACCTGTCCAGGGAGAAGGCGGAGTGCAGATTCCGGAGCCGGGTTTCCTTGAGGCTCTGCGAAAAAGATGCGATGAAACGGGCGCCCTGCTGATTTTTGACGAGGTCCAAACGGGTTTTGGAAGGACAGGCAAGATGTTTGCATTCCAGAAATACGGAGTGACGCCGGATATACTTACCCTGGCCAAGGCGCTTGGCGGCGGAATGCCTCTGGGGGCGATGGTTACATCCCCTGAAAGGATGAGCGCCTGGCAGACTGACCCGCCGCTTGGGCACATAACCACATTTGGAGGACATCCGGTATGCTGCGCCGCGGCACTTGCATCGCTGAGGCTGCTCCTGGAAAAGGACTGGGTGGGGGAAGTGGAGCGCAAGAGCAGAAAAGTTGTGGAAGGGTTGAAGTCCCATCCCGCTGTAAAGGAGATACGTGCGGCAGGTTTGCTTATAGCGGTGGATTTGGGAAGCGAGACATTAGCGAAAAAAGTGCTATATTTACTTCTCGATGAAGGCGTGATTACGGACTGGTTCCTTTTCCAGCCGACATCGTTCAGGATAGCTCCTCCGCTCTGCATCTCGGACGAGGAACTGGAGCTTGGAATCCAGGCGGTAAGGAGGGCTTTGGATAAATTGGCAGAATAGATTTTATGGCAAAGACAGTCAAAAACAGGAAAGGAGAGGTGGACCTCGAGGTATCTGCCCTGCAGCAGGGGATGAAGGTTCCGCAGGCAACGGAAGTGGAAGCTTCCGTGCTTGGAGCGATGATGTTGGACCAGGATATAGTGGAGGAGCTTATGACAGTGCTTCAGGAGGAGTGCTTCTACAAGCAGGAGAACAAGTTGATATTCAAGGCAATCAACAACCTCAGCAACGCCTCCCAGCCGGTGGATATGATGACGGTGGCAGACCGTCTGAAGTTCAACGGGGACTTTGATGCGGCCGGAGGACTTGACTACCTGACGCGCCTTACCTCGGACATCGGAGCCGCCGTCCACGTGAACTACTATGCCAAGATTCTGGTGGACAAGTTTATCCAGAGGGAGATGATTTCCATCACTACCGAATCCCTGAGGAAGTCTTACGACGAGTCCGAATCTGTGGACGACCTTCTGAACTCCACCCAGCAGAAACTGTTCGAGCTCAGCGAGAAAAACATGAGCCGAAAGGAGCAGTCGATCGCGGAGATAATCAAAACCAAGCTGGACAGCCTGGAAAAAATGCAGGACAAGGGCGGGCAGACGGGCCTCCAGAGCGGATATATGGCCCTTGACAAGGTTACTTACGGATGGCACCCGTCAGACCTGGTGATCATAGCCGGCCGTCCTGGTATGGGAAAGACCGCTTTCGTGCTCACCATGGCAAGGAACATGGCGGTGGACTTCAAAATCCCTGTGGCGTTCTTCTCCCTGGAGCAGGCTCCTACACAGTTGCTTGAAAGGCTTATGGTAGCGGAATCCGGACTGCCTTCTGACAAGATAAAGGGAAGCGTAAAGATGACCCAGGCAGACTGGACGCAGCTGGAAGACAGCCTTAAGTCTCTGGAAGAGGCTCCGATATACATCGACGACACTCCTTCTCTTTCCATCGCCGACCTCAGGGCAAAGGCCCGCCGTCTGGTGAAGACAAACGGAGTGAAGATACTTATCATCGACTACCTCCAGCTGATGACGGGAAGCAAGGAGCTCAAGGGAAACCGCGAGCAGGAAGTTGCGGAGATTTCCCGTTCCCTGAAGGCCATTGCAAAGGAGCTGGATGTTCCGGTGATTACTTTGGCGCAGCTCAACCGTCAGGGAGAATCCACTTCCGGCGGACAGAAGAAACCTCAGCTTACGCACCTGAGGGAATCCGGAGCCATAGAGCAGGATGCTGATATCGTTCTCTTCCTGCACCGTCCAGAGTATTACGGGCTTGAAGACATGAACGTGGAGAAGGGCCTTACGGAAGTGATTATTGCAAAGCACCGTAACGGACCTACCGGAGAGGTGGAGCTGAAGTTCCTTGCAAACCAGATGAAGTTTGTGGACCGCAACGATGCCTATGCCCAGCCACCGGCTCCTCCAACCGGCCTGTCTTTCGGATCCAGGATCAACAACGGGGATTACGGAGACTTCGGCATTACGGCGGAAGACGAATACGACATAAACTAAAAACTCACGGATATGAAAAGATTTGTGGCTCTCGCATTCTTGATTGCTGCTTTCTGCCCGGCTTTTGCCCAGGAAAGCAACAACTATCCATTCAAAGATGGAGAGAAAATGAACTTTGTTCTGAACTACACTTGGGGCGGAGTCATTACCGATGTGGGTGATGCCACCTGTACTCTTACATATTCCAACGGAGGATACAATGTTCTGGTTACCGGCAGGACTTTCAAGTTCTTCGACATGTTCTTCAAGGTCAGGGAGAGGTTTGAGGCCAGGTTCACCGAGAAAAGCCTTCGCCCGGTAAGATTCCACCGCGTGGCCGCGGAGGGAAAGTACCGGATGAACAACACTCTCAAGTTCAACCAGAACTATACGATAGATTCCCGTACCCAGAAATACGACAGGGAGCCTTTCGACACACTGCTCAAGGGAACAGCCAACACTATGGACATGCTGACTCTGCTGTTCAGGAGCAGGACGCTTAACTTCGACGAGAGCCAGATCGGGAAGAAGGTTCCGCTGGAGTTCGCCATTGACAAGGAAATCTACAATCTTTATTTCATATACCTGGGCAAGGAAACCAAGAAGATCCAGGGGCTGGGAACTTTCAGGACAATGAAATTCGCAGTCAAGGTGGTAGCTGGCAACGTGTTCGACGGCAGGGAGGACATGAATATGTGGATCACCGACGACGAGAACAAATTCCCTGTATTCTTCGAATCTCCTGTTCTGGTGGGAAGGGTGCAGGGCAGGATGACTTCCGTTTCCGGCAACAAATATCCCCTTACTTCCAAAATCAAATAGGATGCAGAAAGGTATCATAGGTCACGAAGGAGTGGTCTCCGCTGTCCTGGAGGACGGGTATAAAGTCACCATAACCTCCCGCAGCGCCTGCTCTTCGTGCCACGCCAGGGGCCTTTGCTCGGCCTCAGAGATGGTGGACAAGGTCATAGAAGTCAAGGACTCGGGCCCTGTCCGCTACAAAACCGGAGACAAAGTCAGCGTCAATATCAGGGAATCTGCCGGAATGAGGGCCGTATGGATAGTTTATGCTGTTCCGGCAATCATTTTAGTAACCTTTTTGTTATATTTGCAGCGTTTGGGAATGAGTGAATTGGCAACGGGCCTTACCATCCTGGGAGCTATAGCGGTTTACTTTTTCACGCTGTATCTTTTCAGGGGAAAAATCGGGCGCCGGATCCGCTTTACGTTATCCCCGCTAGACGAGACTACTAACAATTAACTTAATGAATACAACAATTATCTTTACTATCGCCACACTGGCAATCCTGGGATTGTTGCTGGCGATTGTGCTCTACATTGTTGCGCAGAAATTCAAGGTGGAGGAAGATCCCCGGATCGACACCGTAGAATCTCTGCTGCCTGGCGCCAACTGCGGAGGTTGCGGCAAGGCAGGTTGTAGGGCTTTTGCAGAAGCTGCTGTAAAAGAAGGACTTGGTTCTATTCACTGCCCGGTTGGAGGCAATCCTGTCATGCAGAAGATCGCCGAGGCTCTGGGGCAGACAATAGAGGCCAAGGATCCGCAGGTTGCTGTCGTGAGATGTTCCGGATCCTGCGACAAGCGTAAGAAAACCACCGTGTACGACGGCCTGGCCACCTGTGCCACGATTGCTTCCCTGTACGGCGGTGACACAGACTGCCGGTTCGGATGCCTCGGCAGGGGAGACTGCGAGGCTGTCTGCAAGTTCGATGCTATCAAGATTAACCCTAAGACGGGACTCCCTGAAGTTGACGAGGAGAAGTGTACCGCCTGCGGAGCCTGCACCAAGGCTTGCCCTAAGCAGATCATTGAACTCCGCAACAAGGGACCTAAGGGCAGAAGGGTTTATGTGGCCTGCCGCAACCAGGACAAGGGCGCAGTAGCAAGGAAAGCTTGCCTTGCCGCCTGCATCGGATGCGGAAAATGCGCAAAGACCTGTCCGTTCGAGGCCATTACGGTGGAGAACTTCCTGGCTTACATAGATTACACCAAGTGCCGCATGTGCCGCAAGTGCGTGGTAGAGTGCCCTACGGGAGCAATCCACGAGGTTAACTTCCCTCCACGTCCAGCAGCGGTAAAGCCTGCAGCACCTGCAGCTCCGGCCGCAGCAAAACCAGTCGCAGAGCCACAGGAAAAGAAAGTTGAAATACCGGTTGAAAAAAAGGATTAGAGTATGAGAACATTCAGAATGGGTGGCGTTCATCCTGCAGACAAGAAGATCAGCAAGGATGCGGCAATAGAGAGATTGCCTCTGCCAAAGACTGTTTACATCTCTATGGGCCAGCACCTTGGCGCTCCTGCCGAGCCGTGCGTAGCCGTTGGAGATAAAGTTAAAGTCGGTCAGCTCATAGCTAATCCAACCGGCTTTGTTTCCGCTCCGGTTCACTCGTCGGTGAGCGGAACCGTAAAATCAATTGAAATGGTAAAGGACCTTGCTGGAAAACCGGGCAAGGCCGTTGTGATAGATGTCGAGGGAGACGAGTGGATGGAAGACATTGACCGCTCCCAGGACATCGTACGTGAAATCAAGCTCGAGAAGAAAGAGATCGTGGACCGCATCAAGGCCTGCGGAGTCGTTGGTCTGGGAGGCGCAACCTTCCCTACAAACGTAAAGCTTTCCCCTCCTCCTACAGCCACTCCTACCTGCGTGATAATCAACGGCGCGGAGTGCGAGCCTTATCTTACTTCAGATTACAGGGTGATGATGGAGATGCCGGAGCAGGTGCTCATCGGAGGAACCATCCTGATGAAAGCCCTCGGAGTGGACAAGTGCTACATAGGAATAGAGGAGAACAAGCCTGAGGCAATCAAGAAACTCAAGGCTCTGGCTCCGCAGTACAAGGGAGTGGAAATCGTAACTCTCAAGAAGAAATATCCGCAGGGCGGAGAGAAGCAGCTCATCGATGCCGTTATCGGAAAGAAGGTTCCTTCAATGGGACTTCCTGTAGATACCGGCGCCGTGGTGCAGAATGTGGGAACCGCCTTTGCAGTATACGAGGCTGTTCAGAAGAACAAGCCACTGTTCGAGGGCATCATGACCGTAACCGGAGACTGCCTGGAGCATCAGCGCAACTTCCTGCACAGGGTCGGAACTCCTCTGAGTTTCATTATGGAATACAGTGGCGGAGTTCCTGAGAAAGCTTCCAAGCTTATAAGCGGCGGACCTATGATGGGTAAGGCAATTGTGAATGTGGACGCTCCTACACTCAAGGGAACTTCCTCCATACTTTACCTTACGGAAGCCCAGACAAAGAGAAAGGCGGAGAGCAACTGTATCCGCTGCGGCAAGTGTGTGAGCGCTTGCCCTATGGGTCTGGAGCCTTATCTGCTGAACAAGCTGGGAAGGGCTTCCCGGTTTGACGAACTCGAGGAGCATCACGTTTACGACTGCATCGAGTGCGGATGCTGCTCGTTCACCTGCCCGGCATTCATTCCTCTGCTGGATACCATCCGCCAGAGCAAGGCAGCCGTAATGAAGATTATGAAGAGCCGTCCTAAGAAGTAATCGGGGAGGCGGATTGTTAATGAATTAAAATTGTACGACAAATGAATACATTGATTGTCTCTCCTTCCCCTCACGTTCACGGGAAGGATAATACCAGGAGGCTGATGGGGGATGTGATTATCGCACTCCTTCCTGCCGTTCTGGTATCAATCTGGTTCTTCGGTCTGAGCGCGATACATCTTGTATGCGTGAGCGTACTTGCCTGTGTCGTTTTCGAGTACCTGATCCAGAAGTTTTTGCTCAAGGGCAAAAGCACCGTCGGAGACCTGTCCGCAGTGGTTACGGGAGTCCTTCTGGCCCTGAACCTTCCGGTCTGCTCTCCTTGGTGGCTGATCGTTATCGGCGCCCTTGTTGCAATAGGCATCGCCAAGATGACATTCGGCGGTCTGGGACAGAATCTTTTCAATCCGGCTCTGGTAGCCCGCGTGGTTCTGCTGGTTTCTTTCCCTGTCCTCATGACGGGAACCGCATTCCACGCTCCTGAAACCGGATATCTTTTCGGCAACGGAGACTTTGCTTCCGCAGCCCTGGACGCAACCAGCGGTGCAACTCCTCTGGGATTCGTGAAGGAGCAGCTGGCAAAGGGTGTGGCTATGGAAGAGATTATGGCTAATCCGGGTCTTTCCTACACACAGCTTCTGTTTGCGAATATGGGTGGCAGCGCCGGCGAGTTTTCCGCAGTAGTCCTGATTCTGGGCTTCATCTATCTGCTTTGCAGAAGGGTGATCAAGCCGTGGATATCGCTGAGTATTCTCCTTACCGTATTCGTGTTTGCAGGAGCCCTTTATCTCGGCGATTCCTCCAAGTATCTGGATCCTGTATTCCACGTTCTCAACGGAGGTTTGCTTCTGGGAGCCTTCTTCATGGCTACAGATTATGTAACCTCTCCTATGACAACCAAGGGACAGGTGATTTTCGGTATCGGAATCGGTGTAATCACGGTTCTTATCAGAACGTTTGGAGCTTATCCTGAAGGAGTTTCCTTCGCGATACTGATTATGAACTCCACCGTTCCTCTGCTGAACAAGTTCCAACCTAAACGATTTGCGAAGGAGGCGCAGAAAAAGTAATGGCTATCAAATCATCACTCTTGAATATGGTGCTTGTGCTCACGCTGGTTTGCCTGGGCGCATCCGCCGCTGTTGCAGTCGTTTACGCTGTGACCAAGGATCCTATAAGCGCCGCTGAGGTGGCAAAGAAGAACGCCGCCATCAAGGAAGTTGTTCCTGAATTCGACAACAACCCTTACGAGGAGGCTCTGGATATCATAGCAGATCTTTCCGCTCCGGAAAAGACCAACAAGGTTTATCCGGCAAAGAAGGGCGGAGAAATCGTTGGCTATGCAGTCGAGAGCACTACCACCAAGGGATTCGGCGGTCCTTTCACCATAATGGTAGGATTTACCCCTGACGGTGCTGTTTACAACACCTCTGTGATCTCCCATTCCGAGACTCCTGGCCTCGGTGCCAAGATCACTGACTCGAAGAGCGGGTTCATCACCCAGTGGAACGGAAAGAACCTTACGGACGGCAGCCTCAATATCTCCGTCAAGAAAGACGGCGGAGACATTGACGCCATCACCGCATCCACCATATCCTCAAGGGCATTCTGCGATGCAATGCAGATTGCTGCAAACGTGTTTAACAATATTTCTACAGAAAAGTAAGTTATGAGCAAGTTCAAATATCTGATAGACGGTATTGTCAAGAACAACCCGACCTTCGTTCTGGTTCTGGGTATGTGCCCTACGCTTGCAACCACCACGTCTGCAATCAACGGTATGGGTATGGGACTGGCCACTATGGCTGTTCTGCTGTGTTCAAATATAGTTATCTCTCTCCTTGCTCCGATTATTCCGAACAAGGTCAGGATACCTTGCTACATCGTCGTGATCGCCGCATTCGTAACTGTTGTTCAGCTGGTTATGCAGGCCTTCACGCCGGCTCTCTACGAGACTCTGGGAATCTTCATCCCTCTGATTGTGGTTAACTGCATCGTGCTCGGCAGGGCTGAGGCCTTTGCCAACAAGCACGGAATCATAGACAGTGCTCTGGACGGAATAGGAACCGGTATTGGTTTCACAATCGCCCTGACCTGCATCGGTCTGGTAAGAGAAGTCCTCGGAAACCTTTCTGCCTTCGACCACAAGTTCTCTTCATCAGACGGAATGCTCGTATTCGTTCTGGCTCCTGGAGCATTCATCGTTCTGGGATATCTCATGGTATTGTTCAACAAGCTTAAGGCTCACAAATAAAAGACTAGGTTATGGAATATCTGATTATAATCATAACGGCTGTATTCGTAAACAACGTAGTACTTAGCCAGTTCCTTGGAATCTGCCCGTTCCTTGGCGTTTCCAAGAAGATCTCCACCGCTTTCGGAATGAGCCTTGCGCTGATTCTGGTTATGGGACTTGCAACCCTGGTTACCTATCTCATCCAGAACTACGTGCTTGTAAACACCTGGTTTGGCAGGGAAATCAACATCACCTTCATGCAGACCATCGTCTTCATCCTGGTGATCGCCGCCCTGGTCCAGATGGTGGAAATCATCCTCAAGAAGATCAACCCTACGCTTTACCAGGCTCTGGGTATCTTCCTGCCGCTGATCACCACCAACTGCGCCGTTCTGGGTGCAGCCCTGATAGTTGTTACCAAGGAGTTCTCCTTTGGCGGAGAGCCTCACATGATGAACCTTGCGGAGAGCGTGGTTTACTCAATGAGCCTTGCCATAGGTTTCGGAATAGCCATCATACTGTTTGCCGGAATGAGGGAGCAGCTGGAACTCAGCAATGTTCCAAAGTCTCTTAGGGGCACTCCAATCGCCCTGATAACCGCAGGACTTCTGGCTCTTGCCTTCATGGGCTTCCAGGGTATTGTTTAAGGAAGTAGCAAAAGCTGTCAGGTCCCCTTATTTCCTAGGGGACCTAGCAGAAAAAGACAGGAAATCCTGTCAGGTCCCATAGAAAATTGTAGGACCTAGCAGGAATTGCAGAGAAAAGTGGATTTAGTTCAATAGTGGCAATTAAGGTGCAGGACAAGAAGGACATACTGAGCAGGATTATCTCCGCCGTGGAGGTTGAAGCTCTGATGCGGGAGGGCAGAAACGAGGAGGCTCACTCCAGCCTTTCAGCCCTTCTGAAGAAAGAGCCGAAGAATTCCTACGCCTGGTACCTTCTGGGCAACCTGTACAGCCGCCAGAAACTTTTCCCTCAGGCTCTCGACGCCTACAGGAACGCAAAGCTTCTGGAACCTGACGGCCCCGCCGCCGCGGCAGTGGACTGGGTGGTGGAGCAGATGTCTTCCGAGAGTTGAGCACATTGGGGCGATGGTGCTTTGCAAGTGCCTTAAAACCAAATAGTTCTAAAATAACCGTATCTGAAGAGATGCGGTTATTTTGTATATAGCTGATACTCATTATGTTGCAAGATACCATCGCCCCGAGCATCCTTTTATGCATATCTTTTCGTATCTTTGAAAACGTGAAAATCATTTAAAACATCTTATATGAACCGTATCTCTAAATCAAGTCTGACAACTATCGTGTCAGCATTCTGCATTGCAGCCGTATTTATGCTCAACGCTCCTCAGGCTGCCGCTCAGAGAGGCAACTTCCCTCCTCCAGGCCAGATTCCGGGCGGAGAAGGCGGTCCGCAGGGCCAGACTCCAGCCAAGAAGAAAGGTCCGGAGTCCCTGGAGAAATTTGTCAAGAAAGACGCCAAGATCATGAAGGGTTTCACCACTGTCTACAATCAGGAAGACAAGTGGTACATCAGCATCAACGATTCCATAATCGGAAGAGACATCGAGCTGGTTTCCCGTATCGCCAAGAGCGCCGAGGGCGGCAGGAGAGGCTTCAACGGCTATGCCGGTGACATTGTCGGCGAGGCTATGGTAAGATTTTCAAAAGGCCCTGGCAACAAGATATTCCTGCATCAGGTATTGCTGAGGGAAAGGGCAACCGGAAGCATGGCCCAGAATGTGAAGAATTCCAATACCACGGCAATCGTAGCATCGTTCGACATCGCTGCCTGGAACGATGACAAGTCGGAGAACCTTATTGAAGTTTCCAACTTCCTTCTGACGGAGAATCCGCTTCTTCACTTCAACAAATACCTGAAGAGGACATTCACCCTGCAGAACTTCATGAAGGACCGCTGCTATGTTTCCGAGATCAAGACATTTCCTATCAACACCGAGTTCCGCAGCGTGATAACCTACGGTAAGGAAAACGGCCAGAGCGCTACTTACGAGTACAACGCTTCCATGGTTCTGCTTCCTAAGGAACCTATGAAGGGCCGTATCGTTGATCCGCGCGTTGGTTATTTCACCGTAAGGTACACGGACTTTGACATGAACCCTCAGGGCGTAAAGAGCGTTTCCCTTGTTGCCCGCTGGAGACTGGAACCTAAACCGGAAGACCTTCAGAAATACCTCAGCGGAGAGCTCGTGGAGCCGCAGAAGCCTATCGTGATATACATTGACCCTACAACTCCAAAGGAGTGGGTTCCTTACTTGATAGCAGGTGTAAACGACTGGCAGACAGCCTTCGAGAAGGCAGGCTTCAAGAACGCCATCATGGCCAAGGTCGCCCCGACTCCGGAAGAGGATCCTGCCTGGAGCCTGGATGACGCTACCCATTCCGCCATCGTCTACAAGCCGTCCGACGTGGCAAATGCCAGCGGCCCTCACGTATCCGACCCGAGAAGCGGAGAGATTATCGAAACCCACATCAACTGGTATCATAACGTTATGAACCTCCTCCGCAACTGGTACTTTGTACAGTGCGCCCCTTCAGATCCTATGGCAAGGAACATGGAGCTTCCTACGGAACTTATGGGAGAACTCATCCGCTTTGTGTCATCCCACGAGGTTGGCCATACCCTGGGCCTGAGGCATAACTTTGCCGGCAGCAACTGCCCGATATACACAGTGGACAATCTCAAGAACGTGGAATTCCTGAAGAAGTACGGCCACGCATCCTCCATTATGGACTATGCCCGCTTCCTCTATCTTGCCGAGGCAAAGGACAATATCCCTCAGGAGCTTCTCTTCCCGTGCATCGGCCCTTACGACAACTGGGCAATCGAGTGGGGCTACAGGTACTATCCTCAGTTCGACAATCCTAAGGACGAGGCAGACTTCCTGAAGAAGATTGTCACCGAAAAGCTCAAGGAGCCTACCGGAATCTACAAGTTCGGAACGGAGTCCGACCCAAGCGACCCTCGCTACCAGAGCGAAGACCTCGGTGTTAACCACATGGAGAGCAACGAGATCGGAATGAACAACCTCAAGCTCATAATGAACAATATCGAGACCTGGACAGCAACTCCTAACGAGCCTTATACCAATCTCAGCGATATTTACGACCAGGTTGTAAACCAGTACAAGAGGTATGTCAACCACGTTGCCAAGTATATGGGCGGAATCATGTCCGAGGAAAAACTCGCAGAAGAACCTGGCGATATCCGCACCTTCGTTTCCAAGGCAAAGCAGCAGGAAGCACTGAACTTCCTCAAGAAGCATTTCTTCACCACCCCTAAGTGGCTGCTCAAGGACGAGGTGTTCAAGAAGACCAAGAAGGACAAGCTCACAGTAATGCAGGGTATCTACAACGGAACTCTCGGCAAGCTGGTGGACAACCGTGTGCTTGACAATCTCTGCAAGGCAGAAGTTGCCCTTGGCAAGAACGCCTACACCATCGAGAACTACTTCAACGATCTTAACGCCATCATCTTTGCCCCTATGCCTGCAGACCCTCAGGAGGCCGCATACCGCCGCCTGATGCAGAAGATTTATGTACAGAAGCTCTGCGACATGTACACCGGAAGCGGCAACGGCAATTCCACCGGCGGAATGATGGTTATCTACACTCCGGAAGAGAAAGGCAACTCCGATGTATCCTCAATGATCCTCGGCCAGCTGGAGATGCTCCAGGCCAAGTTCAAGGCAGCCGGCACTGCCACCACAACTCTCAACGGAGCCCACAACCGCTTCCTCTACGAGAGAGTAAGGCGCGCCATTACAGACCAGAGGCAGAAGGCTTCCACTCCTGCTACCGGGAATACCCCTCCTTTCATCGCTGAATAGTATATGATAAAAACGCATATTTCAACTCTTGTGTCAGCCCTCTGCATTGCTGCGGTAGTGTGCCTTAATGCATCCCAGGCCTCAGCTCAGAGAAAGAAAAAAGACGCCAGGAAGAACGTTCCAACAGTCCAGACTCCTCTGAAGGACGGACAGGCACAGGGTCAGGCTCCTAAGAAAAAAGGTCCTGAGTCACTGGATAAGTTCGTCAAGAAAGACGCTAAGGTGATGAAAGGTTTCACCACTGTCTATAACCAGGAAGACAGGTGGTATATCAGCATTAACGACAGCGTCATCGGCCGTGACATCGAGCTGGTTTCACGTATCGCAAAGAGTGCTGAGGGTCCCCGCCGCAGCTTTAACGGCTATGCCGGTGATGTTGTCAGCCATGAAATGGTCCGTTTCTCCAAGGGTCCCGGCAACAAGATATTCCTCCATCAGGTGATGCTTGAGGAAAGAGCCAGCGCAGGCATGGCCCAGAATGTAAAGAACTCCAACACCGCTGCAATCGTGGCTTCTTTCGACATTGCCGCATGGAATGACGACAAGTCCGAGAGCGTGATTGATGTTACCAACTTCCTTCTGACAGAGAACCCGCTTCTGCACTACAACAAGTATATCAAGCGTACCTTCACTCTCCAGAACATAATGAAGGACCGTTCATACGTCAAGGAGATAAAGACCTATCCTATCAACACCGAGTTCAAAACCGTCATCACCTATGGCAAGGAGAACGGCCAGAGCGCAACCTACGAGTACAACGCATCCATGGTACTTCTTCCTAAGGAGCCTATGAAGGGGCGTATAGTGGATCCAAGAGTCGGTTATTTCTCAGAGCGGTACACAGACTTTGACATGAACCCTCAGGGCGTAAAGAAAGTAGCCCTTGCAGCCCGCTGGCGTCTGGAGCCTAAACCGGAAGATATCCAGAAATACATCAATGGAGAGCTGGTCGAGCCTGCAAAGCCAATCGTGATATACATAGACCCTACAACGCCAAAGGAGTGGGTTCCATATCTTATTGCCGGTGTAAACGACTGGCAGGCAGCATTCGAGCAGGCAGGTTTCAAGAACGCCATCATGGCCAAGGTGGCTCCTACTCCGGAAGAGGACCCGACCTGGAGTCTGGAAGACGCCACTCATTCAGCGATCGTCTACAAGCCGTCTGAAGTGGCAAATGCCAGCGGTCCTCACGTATCCGACCCTAGAAGCGGAGAGATTATCGAGACCCACATCAACTGGTACCACAATGTTATGGATCTTCTCCGCAAATGGTACTTTGTACAGTGCGCCCCTTCAGATCCTATGGCCAGGAACATGCAGCTTCCAACAGAGCTTATGGGAGAGCTTATCCGCTTCGTGTCATCCCACGAAGTGGGCCATACCTTGGGCTTGATGCATAACTATGCGGGCAGCACCTGCCCGATCTATACTGTGGACAATCTCAAGAACGTTGAGTTCCTGAAGAAGTACGGCCACGCATCATCCATCATGGACTATGCCCGCTTCCTGTATCTTGCCGAGGCAAAGGACAACATCCCTCAGGAACTTCTCTTCCCTTGTATCGGCCCTTACGACAAGTGGGCTATCGAGTGGGGCTACAGATACTATCCTCAGTTCAAGACCCCTGAAGAGGAGAGCGAATACCTCAAGAAAGTTGTGACCGAAAAGCTCAAGGATCCGACAGGTATTTACAAATACGGTGATGAATTAGACCTTTCAGACCCTCGCTGCCAGAGCGAAGACCTAGGTGTCAACCACATGGAAAGCAACGAGATCGGAATGAACAACCTCAAGGTCATCATGGACAACATCGAGACCTGGACCGCAACTCCAAACGAGCCTTACACCAACCTCAGCGATATCTACGACCAGGTCGTGGACCAGTATAAGAGGTACATCAACCACGTGGCCAAGTATATAGGCGGAGTGATGTCTGAAGAGAAACTTGCCGGGGAGCCAGGCGATATCCGCACCTTCGTTTCCAAGGCAAAGCAGCAGGAGGCATTGAACTTCCTCAAGAAACATTTCTTCACGACTCCTAAGTGGCTGCTCAAGGACGAGATCTTCAGGAAAACCAAGAAGGACAGGATGACAGTTATGCAGGGTATCTACAACGGAACCCTCGGCAAACTGTTGGGCGGCCGCGTGCTGGGTAATCTCTTCGAGGCGGAAGAAACACTTGGCAAGAACGCGTACACCATCGAGAACTACTTCAACGATCTCAACGCCATCATCTTTGCTCCTATGCCTGCCGATCCTCAGGAGGCTGCTTACCGCCGCCTGATGCAGAAGATTTATGTGCAGAAGCTCTGCGACATGTACACTGGCAGTGGCTTCGTAGCTTATGGAATCAGTGCCGTCTACAATCCTGGTGAAAAGGGCAACTCTGATGTTGCTTCAATGATCCTCGGCCAACTGGAGATGCTCCAGGCCAAGTTCAAGGCTGCCGGCACCGCCACCACAACTCTCAACGGAGCCCATAACAAGTTCCTTTACGAGAGAGTAAGGCGCGCTATCACGGACCAGAGGCAGAATGCTTCCACCCCCGCAGCGGTAAGGCCATTAGGCATCGCTGAGTAAGAAGTCCTTGGAGACGGCAAGCTTGGATAATGGTCCATGCCGTCAAGAGAAAAGGCATGCGGGGCGATGGTGCTTCAGAAGTGCTTGATTATCAGCGTATCATAAAATAAGCGCGTTTTTTAGGACACGCTTATTTTGTATATTATTGTATTTGAGCGAGTTACAAAGCATCATCGCCCTGAGGCACATCAGAAGTTGTAGCGGATGCCGAGGAGGATGGCTCCCTGCTCTCCCATTCCGAACTCTGCGAATCCTCTCAGTTGTCCTCCGGCCTCGATGCCTATGAGAGATGCCTGGAAGTTGAACATAACGTTATTGTCCTTTTTCGTGGCAACTGTAGGATCGGTATCTTTCATGTTGGTATTGGTAAAGGTTACGCCGGCGGCTACCTTGGAGTACATTCCGAAATGCTCCTTTCGCAGCCAGTTGAACTTGGCGGCAGGCATGAAGCTGAAGTAGGAGCGGGTATAGTCTCCGATTTTTTCAGACGTGGTTTCTCCGGATGTCGTGGTTGTTCTTTTCATCATATCCTCCCTGAAAGAAGAAACGCTGCCGATGGCTCCAACTGCAACAACTGGTGTAATGCGGCGGAAGTACTCTGCAGACATAGGACCAAAGGCTGTCTTTGTTTTGGTATCTCCTCCGAACATTACCGTTACTACCTCTCCAAAAGCCTCAATCCACTCGGAGTTGGACAGGGTTCCGTATGTCAGTGAAAACTCATTATTGGTTTTGATGTCTTTCCCGATTACCTGTGCCTTGACATCATTGGCAAACAGCAAGGCAAGCAGCAAACCTGCCGCTAAAAACAAATTCTTCATATCAACTAAAGTTTACAACTGGCTGTAAGGGAGGTTGTAGATCTCGCTGAGGGTCTTTTGACTGATATTGCCGCTACGCAGGCCATTCATCAGCCATTTTTCCCTCTGGGCGCTGGTACCGTGTGTGAAGGCGTCAGGAACTGTGTAGCCCTGTGACTTCTTCTGGAGATAGTCGTCTCCGATAACCTTTGAGCAGTTGATGGCGTTGCGGATGTCCTGATTGTCTATTGAGTTGAACATCTTGCTCTCGTGATGGCCCCACACACCTGCCAGATAGTCTGCCTGGAGTTCAAGCCTTACACTCCACTGGTTTGCGGTTGTCTGGTTTGAGGACTGCATCTTCTGGTGAACCTGTCCCAGGATTCCGAGAAGGTTCTCGACGTGGTGTCCAACCTCGTGGGCGATAACATACGCGTATGCGAACTCTCCGTCTGCTCCCAGCTTCTGCTTCATCTCGCTGAAGAAAGAGAGGTCTATGTAAAGTGCCTTGTCTGCCGAGCAGTAGAAAGGTCCAACTGAAGCGGTAGCGCCACCGCATCCGGTCTGTACTGAAGAGGTGAAGAGCACCATCTTTGGCGGTTCATATTCCGCATTCAGCTGCTCTCTGAAAACCTTTGTCCATACATCTTCCGTAGAAGCGAGGATCTGCTTTGAAAACTCTGCAAGAGCCTCTTCCTGAGCGGTAGGCTGATAGTCCTGAGCGGTCTCTGTGCCGCCACCGGTGAGCAATCCGCCGCCGTCTGCTCCCATCTGCTGCAGAACGCTGAGCGGATTGCCGCCCAGAGCCCATGTTATAAGTCCGATGATAATAAGTCCGCCGAGTCCCATACCGACGGCCTTTCCGCCAGACATCCCTCTGCGGTCATCCACATTGGAGCTGGTCCTTCTGCCATCCATTCTCATAATATTCAGTTTTTTAAGTTGCTTTCAAAAGAATTATATGCCAGCGGTATTCCCCAGAAAGAAATAATCAAGGATATCTTTTCAGGATAAGCGCAACGCACATCTTTCACAAAGATATTAAAAAAAGAAATCTTTTTGAAGAGTCTTTGCTGAAACTCTGTGTCAGAAATGCTGCTGCGATAACCGCATATCAGATAGATTTGATCTTTTTCAGGAACTCCCACAGCACAACTCCGATGCATACGGAAACGTTGAGGGAATGCTTGGTCCCGAACTGAGGAATCTCTATACAGTCATCGCTGAGGTCAACTATCTCCTGCTGAACCCCGTGCACTTCGTTTCCGAAAACCAGGGCGTACTTTTCTCCCTCGGCGATCTTGAAATCGGTGAGCATAATGGAGTTCTCGGTCTGCTCGATGCTGATTATCCTGTAGCCTTCTTCCTTAAGTTTTCTGACAGCGTCTGAGGTTTCCTTGAAATACTCCCAATCCACGGAGAACTCCGCTCCCAGGGCGGATTTGTGGATTTCAGGGGTAGGGGGCGTGGCGCTTATTCCGCACAGAACGATTTTCTCCGCGATGAAGGCATCGCTGGAGCGGAAGACGCTTCCTATGTTATGCTGGCTGCGGACGTTGTCCAGGACAATGGCCACGGGAATCTTGCCGATGCGCTTGAATTCCTCCACCGTTGCCCTTCCCAACTCGCTGTTAAGTAGTTTTCTGTTAGTCATCGCGATAAAAAGAAATACCAGTTCAAAGTTAAAAAATTTGGAAAACTATCGGTATGGTTGTATCTTTACATACCTAAAGATTCGGAATATTAATCACAAAAAAAACAAAGCGATATGAAAAAACTACTAGCTATTGCACTGGTTCTCCTGATTTCTGTTCCTGTATTCTCACAGAGAAAACTGAAAGAGAACTTCAAGGAATCCGCATTTGGCATTGAGATTTCAATGATTTATGTAGAGGGCGGCGAGTTCATGATGGGAGGAACTTCAGAGCAGGGAAAGGAAGCAGACAAGGACGAGGTAATCCACAGAGTAACCGTAAAGGACTTTTTCATCGGCCAGTTTGAAATCACCCAGTCTCAGTGGGAGGCCGTAATGGAAACAAGCGTTGTCCAGCAGAGCCGTAAGGCAGACGCCAAGCTGACTCTGGACAAGCTTAACGGCGTAGGCCCGGACTATCCGATGTACTATGTAACCTGGGAGGAGGCAATGGAATTCTGCCGCGTCCTAAGCAAGAAGACCGGAAAGAAATACACCTTGCCTACAGAGGCCGAGTGGGAGTTTGCAGCCCGCGGCGGCATGAAGAGCGATGCAAGGAGCCGCACCAAATACGCTGGAAGCAACCTGATTGACAGAGTGGCCTGGTTTGACCGAGGATCAGCCCATCCTGTTGGAATGCTGCAGCCAAACGAGCTGGACATCTATGACATGAGCGGTAACGTTTGGGAGTGGTGCTACGACTGGTACGGCCAGTACAACAGGAACGAGACCTTTAATCCTGAGGGACCGTACATCGGGGAAGAGAGAGTTCTCAGAGGCGGAAGCTGGCACAACCCTGCATCCCGCTGCCGCGTATCCTATCGCGGACACAACTCTCCTGAGAGGCGCGCCGGCTACAGAGGCTTCCGTATTGTATGCCACGATGTAGAAGTTCCGGAGCAGGACAACGCGAAAAAGGAAGAATAATTTGCGGAATTTGTATTAAAAGATGCCTTGAAACTCCAAGGCATCTTTTTTTTTGCTTATCAGTTTCCGCCCATTGCGATTAAATTGTTATATTTGCCCATCTTATGCCAACCGTTTTTGAGCCGGGACGCAACAAATGATAATATTTAAACAGTTAACACAATATGAAACAAGATCTCGAAATATCCGAACTCATCAAAAGAGAGGAAAACCGTCAGTCCAGAGGCGTAGAATTGATTGCTTCTGAGAACTTTGTAAGCGACCAGGTGCTTGCTGCCCTCGGTAGCGTATGTACAAACAAATATGCCGAAGGCTATCCTGGCCACAGATATTATGGCGGATGCCAGGAAGTTGACAAGATCGAGCAGGTGGCAATTGACCGTATCTGCCAGCTCTTCGACGCTGAGTATGCAAACGTGCAGCCTCACTCCGGAGCCCAGGCAAACATGGCAGTGATGATGGCCTGCATCAATCCTGGAGATACCTTCATGGGACTTAACCTGGATATGGGCGGACACCTTACCCACGGTTCCCCTGTGAACGTATCCGGCAAGATGTACAACGCCGTGGCTTACGGACTGGACAAGGAGACCGGACTGATCGACTATGACGATATGGAGAAGAAGGCTCTGGAACACAAGCCGAAGCTGATCATTGGCGGCGCCAGCGCATACTCCAGAGAGTGGGACTGGGAGAGGATGAGAGCCATCGCTGACAAGGTAGGAGCAATCCTTTGGGTTGATATGGCACATCCTGCAGGACTTATTGCAAAGGGCCTGCTGAAGAACCCTGTGAAGTACGCTCACATCGTAACCTCCACAACCCACAAGACCCTCAGGGGACCTCGCGGAGGTATCATCCTGGTGGGCAAGGATTTCGAGAACCCTTGGGGACAGAAGACTCCTAAGGGAGAAATAAAGAAGATGAGCGCCATCCTCAACTCCTCCGTGTTCCCTGGCATCCAGGGCGGACCTCTGGAGCACTGCATCGCCGCAAAGGCCGTTGCATTCTTCGAGGCACTGCAGCCGGAGTTCAAGACCTACGTTGAGCAGGTTCACAAGAACGCTGTTGTAATGGCAGAGGAGTTCATGGCAAGAGGATACAAGGTAGTCAGCGGAGGAACAGACAACCACATGATGCTTATCGACCTGAGGACCAAGTTCCCTGAACTTACCGGAAAGGTAGTGGAGAACACCCTGGTTCTGGCAGACATCACCGTGAACAAGAACATGGTTCCGTTCGACACCCGCTCTCCGTTCCAGACTTCAGGTATAAGGGTAGGTACTCCTGCCGTTACCACCAGAGGCCTCAAGGAGAACGACATCAAGTTTGTTGTAGGCCTGATAGACAAGGTTCTCAACAACCTTACAGACGAGAAGGTTCTTGAGGATGTACGCCATCAGGTTGAGCAGCTTATGGCAGGCCGCCCTCTCAACATCTGGTAGAAGAACATTTAGACGAGATTATGAATATTATCAAGAAAACAATCCAGCTCGCAGACGGACGTACAATTGAAATTGAGACTGGAAAACTGGCCAAGCAGGCAGATGGCTCGGCCGTAGTAAAGATGGGTGGCACAATGCTTCTTGCCACCGTGACTTGCGCCAAAGAAGCAGAAGAGGATGTGGACTTCCTCCCTCTTCAGGTAGATTACAAGGAGAAGTTTTATTCCGCAGGACGTTTCCCTGGCGGATTTATGAAGAGAGAAGGAAAGGCCAGCGACTATGAGATTCTGATTGCCAGGCTCATAGACCGTGCACTCAGGCCTTTGTTCCCGGAAGATTTCCACGCAGCCGTATTTGTAACGGTTAACCTCATTTCAGCAGACAAGGACACTCAGCCTGACGCTCTTGCAGGCCTTGCCGCAGCAAGTGCGCTGGCAGTTTCCGATATACCTTTCAACGGACCTATTTCCGAGGTCAGGGTTGCCCGCATAGACGGACAGTACTGCATCAACCCAGGTTTCAAGGATCTGGAAAGGGCAGACCTGGAACTTATGGTCGGTGCAACCGCCAAGAACATTATGATGGTGGAGGGAGAGATGAAGGAAGTTTCCGAGGAAGTGATGCTCGGAGCCATCATGTTCGCCCATCAGGAAATCAAGAAGCATTGTGCTGTTCTTGAGGAGCTCACCGATGAGGTTGGAAAGCGCGTAAAGAGAGAGTATTGCCACGAGGTCAACGACGAGACCATCCGCGAGGCTTGCTCAAAGTTCTGCTATGACCGCTGCTACGAGATTGCGAAGGCAGCCATGCCAAAGCAGGAGCGTACAGAAGCTTTCGACAACCTCAAGGAAGAGTTCATGCAGACTATTCCTGAAGAGGAAAGGGAAGAGAAGACCGCAATGGTTAACCGCTACTATGCAGCCGTTGAGAAGAAGGCCATGAGAGACCTCATCCTCAACGAAGGCCGCCGCCTGGACGGACGTGCAACAACCGATGTGCGCCCAATCTGGTGCGAGGTTGACTATCTGCCTTGTGCACACGGAAGCGCAATCTTCACCCGCGGCGAGACCCAGAGCCTTGCAACCGTTACCCTGGGAACCAAGCTGGACATGAAGGAGATGGACGAAGTGCTGATAGAGCGTACTGAGCCATTCGTACTGCACTACAACTTCCCTCCATTCGCAACCGGAGAGGCCAGGGCCGCCAGAGCCACTTCCAGAAGGGAGGTTGGACACGGCAACCTTGCAATGCGCGCTCTCAAGCCGATGGTTCCTACCGGAGAGGAGAACCCTTACGCCATAAGAGTTGTTTCTGACATTCTGGAGAGCAACGGCTCGTCTTCAATGGCAAGCGTTTGCGCCGGCTGTCTGGCACTTATGGACGCCGGTATCCAGATCAAGAAGCCTGTTGCAGGTGTTGCAATGGGACTCATCGAGCAGGACGGCAAGTATGCAATCCTTTCCGATATTCTCGGCGATGAGGATCATCTCGGCGATATGGACTTCAAGGTAGCAGGAACCAAGGACGGTATCACTGCAACCCAGATGGATATCAAGTGCGATGGCCTTTCTGAAGAGATTATGGCCAAGGCTCTTGCACAGGCTAACCAGGCCCGCCAGCACATTATGGGCGAGATGATGAAGACTCTCGACGCTCCGCGTCCGGAACTCAAGCCTTACGCTCCGCGTATCGTCCAGATCAGAATCCCTGGAGAGTTCATCGGTGCCGTTATCGGCAAGGGCGGAGAGGTTATCCAGAAGATCCAGAAGGAAACCGGAACCACCGTTACCATCACCGAGGAGAAGCAGGACG
This sequence comes from Bacteroidales bacterium, assembly GCA_017550655.1. Classification (GTDB taxonomy): domain Bacteria; phylum Bacteroidota; class Bacteroidia; order Bacteroidales; family UBA932; genus Egerieousia. Next base: position 71,502 of record JAFZOK010000013.1, on the reverse strand, counting down.
ACGGCACCAGCATCGGAGCTGTCGACATCTTCGGAACAGACAAGGAGAGTATGGAGAAGGCTCTTAACTGGATCAAGGGCATCACCACCGTTCCGGAAGCCGGACAGGTTTATCACGGAAAGGTTGTTTCCATCCAGGATTTCGGAGCTTTCGTGGAGATTCTTCCTGGAAAGGAGGGTCTGCTGCACATCTCCGAGATGGCTTGGCAGAAGACCAACAAGGTTGAGGATGTTGTAAAGATGGGAGACGAGGTTGATGTCAAGCTCCTCGAGATTGACGAGAAGACCGGCAAGATGCGCCTTTCTCTGAAGGCTCTTCTTCCAAAGCCAGAGGGCTATGTGGAGCCTGTAAGGCGTCCTCGTCCTGAGGGAAGCAGCAACCGCCCAACCGGAAACCGTACTAACGGCAATCGCCCAACCGGTAACCGTAGCGGCAACGGCAGCCACCAGAACAACAACCGTGGAGACCGTCAGAACAACCACTCTGACCGTCCGCACAACACCCACAAGGACAATCCGTCCGGAGAATAAAGACGGCCTAAGGTAGCAAAGACGGCCAACCGAATGCTAACCATCCAACCGGAAACAGCGGAGGTAAAGATGGCCGTTTTGGGCAAATGGCTGATATACAGACGAATAAGTGTTTGTGGGGTATGCTTTTCAGGTACCCCACAAATGTTTAAATCGCTGAGTATTACATCATTATAAAACACGTTCCTGATACCGCGGCAACAGATACCGGTTTCAATAACCGAGGTGTAACATTGAAGAAGAGATGGCAGCAGCATTACGCATAAATGACAAGAAGTTCAACTTCTGGTTCAATATGTTCATCCTTGTGGGGATGATTACGGCCGTTGTGGTTGTAAACGTGCTGAAGATCCGTTCACAGGATGCCATTACCGTAAAGCAGATAGTTGTGGCGGTTGGCGCAATCATGGGCGTGGTCAACACCGTCCTCAGCGCCAACGGCAATATCTGGACCTTCTTATTCGGAGTCATAGACGTGAGCATCGGGGCCTATGCCAACTACGACAGCGGCAACATGGGCCAGTTCGCCCAGCACGCCTTTTACTTCCTACCGATGCAGTTCATCGGCTACTGGCAGTGGAGAAAGCGCGGGGCCGGCAAGAAGACGGAAGACGGTGAAACATCCAAAGTCAAGGCCAGAAGGCTCACCGGACGGCAGTGGATCTATGTTGGCATCGCGATAATACTGGGAACGGCCCTTTGCTACGGCATCCTCTACTGGATAGACCTCAAGCAGCTGCAGGCCGGGAAAATCGCCGAGATAGACAGGGCCAAGCTTTTCCTGGACAGCTTTGTACTGGTGCTGAACTTTGCTGGGCAGATACTGATGTCCTACGCATACGCGGACCAGTGGTATCTGTGGAACCTGGTGAACATTTTCTCCATCATGCTGTGGACCAACCGCCTTATGAGCGCAGGCAGCGACAGCTACACTATCGTGATGGTGATAAAGTACTCCTTCTACCTTCTCAATTCGCTGAACGGCCTGAGGATCTGGCTTAAGCTCAGCCGCCCGCAACCGTCAGAAGCATAATGAAAAAAGGGTTGGCCATTTGGTCAACCCTTTATCATTGAAGAACTCCGTGCGATTACTTACGCAGATTGAGCTCCTTGACGATGTTCCTGTATCTCTCGATGTCAACTTCCTTAAGATAATCCAGGAAGCGGCGTCTCTTACCTACGAGCATCAGAAGTGCGCGCTGTGTTGCGTGGTCCTTCTTGTTTCTCTTCATGTGCTCGGTAAGGTGAGCGATACGGTAGGAAAATAAAGCAATCTGACTTTCAGCAGAACCAGTGTCTTTATTAGACTTTCCGTACTTGCCAAATATCTCTTGCTTCTTGTCTGAATTCAAATACTCAGCCATTGTGCTTAAGATTTTGTTGGTTAATAATTGTTTGTCCCCGACAATCGGGGCTGCAAAGATATAAAAGTTTTCTTTAATGCAAAGAGTTTTTACTTTTGCAATTGTCTATGGGTCTTCAGAGCAGAACGGTAAAATACGATAACGGGCTGGGGGAGGTGACCTTCACCAAGTATCCCCAGAGCCGCTCCATCAGGGTGACTGTATCCTCGAAGGGGGAGGTTAAAGTCACTCTGCCAACCTACGCGTCATACGAGGAGGCGGAGCGGTTCCTGTTTTCCGTTGGAGGGAAGATGGTGGCAAGGCGGCAGGAGATACTCAGGCGGAAGGAAGCTGCCGCTGAGGCAGGGGTTCCGTCTGACTACCAGACAAACAAGCTCGCCCACAAGATTCTGCCGCAGAGGACAAGGCAGATGTACGAGCTGATGACCCAGAAGGTTACCATCCGTAACCGTTGGGGAATTGTGGTAAAGGACCCGTTCCGCTACAACAGGGTTGCAATCAAGAACAATTCCTCCAATTGGGGAAGCTGCTCCACGCTGAGGAACATCAACCTCAACATGAATCTTGTGAAGCTTCCGCAGGAGCTGATGGACTATGTCATTGCCCACGAGCTCTGCCACCTGGTATATCCGAACCACAGCCAGAGGTTCCACGCCCTCCTGAATGCAATAACGGACGGCAAGGAAAAGACTCTTGCCGCCCGTCTGAAGAAAATCAAGCTGTAAAGCCGTTAGCGCTGCATCTTTACGAATGTGGTGCCGTTGAATTCGTAGCAAACTGGATTTGCAATGTCCCAAAGCCTGTCATCGGCGATGTAGCTAGGCCTTAGTTCAAGGATAGCGTTATCCTGTTGACCGTGTCTGAGATCAATGCCGCGAAGAGAGCCTTTCTCCCTGTCATATTCTCTCTTCATTTCCTTGACAGCGGACTTCAGGTCTGCCGGAACATCCACACCCTCGAAGAATTCGTCGAAAGCAGGGGCCTTGATAGGGTTCTCGACTTCAGCCAGTGCTCCATCCTTGTAGATGTAGGTCTTCATTATGTCTGTAACGGCTCCGTCAACTCCGGCTTCCGTGTAATAGAGAACGTAGATGCCGTCATCTTCGTTAAGCAGTGGATAGCAGTACACATAAACGATATTGTAGATGCCTCCTTCTCCGTTCATGCAGCTGATGTAGTAAGGAGAGGTGTACTCGTCGAATACGCGCTTTGTCTGGGTGGCTTCGTTGTAGATGGAATCGGTGATTCTCTCGCTCATCAGGTTTCTAGGAATGAGTTTGAGAACTTCCTGGGCGTAGTCTATCTGTTCTGCCACAGGCTGAGCCTCAGGCTCCGGAGTCTGGACTTCGGTCTTGGTGGTGTCTGTTCCCTGTACAGGAGCCTCTCCCGGATTGCCCTTGCAGCCTGCCATTAACGCAACGGCTGCACACAATAAAATTATTCTGTAAGTTTTCATAAAAGATGTAAAAAAGGCTTGCCTGAACCGTTCCAGACAAGCCTGTCAATTATTATTTTGCGCTGAGGGCGCTGAGTCTCTCGTAGAGAGCGTCCACGCCACTGATAAGTTCCTTGGTAACTCCGTTGTAATACTTGTCTGCCTTGATTTCTGCAGGGCGGTGGTTGATCTTGTCGATAAGGTCATCCTGGAGGTCAAGGGCATCGCCGATGATCTCTCCAACCTTCTCCATCTTCTCCTCTCCGTTAAGTTCGAGGTAAATGAAGCAGTCATCCACAACTTCCGCAATCAGAAATTCAACGTCTTTTTTGATAGTTCTTAAGTTTCTCATATAAAATGTGTTTTGTTTTTACTCAGCGATTATTCCTCTGCGGCGTACTTGAGGTTCACGCCCTTGTTCATCTCGAGTCCGAGGCCCGGCTTGGATGATGGAACGATTCTTCCGTCCTCAACTGTTGAGGAGTGGAACACGTCGTTTGCAATCAGCCAGTTGCCGTCCAGGTCAGTCCACTCGCATACAGGAGCTATCTGTGCTCCGGCAGCAATGGCTACGGAAGTCTCGGTCATACAGCCGATCATCAGTTTCATGCCCAGAGCCTGAGCCAGGGATACCATCTCCCTTGCCTCGTGCAGACCGGTACACTTCATCAGCTTGATGTTGATTCCGGAATAGTGGCCGTAAAGTTTCTTCACATCGGTGAGCCTCTGGCAAGCCTCGTCGGCCATGATTGGCAGCGGGCTTCTCTCGGTGAGCCATCCGGTTTCCTCGAGCATCAGCTTAGGCATCGGCTGCTCAATCATGTTCACGTTCTTCGTTGCAAGCCAGTTGATCATGTCCAGAGCGTAATGCTTGTCTTTCCAGCCCTGGTTTGCGTCGATGCAGATGGTGGTGTCGGTGACCTCGCGGATGGTGTTGATCATCATCTTATCCTGCTCTTCGGTCCTTCCGAGCTTAACCTTGATCAGATGGCCTTCAGCTGCGGCTTCCTTTGCCTTCTCCAGGACTTCTTCCCTGGAAGCCAGTCCTACGGTGAAGGAGTTGTAAGGGCAGTTCTTCGGGTTGAAACCCCAGATCTTCCACCACGGCTGTCCTATCATATTTCCAACCAGATCGTGGAGGGCGATGTCTATGGAAGCCTTTGCTGCGCAGTTGTTTGTGGTGATGGCATCCATCTCGGCCATTATCTCTCCTATCATGAACGGATCCTTGAAGGTCTTCAGAACAGGCCTTGCCTTTTTCAGGTAATCAATCGCCGAGTTTGTTGTTTCTCCAAGATATGGCGGCATTGCAGCTTCGCCGTATCCCACATATCCGTCATAGGTGATTCTTGTCAGAACGATAGGGGTTGTGCTTCTGGAGGAGTTGGAGATAGTGAACACGTGTTTCATCTTGGCGGTGAAAGGACACCATTCGAGTTCAAGCTCCTTCTTTCCGGACGGCTTGGAGATGCCCCTTGCCCGGGCGAAAATCTGTGATGGACTCAAAAGAGCGGCAGCGGCCGTAAGCAGTCCGGCGCTCTTCAGGAATGTTCTTCTGTCGGTCATCTTGTGTATGTTTTAAATGTTTATCAGTTATTTCTCAATTATTTGCCTCAGCGATTACTCTGTAAGGCCGGCGTTCTTGACGCTCACTACTCCCTTGCCCTGGTCTGCCGTTCCGATGATGCGGCGGGCCTTGAGCAGCCTCTTTGCACCGGCGTAATAGTCTTTCTCTCCAGGAATCAGGCTGTTGATCCTCACCACGTTGGAAGAGTGGATAATCATTCCGTCTCCCATATAGATGGCAACGTGCGTAACCCTTTCCCTGCGGCCGTTCTCAGCCTTGCGTCCGAAGAAGATCAGGTCTCCCGGACGGAGGTTGCCGAGAGCCTCCTTTGTGTAGTCGCCCTCCACAAAACGGTGCACGTCCACGCTGTCTCCGGTCTTGCACTGCTGGGAAGCGTCCCTTCTCAGAACATAGCCGTTGAGGAAGTAGGCGGTCTTGCTCAATCCGCTGCAGTCCACTCCCTTGACGCTGGTTCCGCCCCAAACGTAAGGGAATCCGCAGAACTGCTTTGCTGTCTCCACGATGTTCTTCTCCGTTGGAACGGCATTGTCCATCCAGGTCTTAAGGTCCATAACCTCGGAAGCCAGGACATATCCGGTCCTTCCGTCAGCAATGGAAACCTTCCTCCAGGCTCCGGCCTTGCCCTCGTCCAGAAGGATGCAGCCCCAAACCAGGTCGCTGACCGGCAGGCTGGTGATATTCTTCTCAGAGTACAGGGTTGTATATTTAACCTTCACAAAAACCTTTGGCTTTGCAAGATATGCGTCATACTCCTCCTTTGTCATCTCCGCGATGCTACGGGTAATTACCCAGGCGGTGTAGCCCTCCATATTCACGCAGCGGTACCAGTCGTCATTCTCTTCCAGAATCCTCACCGGCATTCCCATCAGGGCCTGAGTCCCGCTCTCAGCGCTGAAGCTGCCGTTGCAGTTGAAACTTGCAGTGGACATGCAAACGATGCCGTAAGTCTTGCCCTTCAGCCTTGACGACGGCAGCAGGTCTATCCTGTTCTCGGCCGTCACGCCGCTTGCCGCCAGCCTGGAAGTCAGTGCTTCAATGGCCTCTTTCTCAGTAGTGGAGCCTACGAGTATCAGCTTTCCGTTCCTTTCTATCAGGTTGACTTCGTAGGTCTTGTCCCTCTCGTCCGGAGCGTACTGGTTCCTTACCTCGTTGTTGATTCTGTTGAAAAGCTGGCCGACACCCTGCGCAAAGGAAGCCGTTCCCAGCAATATGGCTGCAGAAAGCAGCAGAAAGAATTTCTTCATCGCGATATGTATTTACAAATAACAAATATACAAAAAAGAAAGATTCCTATAAAATGTATAACTTTGTATGAACACGGGAAGCCTAAGAACAAATATTAAACATAGTCATATGAAAAGGTTTTTAATCATTGCTGCAGCATTTGCAGTTTCGGTATTGGCAGTATGCTGCAAGTCCAACACCCAGAATCAGAATCAGGCTCAGGCTCCTGGGCAGACATATGAAAACACCACGGTTCAACCGACCCCATCTGCAATCCAGACTCCGGAGGCCGGAACTCTGACGGCTTACTACGCCACGGAAGATATCTACGATCAGCCAAGTGACCGCCGTATCAAGAAGGGCGATCTTATCAGCGACGACAATGATCCGTTCAACAAGGTCGTGGACTTTGATGCAGACAACTACAGGTTTCTGCCGGAAGAAGCCGAAGACGGCAACGTGTACGGTGACTTCATCTTTCCGAAGTCCAAAGCCGAAAAGAAGGTCTTCACCCAGAATCAGCTGACAACTGAGCTTGTCGGCGACAGGGCTGTCTTCAAGGATAAGGACGGCAACGAAGCCATCATCTTCAAGTCCAACAGAAACGGCCAGACTCTCTACACGATGAACAGTGAGAAATGGGAATTCGAACCGGCCCCGGAGGATGTCCAGAAAAAGTATGATCACTGCTATGTGATCACTGTCCATTTTTCTGACGGGCTGTTTGAGGAGCCGCTGGAAACCGAGGGCGACATCATAAAGCTGTATCAGACGGGAGATGATCCTGCAAACCCTACATATCGCGGAAGCATAGAGGACGGCTGGTATAACAAAGGCGACTGGGACTACAGGAAATCCGCATACGACGAAAAGGGCAACCTTCTGGTTTCGCAGGAAAGGACAGTGGACATTCCTATGGAATATTCCGTTGCCTATATCGGCTCTCTTGACGCCCTCTATGTAAACGGCATCCTGTACTACAGAGTCAAGTAAAAACCCTTTCTTCGGAAACTCTAGCGTAAGGGTGTGGTTGTCCGTGTGTTATGTTCGGCGATGGTGTCTTGTAATGCACTTATAATCAGTATATTCAAAATATTACTATGCAATAAGAAGTGGTAATAATTAGGAACGTTTGATAATCAGTTAGTTACAAAGCACCATCGCCCTTAAAAAAAACAAGTATGGCAGAGCTGAACTCGTTTGTGGATTATTTCCGTGCAAAGTACGGAGCGCGTATGCAGAAGGTAGTTGTGGACGCCGGCTTCACGTGCCCTAACCGCGACGGCAACAAAGGCACGGGCGGATGTTCCTTCTGTCTGAACAATGCCTTCCATCCAAACTACTGCACTCCGGACAAGCCCATCCATCAGCAGATAGACGAGGGGATCGAGTTCCACCGTGTCCGTTACCGCCACGCCCAGCGCTACATAGCTTACTTCCAGCCATACAGCAATACATACGCTCCGGTGGAAAGACTCAAGGAACTATATGCCGAGGCCCTTTCCCATCCGCTTATCGAGGGCCTTGTCATCGGCACCCGGCCTGACTGCATTGATGAAGAAAAACTGGACCTCCTTCAAAGCATTCAGGAAGGAACTTTCACCACAAAGACCAAAAGGGGAGGAGGTTTTGCTCCCGGCCTCGCTGAAAAGGAGAGGGTAGAAGCATTTTCAGCCAATTTTGCTCCCGGCCTCGCTGAAAAGGAGAGGGTAGGAGCATTTTCGGGCATCGAAAGCACTGCTGCTGAAGAGATCGTTGGAAAGAAGATTGTGATTGTGGAGTACGGGATAGAGAGCTGCTATGACAGGACTCTGGAGAGGATTGGCCGCGGCCACGACTTCGAGTGCGCAAGACGGGCTGTGGATATGACCGCCAAGCGGGGCCTTACCCAGTGCGCTCACTTCATCTTCGGCCTGCCGGGAGAATCGCTGAGGGAGATGATGGACGAGGCGGACATCATCAACACCCTGCCTATTACAAGCGTCAAGTTCCACCAGCTTCAGATAATCAAGGGCACGAGGATGGAGGAGGAATACCGCACCAAGCGGCAGGACTTCCACGAGTTCACCCTGGACGGATATCTGGACTTTATGGCGGAGTTCATACCGCGCCTTAGGAGCGACATCTACATAGACCGCTTTGCCAGCGAGGTTCCTCCGCGATACCTCTCCCCGCTCCAGAAGGGCTGGGGCCTGATCCGCTACCAGGAACTCCTCGCGATGCTCCGCCAGAGGATGTCCGCTTCAGACCAGACCGCCCCGTAAATCTCTGTCAGCCTGACCGCTCCCACTGACACACAGATCGGGACGATGGGAGCAAAAATGCCGGAAAATGCTCCCACTGACACACGAAACGGGACGATGGGAGCAAAAATGCCCGGAAATGCTCCCACTGACACATAGATCGGGACGATGGGATCAGAATGGCCGGAAAATGCTCCCACTGACACACGAAACGGGACAGCAAGAGCACTAGGGGGTAGAAAACGTGCCTGCTGACACACAGAATGGGACAGCAGGAGCACTTGAGAAGATTTTTTATGAAAAGATTATTGTTGATTGCGGTTTTGGGAGTGATGGCTGCCCTGCTGGCCGGAAGTTGCAGCCAGCGGACGTTTTCGTTTGTTCAGATGACAGATCCGCAGATAGGTTTCAGAGACAAGTCTCCGGGATTTGTATACACGGATTCTTTGTTTGCAGAAGCCGTGAGAAAGGTGAATTCTTCTGAGTATCATGGATATAAATCTAAGAACTGTGCGCCCAGCGCGGATTTCGTAATCATTACCGGGGATCTGGTAAACGACCAAAGGGATGCTCTCCAAGATTCTATCTACAGGGCAAACCGTGCGAAGATAGATGTTCCGGTGTATGAGATTCCGGGCAATCACGACATCCGCCCGTGGACACCGGATAACCACTCCAACTATCTTGCACTGAGGGGTTATGACCGCTTCTCGTTCAAACATAAAGGATGTGCGTTCATAGGCATAGACTCCAACTGCATCGTGGACAGTTCTGATGAAGACCGCGGTGGTGATGTTAAGATTTCACCGTCCGACAAGGCTGCCGCTGCACAGGCTGAAGCCGAGCAGCTGGAGTGGCTGAAGGAGGAACTCCGTAAGGCTCAGCGATGCCGTTACACTTTCGTGTTTACACACTGCCCGGTAATCCTCAAGGATATCGATGAGGAAAACAATTACTTCAATTTTCCCAAGAAGAAGAGAGCAGAGTATATCGCTCTGTTCAAGAAGTACGAGGTGGATGTGGTGTTTGCCGGGCACACCCATATGGACTACGACACCACAGCAGAGGGCATCCGCTTTGTTACAGCCGGCCCTGTAGGAAGTCCGCTTGGAAGGGGCTACTCCGGCTATGAACTCGTAACAGTATCCAAGGACAGCGTGCGTTGTACGTTTCTATCTACCCACTAATTTTCCGAAAACCTGTTAGGTCCTATGAAATAGCAGGGGACCTAGCAGAAAAAGGCGGGAAATCCTGTCAGGTCCCATGGAAAATGGAGGGACCTGGCAGAAAAAGGCGATGGTGCTCTCTAATTCATTCATTTCCAGCGACCTCGAAATATTACCCCACCATTTAAAGATGGTAATAATAGGGACGATCTGATAATCAGCGATTTACAAGCCACCATCGCCCCGGCGGGATCACTTCCCTTCCACAATGCTGTTAGGTCCTGTTGAAAAAAGGGTTGGGAGATTCTTTTTGGGGGTTTGGCGGGAAATGAGTATATTCGCCAAATTATTGTATTGCGTAAAAACGGTAAGTCCTATGCAGAAGAAAGTCATCAACAACAATCCGGACGATCAGATAATGTTTGAAGGCCTGACGTTCGACGACGTGCTGCTTGTACCGGCTCACTCGAACGTGCTGCCGAGGGATGTGAACATTGCTTCCAAGTTTACGAGGGAAATCACTTTGCAGGTGCCTATAGTGTCTTCCGCGATGGACACCGTTACGGATTACAGGATGGCAATTGCAATTGCCCGAGAAGGCGGTATCGGAGTCATCCACAAGAACATGCCGATAGAGGTTCAGGCAGACCAGGTACGCAGGGTGAAGAGGGCCGAGAACGGGATGATATTCGATCCGGTAACGATCTCCCCGGATGCTCTGGTGTCTGACGCCCTGAGGCTTATGGCAGACAACCATATCGGAGGAATTCCAGTGGTGGACGACAACCAGAAACTCATAGGAATCGTAACCAACAGGGATCTCCGCTTCATATCCAACAAGAAGACTCCAATCCGCAAGGTGATGACCAGCGAGAATCTGGTAACCACCACCCGTACGGACCTTGCAGAGGCAACCCGCCTGCTGCAGAAGTACAGGATAGAGAAGCTTCCGGTGGTGAACAAGCAGGGAGAACTGGTGGGGCTTATCACCTACAAGGACATAACCAAGATCAAGGACAATCCTAACGCCAGCAAGGACTCTATGGGCCGTCTGATGACAGCCGCAGCGGTGGGCGTTACCGCAGATGTGGCAGACAGGGTGGCTATGCTCAAGGAAGCAGGCGTGGACGCAATCGTCATAGATACGGCTCACGGCCATTCCGAGGGAGTTCTGAGGACGGTCAAGACCGTAAGGGATGCTTTCCCTGGCCTTCAGATCGTTGCCGGCAACGTGGCGACCGCCGAGGGAGCTAAGGCCCTGGCGGAATGCGGTGTAGATGCCGTCAAGGTGGGAATCGGCCCTGGTTCCATCTGCACCACAAGAGTTGTGGCGGGAGTGGGAGTTCCGCAGCTTACGGCGGTTATGCTGGCCGCAGACGCTCTCAAGGGAACGGGCGTTCCGGTTATCGCCGATGGAGGAATCCGCTATTCGGGAGATATCGTGAAGGCTCTTGCAGCCGGCGCAAGCACCATAATGGCAGGGTCTTTGTTTGCAGGAGTGGAGGAATCTCCGGGCGAGACCATCATCCTCAACGGAAGGAAGTTCAAGTCCTACCGCGGAATGGGATCTCTGGAAGCCATGCAGCAGGGCAGCAAGGACCGCTACTTCCAGGATGCTGAAGATGATGTCAAGAAGCTGGTTCCGGAAGGAATCGTTGCCCAGGTGCCGTATAAGGGCAATCTCGGCGAGGTCATCTACCAGCTGGCTGGCGGACTGAGAGCCGGTATGGGCTACTGCGGAGCAAAGGATATTGAGGCTCTCCGCAAGTCCAAGTTCGTGAGAATCACCTCTGCGGGCGTGAGGGAGAACCATCCTCACGACGTTACCATCACCCGTGAGGCTCCGAACTACAGCCAGGGGCTTTAAAAGATAAATAGTTGAAAAAAGAATACAAGATGTTCCTTAGAAGAATTACTGCAGCCGTTGCGGCTGTCCTGTTCCTGTCGCTGAGCAGCGTTCAGGCCCAGGTTTACAAGAACGGACTCATTGACAAGACTGTAGCCCTTATAGGCAACGAATCCATATTGCTCTCCCAGATAGAGGAGCAGGTTCAGTTGCTGATGGCCAACGGCGGCGCTATCCAAGACGAGAAGAAGATGAGGTGCGATATCCTGGAGCAGACTCTCCAGCAGAAGCTTTTCCTCAACCAGGCCAAACTGGACTCCCTCCAGATTTCTGCCGATATGGTGGAGGTTCAGCTTCAGGAAAGGGTGGACGGAGTCCTTTACCGTCTGGGTGGTCAGGAACAGGTAGAAGCATATTTCAAGAAACCTCTCTTCCGCCTGAAGGAGGACTGGAGGAAAATCCTCGGCGAACAGAGCCTCATCCAGCAGGAACAGAGGGATATCATCTCCAAGGTTCCTAACCTGACACCAAGCGAGGTGCGCCGTTTCTACAAGAAGGTGGACAAGGACTCCCTTCCGATAATCTCAACCCAGTACCGTCTGCGCCATATCGTTCTTTACCCAAGCAAGGAGGATGCGATTATGGAGGTAAAGGAAAAGCTCCTGGAGTTCCGCCAGAGAGTACTCAACGGAGAGAGATTCTCCTCACTTGCAGCACTTTACTCAGACGACAAGGAGTCCGCGATGAGAGGCGGAGAGCTGGGTATGGCTCCTAAGGCCATGTTCTGGCCGGCATTCTCCGATGCAGCAGTGAGCCTCAAGGAAGGGCAGATTTCCCAGATAGTGGAGACTCCGGACGGATTCCACCTGATCCAGATGATAGAGAAGAACGGCGATATGTTCAATGCCCGCCACATTCTCCTCAAGCCAAAGTACACCGATGCGGAAAGGGAAAGGTGCTTTACCCGCCTGGACAGCATCCGCACCGCCATCCTATCGGACAGCATAACGTTTGAAAGGGCCGCCAGAATGTTCTCCGAGGACCCTAAGTCCTATCTGAACGGAGGCCAGATGGTGGATGAGAATACCGGCAGCACCTTCTTCGAGAAGGATATGCTCAAACCGTCTGACTATGCGGTGCTTAAGGACATGAATATCGGAGACCTGTCCGCTCCGTTCGAGAGCCAGGACAACGAGGGAAGAGGCCAGACCATCTTCAAGATCATTCGTCTGGAAGAAATCATCCCGTCCCACACCGCAGATGTTGACCGCGACTTTGTGGTCATCCAGAATTTTGCCCAGAACCTCAAGCAGCAGGAAGCCCTCAAGAAATTCGTCGAGGAAAAGCAGAAAACCACTTTCATCCGCATAGACGAGATGTTCCGCGATTGCCAGTTTGAGAGCAAGGGCTGGATCAAGGAAGCCAAATAGGGGAATAACCCGATATGTTTTCCGGAAGAGTCATAGCAGCAATCCGAAGCGGCAGGGGAACGCTCCTCTGCTCTCTCTTCCTTTTACTCGCGATATTCTTTACCTCCTCCAATGCCGGAGCCCAGGACTTTGGCCAGGACCGAGACAGCCTTGTCCGTCTGATTGAGGCCAAGTCCATCAAGCTCACCGATATAAACGGTGCGCCTTTCAGGGTTGTGAAAGGGCCCGCCCGCTTCCTCCACAACAACACTTACCTTCTGTGCGACAGTGCCGCCTGGGACGTGAATGCCAACGTCATAGACATCATGGGCCATGTCCAGATCATCCAAAATGACACCTATCTTACCAGCGATTTTGCCACCTACATCGCAGATGATAATCTGGTTCAATTCAGAGGTACTATTGTAAAGCTCTACAATAAGAAGGGAGATCAGCTCAAGACCCGCTTCCTGGACTACAACACGGCAGACAGCGTTGCCACCTTCTACAACGGTGGTGCAATGCGCTCCGCCAAGGGAGACATCGTCGAGGGCCTTGAGGGAATCTACGATTCAGCCGAGAGGATGTTTATGTTCAACGACGACGTAAACATGTATTCAGACTCCATCTTCCTCAAGTCCGAGATGGTGGAATACCATTCCGCCCAGGAAGTAGCAATGTTCGGTGAGAATACTGTGGCCTGGCGAGGCCGCGACACCCTCTTTTCCAACAACATGGAGTATGCCACAAGGAGCAAGACCCTTATCCTGAAGACAGACAACTACATTGCCACCCAGGACCAGGAACTCTGGGCCGGATGGATTGATTACCACCGCGAGTCCGGCAATTCGGAGCTCTACGATAACGTCCAGGTCAGGGACCAGGCCCAGAGTGCCATCATCATGGGCGACAAGGGCGTCTATGTACAGCGCCCTATGCTTCTCTATATGACGGAAAACGCCGCCGCAGGTATGTACTCAGAGGAGAAAACAGGCGTTGATTCCCTTACCAATCAGCCTATATACAAGCGTGATACCCTGTTCATTGCAGGCGATACCCTGAAAATGTGGCAGGTCCCGATGAACCAGATAGACAGCAGCGAGGTTGCTCAGGCCCGGCAGCGTCGCACACTGGCTGACACTGATCCTATGGACGATATCAACCGTCAGAACAAGGCCTGGATGGATGCCTACAAGCGCAACAAGGAGAATATGGGCAAGATTCTCCCTCCTCCTCCAAAGCAAAATCCAAAGCAGGACAACCAGGAAGGCAAGCAACCAATTGACCAGAAGACTCTTGACCAGATGCTAGATCGCGACAGATCTTTGCAGCGTGTTGGCAAGGATTCCACTCTTGCGCGCTCCGGCCTAGATTCCCTTGCTTCAAAAGACACACTTGCACTGGCTGATTCGCTGAGCATTCCAAAGGACACCATCGCCCCGCCGGATACTACTGCGGTTACATTCCTGAGCGTCCACCACAAGGTAAAACTATACAGAAGTGACTTAAGAGGCCGTTGCGACTCGCTGATATACACCACGATAGATAGTATTGCCCGATTCTACCGCGATCCTGTCCTCTGGAACGAGGAAAAGACGCAATTCACGGCGGACAGCATACAGCTTTCCATCCGCAACAACGAAATCTACAAGGCCAACCTCATAGAAAACGCATTCATCATATCCCGTGAAGACTCTATCCATTTTCACCAGATCAAGAGCACGGAAATGGTAGCCTATTTCAAGGACAACGATGTTTACCGTTTTGATGCTCTTGGCGGTGTCCAGGCGATGATCTTCCTTGCGGAAAGGGACAGCGTCATCACCCTTATGAACCAGAAGGAGTGCCGTATGCTCACCGCCAAGATTGTAAACCAGACCATTGAGCGTGTCCGTTACATACAAAACGTAAAGAGCGACGTTACACCAACTTACAAGCTTCCAGAAGAAAAGATGCGCCTGAGGGATTTCAACTGGAGAGAAGACCAGCTGATCAAATCCAGAAGCGAGTTGACTTCCCGCAAGGTCCATCCAACCTCCAGAGGCAAGCTTTCAAAGCAGTGCTTCCCATACTACAACCAAACTCGTGATTTCTTCCCTGATTCATACAAGGAAATCCTGACCACTTCCAGCGCCATCACCCAGAAAATCAGAAAGGAAGACCAGGAGCGCCTGGAAAAGGAACGCAGAGAAAAGGACGATGAGGCCCGCCGCAAAGCCCTTGACGAGGAAGGCCGCCACCAGATGGAAATGGACAAGGACAATGATGGTCCTGTAATGATCTACAACAGGCCTGAAAACCAGCAGACAGACAAGAAAGACGAAACCCCGGAACTTAAGCAAGAATCCCCGGAGCTAAAATAACACGATCTTCATAAATCTTCAAAGAATGAACTCCCGCAAGAATGCACATATAAAATTCATATCCTCTGCGATTGCTGTGGCGGCATTTGCTTTCTTCCTTGCATTGAATCCGGCCTCTGCATCTGCCCAGTCTGCAAACAAGGACCTCCTTGCCACCAACGGAGAAAAAGTCGAATCGCTGAGAAAACTTAATCCTTTCAAGGACAAGGCCGTAAAGCAGTATGTCAAAGACAGTCTCCAGACTCTTGTTCAGCGATGCGAGGTTGTTCTCAAGGCCGCCTATATGGCTGAGGAATATGTTGCAACCCACTACGATGTTCCCGGCTGGGAAGGCTTCCCTGTAAAGGAATACACCTATTACACGGGCAAGGACATCAAGACCGGCAAACCCAAGAAAGGGCGTGTCTATCTCCTTATGCCAACCGCTGAGCAGCTTGCTTACTGGACCATTTCCGCCTGCTGGAAAACCGTCCACAGCCTGGACTACCAGTACACCAACACCCTGCTGCGCTTCATCCGCTGGCAGAGCGGCGCCCAGTTTGCCGTAAGGGGAGTGGTTTATGAAGCAATGTACACAGCCGGCTACTATGAGCCATACGTTTTCAAGGACGGCATAACCGTCTATGTAAAGGATCCCAAGATGAAAGCCGGAGATGAGCAGTTGGCCGAGTGCACAGAGGAGCAGCTTGATTTCTACCTCCACCTCACAGATGCTGACCTCAAGCCTTACACCGGATCCTTTGCCAGAATCTGCTCCACCACCCGTGAAATGTACTACAGATGGGGCGGCACCACAGATGTTGGAGTAAGTTCCTTCCGCGAAGGAAGGAGCCTTAATTATCTCCCGGTCATCAGGGAACTCTACAAGAAGGCCCTGAATTCCAAGGATAATGAGCTCATAGATGCCTGGTGCAACATCAATCTCAAGGATTACCCGTACAAGGGAAGGGATTAAGGGAAAATAGAAATAAATAGAGAAGAAGAGCAGATGATAAACGTCCTGATCATAACACTGGCAATCTTCCTCGGCGTAGTAGGCGTCATCGGCTGCGTGCTGCCAGTCATTCCAGGCCCTCCAATTAGCTGGGCAGGTATGCTCATCCTCTACTTCTTCGGCAAGGGAACAGACTCCGCCGGGGATCCTATGACCACCCGGCTTCTGATCATCTGGCTTGTCATTACCATTGTCGTAACTGTTCTGGACTACATTGTCCCATCCTACCTTACCAAGAAATCCGGTGGCAGTACCTACGCCTCCAGGGGCGCCCTTGCCGGCCTTCTGATCGGCCTCATCTTCTTCGGCCCTCTGGGAATCATCCTCGGCCCTATGCTCGGAGCCTTCCTCTGCGAGATCATCTTCGCCAAGAAAACTGCAGGAGAGTCCATCGTCCCGGCCCTCGGCGCCTTTGCCGGCTTCATTTGCGGCACTGGCCTAAAGCTCATCGCCTCCGGAATGATGCTCTACTACATCTTCGTCTACATCCGCTAGTCCAAAGGCAGATTTATATTCTTTTTGCAGATTTATTTCTCTTTGTCAACAATTATTCGTATTTTTGAGCGAATTATGGGCTATTGTCCTCAAAGAGGACAGTCCCTCAGACAGAACAAGCAAATAATTATTAATATTTAAGTCCATGAAGATCTTAAACAAAAAGGAAGAGTATCTCGCTCCGTTTTGCGAGATAGAGCTCCTCGAAACTGAAGATTTAATTGCGGCCTCTCCATTCTCATCAGATGATGACGTACCACCTTCTGACGATGATGACTGGGGAAGATTCTAAACATTTGGGAGGAAAAAAATATGAAAAAGTATTTTAGCCTTTTATGTTCAGCTGCAATAGTTGCACTTTCACTGTCAGGATGTTCAAAAAATGACAACACTCCTGATGAGGCACAGGTTAGTGGCGTTCAGAAAACTGTAAATTTCAACGCCAAGACTCCAGACACAAAATCCTACTTTGGTGAGAAGGTCGATGGAAAATTTCCTACCGTTTGGACAGCTAATAACAAAGTAGCGATTTCCGCAAACCTGAAGAATTACAAGGAAGCAACAGTAACTCCTAAGGGAACAGGCAATACAGCTACGTTTAATGCCAAACTAGAGCAACCAACGGGTGCTACCCAGTTTATTTTCTATGCATTGAGCCCAGCCAGTGTGGTTGTAGGTGTTTCTGCCGACAATTCTTCCGTAACGGCAGATCTCCCTACTACTCAGTATCCTACAAATACTTCAGTAGATGAAGCCGCTCATGTTATGGCAGGTATCTCGTCTGTTTATACAGAATGGCCGGATGAGAATACAACGGTTGACCTTAATTTCTCTCATATAGCAGCATACGGAAGATTTACCTTGGAAAATTTCCCTGAAACGGTTACAATTTCCAGTGTAGATATTGAGGCCGAAACGGAAATAGTAGGACGTTATTACTTTAAGGTAACAGACAAGACATTTGATACATATACTGCTTCCAAAGTTCTTACCATTAAGACAGATAATATTGTAGCCAATAGTAACCCTGACCGCAATTTCTGGTTTGCTATTAGACCGGTTGACTTAAGGGGTACTGAACTCAAGGTTTCTGTGCATACAGACGTTGGCACTTATGTGAAGACTTTTTCTTTCCCGAATTTATCTGACTCAAACGTAGGAAATTTCATAGCTGGAAAGGTAGCCACCTTTATATTGGATATGGATGGCATTACCCCTGCATCTGCCCGTATATTTACTCTTGTAACGGACTATAAACAACTCCTCGAAGACACTCAGGTTATTATAGTTTCTGTTGACGAGGATCAGGCTATCAGTACAACCCAGAAGACAGGCAACAGAGCAGCTGCCAGTGTAACTAAGGAAGAAAACGGTACCGTTATCAAAGATCCGTCTCCTTCTGTTCAGGTATTCATTCTCGAACAGGGAATAAAAAGCAATACTGTAGCTTTCAATTGTATTGAGAACGAAGAACCATCGGGCCAATACATAGGAGCTAAAGGAGATGGGAACGGTATGTTGACCTATAATGAAGTTGACGGTAAAGTTTCCTACAATGTTTATCTGGAAACTGAAGTGGCTCCTGCTGGAACTATAAACTATGCGGTTCTCAAGTCTAACGCAGAAAACGGGGACTATAACTTTATGCGTTATAACCCGAACAACGGTTCTCCGATGTTCAACATGTACTTGGAAACCAGTTCTATAACGGGTAAAGTTGCTCTCTACAAACTCCAGGGTACCGGAGAGGGAGAAAAGCTTGTAGAGGCTCAGGCAAAAAATCCTGTAATTGATTATGACGCTTCTACCCAAACCGTTACGATTACTTGTCCTACTCCGGATGCAATAATTGGCTACACAACAGATGGCACAGAGCCGGGCATAAACGAGACTGGTGATGGGCCTGCTGGTACCACCCAGGTATATAACGGACCTTTTACAATAGATGAAACGACCACAGTCAAGGCCTTTGCTGCAGCAGAGCACATGATCTCTAGTGAAGTTGTAACCAAGGTTTGTCCGGTTGCTGTTCCAGAACCAACAGTAGAAACCATAAAAATTTCAGAAACTTGGGAAGCAAGCCTTACAGATACAGAAGGCAACAATGCCAAGTTTGTGGATGATGGAGCAGGTGTCTGGGTAGTAAACAACACTTATGGAAGGGTGGCAGCAAACAATGCTGTTCTGTCTTCATTCTACTCTCCAAAGTTTGACATGAGTAATATTACCGGAGGAACCATTTCATTCATGCACACAGGAAATGTAACGGGTACTAATTATCAGAATCTAGGTAAGGCTTATTATAGAATCAATGACGGTGAGTGGACTCAGATAACCCTCGGAAACCCTTCAAACAACTGGACTTGGATGACCGCTGTTATCAACGCTTCTGAATATGCAGGCAAGACCATCCAGTTCAAGTGGGAATTCCAGGGTAATGCTACAAAGAGCTGGGAGGTTAAGCAGTTCAAGATTACTGTTCCATCTTTATCTTCATACATCTTGGATGGCACTATAACAGGAGGCACGGCTGCATATGCTTCAGAATCAGAAATCACTCAGAATGATGTTTCCTGGAAGGTAATGGGTAATACCAACATGAGTCCTTGGAGACTTGGAGGAAAGAGCTTAACAGCAGTAGATAGGACAGTTTACAGTACTACCGCTATTGCCAATAATGTCAACAAGATCGTTATTACTCACGGAACTGCCTCCAATATTACAGTTAACTCAATGACGGTTACTGTCCACAGTTCTGCTGCCGGTGCTGAATCTGGAACTTCCGATATTGTTGCAACCTTTACCCCAACCTTTGTGGCCAACGGTGATGTTACCATTAACAAGACAGGCACTGCAAGTTGGGCTAATTGCTATTACAGAATAGTTTACAACGTTACTGTTGCTTCATCAGAAACATCCAATAGATTCGTCCAGTTCACAAAGGCTGAATTCTTCTTTGAATAACCTGAGGAATGGAATAAACAGTAAAGAGTAAACAAATAAACAATACGGGCGGGAACAAAACTCCTGCCCGTGTTGTTTTCTCCCCGCACTACACTTTTTCTTTACTACTGGTTGATACAACAGGCATCTGGCGGCCTTCTGGATGGGTTCCCATTATACCTATTATAAAAAAAAGAAATTTTCTCGGCGATTTTGACGGGACGTATGGAATAAATTCGTATCTTTGACCCGCATATACGCCCAATCCAATTCAGGGCCTACTCCCGAACTAGAACAATAGACAATAATTATTAGATACGTAAAATTTAATAAAATGCAATTCAAATTCACTGACGAAAGAGAATACATTGCGCCGGTGTGCAAAGTGTATTCCGTTAACTTAGAGGGCACCATTGCCACTATGAGCTCTGGTGACGAAGTCCCGCCTACACCAGAAGAAGACTGGGGTGATTTGTAAAATTAAGGAGGAATGAAAATGAAAAAGATTGTTAATTTCTTATGCCTGGCTGCATTCGCCACAGCAATATTTGCAGGCTGCAGCAAAAACGAATCCCCTGAGAATCTGCCTGAAACTTCCAATAAGAAGACCATCAGTTTCAGCGCAAAGACCGCAGAGACCAAGACTTATTTCGGCGATAAGACCACTTCTGGCTATCCTACAGTATGGTCAGAGAACCAGCAGGTTAAGATTACTGTTGATATGGCTTCACAAGCATCAAGCACAAATGCTAATGTAACTCCGAGCGCCAATGGAAAGACAGCATCTTTTGACGCTAGTGTTGTAGATGACGAGGGTGGAAGCTATACATTCTATGCCATTAGCCCTGCTTCGGCTTGTATCAGTACTTCAATGGTGGCCAGTGTGCGTTCTTTTAATGTTCAATTCCCAGCCACCCAGACTCCTACAATGGGTTCTGTAGATGAGGCCGCCCACATTATGGCAGCATCAACCGAGACATTTACCACTCTTCCTGAAAATGTTACTCTTAACTTTGCCCACATTGCGGCTTACGGAAGGTTTATGCTCAAGAATTTCCCTGAAACCGTAACCATCCAGAGCATTGACCTTGCTGCTGACGAGAATATCGTAGGACGTGTATATTTCACTCCTTCAACTGGCGGTTACGAGGATCAGACAGCTGCCAAGATTCTGACCATTAACACTTCAGCTATTTCAGCAGAGAGCAATGCCTCCAAGGTATTCTGGTTCGGAATCAAGCCTGTTGACCTTCAGGGCAAGAAGATCAAGTTTACCGTTCACACTTCCGGTGGCGATTATATCAAGACAGTTACCTTCCCTTCAGGAAAGGGTAATTTCCTGGCCGGTAAGGTTGCTTCCTTCAACATCGATATGGACGGCATCACTCCTGGTACCGACAAGGTTTACACTCTTGTTACCAGCTATGACCAGCTTAATGCCAATTCAGAGGTTATCATTGTTGCCCAGGATTACGACTATGCTATGAGCACAACTCAGCAGACAAACAACAGAGTAGCTGCTTCTGTAACCAAGGGAACAAACACCATCACCAATCCAGGCGATGCAGTACAGACTTTCACCCTTATGGCAGGTTCTGTAAGCAATACTGTTGCCTTCAAGTGCATAAACGGAGACAAGGCTGATTATTTCATCAATGGAATAACCAGTGGTAACTATCTCCATAGCGACAATACTACTGTTGATGCAAGTGCTTCCTTCAATGTGACAATCTCTAGCGGTACGATGGTTTTGAAGGCTAACAACAGTTCGGACCGCAATTATATGAGATATAATCCGAATAGCGGAAATCCTATCTTCTCGCTTTATGCAGAAACCAGCCCAGTCAATAACGCAGTTGCTATCTACAAGCTGGAAGGTACCGGTACCGGTGCTGGTTTGGTTGACGGCGGTAGTTCTTCTTACGACTTTACTACTGTATCTCAGTTGAACGGTCTGACAACCTCGGCAAGCGCTACTTTCAACGGCAAGCTTACCGATGCTGTCGTATCTTATGTTCCTGATGCAAACAATGCAGTCATTAAGGATGCCACAGGATCTATTCTTGTGTACAAGACCGGTCACGGTTTGACCCAGGGTCAGACTTTGACAGGCGAGATTACTGCAACTACCAAGCTGTTCAACGGTACAAGTGAGATCACTGCCTATACAGCAACCTTTACCGGAAGCGGTGCTACAGTTGCTCCTGTAACTTACACTCTCACTCAGCTTATCGGCAATCTCAGCACTTACCAGAACGCTTACGCTAAGGTAGAAAGCCTCACAATAAACGCTATCAGCGGCAAGAACCTTCTGGTCAAGAACGGCTCCAACACATACTATGTGTATGCAAACGCAGGAGTTCCTTCCGGTATTGTAGAAGGTGATATTGTCACCGTTATCGGAACCGTTGCCCATTATGGAGACAATGACCAGATTAAGGTCTGGAGCGATGATAACTTTGTAAAGACTGGTCATGTAACCATTCCTACACATACCATCAGCTGGTCCGCTCCTTCACATGGTTCATTCACTGTAGAAGTTGATGGCAGCGCCATTACTTCTGGTACTGCAGTTGCAGAGGGCAAGACCGTTACCCTTACCGCTTCACCTGCATCAGGCTACGCCTTGAATTCCTGGACTGTTACCGGAGCAACCGTAAGCGGAAACACTCCAGTAGCAACCTTCGTTGTAGGAACCTCCAATGTAACTATCTCGGCAAGCTTTGTAGCATCTTCTGAAACTACAGTTACCTCAACTGATTTAGGTCCTGCATCAACCACAGCAACCAGTATGGACAGTTACATTTCATACGTGCACTCGGCGTCGAATTCCTATACAAATCCAATGCGTCTTTATTCTGGAACAACGTTTACCATTTCTGCTTCTGGTGGGAAGCGCATTACTAAGATTGTATTTACCTGCAACAATGAGAGTTATGCAACAACTCTTGCCGGCTCAACATTTACAGTTGCTTCCGGGGCTTCTGCATCTGCGTCTGCTTCTGGAAAAACGGTAACAGTAACTATTACAGGTAATACAAGTAGTGTTGCTATTAAGATGGCAGGTCAAGTAAGACTTGACGCATTGTCTGTAACTTATAGATAAGATATTGTAGATTCTTGCACGAGGCAAGACAATAACTTAAAGCCGGTGAATGCCGGACACATCAGCGGGCAGGATAATCCTGCCCGCTTTTGTTTTTGTTACAGATGTTACAAAACAGGCCTGTAAGGCATCGCTGAGGGGGATTTTTGCGTTTTCCTACCAAAAAATTTGGAAGATTCAGATGGATTATGTTATTTTGCGCCGCTTTTTTCGGCCAAAAACAGAAAATAATATAACAAATATAAATAGTTCCAATTAAAATGAAGTTCAATTTCGACACAGAAAAGGAGTACACGGCACCAGTATGTAAAGTGTATTCCATCACGACAGAGTCAGTGATTGCTCAGAGTCCTAATTCCTCTGATGACGGCTATGACGACAACAATGATCTCGGTGAAATTTAAAACAAAGATTCTATGAAAAAGTTTTTATTTCTCGCATTAGCATCTTTGTTTGCTTTTGCATCATGCAGCAAGGAGTCTGTTGAAACTCCTGGTACAGAGGAAACAAAAGAAGAAGTTTCCGTGTTGACTTTTACATCCAAGAGGCCTCAGCTCAAAGCTGAGTCAAAGACTGCTTGGGATGGTACTACTATAGTTTGGAGCGAAGGAGATATGATCCGTGTTGGTTATACTCTTGACGGAGAGTGGATGGGAAAAGATGCTCCAGCTCCTGCAGCAGCCAAATTCTACGCATCCAACCCAATTGCTATAGAGAGTGGAGATCCAACTCACGGTACCTTTAGCGTTCCTGTTGGAAGCAATGGCTTTACCGCACAGACCGAAGGAGCGTGTGTATTCTACGGCATTTACCCTTACAAGGCTATCGGTTCTACCGTTTCTGCAGCTCCTAGCCTGTCTGTTACTCTTCCTACCGCCCAGACTCCGGCAGCAAGTTCTTTTGATGCTCTTGGTGATATTATGGTTGGTAAGACTGCAGTATTTGAAGGCTTCCCTTCAGAAGCTGTGGCGATTAACTGGACCCGTTTAGTTGCCCATTTGGATCTTACTTTCAAGAACCTTTCATCCGTTACCGGTTACACTGAAGGAGAAATCGTATCTTCCATTAAGCTTACAGCAAGCACTCCTATTACAGGAACATTTACTCTAGACCTTACAGACAACAGTATTTCCGCCGCTTCTTCCAGCGAGATTACTCTTAATGGAGACAACCTTTCCATTTCAGGTGGAAATGTTGAGGCTTGGGCTTGTGTTCTTCCTGTTACAGTTACTTCTCTGGATGTGGAGATTACAACCAACAAGGCTAAGTACACCCGTTCCATTACAGGCATAAGCAAGACATTCAAGCAGAATGCCAGGAATTTGCTGGCCGTTAACATGGCGAGCGCTGTTAGAACTACAGTTGCAGACAAATATATTCTTGTAACCGATATCGACGACCTGACAGAAGACTCAGAGGTAATTATTGTTGCCACTAACGCTAATTACGCTATGAGTACTACCCAGAATAACAATAATAGAGGTAGGCAGTCAGTAACTAAAACCACGGCAGACGGAGTCACTTACATCGAGAACCCGAGTACATCAGTTCAGGTATTTTATCTTAAGGCCGGATCAGCAGACAACTCTGTTGCATTCCAGTGTAAAAATGGCTCTAATACAGGCTATATTTATGCAGCATCTAGCTCTCAGAATTATCTCAGAACCCAGACTACTAACGATGCAAACGGATCCTTCAGTGTTGTGATAGCTGATGGTGTTGCAACCCTTATGGCTCAGGGTACTAATACAAGAAACCTTGTTCAGTATAATAGCAACAATCGCATTTTCTCTTGTTATAATGCAGTTCAGACCAATGGTAATGTATCCATTTATAAACTGTATGGTTCCGGTAATGGCAAGAACCTTCTTCCAAAGGTTCCTCATATAAAGGTTACATCAGACAATCCGCTTTCTGTAGATTTTACAGCAGGAAGCCAGATAATTACATATAACCTTGTAAATGTTGAAAACGGTTCTGTTACAGCAACAACAGATGTTTCCTGGATTACCAATCTCAATTATGCTACGGCAGGACATGTTTCCTTTGATTTTGCCGCTAACGATCCGGATGGTCCTTCCAGAACAGGACACATTACATTGAGCTATCCTGGTGCCGATGATGTTGTAGTTACCGTAGAACAGGCTCCTGGAGAGAATTCCGGTTATAAGTATGTTTATACCAGCAATGTGGCTTCATTGACAGGCTCATCATCATTTGGCGTAATTATCGACGGTAATCAGTATAATGCATACTGTGGCGGATCAAGGAGTAATGCCGGTTCAATATCTTTTGTTGTCCCTGCCGGAACAACAAAGGTATATTTCCATGCGGTAAGATATGGTAGCGATTCTGCTCCTACAGTAACTATTACTGCCAGTGTTGGCACTGTGGGCACTGTAACTCCATCACTTAGCAATATGAGGGCTTGTTCTACAATTGGAGGCCAGAACACTCAGCCGTATACAGTAACAACGGATCCTGATACTGATTTCTTTGAATTAACAGTTTCTGACATTACTGCAGAATCAACAATTACATTGACAAACAACAGGGGACAGCGCCGTTTCGTTGTTTGGGGTGTAAATGCTGTTGCTGAATAGTATTTATCTGAATTGATTTGTCAGAGCCCGGTTTTGTGCCGGGCTCTGTTGTTTTTGAAAAATAAGTGTTAACTTGCAAAGCTTTTAGGCAAATTAGAATAAAACCATAAAAAAAACAAGTAAAATGAAATTCCATCTCGACACACTTGAGGAGTACCTTACACCGGTTTGTATTGTGTATTCCGTCAAATTGGAAGGCGCCATTGCTACAATGAGCTCTGGCGACGAAGTGCCGCCAACACCAGAAGAAGACTGGGGTGATTTGTAAAATTATGGAGGAATGATTATGAAAAAGATCTTTAATTATTTATGCCTTGCCGCTTTTGTAACTGCAATATTTGCAGGCTGCAGCAAGAACGATTCTCCGGAGAACCTTCCAGACTCTTCTGTAATAAAGGTTAGCTTTACCGCCAAGAGCGCAGATCCTCTCACCAAGACATATTTTGGAAACAAGGAGAGTGCCGGTTATCCTACTATCTGGTCAGAAAACCAGAAAGTTAGCATTTCTTTAAATTATGGCAGTGCCAAGCAGGCAACCGTTACTCCGTCTGCAAACGGAAAGACTGCTTCCTTTACGGCAGATATTGATGCTACCGGAGCGACAGCCCCTTATGTATTCTATGCTTTAAGCCCGGCCGCTGCCGCAATTTCCTGGAATTCCGATTACAAAAGTGTCCAGGTTGATTTCCCTGCCACCCAGACTCCAATCAATGGTTCGGTTGACGAGGTTGCCCATATCATGACAGCAACGTCTTCGTCTTTCACCACAATCCCGGATGCTGAAACAAATGTTTCACTGTCCTTCTCCCATCTCGCCGCATACGGCAAGTTCCAGTTCAGGGACCTCCCGGAGACAGTGACAATCAACGGCATTGAGCTTACTGCTCAGGATCCGGTAGCCGGCAGATTCTATTTTTATCCGGAAACGGGCGAGCTTGTCGCCAACTCTGTTGGCAATACCGTCAGTCTGGACTTGTCTTCCGTTACTATAGACAAGAACAACACAACGGATTTCTGGTTCTCTTTCAAGCCGGTCAACCTGGAAGGCAAGACTTTGAAGGTTTCTGTCAATACGGATAACGGAAAATATGAAAAGACCATCACATTCCCGACGGGAAAGGGTAATTTCCAGGCTGGAAAGGTTGCAACCTTTACCATCAACATGTCTGGAATTACACCAGGTTCAGACAAGGTCTTTAAAATTGTGACGGACAAGAAACAGCTGCTTCCGGGATCCAAGGTAATCATCGTTGCCAAGGATGCCGCTGTTGCGGTTAGCACCACGCAGAACGGTAACAACAGGGCAACAGCGTCTGTTGTCAAGAGCAGTGACCTCAAGACAATAACAAACCCTGGAGATGCAGTCCAGATTTTTGAACTGGAGGCCGGGACCGGATCCTACACGGTTGCTTTCAAGTGCGAAAACGGTGCACAGGCAGGCAAGTATTTAGGTTCTGCGACCACGAATAATAATTATCTGCGCAGTTTTGACAGCAAGGATGGCAACACTTCATTCAGCGTCACTATTCAGGACGGCTCCACTGTCCTTCTCTCTAATGGAGATTATCCTCGCTACATTAAGTACAACAGCACTAATACACCTCCGATTTTCGCTGCTTACACTTCCGGTCAAAATGAAGTTGTACTGTACTCCCAGGAAGGAACCGGTGAAGGTTCGTCTCTGATAAACGATCCGCCTTGTCCTACTCCGACAATCAGTTACGATGCAACTACAAAGACAGTTACCATTAACTGTTCTGCCGCAGACGCAACTGTAGGCTACACAACAGACGGTTCAACTCCATCACAGGAGAACCCTTCTACCATCATAAGTTCAAGCCTTCCTATCGTGTTCGGAATCACGTCAACCACTACAATTAAGGCTATTGCCGGAGCACCGGGTTACACCATGAGCGAGATGGCTGAGAAAGAGTGCGTTGTTTCAACGGGTACCGAGACGTGGGTAAAGAAGGAAATAACAGAACTTCAGGATGGTGACGTTTTCGTGTTTGTCGGCAATAATGGAAGCAATTATGCACTGTCGAACGATAAAGGCACGGGAAATCCACCGACTGCGGTTGCTGTAACCGTTTCCGGAAATGCGCTTGCTTCCACACCGGCAGCAAATATTCAGTGGGTGGCAGGTGTCACATACGAAAGTGGTAATCCTAGAATAGTGTTCTATACGAGTACAGCCAAGACTCAATGGCTTTATTGTACGTCAACGAATAATGGCGTGAGGGTAGGAACCAATTCAAATAATGTATTTGCCTGCCATACTTCAAAGTATTTGATTCATATGGCAACAATGCGTTATGTGGGTATATATTCCTCTCAGGACTGGAGATGTTATACATCAAATGGCGGCAACATTTCTGGACAGACATTCTCGGTTTATGTAAAGCAATAAACATAGAATGATTGTTAATTGTTTTTTAGCGGGTGGGAGCAATCCTGCCCGCTTCTGTTTACATCGCCGTGGAAAATGGTTTTGGCATATTTTCTGGTAGTATGGTTTGGCGTTTGAAAATTTGTGTTAACTTGCGCCGCTTTTTTTAGCAAAAACGGATCCTAATCAATTAAACATATCGCAAAATGAAGTTCCAATTCTACAATGAAAAGGAATACAGAGCTCCTATTTGTAAAGTGTATTCCGTTAATTTAGAGAGTACCATTGCCACTATGAGCTCTGGCGACGAGGTACCCCCAACTCCAGAGGAAGACTGGGGCGATTTATAATATTTAAGGAGGAATGAAAATGAAAAGAATTTTTAATTTTCTTTGCCTTGCTGCTATTGCAGCCACAACCCTGGTTGCCTGCAGCAAAGATGAGACTCCTGTAAAAAAGCAGGTTGTCATTAAGACAGTTAATTTTAATGTATCTTCTCCAGACACCAAGTCTATTTTCGGCGACAAGGAAACAGAGGGTTACCCAACTATCTGGACAGCAGACCAGCAGGTTAAGATTGCCGTAGTAAACATTAACCCTGTTAAGGTGGCAGATGCTGATGTAACTCCTTCTGCTGACGGAAGATCAGCATCTTTTGCCGCTGATTTTTCTTTTGATGGATATGATGATGACGATGATCTTGAATTTGTTTCTGTCAGCCCGGCTTGCGCAGTTGATGAAGTCAGCAATTTTGGATGCATGGTAGCGTCGGTTCCTGCATCTCAGACTCCTACCATGAATTCTGTAGATCAGAAAGCACACATAATGGGTGCTACCAACACTTCATATTCTGTAGGAACTCTCCCTTCTTCTGTAAAACTGAATTTTAATCACCAGGTAGCATACGGAAAGTTTATGCTCAAGGGATTCCCGGAGGATGTAACTATAAGCAGCATAGAACTGGAATCAACCGAGGATATCGTGGGTCAATTTACTTATCCTGCCGTTCCTGAATCCATTATAGGTTCTATGTCTCGCGGCAAGAAATTGACAATAAACGCTTCTGGTATATCTGCGGAAAGCAATAACTCCATGGTGTTCTGGTTTGCAATTCTTCCTGTTGATCTGGGTGGCAAGACAGTCAAGGTAACCGTCAATACATCTGATGGACCTTATGAGAAGAACATTACCTTCCCTTCCGGCAAGAAATTCGAAGCCGGGAAAGTCGCTTCCTTCAAAATCGACATGACCGGAATCGTCCGCGAGTGGGATGCTACAATCCAGTTCGGAAACAGCGGTACTAAGATTACCAGCGCCAATGCTACCGGTACAGATAATCTTGGAAATACCTGGACAATTACAACAGCGCAACCTTCTTATTTTTATAATGCTTCTAATTTCAGTCGAATCGGCGACGAAGGCTATCCTGTGGAAAGCATAACATTTACCACAACCTTGCACAGAACCTCAAAGATTACAGGAATGACCGTAAAATTCAGCGGAACCGACAGTGCAAAAGGCGATATCGCCTTGAAGGTAGATGGAATCAGTAAGAAGACCGGTAGCCTAGATGGTGATTTTGATGTAGTGTTAAGTGCAACTCCTGGGGTATCCGGAACGGTTCTGACTGTTACTGTTACAAACATTGACGCTTGGGGAGGAAACGGTGGCGTTGAAGCATATTATATCAATGTAAAGTACGAGAATTAGTTCGGTCTTATTTTTCTCGAGATAGTAACAGAGCCCGGTTTTGAGCCGGGCTCTGTTGCCTTATTCTTCTATCTGTATTGCTGTTCTGTCTTCAAGATTTACAGTGAAGCTATGTCTTCTTGCTTGAGTCCGGTATATCGGGCTATTGTATCTGTGGAGACACCATCCTGACGCATTTTGACGGCGATTTTCCGGCAAGTAGCTTCGCTGCCTTCCGCCAGTCCCTCAGCTCTTCCCTCAGCTTTTCCTTCGGCTCTTCCTTCGGCTCTTCCTTCTTCAAGCCCTTCTTGGCGATATTCTTTCAAAGTTTCTTCGTATTCGAACTCGTTCATAACAGATTTTTTGTAATTATGCTGGTCGTGTTTTTTGTAGCCCTGAAGATCTGCCGCATCAAACATTCTTACAAGCATATCGTCATCCATTACAGAAGGCCTCTCATCATAAGATGCCATGGTTTTCATGGCAACGGCAAACTTGCTCAGAAAGGGCGAATCACTCCTCAGATCATCCAGTGTATCTGCAAATTTAGGAAGTTCGATAAAGATATGCAATATCTTGTCGTTTAGAACCGTAGTTTTCTCTGAATCCATATCGCACAGGGCAAGCCGGACAGGAGCGTGCTTGACTTTTGGAAAAATCTTCTCGCCGGTTATGGCTATTAGGTAAGTTTTCTGGACATGGTAATCCTGACTCCTGGTGTAGGTGTAGTTTTCAAGAATAGAGGCGGAAGTATAGACCAGGGCTCTGTCTATAAAAGATGTCTTGGCATAATTCTGCATCTCTACGATTACCCTTGAACCGTCTGTGCATTTGCAATACACGTCAAAGCTCATCCTGCGTACGCTTCCTACGGGAACCATAACATCCCTGTCCAAATACTCCAGGTCTTCTATGACCCGGTCGTCGATGATTTTGTTAAGAAGGCCAATAAGCAGCCCTTTGTTGATTTCGGAGCCGAAAAGTCTCTTGAAGCCCCAGTCGGAGGTCGGGATTATGTACCGTTGCCTCTCGTTGTAGATTTGTGACACCATAGTAACACAGTGTTAAGAGGTTAAACAAATCCGGAACGGCAATGTGCCGCCCGGCATGTTACTATTAGTGCCATTAGTCAGGAATCTCTGCAGACCGGCAAAAGGCTAATCGCGGCTCCCCGTAACTGGGTCTGAATCGTACTCCGTCCGCTTCAGCGATTCCTGCCTCGCTTGATACAAAGATAACAAAATACTCAGAGGACGGATTATTCTGGACGGTGTTTTGGCATCGCGGAGAAAAATTACTATCTTGCGCCACTTTTTTCGCAGAAAATCGAGAAGATAATTATTTATACGTATAAAAAATGAATCTAGTATTTGACACACAAAAGGAATACCTTGCACCGGCGTGCAGAGTGTATTCCGTTAATTTAGAGGGCACTATAGCCACTATGAGCTCTGGTGACGAGGTGCCGCCTACTCCAGAAGAAGACTGGGGCGATTTGTAAAATTTACAGGAGGAATGATTATGAAAAAGTATTTCAGTTTATTCGCAGCGGTTGCAGTGGTTGCAACATCTTTTATCAGCTGCAGCAAGGAAAATTCTCCTCTTGTAGAAGAAAGAGAAATCCAGAAGGTTAAAATCAGTTTCAACGCCACTTCAAGCGATCCTGATACAAAGACTTACTTCGGAGCAAAGACAGACAATGCCTATCCTACAATCTGGTCTGAGAATCAGAAGGTTAAGGCGATCTTCAATTTGAACGCCAACTGGTCTTACGATGCTACCGTAGTTCCAGCCGGTGATGGCAAGACCGCTTCTTTTGACGCAGAATTCACAGGTCTTCCGGATGACGATACCCAGCTGTGGCTTCAGGCTGTAAGCCCTGCCACCTCTTATTGCGGTAATAATGGCGGATGGGGACTCGGATTCAATGTTCCTTCCACTCAGACTCCTACGATGACTTCCGTTGACGAGGCCGCCCATATTCTGTATGCAGGACTTGACGACCCGCTCGTAGCCAACGCTATGCCTGAGAAGATAACTCTCCGATTCGCTCACATTGCGGCTTACGGAAAATTCATGCTCAAGAACTTCCCTGAGGATGTTACTATCAAGAGCATAGAGCTGTCTTCCACCGAATATCTTACAGGAAACTCTATGTATCCTGCAAACGAGTATTACACCGGTGGTTTTGACCAGAAGAAGACTCTGACCATAAATCCGTCAAAGCTTTCTGCAGAGAGCAACAGCGCTAAGGTGTTCTGGTTCTCCTTCCTTCCTGTGAACCTTGAAGGCAAGACCCTTACGGTGAAGATACTCACTGATGCCGGTGTTTACACCAAAGCCATTGCATTCCCTTCAGGCAAGGGTAATTTCAAGGCAGGTAAAGTCGCTTCCTTCAACATCAACATGAGCGGCATTGCTCCAGAGCCTCTCAAGTATGTCCTCGTAACAGATTACAGCGAACTTACTGAGGGTTCGGAAGTAATGATAGTTGCTTCAAACTTTAATTATGCAATCAGTGTCAACAAGACAACCTATGAGACACATAGACAGATAGCTGCCGTTACAAAGAATTCCAACTATATCCAGAACCCGGACGATGACGTCCAGCTCTTTACCCTTTCGAAGGGTGTTGCTGACAATACCGTGAAGTTCGAGTGCAAGAATGGTGGTTTTGCAGGCAAGTATATCGGCGCCCTTACTACAGCGTCTCCAAGCGATTATAACCAAGCTAACCAGTGGAAGTACATCTATAATATGGATGCTGCCACATCAGACATAACCTTGTCGTTTGGTATTAATCTTCAGGCTAATGCGGACGCTTTGATTTCCCAGTATAACTCGCAGAACGCTTATAAGTATATAGGCTTTAACTACAACAGCTATGATATAACCGGTTCTCTTTTCAGGATAGAAAACGGTTATACCACAAACGATGCAGTTTCTATCTACAAGCTTGAAGGTTCCGGCGATGGAGGCGAGCAGCTCATTATCCCTGAACCTGAGATCCGCTTCACTTCCGGCGTGAATGTTCCGGCCGGTTATGAGGGTATGGACTATGTGGGCAATACAATGTATCTCCCTGCAGCCGGTGGCACTTACTACGTTGATGTGGAGGTTTTGTATCCACAAGAGGGCGGACTCCTACAGGATGCCATCAATATTAACGGAGGTGGCTATAATCCGATTCCGGGACTTGCAATTAGCTGGAACGCTTCAAAGACCCAGTTAACCGTAACCCTTCCTCAGAACACAGGTTCTGCCAGAAGCGCATATATGGTTATTGAATATTCTTACCATAACGGTACCTCTTGGGTTGATGTCCAGAAATGGCTGTATATCGCCCAGGCAGGGGTTGTTATCAAGTAAGATAGCATATTTTTTTGAGTAATTGTTTTAAGCCTCGGGCCATCGGGTCCGGGGCTTTTTGCTTTGGCTTGATTCTTGGAAAGGTGTGGTGGTGTGCTGTTTTTCTGGAATTTTTTTCGTAAATTGCAAATTGTATATAGAATTATCGCCGATGAAATCTATGAATTATAACAACATCGCGGAGGATAAATATTCTGCTCCCAGGTGCAGGGTATTTACCGTTGAGGCGGAAAGTTATATCGCCCAGAGTCCGGGCAATCCTGGAGATGATGATGATTACGATGATCTTGGAGACTATTAAGCCGTTTGCCTTATGAAAAGATTTATTTGCAAGATAAGTTTAGCGGCTATGCTTGCCGCATTGGTTTTTGGATGTGCCAAGAACAAGGGTGATGAGGTTCTTGAAGAGAATAGCTTCAAGAGAACCGTGAAAGTGTCTATGACCAAGGGTTCCGATACCAAGACTGCGGTAGTGGAGGGTCCGGACAAGGCTTCTTACGTTTGGACGGACGGAGACCAGGACTACATCTTTATCTATGAGAACGGAGTAAAGGGAAATGTGGTTGGTGCCGAATACCTGGACAATATGAAGAAAGCCACTTTTACCGTTAATTTCAACACTTCCTCAGCGACAGAGTATCAGTATGTTGCAAAATATGCTTCTGATGTGTCCAACAGCAAGAATCCTCTGCTGCCAGCCACGCAGAATCCTCTGCCGGATTCCTACGATCCCGGCGCTGACGTGATGGTGTCTGACCCTCTTGTCATGAGCACTGCCGCGACATCCCTTCAGTTCACGATGCACCGCGTTGCCACTGTAAACAAGATGACGCTCAAGGGCTTGACTCCAGGAGAGAAGATCTCCAGGGTGGAACTGGAGCTGGACAAGGTCATGGCCGGGTATTATTCGGAGAGTAGTGATTCTTTCAGCGGATCTGACAAGAAACTGACGATGCTGTATGACGAGAAAGTTGTGCCGTCTGACGGAACATTCCCAGTGTATTTCGTGTGCGCACCTGTGGCTAACGCCAACATCCAGTCTGTAGTGGTAATTACTGACCAGAACGTATATACCAAGCCGGCGAGCGCATTCTCAAAGACGATATCCTTCACGAAGGGCAATATGGCAAGGTTCGGCATGAACATGGGGGGCTATGCGTCTCCGATTTCAAGTGGCGATGTCTATACTCTGGTAACCAACGTATCTGACCTGACTGACGGTTCATATATAATTGCGGCTTCCGGCTATCCGAAAGCGATGGGGCACCTGAGCGGAACAATCCATAGCTCCGAGGATATTGAAAAAAACGGCAATACCATTACGCTGGATAACACTAGTCTCGTATTGCCTCTTGTTCTGACCAAGATCAGTCTCAGCGGTTCCACCTGGACAGGAACCATCAAGAACGACGACCCGGATGATACCAATTATGGCAGTTATCTGGCATGGACTTCCGGAAATTCAAGCATAGAGAGAACAGGAAGTGCCGATAACAACAAGTGGACAGTGACAATCTCCACCGGCGGTGTCGCTACAATTAAATGGGGTGGAGATAATACCAGGGCATTGCAGTACAATTCCGGCAGTCCGCGTTTTGCATGCTACACAAGCACTCAGCAGTCTGTTGCCCTATACAAGAAGACGGGGGGATCATATCCGGTGGGAATTGCTTTTGAACACGAGTCCTATGACCTTATCAAGGGAACGGCGGACTATACGGCATTTGCCGGACAGACTGTAACCAGGGCAAGCACAGATACCAGAACGGTTACTTATGAATGGTCCGGAGACGCAATCGGAAGCGTCAATTCTTCTACAGGAGCGGTAACACTCAACGGTACAACCGGCATCGCAACCGTTACGGCAACTGTTGGAGCGGATGCCAGCCATTCGGCAGGTTCTGTCTCCTATACAATCAGCGTTACTGATCCGACAGTTAACTACGATTTGCTGGACAATGCCTTTATTGGTGTTGCCTGGTCATCAGAATATCAGACCTATACCTCTAAGAGTGGTCTTGTGGGTTCGAGCGGCAGGGGTTCTGTTTATGCCACGAACACTGCAGGAGGTACTTCAGCCAGCGGCGCTACCATTCAGATGAGATCCAACAACAGCAATTCTGGTATAGTCACGACAGCTTCCGGAGGAGCTGTCACAAAGATTGAACTGAACTGGAATTCGGCGACAGTAAGCGGAAGAACAGTTCAGATTTACGGAAAGAATACGGCATATACCAGCCCTATGGACCTTTACGATTCAAACAACTGCGGAACTCTTATCGGCGAGCTTGCCAAAGGCAGTACAACCCTGACAGTTACCAGCAGTTACAAGTACATCGGTATCAGGAGTAAGGACGGTGCCCTGTATCTGGATGAAATCCGCGTGTACTGGACAAACGCTTCGGGTTCCGATCCTGTAATTAACGTTACTTCAGGAAGTCTGATTAACGTTGCCAAGGAGGGCGGATCCAAGTCCATCAGCTATTCTATTACCAATCCTGTATCTGGACAGTCTCTGACAGCAACTCCAAACGTTTCCTGGATCAGCAATGTCAGCGTTGGTGCTTCTAACGTAACATTTACCGTTGCTGCTCAGGCTTCCGGAGCCTCAGCAAGGTCCGGCAAAATAACATTGAATTACAGCGGAGCTTCCGCCGTTCAGGTTACCGTAAACCAGGAGGCAGGTGAAGGCGGAGCACAGGCATCACACGTATGGCTGGAACTCCCGGCAGAGCAGACAGGAAGCGACTACTTCAATGGAGTGCTCTGGGATGGTTCCAAACGTAACTATTCCTATATGTACCAGTACAGTACATATACTTCCATGTGGACTGCCTATCCTCTGTATGCCGCGACAATGGGCAGCAGCGAGGCCATTCCTGGACCTTATACCCCAATGCAGATGACCAGCGAGGAAGAGCGCGGAAAGACCTGGGCGTACAATCCGCAGATAGACAAGGCCAAGCAGGTAAACGTATGGGACGGCAGCTATGGGGTTGACTTGGCGAATCCTCCATATGTTTCCGACTATTATGCCCGCGGACACCAGATCCCGAACGCGGACCGAAGTGAGAACGGCACTATGCAGAGTCAGACATACTATGCCACCAACAGTACACCTCAGATCCAGAACCGTTTCAACGGATATATCTGGGGCAGACTGGAGGATGGTGTAAGGGAGAGTGTGAAAGATACGGTATATGTTGTAACAGGTCCTGTCTTCCAGACGGTTGGCGGCAACGAAAGCATTACCTACATCCATCCGACCCACGATTCCGGAAAGAACGTTCCGGTTCCTAACTACTACTGGAAAGTTCTGCTGAAGGTAAAGAGGAGCGGCGGAACGGTTACCGAGGCCAAGACTATCGGTTTCTGGTTCGAGCACAAGCAGTACAACAGCCAGGATTATACTCCTTATGTCAAGAGCGTTAACGATATTGAGGCGTTGACCGGACTGGATTTCTTCGTTAACCTGCCTGACAGCATTGAGGAAACGGCTGAGTCCAACACCAACTGGAACACCTTCAAGAGCTACTAGTACCCCCGAGGCGAATCGAACGCCTATCAATGGAACCGGAATCCATCGTTTTATCCGTTAAACTACGGGGGCGGAGTGGTTTTAGTGGCACAAAGGTATAAAATTCTTATCTTTGCGGCCACTAAAACCTTTTATAGAAATGAAAGCATTTGTATTTCCGGGCCAGGGTGCCCAGTTTACCGGTATGGGCAAGGATTTGTACGAGAGTCAACCCCTTGCAAAAGAGCTGTTTGAGAAGGCGAACGAGATTCTCGGATGGAGGATCTCCGATGTGATGTTTGAGGGAAGTGCAGAGGATCTCAAGCAGACAAAGGTTACCCAGCCTGCGATATTTATACACTCTGTTGTTTTGGCCAAGTGCTTGGCTCAAAGCGAGGAGGGAAGTGAGTTTAGAGCTAAGGCCGCTGAGGCTGGAATCGTTGGATTTGATCCGGATATGGTGGCAGGACACTCCCTGGGAGAGTTTTCCGCACTGACAGCAGCCGGAGCGCTGAGCTTTGAGGAAGGCCTTACGCTGGTTTCCAAGCGTGCATTCGCAATGCAGAAGGCTTGCGAGCTGAAGCCGTCTACAATGGCCGCTGTGTTGGGGCTGGAGGACAAGATTATCGAGGAGGCTTGCGCTGAGGTTACCGCCAAGGGAGATTGCGGCGTGGTGGTTGCAGCCAACTACAACTCACACGGCCAGGTGGTCATCAGCGGAGATATTGAGGCTGTAGCTGCTGCAGGAGCCATCCTGAAGGAGAAAGGAGCACGCAGGGTGCTTCCTCTGCAGGTAGGTGGAGCGTTCCACTCCCCGCTGATGGATCCGGCAAGGGTGGAGCTCGCCGAGGCAATAGAGAAGGCGGTAATCGTGAAACCTATCTGCCCGGTTTACCAGAATGTGGACGCTATGCCGCACACAGATCCAGAGGAAATCAAGAAGAACCTTCTTATCCAGCTTACCAATCCGGTAAGATGGGCCCAGATAGTGGAGAAAATGGTTGCAGACGGAGCAGACGAGTTCATAGAGCTAGGTCCTGGAACCGTGCTGCAGGGCCTTGCACGCAAGCTTGCCCCGGCAGAAACCAAGATAACCGGTCTTCAGTAAATATCTTTGCTTAAGCCCTTTTTATTTGTTATCTTTGAGTGCCTAATTGCGGTTAGGCGTTTTGGTTATTGAATACAACAACAAAGCATATAACTGATTAAATATCATGAGTAAAGAAAAGGTGTTTCTGACCTGCGACGGAAACCAGGCAGCTGCTCACGTAGCTTATCTTTTCAGTGAGCTTGCAGCTATCTATCCTATCACCCCTTCTTCTCCAATGGCTGAACACGTGGACGAATGGTCTGCATTCGGACGCAAGAATCTCTTTGGAGAGACCGTTAAGGTGGTGGAGATGGAGAGCGAGGCCGGGGCCGCCGGAGCCGTACACGGTTCCCTTCAGGCAGGTGTACTTACTTCTACATTTACAGCATCACAGGGATTGCTGCTAATGATCCCTAACATGTACAAGATTGCGGGAGAGCTGCTTCCGGCAGTGTTCCACGTAACGGCTAGAAGCCTTGCCACTCACGCGCTGAGTATCTTCGGAGACCAGCAGGACGTGATGGCAGTCCGCCAGACGGGCTTTGCAATGTTGGCATCCGCCAGTGTGCAGGAGGCTATGGATATGGCCGCCGTGGCTCATCTTTCCACAATCAAGTCTTCAGTGCCTTTCGTTCATTTCTTTGACGGATTCCGCACATCCCACGAGATCCAGAAGATTGAGGTTCTTCCGGAGGAAGGTCTGAAGAAGATGGTAAGCACCAAGGCTTTGGCTGCTTTCCGCAAGAGGGCATTGAACCCTAACGCCCCTGTAACCAAGGGCACTGCCCAGAACGCAGACGTTTACTTCCAGGAGACCGAGGCAAGGAACCAGTTCTACACTGAGGTTCCTAACATCGTGGCCAGGTATATGGGAGAAATCGGTGAACTCTGCGGCCGCCACTATCTGCCATTCGACTACTTCGGAGATCCTGAGGCAGAGAGGGTTGTAATCGCGATGGGTTCTGTCACCGACACAATCAAGGAAGTTGTGGACTACCTTGTAGCCAAGGGCGAGAAGGTGGGCGTTGTAGTTGTAAGGCTGTACAGGCCTTTCAGCACCCAGTACTTCCTAAGGGCTCTGCCTAAGACCACCAAGAGAATCGCCGTTCTCGACCGCTGCAAGGAGCCGGGAGCCGTTGGAGAGCCTCTGTACGTAGACGTAAAGAGCGCCCTTGCCGACACCGCATTTGCCGGAAAGGTAAAGATTGTCGGCGGACGCTACGGCTTGTCTTCAAAGGACACTTCCCCAGCACAGATTCTGGCAGTTTACCAGAACCTGAAGGCAAAGGAGCCGAAGAACTCGTTCACAATCGGAATCGTGGACGATGTTACCTTCCTCTCTCTTCCTCAGAAAGAGGAGATTTCTCTTGCAAAGCCGGGTACCTACGAGCTCAAGTTCTTTGGACTGGGTTCAGACGGAACCGTAGGCGCAAACAAGAACACCATCAAGATAATCGGCGGAACCACAGACAAGTACTGCCAGGCTTACTTCGATTACGACTCAAAGAAGAGCGGCGGATTCACCTGCTCTCACCTGAGGTTCGGCGACAATCCTGTCAACTCGCCTTATCTGGTATCAACTCCGGATTTCGTGGCTTGCCACGTTCCGTCATATCTTACCAAGTATGATGTACTCAGGGGTATAAAGAAGGGCGGCACCTTCCTGCTCAACAGCCTGTGGGATACCGAGGAGACTCTGAAGAGGCTTCCGGATTTCATCAAGTATCAGATTGTTAGCAAGAAGCTCAACTTCTACATCATCAACGCCACCAAGATCGCTGAGGAAATTGGTCTGGGCAACCGTACCAACACTATCCTCCAGTCTGCATTCTTCAAGATTACCGGCATAATTCCTTACGAGGACGCTGTTAAGGAAATGAAGAAGATGATAGACAAGAGTTACGGCAAGAAGGGCGAGAACATCGTAAAGATGAACTACGCTGCTGTTGACCGCGGAGGCGAGTATGTAAAGGTTGAGATTCCGTTCGAGTGGAAGAATCTTAGTGCAAGCAAGTTTGTTCCGGACAGCTACAACCGTCTTGCTCCGGATTGGGTAAGGCAGATTGCTGACCCTGTGAACGCTCAGTGCGGAAATGACTTGCCAGTCAGCGCATTCCAGAACTTCCCAGACGGTACGATTCCTGCCGGAACCGCCGCTTACGAGAAGAGGGGTATCGCTACTCACGTTCCTGAATGGAACCCTGCAAACTGTATCCAGTGCAACCAGTGTGCGACTATC
This sequence comes from Bacteroidales bacterium, assembly GCA_017550655.1. Taxonomy (GTDB): domain Bacteria; phylum Bacteroidota; class Bacteroidia; order Bacteroidales; family UBA932; genus Egerieousia. The sequence continues at coordinate 31,900 of JAFZOK010000013.1, read as the reverse complement.
TGTCCTCACGCTGCAATCCGTCCGTTCCTGCTCACCGATGAGGAAATCGAGAAAGCTCCAAAGGCTCCTCTGAGAGGCCTCAAGACAGCAGAAGGAAAGGCTAACCTCAAGGATTACAAGTTTGTGATGCAGGTTGACCCTGCAGACTGTACAGGTTGCGCAAACTGCGCAGACATCTGCCCTGCAAAGGAGAAGGCTCTGGTGATGAAGCCTGCAGATACTCAGGCTGCCCAGCAGAAGACTTTCGACTGGCTGCACAGCAAGATCGGCTACAAGGACGAGGTTATGAAGAGGGACAGCAACATCAAGGCTTCCCAGTTTGCACAGCCTCTGTTCGAGTTCTCCGGCGCTTGCTCAGGTTGCGGCGAGACTCCGTACATCAAGCTGATAAGCCAGCTGTTCGGAGACAGGATGATGGTTGCAAACGCTACCGGATGTACATCCATCTACAGCGGAAGCTTCCCGGCATCCCCTTACTGCAAGGACCGCAACGGAAGAGGTCCGGCTTGGGCTAACTCCCTGTTTGAGGACAACGCTGAGTTCGGTCTGGGCCAGAGGCTCGGATTTGCAAGACTCCGCGAGACTCTCGAGGAAAGGGCAAAGGCCGCTATCGCAGACGAAAAGTGCTCTGAGGAGGTTCGTAACCTTCTGACCCGCTGGCTCGAGAACAAGAAGGACGTTGCCGTTTGCAAGGAAATCGCAGCGGCTCTTCCTGCAGCCCTGAAGGACTGCAAGTGCTCTCACTGCAAGGGCATCGCAGAGTACATAGACTGCATCATTCCTCGTTCCCAGTGGATTATCGGTGGAGACGGTTGGGGATATGACATCGGCTACGGCGGACTTGACCACGTGCTTGCCAGCGGCGAGAACGTGAACGTTCTGGTTGTGGATACCGAAGTTTACTCCAACACCGGAGGACAGTCTTCCAAGAGTACTCCTGCCGGAGCTGTTGCAAAGTTTGCAACCAGCGGCAAGAAGATCCGCAAGAAGGATCTTGGAATGATGGCTATGAGCTATGGCTACGTGTATGTGGCTCAAGTTGCTACAGGCGCCAGCCAGATGCAGTATCTCAACGCTCTCAAGGAGGCTGAGGCTCACGATGGCCCGTCTCTGATCATTGCTTACGCTCCTTGTATCAACCACGGTCTCAAGGCCGGAATGGGACATTCCCAGTTGGAGGAGAAGAAGGCTGTCGAGTGCGGATACTGGCATCTGTACCGCTTCAACCCTGATGTTCCGGAGGGAACCAATCCGTTCACTCTGGACAGCAAGGAGCCAGACTGGAGCAAGTTCCAGGACTTCATCAAGGGCGAGGTAAGATATGCATCGCTGATGAAGACCTTCCCTCAGGAAGCAGAGGAGCTCTTCTCGCTCACCGAGAAGTACGCTAAGCTCCGCTACGAGGGCTACAAGAAACTTGCCGGCAAGTAGAAGCCCAGAAGCACAATTTCTTCAATGTCCGTGTGTCTGTAAAGGTATGCGGACATTGTTTTTTTAGTGGTGTTGGGAGAGAGGAATTATTCCTTACATTTGTGTCCTCCTGAAAGAAGGATTTATGAAAAGAGGGGTAAATAAAATATTGAGTTATAGGATATTACTTGCAGTGGTGGCTTGTATTGCCGGCCTTAATGCCCATGCGCAGGACCGGGGGGTGTTAAGGGATGTGGATTCGGTGGCGGTGAGAGGGGAGGATACGCTTACGGCAGTGCAGCTTTCCCAGATCAGTGTGCTGGCATCCAGGGTGCCGATAGTCTGGCACAAGCAGGCCAGGATGGTTTCTTCCATCAACGCCGCCGCCATCAGCAGTTCACCCTCGCAGAGCATAAACGATCTTCTGAAATACTCGGCGAGTGTGGACGTGAGGCAGAGAGGACCGATAGGGGCGCAGACGGACGTGGGCATCCGCGGGGGAAACAGCGAGCAGGCGGCAATTCTTCTCAACGGCATCAACATATCGGATCCGCAGACGGCGCACAATTCCTTTGACCTTCCGCTGAGTGTGCTTCAGGTGGAGGGGATAGACATTCTGGAGGGTCCGTCGGGGAAGATTACCGGCAGTTCCTCTCTTCTGGGAGCTGTCAATGTGAGGACTCATATCTCTGATGTCAACAGGCTGCTGGTGAATGCGGAAACCGGCTCATACGGCTATCTGAGCGTGGGTTTCAAGTATGATTTTGTGGGCTTAAATAATTCAGAGCCTCAGTTCAAGAACTCCATTTCCGCGTCTTATACCCGGAGCGACGGGTATTCCAGGAGTGAGGCCGGGCATCTGAATATGGACTACAAGACCCTAAAGGCTTTCTACGAGGGCCAGTACCGGGACGATGACGTTCAGGTGAGCTGGTACGCCGGCCTGAGCAACAAGGACTGGGGTTCCAACCGCTTCTACGCTGCTGCCTACGACGAGCAGTTTGAGCATACCTTCAAAAGCTTTACCGCAGTCCAGGCCCATAATCTCAAGGGCAGGCTCACGATAAGTCCGTCCCTGTACTGGAACCATACAAACGACAGGTTTGAATTGTTCCGCAACAATCCGGACGCCTATCCGTTCAACTACCACAAGACCAATGTCTATGGGGCAAACCTGAACAACTATTTCAAATGGGCGGGAGGTACCACGGCCTTTGGAGGAGAAATAAGGAACGAAGACCTTCTGAGCGGCAACCTCGGCGAGCCGCTGAGCAAGCCAAGGCATATCAAGGGAACGGACCGCAACTACGAGTATGGCCTCAACCGGACCAACACGAGTTTCTTCCTGGAGCACAATGTGATAACGGAAAGTTTTACCGTGTCCGCCGCACTGCTTGCCATCAAGAACAGCTGGGCGGAGATGGATATGAAAGTCTATCCTTCCGCAGACCTTTCTCTTGCGCTTCTCGGCAATGGAGACAACCGCCTACGCCTGTTTGCCTCATATAACTCATCGCTGAGGATGCCTTCCGTAACGGAACTTTACTACTCCGTGGGCGGCCACAAGGCAGACAAGCACCTGAAACCGGAGGAAGTAAAGGCGCTGGAAGGAGGATTAAGGTTTTCCTCAGCGACAGTTACATCCTCAGCAAGCATCTTCCGCAACCGTATGACCAACCTCATAGACTGGATCCGCAGCACCGCCGAGGGCGACGAGGCCGTATGGCAGTCTGTGAACTTCGGTAAGATAAAGTCCACGGGCATCCTGCTCCAGACATCGTGGACTCCGGATTTCCACGCCAGCGCATTCAACCTTAAGCGCATAAACCTGGCTTACAGCTACATAGATCAGAGAACCCGTGAGACTGCCGGCATCCAGAGCATGTACACCCTGGAGTATCTCAGGCACAAGTTCATAGCCTCTGCAGACATAGAGATTGTCCCGTCTGTTCTGCTTTCCCTTTTCTGGCGTTTCCAGGACAGGACCGGCACCTATACCACCACTGCAGGTGAAGTGAAGCCGTACAAAGCTTACAGCATACTGGATGCCCGTCTGAGCTATCTCTGGAAACACTTCACCTTCTATGCCGAGGGCAACAACCTCACCGGCATAACCTACTACGACCACGGCTCCATCCCGCAGCCCGGCTTCTGGTTCATCTCCGGAGTGAAGTTCACCTTCTGACAACCCGCTTTCCGCCCTCTCTTCCCTCCACATCCTCTTCCCTCCATCCCTCCGCTTTCTCTTTCCGCCCCCGAGTCAAACCCTTGAAATCTCGAATGGGTTCTGCAACGTAATATTCTGATAATTAGCTAAATATGCAAATACCCTCTACTGATTTTCGCACAGGGAGAATATGTAACAATCTGATAAACAACGCGATACGTTGCAGGCTAGATTGGGTTGCTCTCTGCATGTGGAAATTTTGGGACCGGGGATTTTGATTTGTTGGAAAAAATCGCTTAACTTTATAAAAGATTTAATCGCGATAAAAACATTTGTTATGAAAACAGGAATATACAATTCTTTCTACACCCCGATGGGGCTTGTAAATCTGGAACATCTTGCGCACGGATGCGTGCATATGGAATGGGAGGGGATGCATATCTACGTGGATCCTTGCTCGGATTTCTTTGACTTTACCGGTTGCAAGAAGGCGGACCTGATTCTTCTGACGCATGCGCATACGGACCATTACGACACCAAGGCAATCGAGGAGATTGCAATGCCGAACACCACGTTCATCGTTAGCCGTGGAGTGAGGACTGTTCTGGAGAATGACCTTCTGGCTATGCGTGCCGGAACTGCAAAGGGGCCGGACGGAAAGCTTCTTCCTCGCCTGGATCTGGACAACAATCCTCTGAACGTGGATCCTTCCACCAACCTGGTGAACATGCTCAACATTCCAAAGCTCCGCCACTGCAAGGTTATAACCCTGGAAAACGGAGACAGCGTTTCATCTATCGGCCTGACAATTACGGCAATACCTGCATATAACATCAACTACAAGAGAGACAACGGCCATCCTTTCCACATCAAGGGGGAGGGTAACGGCTATCTGATTTCCATGCAGGGATTCGACATCTACTTTGCCGGAGATACCGAGCCGATTCCGGAAATGAACGAGCTTGCTCCAGGAGCAGTCCGCGCCCATAGCTGGAGCCAGTTCCTCCAGGGAGAAATCGATGTGGCATTCCTGCCGAAGAACCTCCCTTACACTATGAGCGACGAGGATTTCATCAAGGCAGCAAACCTGATCAAGCCAAAGAACCTGTTCCCGATCCATTACTTCGAGATCAACCCGAAGGCTCTAAACCGCAAGCTCAATACGGGCATCTGCCTCTACGTGGGCGGCAAGCAGATCTAAGCATCAACCCAATGTAAATTGCAAGTGGCTGGAGATCAGCGAAATGTAAAAACGTGGGGTATCGGAAAACGGTACCCCACGTTTGCTTAAAAGACTGTTTGCCAGAGAGTTGGCGATAACGGTTTTTGCCGCCATCGCTGAGCTGAAAGAGCTTACTGTACAAAGGCGATGATCTCGTCCTTTACAACCTTCTGGCCCTGCTTTGCGGTGATAGCTACAAGCTTGCCGTCTGCCGGGCAGATGATCTCTTCCATTCCGTAGAAGGCCTGGACATAGCAGAGGGTCTGGCCCATCTTCACGTCGCTGCCTTCTGCAGGAGCGCTGGACTTGTCTGCAACATCGTACTCCCAGACAACCTCGCCCTTGACGGTTGCGTGTACCGGTTTTGCATCCGGATACTTGGCCATGATCTTCTCAACGTCAAATGCCGGAACCTCAACAACCGGACGGGTGATGATAATAGGAGCGCCTGCCTTTGCGCGGTTGGCTTCCAGTTCTTTCTCGAACCTTTGCTTTGCGATGCCGCTCTTGTAATCCCTGTACTGGGTCTCGTGCATAGCAAATTCGAAGAGTTCCTCGTCGTCCTGGCCTCTGTCCCAGCCTTCCTCTTCCATCATCTTGATGAAGCGAGGCAGATCGTCTGGGAATGCGTCCTGCGGAACGCCGGTGTAGAACTCGAGACCCTTCTGCTTTACAATCTCCACGATTTCCGGAGCAAGTTCTCCAGGGAGCTTACCCATCTTGCCGAGGATCATGTTCATGGTGTCCTTGTCTATGGTCTTCCACCTAGGCTCGCCCTTGAGCATGTGCATGAGGTTCATCAGGGCGGTGTTCTTTACGTACTGGCTGAACGGAGTTACCAATGGAGGGTAACCGAGTCTAGGCCATACATATTCTACCTCCTGGAACAGCATAACAACCAGCTCGTTGATATCCAGTTCCTTCTTGCCCTGGTTCCTCAGCGATGCGTTGATTGCGCCCTGGAATCCCTTCAGGTCTGCCATCATTGAACCCATCATTCCGCCAGGGAGTCCGCAGCCAACGAGCAGGGAGCTCATCTGGTGGTTGCCAGGAGCGATCCAGTATCCCAGGAAGTCGTCGATGAACTTCTGGGTCAGAGCCCTGGCCTCCATGTAGGCGTTCATGTTGATGTCCTTTACAAGGAATCCGGCATCCTTGAGCATTGCCTGGATGGTGATTACATCCGGATGGATCTTACCCCAGCTCAGAGGCTCCATTGCCACGTCGATGTACTCGGCGCCTGCACGTGCAACTTCCAGCATGGAAGCTACGCTGAATCCAGGACCAGAGTGTCCGTGATACTGAACCTTGATGTGAGGATACTTGTCCTTGATAGCCTTAACCAGTCTTCCCAGGAATGCAGGACGTCCGATACCTGCCATATCCTTCAGACAGATTTCGTCTGCTCCGTACTCTACAACCTTGTCAACCACACCCATATAGTACTCAACGGTGTGGATCGGGGAGTAGGTGATACTCAGAGCAGCCTGAGCTATCATTCCGGCTTCCTTGGCATGGATTACGGAACCCTTGAGGTTGCGGTGGTCGTTAAGTCCGCAGAAAGAACGCATAATGTCCGTTCCCTGAGCCTTCTTGACCTTTGCCATCAGGGCTCTTACATCGTCAGGAACCGGGAACATTCTCAGAGCGTTAAGACCTCTCTCGAGCATGTGGGTCTGGATACCTGCCTTGTGGAAAGGAGCGGTCCATTCCCTAACCGCCTTGTTAGGATTCTCTCCGAACAGAAGGTTTACCTGCTCGAAAGCTCCACCGTTACTTTCGATACGGTCAAAGCATCCCATCTCGATGATTACCGGTGCAATCTCCTTAAGCATAGCAACTTTCGGCACATATTTGCCGGAAGACTGCCACATGTCCCTATAAAGAAGGGAGAATTTTATTTCTCTTGCCATATAGTAAGAATCTGTATTTTAAATTATTCTGAAATATCTTCCAAAGTGAATGCAAATTGTAGCACTCCCGCAGTCCAGAAGAAAAAACTGTAAGTATTTCCCGCCGTTTTGCAGACTTCAAATTTAAGAATAAGATTGCATAAAACAAATGTTTTACCTATGCAAGTGGAAGATTTTAATCCATCAACAATCAAACTTTAACGGGAATGTGGTTGGAGATTGGCAAAAAGATTTTATCTTTGCATCCCCGATGAAAGCGGTCCAACTCAGAAACGTCTTTTGAGAAGATTGATCCAGAAACAATTCTCACAGGATTTTGACTTTCTGAAAACTTTATGACGGACCGAATTCATCGCATTCAGCCGTATGGCTTTCGACATATATGGTGGCTGTAGCTCAGTTGGCTAGAGCGCCAGATTGTGGCTCTGGAGGTCGTGGGTTCGAGACCCACCAGCCACCCTCCCAAACGCTTCAGGTTTTCCTGGAGCGTTTTCCATTTGAATGGTGCTGTCGGGCATCTTGGAAGCCTGCCTCCCTTTTTTTTTACCCTCTCTCTTGCAAACTTTTGTATTTCCAGTGATTAGCAGATAAAATTCCGCGGTTCGAGTGATGCCGGTGTCCCGGAATATCGGGGACCGGAATCAAAATCAGCCAATATTGATGCCGGTGTCCCGAATTTTAAAAGACCGGCATCACTTTCGTGAAAGGTTATATCCTTTCGAGACGTTCGCACACCTCTTCATAGGATAACCCAGTTACTCGCGCCAGTTGATTAGGTTCAGATGAAAACCTGTATCTAAGTTGCCTGAGCACTTCTGCTTGCTGTTCTATATCCAAGTCTTCGAAACGATTCTTTTTGAACAGTGACGTAATCAAACTCAACATCGCCGAGAAAAGTAATTGATCTTTGAATGCAGGTGTTTCTCTGACTAGTTTAGCCTTGGAAGAGATATTTTGAAAGTAATTCATCCTGTTAGGCGTTTTGAAAATATGCTCAACGAACCTTACATTGACATAAGAAGACGGAACAATATATCCCTTATCGTTGAATAGAAATGATTTTGGCAGAAATACCTTGCTGTGAGTAAGTCTCATACATTCCCGGTGACTGATGTCGCAAACTTTCCTTCCCTTTTCCGGAGATTCAGTGTAGAAAGTTCCGCCAGTCCCCCAAAGATATCCGGAGGGGGTTATGCAAATGTTTGCAGCGACACTGTTCATTTGCACATAAGCAATAGCCCTTTCAAGACCGTCATTTTCCGGCAGAACAGGTCTTATATCTGCCTGGTTGCTTCGCAGCAGCTCTTTGGTTGAATACTTTTGTCGGAAGTACTGTGAGTAAAGTTTTTTGAAACGTGTGATGAATTGTAATGCAGTGTTTTCAGATCCGGCAAGTACAAAATGCACATGGTTCGACATCAGTATAAATGCCAGAATTTCAACATCCGGGATTGTTGCGGAAAGAATTGCAACATAGTTCATCCCGGCTTTGAAATCCTCTTCATCCCTAAACCACAGACGGTCCTTTAAATGTTCTGTAGATAGAAGCCAGTACTTTTTCTTCATAATCTTTTCCTCCAAAAATCAAGTTTCCAAACCATAGCTCAATCAGCATCCGTTAATAACCGGACCGCATGATTGACGCTCTTCAACATTCTTCCACTCCTCGAAACTCTCAAATCTCAATCTATCAGACTACTTGGCTTCGTCTTCAAAGATAATGCTTTTTGGCAAACTTGTTTCTTATTATCTATATTTGTGGAAAAGAAGACGGGTATCTGGAGATTAGATCAAAAATGAAAAAAGTTTTAGTTGAGTTGGTTCCTTTGACGGCTGAGGGCCGCGAGCAGTTTATCCTGGATAACCAGGAGGCGTTCAGATATGGAGCGATGGAAGAGTTTGGCATGCGTGACGACAGTTTTGAAGAGGAAGGGGAAATCATTTCCCGAGAAACAATAGAACGCTCTATTGATGGAGAGAATGCAGAGGCATACAGGATAGTATGTCTCGGCGATGCTTCAGATGATGGCGTTTGTGAAGAGAATCAAAGACAAGAGGTGGGAGGAGTGGTTATTCGCCTGGAACCGGAAAGAAAGTTTGGAGATTTGGAACTGCTGTTCGTTTCTCCAAAGGTCCACAGCAGGGGTATTGGATACGCTGCCTGGAAAGCAATAGAGGCTCTTCATCCGGAAGTGGAGATTTGGGAGACTGTCACTCCGTATTTCGAGACCCGCAACATTCATTTTTACGTTAATCGCTGCGGTTTTCACATAGTGGAATTTTTCAACAGCCATCATCCGGATCCTAATGACCCGGATATGAGCGAAAATATGGGTGCAGAATCGGGTGGTTATGGAATGAGGGACGGAATGTTCCGTTTTCAGAAGGTTATGAATCAATGAAGAAGGTTAAGCGGAAAACGGTGATTGGGGCGGTCAAGGCGGTGGACCGGCAGCTGGAGATCGAGAAGTTCGGGAAGCTGATTTCCACGAGGCCTACCCGTATTGCAAAGAGCAAGAAGCGGTACGACCGCAAGACTGCAAAGAGGCAGTTGAAGAAGATTCTGGAAGGGCGGTAGAAATCTTTTTGGTAAATTTGTGTGCGAATAGTTTTCGGTGAGTTGCATTATGAAGACTCTGACTGTTTTTACCCCGGCATATAACCGTGCTTCCACAATCGGGAGGACATACGAGAGCCTGCTGCGGCAGACCTGCAAGGATTTCGAGTGGCTGGTTGTGGACGATGGCTCTTCCGACAACACCCGTGAGCTTGTAGAGGGCTGGGCGTCAGATGGAAAGATCCCGATTCACTATGTTTATCAGGAGAACCAGGGAATGCACGGGGCGCACAACACTGCTTATGCAAACATTGAAACGGAACTTAATGTCTGCATAGATTCGGACGACTATATGCCGGACGATGCAGTGGAGACAATTGTCTCTTTCTGGAAGAATAATTATCGCGATGAAGATAAGGACCGGATTGCCGGAATAATAGGTTTGGATGCGGACACAACCGGCAAGGTGATAGGGAAAGAGTTTCCGGATGGATTGAAGGAGACCACTCTCCGCGATTATTACGAGGTTCTGGGTGGATTCGGCGACAAGAAGCTGGTTTACAGGACGGAGGTTGTGAAGAAGTACCCTCCGTATCCGCTGTTCGAGGGAGAGCGGTACGTGGGCCTTGCGCTGCTCTACAATATGATTGACGAGGACTACAAACTCCTGGTTTGCAACCGCGTGATGGTGAACGTGGACTACCAGCCGGACGGATCTTCATTCAGCATGTGGAAGCAGTACTGGAACAACCCTAAGGGCATGGCGTATGTCAGGAAGTTCGACATGCAGCACGCCAAGAGCCTCAAGCGCCGATTCCAGCTGAACGTCCACTACGTGAACCACTCCATCCGTGCCCGCAACGGCAAGTTCCTCAGCCAGTCTCCGAAAAAGCTGCTCACATTCCTGGCAATTCCTGCCGGATGCGTTCTGTATCTGGTCAACCGCCACAAGGTTAAGTCCGCCGCCAAGTTCAAGTTCAGCAAATAACGTCCATATGGAGGGCGACAGGATTACAAGCGATCAACTACTTGCCCGTGGTGACGACAGGGTAATAATCATGGACGGGGCAATGGGAACAATGCTCCGAGGGCAGGGTGTTTCCGGCAATCTCAGTGAGTTGAATCTTACAGACCCTGAACGGGTTGCTCAAATACATAGGTCTTACATCCAGTCCGGAGCGGAGCTCATAGGGACCAATACTTTCAACTCTGAGGCTATATCAAGTCGAGGTGTCAACGTATATGAAATCAACCGGGCTGGGGCGCAGATTGCTTTCCGTGTTGCCACGGAGGAAGGTTTGAACTTTTTGCCCGGCGATGAAGGATGGAAAGAAGAGTGGGGGCCTCGCAGGGCAATTGTGGCCGGAAGCCTTGTCGCAACATCAAAGAATGCATCCGATTATAAGCAGATTGCGGAGGGTCTGCTGGATGGTGGTGCGGATGTGCTGCTTTTGGAAAGCATCTACGATCTTGCAAAGGCCGAGGCTGCACTCACGGGGATAAGAAAGGCCATAGGGAAAAGAACAGGAGAGATACCTGTAATGGTATCGCTGACAATAGATATGGAAGGTAGGATTCTCTCCGGAGAGGACTTCAGGACGGTTTTCGGGCGGTTGAAAAAGTACGGGATTTTCAGCCTGGGCTTTAACTGCTCGATGGGAGCCGGGCTGATGATTCCTCTTGCCATAGAACTGGCTGATTACGCTGAGGAATACCCGGTGAGCATTTGCCCGAGTGCAGGGCTTCCGGACAGCGATGGGCATTATCCGGAAGATCCTGAGTTCTGGGCTTCCTGCTTTTATGGGATGCGCTATACATACAATTTTGCAGGCGGATGCTGCGGTACCACACCTGAGTATATAAAGGCTCTGGCTGCCATCAGCTTTTGATTTCCTGTTGGAATATTCCCAAACTGGTTTTAACTTTGTGGATAGTCTGAAAACAAATAACAAATAGATATATGTTCAGAAATATCATTAGAGGCGTTTTCGTATTCCTTGTAGGCCTCTGCCTTGTGGTTTGGCCTGAGGCTGCATCTGAAATACTGGTGAAGGTTCTTGGTGTCCTCTTGATTCTTTCGGGAGTTATAACTGTTGTTTATGGTCTGGCTACCAACACGTTCCAGAATCTCAAGGGCATGAGCCTGATTACTCTTGGAAGTGCGTTGCTGTTCATCATAGCAGGTGCGGTGCTGCTTGCCAAGACAAGCTTCTTCATTGGACTCATCGGATTTGTATTTGGTGTCATACTGGCTATGTACGGTTTTCTCCAGATCATCCATACTTACAATATCGCCAAGGGAATCCGCGGAAGGTTCTGGCTGTATCTTGTTCCGGCAATAATCTTTGCCGTTGGAATTGCCATGTGCTTCTTCCCGAGGGAGAACATCAAGATTCTGTGCATCATATTCGGAATCTGCCTTATGCTGCTTGGCGCGGTGGAACTTGTTCTGGTGTTCAAGTTCAGGGCTGTTGCAAAGAGGATGCAGCAGGCTGCCCAGGAGGATGCTGACCGCATGAGGGAGAACCAGAACATCGTGGTTGAGGCAATCGAGCCGGAAGAAGAGCCACACGAAAAGCCAACTGTCGCGGAGGAGGATGCTTCAGAGGAAGAGGGGAATGATTGGAGCAGAGGGGCTGAGTAGTAAGGCGTTGAGCACGTTTAATGTTTACGGGCCGCTGGGGTTTCCTGGCGGCTTGTTTAGTAGATGAGCAGGCCTATCAGGCCGCCCGCCAGAATTACCCAGATAGGGTTTGCCCTAAGATATTTGCAGCAGATAAACGCTCCTGCCAAAAGGAGCCAGCTGCTCCAGTGGAAGAAGTTCTGAGGCGTAATAAGTATTCCTGCAGCTGCAGCAATCATTCCTATTACTACAGGCCGAAGGTTTTTCATCAGCGATGCAAACAGGTCGCTTTTCTTGACCTTCTGATAGAGTTTGCAGATAAGCAGGACGATTATAAATGACGGAAGCACCACCGCCAGTGTTGCAACGATAGATCCGCCTATGCTGGCCCATTCGCTGTAGCCGAGATTGTGGGTTACGGTGTATCCTACATAGGTCGCGGAGTTGATTCCTACCGGTCCGGGGGTGGCCTGGGAGATGGCCACAATGTCTGTAAACTGCTCCGGAGTTATCCAGGCGTGGTTTGTCACTACCTCGCTCTGGATCAGGGAGAGCATAGCGTATCCGCCTCCAAAGGTGAAGATTCCAATCACCAGGAATGTCCAAAAGAGTTCCAGGTAAATCATACGCCGCCCTCCTTCTTTTTATCCTCAACTGCACTCTCTTCTGCTTGCTCATATCCGGAAATCTCTCCAGAATCCTCTTTGAGCTTTTTTCTCCGGCCAAAATACCTGGCGCAGAAAAAGCATACGAACAAAACCAGCAGAATCAGTATCGGCGACACCTTCAAAAAGATTATGGCTGCGGCGGTTCCTACGGCCAGCAGGGCTCTCCAGATGTTCAGATGGCTTCTCTGGATCATATCCACCACCGGCACGGCAATCAGCGCCACCACCACTGGACGGATTCCCTTGAAAACCTTGTCCACATAGACATTGTCCCTGTATCCCGCAAAGAACAGGGCTATCGCCAAAATGATCAGAAAAGACGGCAGACAGCTCCCGATAGTGGCCGCCACGCTTCCTCTCCGGCCCCTCAGCCGGTATCCGGCAAAGATGGAAATATTGACGATAAGCAGCCCCGGAGCACTCTGGGCAATGGAAAGGATGTCGTAGAACTCGTCTTTCTCCAGCCACCGCCTCTTTTCCACTACCTCCCTGTCTATCAGCGGAATCATGGCATATCCGCCCCCAAGGGTGAACATCCCGATCTTGGCAAAAACGCCGGCCAGAGTCCAGAGTGATACCTTTTCCATAGCGTTCAAAAATAGTAAAAAGCCCCTCAGCGAGAAAGTTTTGTTAAAAAATTTTGCACAAATGGAAAAAACATTTACCTTTGCAACCCCATTGAAACAGATGTGGGTGCCGGACTTTCTGGCAGACTTGTTGAATTATAGGCTCGTAGCTCAGTTTGGTTAGAGCACCACACTGATAATGTGGGGGTCCGCGGTTCAAATCCGCGCGGGCCTACAGATTGGGGGACTAGCTCAGTTGGCTAGAGCACCTGCTTTGCAAGCAGGGGGTCAAGGGTTCGACTCCCTTGTTCTCCACAAAAGGAAGACCTTAACGGGTCTTCTTTTTTATACCTTTACGGTATGAAAAAGAGTATTTGTTTGATGGCGGTCATGGTGCTGCTTATGGGTTGCCGCACGGAGAGTGAGTTTATCTTTGACCATGTTGAGAAACTGTGCAATAAGGATAACGGCAAGCTGTGGGGCGTAAATCTTTATTCTCCTGTTCTTGGAGTGGATTCGCTGAGGAATATTGTCAGCAATGTTTCTGATGCCCCGAAATCATATCCGGCAGACAAACCGGTTGCAAATTCCACAATTGAACTGGATGGAAGGCGCTGGACAACAATCCTGTGGCCTTTGTCAGGAGATGTAAAGCACCAGTCCATTGTCCTTGTCCACGAGATGTTCCATTACTGCCAGCCGGAACTGGGGCTTTGGCAGGAAAGGGATCCGAACAATTCCCATCTCTCCAACAGGGATGCCCGCACGCTTCTGAAACTTGAGTGGAACGCGCTGAAGGTTGCCGCTACTTGTGAGGGTGAGGAGAAGAAAGCCGCTCTGGAGGATGCCTTGAGTTTCCGTGCAAGGAGAAGGCAACTGTATCCTGATTTCATCGCCGAGGAGAACTCTCTGGAAATACAGGAAGGGCTGGCAGAGTACACGGGAAGGCGTATTGTGATTCCGTCGGACAAGGAGTTCTTGCAGAGCCTTTCGGAGTTGGACCGCCTTTACGAATCAGATAACCTGACGCGCTCTTTTGCATATCTTTCCGGGCCTCTTTACGGATTGATTTTGGATCAGTCCGGCCATTCTTGGCACAAGGAAATGAATGCAGGCAGTGATCTTGGTTCCTCAGCGATGTCGATTTATGGGATAAATTTACCGGAAGATCTGGAGCGTGCCGTCCAGTCTGCCAAGGCCAAGTATGACTTTGAGTCCATAGATGCAGTAGAAGACGCTTTTCTGCGGAAAATGGAAGAAAGGAATGAGACGCTTCGCAAATTGTTTGCCTCAGATAACGTAATATCCCTGGAATGTCCTAACCTTTCCATCCAGTTCTCGCCAGACAGCATGATTAAGATGGAAGACGGAAGCATGGTCATCTACGGCTGTAAGGCTTATTGTGACTGGGGAACTGTGGAAGGGCATCCTCTGAAAGTGAAAGGCGACTGGCGTAATATAGAGCTGCCGCGGTTGGACACTCTTTCTGTCAAGGGAGACACGATTATTACATCAGGCTGGACGTTAACCCAAGCCCAAAGGTAACTTGAAATAAATCAATTGGTTGTGTTGCCCGTTATGCGGACACCTTCCTGGAAAACCATATCCCTTTTGGTTCCATTGGCATAGTAATAGATTCCCTCTCCATCTTTTTTGTCGTCTTTCCAGTTCCCCACATACTTGTCTCCATTGGCATAGTACATGGTGCCTTCTCCATTCCTTTTATTGTTTTTATAATAGCCCTCGTATCGTGCACCGCTTGCAAATGTTTCTTTGCCAAACCCATTCTTCTTGTCGTCTTTCCAATGGCCAACAAATTTTTCTCCATTAGAGTAGTATAAAGTTCCCTCACCATTCCTTTTGCCCTCCTTCCAATATCCTACATATTTATCTCCGCCGGCAGAGTAATAAGTTCCGTCTCCATCCTTTTTATTGTTCTTATAATAACCTTCATACCTTGCGCCGCTTTCAAATGTTTCTTTTCCGAACCCATTCTTTTTGTCGTCTTTCCAAGATCCAACATATGTTTTTCCATTTTTATAGTAAAAGGTTCCCTCCCCATCTCTTTTGCCGTTTTTACATTGTCCTACATACTTTCCTCCTGTATAGTAACGGGTTTCCTTATATCTGGCGCCATCTGGTGAAGTGCGGATATTTTCACCCCTGATTATAAGATAATCATCCTTGATTGCATACCCTCCCAATCTGCTTATTGCAGACTGTCCGAGCAACAACTGGGCATCTTGTCTTGGGGAAATACTTGCTTTGACATCCTTCAGGACAATATTGCCAATTTTTAATGTTTTGAGTATTATAGTCGTATTCTCTACCTTGGTTCCATCAGCCATTACATACTTTTTGGTGCCCACGATATCATGTTTTGACAAATATCCATTCTTAAACATATACGAAGCTTCTGCATAAGAAAGATGCACATCTGCAGCACCTGTATCAAAAATGAAACGCAGTTTATGCCCATTGACTTCACAGGGGATAGTATAGATGCCTGATTCCCTGGTCATTTGGATATACTCCTGCCCCATCAGGACATTTGAAAAACAGAGGGTGATGATCAATGCTATATAGCGGAGCTTCTTCATGATTTAATGGGTGTTCTCTATTTCTGTTCAAAGTTAACCTTTTTGCCCAAAGTAATGGTAACTTTACCGTGTGAAGAAAGCGGTGTTCATAGTCAATCCAGTGTCAGGGGCCTCCCGGAAGAAAAACATCGGGGAGGAGATTGCTTCCTGCCTGGATATGGATGGCGGTTCCTTTGAGATTGTCTATACTCAGCGGCCAAAGCACGCTTCGGAGCTGGCCCGGGATGCCGTCAAGGAAGGTGTGCCGATAATTGTGGCGGTGGGAGGAGATGGAACTGTTAACGAGGTAGCATCTGCTGTTGCGGGATCTTCCTCCGCGATGGGAATTGTTCCGGTTGGGAGCGGCAACGGCCTTGCCCGTCATCTTGGAATTCCACAGGATGTAAAGAAGGCAGTGCGGAAGATTATGGAGGAAAGGACTGCTGCCATCGATTACGGACTCTTGAACCGGAAGAAGTTTTTCTGCACCTGCGGTTGCGGCTTTGATGCTGAGGTGGGATGGAAATTCGGCGGCAAGAGGGGGCGTTCTTCTTATGTGAAAACCGTGATGAAGGAATACTTTCGGTATTCTCCATCAAGCTATGAGATAGAGGATTCGGAAGGGAATGTCATCTTTTCTTCCAAGGCTTTCCTGATTACCGTAGCAAATGCCAGCCAGTGGGGGAATGATGCCTACGTGGCACCCGAGGCTTCCGTGCAGGACGGGCTTCTGGATCTTGTTGTGGTGGAACCGTTTTCTCTGCTGCGGGCCGCCTCTCTTTCCTGGCGTCTTTTCCACAGGTCTTTGCTTAAAAGCAGCAAGGTCCGTTTGTTCCGGGGCAAGGCGTTTACCATCCGCCGTTCTGACGCTGGGCTTGTCCATCTTGACGGCGAGCCGTTGTTTTCCACAGAAGAACTGGAGGTCTCTGTCTGCCCTAAGGGACTAAAGGTGATCGTTTGATAATTCCTGTACTTTATGCCGTGAAGGTTTAAAAGCAATTGTCTGATGCTTTTATCTTCTGCAGTTTTTTCGTATCATTGTATAGAAAAACATAATCGGTTATGAAACACAATCTTTTTTCTTTGGCGAGCCTTATAGCTCTCGCAGGACTGGCTCTGGCGGTTTCTTCCTGCCGAGGCGGACAGAATAATGGTAATGGAACGGAAAGTCAAAACACTCCTTCCTCTTCAGATACCCAAGAAGTAAGCCCTTTGCAGAAAGGCATCGCCCTTGAGCTTAAAAATGCTTACAGGGATATTTTAAAAGTTACGTCGGCGACAATTTTTGCTGACAGTATAGTTGTGGTCTGCGACAGTGTCCCTCATACTTATCTGATTGACAAGGAGAAGAGTTTCGAGTCTGTTGAAATCGTGGATTATAAGTGGACCTTTGTTGTTACAGGAAAAGGGGAGGGCTGCCCGCCTCTAGACTCGATAGAAGTGGAATTGCTAATGAAGGACATTTACGGGGATAAGGAAAGGATAAATTCTGACCGATGCCTTTTCTGGAATAAAAGCGACGGGCAAATGTGCTATATCAAGAACGGTGTGGAAATACCAAGAAGGATGTTTGCAAAGTATCCTGAATCCAAGCCTTTCCCTGAACTTGTTATGGAAAACACAAGGTTCTATTATGGATACCAGGTTGATTCAGCCAAAGTGCCAGGCTTCATATCAGCAGTAAAACGGGTTGTGATAAAAGACAATACAATCAGCTTCAGCGATGGGGAGAAAACCACCACTCTTGAGATGATTCCTCTCTCCGACCGCGAAGGGGTCTATTCTGAAGGATATGACTGGTATTTCAAGACAAAGGAAACGGAAACCTGCCCTGAACTCAATTTTAACCTGAATGCAGGTTTTGATTTTGAGAGGAAACTGCTTAAACCGGAAGAGAGATGGATTTCTCTGTACATAAAAGACATAGGGGAAATTCAGTTTGATTTCCGCTCCTGGGACAATCTGAAGAGGAAGATTTCCGTGTACTATCCTACTGAGGAGGTTTTCCAGAATACAATGGAAGAGGGGATCCTTCCGGACTACAGCGACGAGGAATAGTAAAATATCGTACAATCGCGATTTTTGTTATCTTTGCGGCGTTGAATAAAACATCGCTGAGAATAATATTTAAATAGATACTTATGAAAAAACTGTTTTTGGCCGCTGTGGCCCTGATGATTTGTGCGGCCTCCTATGCACAGAATGAAACCAAGACCCTCGAGGAGAGGGTGGCTTCCCTTGAAAAGAAGTCTGTAGACTGGAATAAGATCAACAGGTATGTTTCCGTAAGTGGATATGTTATCGGCGGATACGACTGGAACGATGCCGGAACTTCCACCTTCAAGCTCAAGAACGTGAACCTTAGCCTGTTCGGAAACCTCTACAAGGGAGATTACGGAACGGTGGACTATAAGATCCAGCTTGCTTTGGCAGGAAGTCCAAAGGTTATAGACGCGTTCACAACCTATATGCCGGTTAAGGAGTTCGGAATGAAGTTCGGACAGTTCAAGAGCCCGCTTACATACGAAAACTCGATGAGGAGTCCAACCACATTGGAGTTCATCAACTACTCTCTCGCAGTCCAGAGGCTTGCAAGAATGAGTGACCAGGATATCTGCGGTCTGTCCGCATCCGGCCGAGACCTTGGATTCGAATTCCTGGGAAGCGCTCTCCACAGAGACGGATTCAGCATAATCAACTACGAGCTGGCCATATTCAACGGCTACAAGCTCAACACCACAGACAACAACAAGAGCAAGGACATTGTCGGAAGGCTTATCATTACTCCGGTGAAGCCTCTTTCCCTCTTCGGATATTTCCAGAGAGGCGAGGGAGCCTATCCTACTTTCAACGATGTTACCCAGAAGCTCGAGCCTCAGGATATTGACAAGTATCTGAAGATGCACCGTTATGGCGGCGGCTTCTCATACACAGATTACTGGGGATTTGCAAGGGCCGAGATCATTGGCGGCAAGACTGGCAACATTCCTGGCGGAATTAAGAGTGCCGGCGGATACTTTGCGGCAGGTGCAAACCTTGACGACCACTGGAAACTGGTTGCCCGTTACGATTATATTGACGAGAACCTAGACTCCAAGAAAATCAACGAGATGGACTATACCGCAGGTATAACCTACGCTCCGCTGAAGAACGTGGACCTCAAGCTCAACTACACTTACCGCCAGCTTAACGGCGGCTTCCAGGACAAGAACTGCGTTTACGTTCAGCTGACCATTAAGTTCTAATTTTCCGCTTCAGCGAATCAATGATGTGAGCCTATCTGTTTTCAGGTAGGCTCACATTGTGTAATATGCCGTTTTTTCATATCTTTGAACTTTGTTCAAAAAGCGAAATAATTATTATACAACAGATATTATGACTAAGATCAATTGTTTTGTTCCTTTCACCTCGAAGAAGCAGGTGGAAAAGACCGTCAAGAGCCTTAAGGAAAGCGCTCTGGTTAATGAGATTATAACCCTCGACGCAAAGAAGGATCCGATGGCCAAGACGGCCACAATGAAGAAGATTGCCGCAAAAAGCAGCTGCGATTATGTTTTGATTTATACCAAGCAGACTACACTGAGCCTGGGATATCTGGCTCTGGAGAGAATGGTTGAGGTTGCCGAGGCGACAAATGCTGCAATGATTTACGCAGACCACTATGCTTTCATGAACGGGGAGAGGACAAACAAGCCTGTGATTGATTATCAGTTTGGAAGTTTGAGGAACGACTTTGACTTCGGTTCCGTCCTGCTGTACAAGGCTTCCGCACTGAAGGCTGCAGTAAAGAAAATGAAGGTGGACTACAAGTTTGCCGCACTCTATGACCTGAGGCTGAAGGTTAGCCAGAAGGGCCGCCTGGTTCACGTAAACGAATACCTGTATTCTGAGATTGAGGAAGATACCCGCAAGACAGGAGAAAAACTCTTTGACTATGTAGATCCTCGTAACCGTGAGGTTCAGGTGGAGATGGAGAAGGCCTGCACCCAGCATCTGAAGGATATCGGAGGCTATCTGAAGCCAGAATTCAAGAGCGTGCCTTTCGGAAGGGAGAAGTTCGAGTATGAGGCATCAGTGGTTATTCCTGTGCTTAACAGGGTAAAGACAATCAAGGATGCTATCCTCAGCGCACTTTCACAGAAGACAAACTTCAAATTCAACGTTATTGTTGTGGAGAACGGTCCAAGATGCCACTCCTGGGACGGAACTACCGAGGCCATCAAGTCCATCAAGGACAAGAGGCTGGTTCACGTGATTCCTACCAGAAAGGATATCGGAGTGGGCGGTGCATGGAATATGGCCCTGAACCATCCGAAGTGCGGAAAGTTTGCAGTTCAGCTGGATAGCGATGACGTTTACAGCGACGAGAACACCCTGCAGAAAGTTGTGGACGCATTCTACGCCCAGAAGTGCGCTATGGTAATCGGTTCATATATGCTCACCGATATTAACCTCAAGATGCTGCCTCCGGGAAAGGTTGACCACCGCGAGTGGACTCCGGACAACGGAAGGAACAACGCCCTGCGCATCAACGGACTTGGAGCTCCAAGAGCTTTCTTCACTCCGGTTGCAAGGAAGGTGATGTTCCCTAACGTGAACTACGGAGAG
Source organism: Bacteroidales bacterium (assembly GCA_017550655.1). Lineage (GTDB taxonomy): Bacteria > Bacteroidota > Bacteroidia > Bacteroidales > UBA932 > Egerieousia. The sequence continues at coordinate 11,587 of JAFZOK010000013.1, read as the reverse complement.
GACTATGCAGTTGGACTGGCAGTAAGCCGCAACTATCAGATCGGAAGAATCTATGATGTGCTGTATTTCTGCCGCCGCCACGACGAGAACTCCGATGCATCGCTGAGCGTGGAGAAGGAGAATACCAACAACACTTACAAGGACAGAATCCGCACTTGGGAGCTTGAGGCACGCATTGCGCTCAACGCCAAGAAGAAATAGCATTTGAGATCCTTTGACAACATAGTGCTCAACCAGGCGGCAGTGGACCGTCTTTTCCGGGACCAGCTTCAGAGGTGGCCTCTTGCGAGGGACAACTATGCGGCCCTGGAAAACGTCAAGCTGCGTTCCTTTCCGCTAGACGAAAAAGCGGAAAAGAGCGTGGAGATGAAGATCCAGTTCAATCCGTCCAGGATGGTCTCTTCCACGGCGAAGATTGATGCGGAAACAATAAGAAAGCGCCAGTGCTTTTTCTGCAAGGAAGGCCGTCCGGCAGAGCAGATGGGAATCAGGTTTCAGGGGGTTACCACGGACTACATTGTCCAGGTAAACCCCTTTCCTATTTTCAAGCGCCATCTGGTAATCCAGAGCAAATCCCACTCCCGTCAGGAACTGGATTCCACAAGGATGGCGGATATGCTCAACATTGCACGCACTATCAACAAGTTTGTGGTGTTCTACAATGGCCCCAACAGCGGAGCCAGTGTGCCGGAACACTTCCATTTCCAGGCCGGGGAGAAGGGTGTAATCCCGATAGAGAGCCAGTTCTCCAGGTTCAGGAAAGAGCTGATAATCAGCTATGGGCCATCGCTGAGGCAAGATGGGCCTGTGTCTTTCAACTACTTGAGGATCTACCACTTGCTGGATTATGCAAGGGGAAGTTTCATTATAGACGCGGCCAGCGTAAAGACGGCGATTTCCGCCATCGGGAAAATCTATTCCATCCTTTCCACCCTGACCGGAAGGGGCAACGGACGGTTTGATCCAGACGACATAGTTTCTTCCGAAATGAAGAAGTTCAGCGAAGGTGGAATGTGGGAGCCTATGATGAATATCGTTTGCTGGTGGCAGGGCGGGTTCTGGAGAATAGCCCTTTTCGCCAGGGGAGAACTCCGTCCGTCCTGCTACACGGCCGAGGGGGCGGAGCATTTCACAATCTCGCCTGCCTGCGTGGAGATGAGCGGGCTTGTGATTACCCCGGTTGAGGACGACTGGCTGAGGCTGAGGCCAAAGGATGTCAGGAAAATGTTTGACGACGTTGCAATTTCATACGACATAGAAGAAAAACTTATAAGAAAGATGAGAAACCAACCGCAGGTCAGTGTGGGAATAATGCATGCTGACACTATAAAATTCACGCTCAACGGGAATTACCGCCTCGTGGAAAAGAACGGAGTAAGGAACGCCAAGGGACCTGTATATACCGGAGACCTTGTAATGGAACTCGGGCCGGACAACAGTCTGCTTTTTGAGGGCGGCACATATTCCGAACTGCTGTTCGAGCCTGAGGGAAAGCAGAATATGGGAACTTTCTGGCTCCGCGATGTAGTTATCGGAGTAAACTTCCACTGGGAGAGGAAGGAGGACCAGATGTTCGAGGGAAGCCTTAAGTTCATCGTTGAAAACGGACAGGTTTGCCCAATTAACATCCTTGGAGTTGAGGATTACCTTACAAGCGTTATCTCTTCAGAGATGAGCGCTACTGCCAACATGCAGCTTCTTAAGGCTCACGCTGTTATTTCCCGCAGCTGGCTTCTTGCCCAGATAGAGCATTCCGACAAGGAAAAGCAGCCTTCCTGCACAATTAAGGAAAATGCCGAGCATAATTGCGAGGAACTCATAAAGTGGTACGACAGGGACGACCACAATAACTTTGACGTTTGCGCGGATGACCATTGCCAGCGTTACCAGGGTCTTACCAGGGCTTCCACGGAAGCGGTCAAGCAGGCCATTGACGAGACCTGGGGAGAGATTCTTTCTTATGAGGGCGCTATCTGCGACGCCCGCTTCTACAAGTGCTGCGGCGGTATGCTGGAGGAATTCGAGAATGCCTGGGAGGATACCCATCACGATTACCTAGAGGTAGTTAGAGACAGCGAGGAAAGTGCCCAGACAGAAGCCCGGACAGGAAAGTACGGCAAGGATGCCGCCACGATCCTTGACCTCAGGGACGAGGGCAAGGCAGTTGCCTGGATCCACAGCAATCCGGACGCTTTCTGCAACACCACAGACGCCAAGATCCTCGGTCAGGTGCTGAACAACTACGACCAGGAGACTGCAGACTTCTACCGCTGGAAAGTCAAATACACGCAGGAGGAAATCTCCAACCTTGTAAACACAAAGAGCGGTTATGACTTCGGCCAGATTCTGGACCTGGTCCCGATTGAGAGGGGAACCAGCGGAAGGCTCATCCGCCTGAAAGTTGTGGGAACAAAGAAGACTATGATTATCGGCAAGGAGCTTGAAATCAGAAGGATCCTGTCGCCGAGCCATCTCTACAGCTCCGCCTTTGTGGCATACAGGCTGGACGAAAAGGGCAAGACTCTCAAGCCGGACGCTGAGGAAGTTCCGGCAGGCTTCGAGCTCATCGGAGCCGGATGGGGGCACGGAGTGGGCCTCTGCCAGATAGGGGCTGCCGTTATGGGCGCCAAGGGCTATGCTTACGACGCTATTCTCCGCCACTATTATCCTCACGCTGAAATCCTGAAGAAATATTAAAATCAGATATTATGGACAAGTTGAACAATCCTTCGATCCCTCAGAAAGAGACAAAGAGGAATCCTTGGCTCTGGGTTCCGACCCTTTATTTCGCTGAGGGAATTCCTTACTTCATCGTGAACACGATTTCAGTCCTGATGTTCACCAACCTGGGAGTTCCAAACGACCAGAACGCAAGGTTTACCAGCCTTCTGTATCTGCCGTGGCTGCTCAAGTTTGCCTGGGGCCCGTTTGTGGACATAGTAAAGACAAAGAGATGGTGGATATTGTTTATGCAGATTCTGATGAGTGCAGCGTTCATTCTCCTGGCGGTGACATTGCCAAGGCCGGATGCCGCTACAATCGCCGCTAAATCCACCAGCATAAGCTTGTTCTACACCACATTGATAATCTTCCTTGTAACGGCCTTCGCTTCCGCAACCCACGATATCGCTGCAGACGGTTTCTATATGCTGGCCCTTCCGCAAAACCAGCAGAGCGCGTTTGTGGGAATCAGGAGCACCTTCTACAGGATTTCTTCAGTATTCGGACAGGGTGTCCTGGTATTCATTGCCGGACTTCTGGAAAAGAAGGGAGACATTCCTAGGGCATGGTTCTGGACGATGGTAATCACTGCCGTGATATTCGGCATTGTGACTCTGTACCATACATTTGCGGTTCCTCGTTCTAAAAACGACAAGCCGAATATCCAGTATGACGAGAACGGAAAGAAGAAAGGAATCTGGTCTGACTTCGGACAGTCTTTTGCAACTTTCTTCAAGAAACCTCTGGTTTGGCTGGGTATTGCGTTCATGCTGCTGTACAGGCTTCCTGAAGCTTTCCTCATAAAGATGATCATGCCTTTCCTGAAAGACGCCCGTGCAGAGAATCTTGTTGACGGATCTTTCATTGGAGGAGGACTTCAGCTTCCTACCGAGAGCATTGGAGTGGCTTACGGAACAGTTGGCGTGATAGCGCTTCTTGCGGGAGGAATTCTCGGTGGAATCTATGCATCGAGGGTTGGTCTGAAGAAGGCTCTCTGGCCTATGGCCGCATGTATGATCCTGCCTTGCCTTACCTTCTGCTATCTGGCTATTTTCCAGCCGACTAATATGATTGCAATCATTATCGCGATAGCAATCGAGCAGTTCGGCTACGGATTCGGATTCACGGCCTACATGCTGTTTATGATGTACCTTAGCGAGGGAAGCTTCAAGACATCCCACTATGCAATCTGCACTGCCTTCATGGCAGCCAGCATGATGGTTCCGGGATTCTTTGCAGGAGACCTGCAGATGGCTGTCGGATACAAGACATTCTTCTGGATTGTTGTTGCCTGCGGTGTTGCCACGATGCTGGTAACCTTCCTGGCTAAGAGAAAAGTTGACGCTTCCTACGGAAAGAAATAATCGCGGAGAAAAACAAATAGAGACATGAAAAAGATATTGATTTGGGCGCTTGCAGTTCTGATTGCATCGCCGGTGATAGCCCAGGAGCACAAGTGCAGGAAAAACCAGAAGGTTAAGCCGGGTATAGAGGTACTCCGCGATGGCGGTTTTGAGGCCGTGAAGGGCAAGAAGATAGGTCTTTTGACCAATCCTACCGGAGTGGATTCCGAACTGAATTCCACGATTGACATTCTGCACAACGCACCGGATGTCAAGCTGGTGGCTCTCTACGCTCCGGAGCACGGAGTCAGGGGAGACATCTACGCTGGCGCTACGGTTAAGGACGCAAAGGATTCCGCTACCGGCATTCCTGTTTTTTCCGTTTACGGCAAGAACCGCAAGCCTTCTCCGGAGTTCCTGAAGAATGTGGATGCGGTTGTGTTTGACATTCAGGATATCGGCTGCCGCAGCTACACGTTCGTAAGCTCTATGGGACTTATGATGGAAGCCTGCGCCGAGGCCGGCAAGGAGTTCATCGTTCTGGACCGGCCTAATCCTCTTGGCGGAGAAAGGGTGGAGGGAAACCTCGTAGAAGACGGTTTCTACTCCTTCGTGAGCCAGTTCAAGATACCTTATGTTTACGGACTTACACTTGGAGAGCTTGCCCGTATGCTTAATGGGGAGAAGATGCTCAAGAACGGGGTACAGTGCAAGCTGACGGTTATCCCGATGGAAGGATGGCACAGAAACATGCTCTACGAAGACACCAGGCTTCCTTGGATTCTGCCGTCTCCTCAGGTACCGCAGATAGTTAACGCATACTATTATCCGGTAAGCGGAATTATGGGAGAACTCGGATATATTTCTGAAGGCGTGGGATATACCCTTCCGTTCCAGCTCTTTGTGGCAGAATGGATAGACGGTAAGAAACTTTGCGAGAGGATGAATGCCCTCAACCTTCCGGGAATCCGTTTCCGCACCATCTACGAGACTCCATATTTCGGCAAGAAGCAGGGCAAGTACTGCAGCGGAGTCCAGGTATTCATCACCGATTATTCCAAGGCCCGCCTGGTGGAGATCCAGTTCCTCGTGATGCAGGAACTGGCAAAGCTCTATCCTGACAAGAAGACCTTCGAGAACTGCGACAAGGGAAGATTCCGGATGTTCGATATCGTTTGCGGATCTGACTATATCCGCAAGACTTTCTCCAAGACCTACACCTGGGAAAGCATCAGGGAATTCTTTGAGAAAGACGAGAAGCCTTTCAAGGAAAAATCCAGCAAATACTACCTCTACGACTAGTTTTTCGGTTTTGGCAAGCATTTTGATAGTATAGGTGTAAAGTACTAACCACTTAAACTAAACAGCTATGAAAACCAACACCATTTACACTGCTTTAGTTGCAACCCTTGCAACGGTGCTGACTATCACTGCAACCTCTGTTGCATCAGCACAGTCTTCCAGCAGGAGAAACAACTCCGGTGGCAATACTACTGCAACCCAGCGTTCTTCGGATACCAGGCAGAAAGCGGCTCAGGTTTCACAGCCAAGGGCAAACAATAACAATTCTGTTCAGGACCGCAGAACCGTAAATTCGCAGGACAGGAAAACTTCCACTCCTCAGAATCGCACTACGGACAACAAGAAGTCTTCTTCCGACCGTAACGCAACTCAGAGCCGTGGGAACCACAACTCCGGCGTGAATACCGGCAGAAACTATAACGACCACATGGGCAATGTCCGCACCCAGAGCGGTATTGACAACAAGGACAGGAAGCCAAACAACGGTAATGTTAACAACCGTCCGGACAATCGTCCAGACAACGGCAACGTAACCAACCGTCCAGACAACCGTCCAAACAACGGCAATGTCAACAACCGCCCGGACAACAAGCCTAACAACAACCACAACCGTCCAGAGACCCGTCCTGAGAAGGACAACAAGCCACACAACGGCAACGTAACTCATCGTCCTGGCACCGAGGGTCCTCGTCCAACCTACTATGCTGATAGAGGCGGAAACTCCGCAACCAAGCTCCCTCCAGCACCTAAGTTCGACAGAGCCAACCCTAACCGTCACCTGGGTTACAACCCGTTCCGCGACGGCAGGATTATCCACCGTCCGGCTGCAATCCACATCGATTTCGATCTCGGACTGCGCTTCCTCACCCGTCCTCGTCACTATTACAAGTACAGGATCAACGGTATGAGCATGTATTTCTGGAGTGGAGTATGGTACTGGCACGCTTACGGTTACTACAACGTGCACAGACCTCCGGTAGGAACCAGAATCCCGATCTCAGACATCGCTCCTTACCTCTACGAAGTTGACTACGAATATTATTCAGGCATCAACACCAGAACCTACTACGTAGATTCATATGCTAACTTCTATGTTCAGGTCAACAGCTACGAGCTTCAGGTCGTAAACGCACCGGACGGAGCAATCCTCTACGACATGCCAAGCGACTACAGGGAGATCGTATACGACGGATCAGTATACTACGTTGTCGGAAATTCCATCTTCGAGTACGTGTACTCAAACGCCAACAGCTGGTACTTCCGCGCCGTCGGAATCTACAGGTAACAGTTTAATAACATACGAAAAAGGAGGCTGAAATTCAGCCTCCTTTTCTTTTTTGACCATGCCGGTGACTATCTTGCCTCAGCGATGTTGAGTACTACCTGAGTGGCCTTTTCCATGCTTTCTACGGAAACGTATTCCAGCTTGCCGTGGAAGTTGAGGCCGCCGGCAAAGATGTTAGGGCAAGGAAGGCCGCGGAATGAAAGCATTGCGCCGTCTGTACCGCCGCGGATAGGCTGGATCTTTGGTTTGATGCCGGCTTTCTTCATTGCGTCGATGGCTCTCTGGACAACATAGTACTTAGGCTCCACGATTTTCCTCATGTTGAAGTACTGGTCTTTGACGGTGATCTTTACCACACCCTTGCCGTATTTGCGGTCCATCTTGTTCTGGATGGTGGTAAAGAGCCTCTTGCGGGCGTTGAACTTGGCGGTGTCGTGGTCTCTGATGATTATGCTCACCGATGCATTTTCCACGGTTCCGTTGAAGCCCACAACGTGGTAGAAGCCCTGGTACTTGCAGGTATGCTCCGGCCTTTCCTTCGGAGGAAGGAGGGCGAGGATCTCGTTGGCCACGATGATGGCGTTTATCATCTTGTCTTTGGCGTAGCCAGGATGGATGTTGCAGCCCTGGATTTCTATCTTGGCGGATGCGGCGTTGAAGTTCTCGAACTCCAGTTCTCCCACGGCGCCACCGTCCATAGTGTAGGCGAAGTCCGCCCCAAAGTCCTTGACAGAGAAGTTCTCCACTCCGCGTCCAATTTCCTCGTCAGGAGTGAAGGAGATCCTGATGGTTCCGTGCTTGAACTCAGGATGAGTCATCATATATTCTGCAGCGCACATGATCTCTGCCACACCGGCCTTGTCGTCGGCTCCAAGGAGGGTAGTTCCGTCAGTTGTGATCAGAGTCTGTCCCTTGAACTCCTTGAGCTCAGGGAACAGGGCGGTTGAAAGCTTTACTTTCTTTGCCTTGTTGAGGATGATGTCCTTTCCGTTGTAGTTAGGGATTATCTGAGGCTTGATGTCCTTTCCTTCAGCATCCGGAGCCGTGTCCACGTGGGCTATGAAGCCGATTACAGGGGCTTTCTTTTCTCCCTTCTTCGGTTTAGGGAGGTTTGACGGGATGGTTGCCATAAGCACTCCCTTGGCTGTAACCTTTACCTTAATGCCCATTTCTTTGAGCTCCTTGGCCAGCAGGTTCAGAAGGTCGAATTGCCGTGCCGTGGAAGGAGCCGTAGTGCTTTCAGGATCGGATGTGGTCCATACGCCCACATATCTCAGGAATTTGTCTTGTACCTTTTCCATATATAATGTATTTTACTGTTTCTTAGGTGCTTTTGCTCTCAGCGACGAGATAATCAGGAAAGCTGCAACTGCCAGGTAGGCCACAATGGCTACGGCCTGGGCGCTGCCGGTCTCTGCCCATTCCTTTGCAAAGAAATCCTTGCCTGCAAACTTGAGTATCGCGGAGACAACTCCCATAAGCGCTCCGCCAGCGATGAATCCGGAGGCGAGCAGGGTTCCCTTGTTCACCCTTGCCTCGTTAAGAGCCTTGTCCTTGCTTCTTGAACCTACATACCAGGCGATTGCGCCGCCGGCAAGAAGAGGAAGGTTGAGGTCTATCGGGATGAACATACCCAGTGCGAATGCCAAAGCCGGCACCTTGCAGAAGTTCAGGATCAGGGCGATTATTGCACCAATTCCGTACAGCAGCCAAGGTGCTCCCTGGCCGCTCATAAGTGGCTCGATGACAGCGGCCATGGCGTTTGCCTGAGGAGCTACAAGGGCTTCCTCTCCGGTAAAGCCGTAGGTCTTGTTGAGCACGATCATCACTCCGCCCACAGTAGCGGCGGCAACGAGAGTTCCGATAAACTTCCAGCTCTCCTGAACCTTTGGAGTGTTGCCGATCCAGTATCCGATCTTAAGGTCAGTGATAAAGCTTCCGGCAACAGAAAGGGCCGTGCAGACAACTCCACCGATAATCAGCGAGGCCACCATTCCAGGCACTCCGTTAAGTCCGCATGCAACCAGAACCACAGAGCCAAGAATCAGCGTCATAAGCGTCATTCCGCTCACAGGGTTGCTGCCCACAATGGCGATTGCGTTTGCGGCAACCGTGGTGAAAAGGAAGGCTATTATCGCGACAATAAGAAGAGCCACTATCGCGAGTAAAAGCTTGTTACCATCCGGAATAACTCCGAAATAGAAGAAAATGAAAGTTGCTGCAAGGGCCAGGATCACTCCCCATGCGATGATCTTCATGCTGAGGTCTCTCTGGGTGCGGATTTCTTCTGTCTGCGCTCCGCCCTTCTTGGAGAAACTCTTGGTAGCCAGGCCGAAGGCGGATTTGATAACGCCGGAAGATTTGATGATGCCGATGATACCCGCAACAGCAATGCCGCCGATACCTATCTGGCGTGCGTAGGTCTTGAATATCATCTCAGGCCCCATATTGGCCACCCCGTCGAATGTGGTTCCAAGGAAGGTAACTGTATCCGGTCCGCAGAGCCAGCTCATAAGAGGAATGATGACAAACCATACCAGCATTGAGCCGCAGCAGATTATGAAAGCGTATTTGAGTCCGATAATGAATCCCAGACCCATAACTGCTGCTCCGACATTGTATTTTACCATCAGCTTGGTCTTGTCTGCAATCACGCTTCCCCAATGGGTGGCGGTGGTGTAGATGGTCTCGCTCCACCAGCCGAAAGACGCAACTATGAAATCGTAGATACCTCCAATCAGTCCGCTGATAAGCAGGAGTTTGGCTCCGCCGCTGTCTCCCTCTCCGCTCTTTATCACCTGGGTGGTGGCAGTTGCTTCAGGGAATGGATAGTCTCCGTCCTTTTCCTTGACAAAGTACTTGCGGAAAGGAATCAGGAACAGGATTCCCAGCACGCCTCCCAGCAGGCTGGAGAGGAATACCTTTATGAAGTCCACCTGGATTTCAGGATATTTTTCCTGGAGAATATACAGGGCCGGCAGGGTGAAGATCGCTCCGGCCACAATACCTCCGGAGCAGGCTCCGATAGACTGGATTATCACGTTTTCTCCGAGCGCGTTTTTCCTCTTCATCGCAGTGGAAAGTCCAACTGCTATAATCGCGATAGGAATTGCCGCCTCAAACACCTGGCCCACTTTAAGGCCGAGGTAAGCGGCTGCTGCCGAGAAAATTATTGTCATCACCAATCCTATGGTGACACTGTAGGCGGTTGCCTCCCTGTAAGTTTTTTCGGGTTTCAGAAGCGGTTTGTATTCAGGCTTCTGCTTTGTGTTGTTTTCAGCCATCTGGTTAGTTTTTGATTTTGCACGAAGTTACGAAAAATGCAGCAATGCTGAGCCCTTTGGCCGGAAATGGTTATATTTGTAACTGATGAATAGAAATACACACATATTCGCGTTCTTTTTACTCCTGGCGGCGGTTTTTTCGCCGAGTATTGCGAGGGCTCAGTTTGAAGGCGGCGTAAAGGATTCGCTGAGAGTGCTTTGCGTTAAATACGACAACAACTCTCCAGGATTGGAAGGGGTAGTTGCTATCAGTGCCATTATGGAGTGCGACAGCGTCAAGATGCCAACCTATATGGTAGGGGATTCCATAGTAGTTTTCTTCAGCGATATAAAGGCCGACAACATTCAGGGGATCCATCTTCTGGTGGGCCGCGCTCTTCCCAAGAAGCTTCAGAAATCTTTTCCGAACGGCTTGATATCCTTAACCCTTAAAGACGGGGAGGATCTGAATTCCAGCCAGGTATATCCGGAGGGGGATAACCTTTCCCGCAAGGCTTTCGTGACAAAGTTTTCTTTTGCCGATATGGACAACGGTCCGGCCTTTGCCGCAAAAGCTTCTGAACTCGTGGAAAACTACGGCACGGACGATATTTCCTTCAGGAACTACAAGTATTTCAACGCCAACCGCGTAACTCCTATCCTTGCAATTGATTCCCTTAACCGCAAGGCCTTTGTCCGGTCATTCAACGAGTTTAAGGAAGAGGCTATAGGAGAGGTGATTGTTTACAATGCTGAAGACGCGCAGAAACTTGTCGGAGATAAAGGACAGAATGGACTTGTAATCGTTGAAATCAAGCCAACATTCACGCTCAGAGACGCTTTCCGCAGTCCTTTGGAAAAAGTCCAGAAAGTCATAGATGAAATGTACGGGGTGAATTTCGAGACAATGATGATGAGAATTCCCGTATTTGCGGACTGATAACACATATAATATAATATAGTATGGGTAAGTTATTAAATGAATTCAAGGAATTCGCCGTAAAGGGCAATGCTGTTGATATGGCAGTTGCCGTTGTTATCGGCGGTGCTTTTGGCGCAATCGTCAATTCCCTTGTAAATGACCTGATTATGCCGTGTATAGGCGTGCTGATAGGTGGCAAGGATTTCGCTTCTCTGGCCTTAACGCTTAAAGAAGCGGTAGTGGAAAACGGAGAAGTTGTTAAGGAGGCTGTGCTGTTCAAGTATGGCCAGTTTATCAACTACATTATCTCCTTCCTGATCATTACCTTCACTATCTTCCTGGTAATCAAGGGTCTCAACAAGCTCAAGAGAAAGAAGGCAGAAGAGCCTGCACCTGAAGCACCGGCAGAACCGTCCGCAGAAGAGAAACTTTTGACCGAAATCAGAGACCTTCTGAAGGAGAAAAAAGAGTAAAATCGGCCGTATTTCGCTTCTGACGAAAATTTTTTCAAAATTTTTTTCAAAGAAAAATCGCCCCTGCAGATGCCTGTAGGGGCGATTTGCATAAAAAGCCAAAAATTTTTTGAAAAATATTTGCAAAAAGATTTGGAGGTATGAAAAAAGTGTTTACCTTTGCAGCCCGTTTCGGCCAAATTTTATGGAAGGAACAAGTTCATTGACATTTTGAAGACAAGCAGCAAACCTTTAAAAGGTTTTCCAATTAGTACAAGGAAAAAGAGCGTCAGATTCTT
>JAFZOK010000012.1 GCA_017550655.1 Bacteroidales bacterium | reverse complement strand
GGCGTCGATGTGGACCTTGAAGTCCTCCTTGGTGAGTCCCGGTGCGGCGAGTTCCACATCGTACTCTTTTTCGTTCTCAATCACGTTGATGGCCGGAGCCGTGTAGGTCGTCCGTTCCATCCAGCTGTTGTCGAAAAAGTCATTGAAAATGTCCGGCAACCAGCTATCATGCGTTCTTCTTGCAGGTAACATAGTTCAAAAACTTTAATCGTCCCGGTTTGGAGGCCCTCCAGCGGACCCTTATTCCCGGAGTTCCTTATCAGAACCGCATAAGGGAATTGCAAACCCGGGACCAATGCCGGAAAAGTGGACAAAACGGCACCGGAGATGACAGAATGTCCACTTTTGAGACAAAATGACTAGCGCGTTTCCGCCGTACTTGGCCCTGCTTTATCTTTATAGCAGTCGGCCTTTTTTCTTCATAATTCTAAAGCTAGCCAACCTACACTTATCTACAGATATAACAAAAAGCAGCTACTCCATTTCTGAAGCAGCTGCAGTTGTCGCCGGGTTCTTCCCCCCAAAAAGAAGCTTATATGATTCCAATGATAAAGATACCAACAATCCCGCCCGGGAACCAGGAAGCTTGTCTCCGTGCCCGAGTAGCCAATGTATTATCGTCACCCTGGGTTCTTCGGGTATCGGTGGTAAAACGCTACTTCTTTTGCTGAAGATTGAGACGATTGTCTTGGGAGATGTCTTGGGTTCTTTCCCTAACGATGTCCAATATCTCCTTGTGTGTTATTGGATGGTCCTTGATGGATTTCTCGCAATATATGGGTGGGACGTGCATCCTGTTGCCTTGATTGCCACTTGGCACTGATACAGGGATCGGATCCTGAAGACGGGTGGCTTTCACAAGGTCCCGGTATGACTTGTCAAAGGCGACGAAAGTTTCATAATCGTACACCCAGCTTTCTCCTTCCGAGGCCTGCATCACAAACTTGTACAGTGCATCCCGTGAGGGAGCGTTCATCCATTCATGCCAGATTCCAGTAATATTATCGTTCATTACACTATAGTAGCTGGGACGATAAATACCCTCCGTGAAATCTCCCCCCCCTCCTTCAAAAATGTCCAGTCCCTCATTCTTCCCAGCCATATCAGGATTCCCGATGTAAAGATGAAGCCCTTCGTCGGCAAACCTTTCATCTTTCATGAGATGACTCCAAACCACCAGTTCCGGATCATCCGTGAAGTCCACATTCATCATCCATCCCTTTGAGTGGTGTCTCTGAAGTTCCTGGATACCTTCGTCAGTGATGGGCTTCTTTTCGGGAACCCAAGGACAGTACTCATCTCCCAACTTAGCTATGCCGTGGCTGAATTCATGCATCAGGACACGCTCGAAGGTGATGGGATGGTTCAACCGGATAATAAAATCCGTCCCGCTCTCAAATAATATGCAATAGCTGGTTTCTTGGGGCGTTTCGGAAGGATAGCGGTTTAAAATGATAACCCGTTCAACACCGTCTTTTACGGAAGGGATAGCCTCGAAGTATTGATTGACGGAATCGATCTCCAATTTGTAGTCTTTTGTAGGAGAAACCACTTTTACAGCATAGACATTGAATCTGTCGCGGTAGGAGGCGTAAGGCTCGTAATGGAACAATTCCTCGCAGGCAAGGGCCATATCGCTCTCATACCGTTCTCCAGGATCCATCTCCCTGTCAGTATAACCTTCGCCCATCAGCACAACGTCAATTCCTTTTCCCACGCTTGCTGTCTGGAGAGTATAAACTTCGCCATCCATTGAAAAATCACTGGAGTGATAGGGCCTTTCCAGGTTAACTTCATAAAGGTGTCCCTGCAGGATTTCGCAGTCGGGAACTGTTTTTTCATACAAGACTGACTCTTTGTCCGTATCCGTAGAAACGGTCAGGAAGGTTAACTTGTCGGTAGAGGGGATGGCAACGGAAAAAGAAACATCGTCGTTGTCTCCGAAAGAAGTTAGATCCTCTGATGCAAAATGGTAGAATATGGAAGAGACCGGTATAAAGCAATTAAAACGATTCCCATACCAGCTGATATACTGATTCATCGTAATATTCAGGATAAGGCCTGGAAATGAAGAAGAGTTGATGGCCCAATTGTCTTCAGATAATTCATTAATACTTTGCCCTTGCATTTCAGCAACATATTTCGGAGGATAGACGTAATCTTCCACGGCATTCAGCACAAAAGGACTATTTCCCTGAACGTTAATGATCAGACGTCCCTGGGCAGAAACAATCTCCTGTTTTTTCACCTTCATCCTTAGATAGGCACAGGGATAAGAAAAAACCAGGTTCACTGAACCGTCCAATACATTGGCTGTGCAAGTCTGGATATCCAGGGGAGGATGATTGGGATTGTAATGCTGGTTCCCCATGGATTCTTTGATAAGGGCGTAATTCTTATCCTTGACAGCCACTTTTCCCGAAAGGGCACGCACTTCCTGACCAGGCCAGGCTTTCAACCCTTCCGAGTGTTCGTCAGAGAGGGTAAATGTCGATTCCGCGCCGCTGTTGTCAGCGACATAGTACCAGAATTCATCGCCTGCTATCACGGTTATGGTATCTCCCTTTTCCCAGGAAGACTTATAGTAACCATCTTGGTCGAAGTGACTTACTCTGGTGTTCCCGAAGCCGCTTCTAATTACCAGATACCCTTCTTCGGATCCTTCTGTTTCCGGATCAGGAAAGATGGCGCTCCTAGAACAGGCAGACAGTGCCAGGAGTATGACGGGTAAGTATAAGATATTGATTCTCATAGTATTTACCAGTTAATTATAGGAACATCCGAGAAACTTCCGTCCGCGCCATTGATAGCCAATTTATCAAAATCGATTAAATACACGTTGTTGGACTGGAAATCCAGTTGGGTGAAGTGGTGGGACCAGGCAATCTTTCCACCCGCTGTGAATAGGTTAAGATCTGTGTCTCTTATACTTCCGGGCAGGATCGGGAAATAAGTATACGACTTTCCATCGATAAAAACGTTGCTGATTAGGTTAAACTCGCTATAGGGAGCCCAACCGATTTGGAACGTGATGATTTGGGTAATAAGGTCAAAGAAAAATAACTCACTTGATGTGCGATAATTGGTAATGTATACTCTTGCATATTCCTCGTCTGAAAACAGTTTTCGATCATCCTCTCCCATAACAAGGACGATGTAAGGATAAATGCTTTCAAACTCCAGTTCAACCTGACCATTATTAACAGTTCCGACGCCTCGCAATGTCATCAAGGGCAAAGGGGATAAGGCGTTTCCTGCCAGGGGAAGCATGAGATTGCTCAAGGAAATGCAACTGCCTGTTGTCGTTTGCAATGGAGCAATTGCATAAACGCAGTCTCCATCCCGTGCTTGCAACGGTTTCGATTCCCCTTGACTCAATGAGAAGGAGGTGAATGTGCCCGGGTTATCGGCCTGATATCTATAAACTTGATTATTGCAGAGAAGACCAATCTCTAATCCACTGGCCCACTGGGATTCCGGAATCACTCCCTGGATGGTCTCGGGCATACGGAGGCCTTTGATGCGTCCACTGACAATTACGGTAACCAAAGGTGAAAGAACGGTTACGGTGCAGTTGACAGATTGTTCTCCCGCTTTTGCAGTAATAATGGCCGTGCCCGCCTTAATAGCTGAGACCTTGCCTTCCTGGTCCACCGTAGCAATATCGGCGGCGCTGCTGCTCCACGTAACCGTTGTGTCTGTGGCATCATCCGGCTTCACCGTTGCCACCAGGGTTTCAGACTCGCCCTTTTCCAACTCCAGCTCGCTTTTGTTAAGGGAAATGGATTCAACTGCTATCACCTTCTTAGAAACTGTTACCACGCACACTGCCTGCTTGTCTCCGGCTTTAGCCGTAATGGTAGCCGTACCTTCTTTGACGGCTGACACCGTCCCGTTGCCATCAACAGTGGCGGTGGTTTCATCTGAACTGCCCCACGAGACGGACTTATTCGTGGCGTCATCCGGCTTCACCGTTGCTACGAGGGTTGCGCTCTGCCCTTCTTCAAGGTCAAGTTCAGTCTGATCCAATTCGACAGACGTTACTTCCACCACCTTTTTGCTGACTTGAATAGTGCAAAAGGCAGATTTTCCGCCTGCCGATGCCGATACCGTAGCAGTCCCTTCCGCGATGGCTGTCACTAAACCACTGTCCGATACGGTGGCGACGGACTGATTGGAAGATGCCCATACGATGGACTTATCCGTGGCGTTGGATGGCTGGACAGAAGCTCTCAAATGGACGGTCTCTCCAACAAGCATTTCCGCCGTCGGCTGGCTAAGGGAGACGGAGGAAACGGCAATCTCCTCTGGAGCTTTCTTACACGCCAGGATACATGCGGTGGCCAAAAAGAGAAAATAGAACTTCTTCATGGCAATAGGGGTCATTAGTGTTCTATGGTTAGTAATTGCAAAGATAGTAAAACGATTTGAATTGGAGATTTGTATTGAGAAGTGCGACACACTTCAAGTCAGAATTCACCTTAATGAATACGATGGAAAACGAGAACATTTGCCTTGAACTGCATGTAAAGTGGATAGGCACAGAACCCGGACGCTACTTTGACACCCATGAAGATACCGAGTTTCTTCTTCTTGAGCCATTTGCCGATTCCGGGAAGATTCTGGGGACAGTATTCTATATCAAATAACTGCGATATAATAGAAAAAAAAAGAATTCTTGGATGATAAATAAAAAGAGGGTATATTTGTCTTTAACTGGTGGCGGCAATCCAAATTCATACGATATGAAAAACAAACTTTTTTATGAAGCTCCTGAAGCGGAGCTGCTTCTCCTTCGTTTCGAGGAGAACATCATGAGTGTGAAAGAGTATGGCGGCTTTAGAGACGTAGAAGAAGAAGACTGGGATAAGGAGGAGTAGCCATGAGAAAGTATCTGATGATTGCCCTTGCGGCTTTTGCCTTGTTCTCCTGCAACAAGGAGAGGGAGATTGTCGATGGTGAGCTTCAGCCCAGGT
>JAFZOK010000011.1 GCA_017550655.1 Bacteroidales bacterium | reverse complement strand
TAAACTCAGGATTCAGTAAAAACGGATCAAAAAAGACAGTATAGAAATAGTCGATCTACTTCGAAAAACACTATATAAATACCCTTTATATAAATACAAGTTGGCAGCCGACATTTTTCTGGAGTCAATCGTATTTCTTATAGAGATTAAGGGAAGCAAGCATAGACTTACTTTTACAAAAAAAAGGAGGAAAACAACGATGAAAAAGTTATTGATGTCAGTTTCCGTTCTGCTTGTAATGTCCGTTCTCGGCTGCTCTGTTGTTCCTCATGAGCAGCAAGCTGAAAAGGTGAATCAGAAGCAGGAAATTGAGGCGGAGGCAGCAAAGGTTACAGAACCCTCTCAGGCTGCCGAGAATGAGGCGAAACCGATAGGTCAGGAAGCGGAGGCAAAACCGGGCAATACTGCACCCGCCGGGAACCAGCCTGCTCCTACGGGGAATCAGCCTGACCAGTATGCGCCGACCGGTTATCAGCCCGAACCGACCGGTTATGAAGACGGCGGGATCGGTTTCGCGTTTCTGTTCTACCATGAAATGGCTTGGTCCCAGGAAGATCTTTTCGACAAACTTCCTGAAGGTTTTGTTGAAGTAGGCACGATCCAGAAGAACGATGATGCCCATGTCCCCCAGGAAGAACTGGCTTCCTGCCGCCTGAGTGAAGGCCTGAAGGTGTTCGGTTCCGACAAGTACGTGAGAGCCATTTTCGTGGAAAGGGAAGACGGACAATTCGTTCTGTTCTGGCCCTATTCCGGCCAAATCCTTAACTTTGAGCCGGATTACAATCAGGAAGAGGAATTCCCCGCCGGAGAAGTTGCACGTCGGTTCCTTTCCTATCGCGGAGAACT
The DNA here is from genome assembly GCA_017550655.1 of Bacteroidales bacterium. GTDB lineage: Bacteria > Bacteroidota > Bacteroidia > Bacteroidales > UBA932 > Egerieousia. The sequence goes on along the minus strand of JAFZOK010000011.1, from coordinate 770 downwards.
ATGGACGGATTATGGAGTGGTCGATACCCTTCCGGAGTCTTATGGTGATATTTATCTTCCGATTTACCAGAACGACAACACGAAACTCCCCGATGAAAACGAGTTCCTGTTCTCGACACAGCTTAAGGAAGGCGCAATGGTATACTTCTCCAAACTGGAGCCTGAAGTTGTGTATGTCCAGAGAGAAGAGGGCGGGTTCTATCGTTTCCTTCCATACCGTGCAGATGCTTCTGCCTGGGTGCCGATGCCATAAAGATGGGTTTGGTTTAGAGCAGATTGGCTGTCACACCACAAAATGGTGTGGCAGCCTTTTTAATCTGTGCCCCTTGAACAACCCTAGTATGAAAATGGAGACCACTTCGTATTGAAAAAGAAAAAAGATTGAAAAAGAATCGAACAAGTTGATAGAAATGAATAAAGCTGGATAGTGGAGGTTTCCAAAGGGGACTCCTTCCCCTTTGGCACACGACTTTCCTGCGGAAAGTCTAGTGTGTTATGCCTTTGCGAAGATCCCGGGAGCCGGGGATGGATCGCACTGAATGAAAGTGCGTTCCATCCCCGGCTCCTTTGATGCTCAGGCCTGCCGTCCTCATTCATGGATGGGCGTCCTGGGCATCAAAGACGGTCCGGCACTGCGGGCGAACGCTGCTGCCGGGCCGTGAGGGAACGGAGCGAAGGGATACGACAGCTTTTGGGAAATAAGATTGCATTTTTGCAATTCTGATTATCACGCTTTCCATCAAATCCCAAAAACGCCTAATTTATTCATT
>JAFZOK010000001.1 GCA_017550655.1 Bacteroidales bacterium | reverse complement strand
TGTAGCCCCGGTCAGTTGCCCAGTTCAGGAACCAGCGGAGGTAGCCCAGCTTCTTCTCGATGGTGGAGTTCTTCAGGCCCACCAGATCCTCCTGGTCATAATCCTCTCTTTCTCCTTTCTTTTTCCGGGGCGTGCGAAGCTTCTTGCTGTCGCGCATGTAAGCGACGAACTCCGTCAGGGTTGATTCGGTCAAATCGGAGAACTTGATGTTTTTCTTGAAAGTCGTCAGATCGACGCGCATCGCCTCCATCTTCTCGAAGGTGGCTTCCGTCCAGGCGTTCTTATCGCCGCATTCCTTCAGGAACATATCATAGGTCTTGAAGAAGTCCGGCTCTTTCGGTTTGCGTTCCTTCTTCGGCTCTGGTGCAGGTCGCTGGGGGACGGTACCGTGCAAACGGGCCTCGTATCTTTCCTGAACCTGTTGCTTGGTCGGAATGATATCGTTCCCTTCGAAAAACTTGAAGGTCGACTCCATCTGCTCCCGACAATTCCGGAGCGTAGTGTTGATCTTGAGGGCGGTCTCTCCTCTCGGACCCTTATAGCTTGATTTGACAAGTTGGTTCTCCTCGTCCCAGGCAGCAAGGTCCTCTATCTGGCAACCGGTAGAGGTGATCAGGCGGAGGCTGTTGAAGGTAACGTGCTGCTGGATCTGATAAGCAGTTTTGGTCTTCCCGTAGGGGCGGAGTTTGAAGGCGATTCGGTACTTGAGGTTCATAATTCGTTCACATTCGAAATCACAAAGTGTGACAAAAATGTGACAAATTTCTGAATATTCCAACACATGCGTCTAAAAAAAGACATTGATTATAAACGCTTTCCAGAGCCATGTAGAGGGTACAAGGGAAGATTTACGATTCTCGTCCTCTCCGCTTCAAAGCCGACGCTAACGCGCCGGCTTTTTCGCGTCGAGGCCGAGACGGCCATGATCCCCCTGCACCCCCAGGGGAAAGGGGAGGGGTCCCCTTACGCCGCGTTGCGGCTATTCCCTCTGTCGGCCTGCGGCCTCCGAAGAAGGGGCCCTCCGGGCCTCACCAGAGCTCAACTGAGACTGTTGAGTACCATTGATATCAAATAGGGTCTCAAGAAACGAAAAACTGCGACAAAAATAGTTGCTCGCAGTTGGACAACTATCGGAAGCTTTCTTAATCTCACAATAGATTCTTCCAAAAGCACAAATCCCGTTTTATCGATAACCCCTGTGGCCAGTAGACCGTGGTTCTCTTGGCCGAGATGCCGTAATTTTGTACGTAAATCTCCCCAATATGGTTTCTCAAGAACAAGTCGGCAAGACTATTATACGCTTACGTAAACTTCGTGGTTTATCACAAGAGAAGTTTTCGTTAGAGTCTGGTATTGATAGGAGATATCTGAGTGATGTAGAAAACGGAAAAAGAAATGTTTCTTTTGAACTGCTTAATAGGGTGGCCAGCTTTTTTGGCGTATCTCTAAGCTGTTTTCTACAGGAAGCCGAACAGTCTGTTTTGTTTAAAAGCCTAGATGAGCTACAGTCTTTTCTTGTTGAAAGGGGTGATACGGAATCGGTTTTCTTTACTAATCCGGAGTTTCTTGACGCCATTATAGGAATTAGCGATGATGGCCGCATAGTTTATTCCTATTCAAAGATGGTAGAGAATCTCATGCTAAATGATAGTATGAGCTATGAGGATGCCATTGAATTCATTGAATATAATACTGTGAGGTCTCTTCCATATATGGGCGAACATGCTCCAATCATAGTTTACAGCATTTCAGACTAAGGATATGACACAAGAGGAACTTAAGAATTATGCCTTAGAAAAGGCTGCACTTTTCGGTTATGTTCAGAAGAAGGATGAAGCGTCAAAAGGAAACGCTGTTTTTCGGAGTAATCTAGAAGACGTAAAGGGAGCGAACTATTTTGGTTTCATCCGTCCGGAAGAGCCGTATTCGGGCGCATATTCTGATTTTTCATTAGTCGTTTTTGCCAGAGATGATACTCCTTACTTTTTTGTGAGTCTTGGTGTCGGATCACAGGGTTTTTCAAATGACTACGAACTCGCATCACTACCTGGAGTTCGCAGGATGTTTCTAAAGCTTCTTGACAACAAAGGAGATTCATTTTGTAAACCCACTTTCACGGATACTGAGAGCCAATCCCTAGATTTTGCAGATTACGTCTCAGAAAAGCATCAGGAGTTTAAGCCTATTGTTGATAAATATGGTCAATGCTTGCCTGTGATTCGTTGTTTAAACTCTGAGAATGAAACTGACTTAAAGGCATTAGACGCATGGATAGCAACATATGCAGTTCTTCGTCAATGGGCAACTAATAATGGGCAGCGTAAACAGATTGAAAACGCACGAAAAGCATATACCCCGGCAAAACAGACAGATGATTATGAGGTTATAAAGTCTCTTCTTTATGAACGAAAATATGTAGTCCTTCAAGGTGCTCCTGGAACAGGCAAGACATTCACTGCAAATAGAATAGCGGTTAAAGAGTTCAAAGCGGAGAATGTCCTGTTTGAGCAATTCCATGCGGAGACTACATACTCTGATTTTGTTTACGGAATTGAACCTAATCTGGAGGAACCAGGGGCTTTTAAAAAGAAAGAAGGAATTCTTTACAAGGCTATCAAGCAGGCTTTGTCTACAAAGGATAATGTGCTGCTTATTATTGATGAGATTAATCGAGCAAATCTAGCGAATGTTCTTGGCCCAGTTTTTTATCTCTTTGAAAGTGGAACCGGTCATCGGTCATCACAAATGAAGGTTGGAGAACAGATGCTCAGTAATCTACCTAAAAACCTATATGTGATCGCTACAATGAATACCGCCGACAGAAGTTTGGCCGTTGTTGATTTCGCACTGCGCAGAAGATTTGCCTGGTATACCCTTCGCCCTAGGGAACTCACTTTGGATGACTTAGAACAAGGAAAGAACTTTGACTCGAAACTTTTTAATAGCATTGCAAATATCTTTGAACGCTATGCTACTGACGAAGAACTTAATCTGCAACCCGGGCAATCTTACTTTGTGACCAATGGGTCCGAAGAAACCTCAAGGAATAAGATTGTTTACGAATTAATGCCTCTTATCAAAGAGTACTTGAGAGAAGGCTACTTGTCCAAAGCAAAAGAGTCTTTTTCTAATTTATTCTACGAGAGAGTTCAGCTACAACTGTTTGAGTAATAATGGCATCCAAAGATGGGTCAGTTAATTTATTTCCCCGGCTATCAACTCTTGACACAATCAAGGTATCAGCCGAGAAATTAATTGTAGCATTCAAAGAGGATAAGAGGTATCCAGAATCATTCCTTCAGAAGTTTATTAATGTAAACCGACGCTCATTTGACTTCTTGGGAATCAGTCCATTTATTGAGCAGATTGACTATCGCTATAACCTGGTACTAACGACTTCAAAGAATATCGGAACTGCACCCATTTATTCCCCAAGACATAAACCATTCTGCGATATCGTCGTAACTGGACGATATAATGAGGAGGTCGGAGAGTTGATCCCTTTGCTTGGAGATTACATTAGTCCTGATTATTCTGACGAACTCAAGCTGACCAGATCTTCTCAACAAACGCCTCCCTTATACTTGGAGTGTTGTCGTTTTATTGATAAATACGTTGAGGCTAAGCGCTTTAAATGGCAGAAGTTTTCGATCGTCGTCCAATCTCAAAAGTCGCCTAATTCGGGGACAGACTGGAATCGCTATGCCCTTGATATCGCTTCTGATCCATTGTTATTTGGTACTTTCTGTAATAGGCGCAATGTTTTAACTACGGAGCATGTTGAGTGGCGTAAACTGAATTATGTTCTTCTTATAGCGATTGATGTCCTTTCGTCGCATACGACTCCGATAAGGGCAAGAACGCAGTATCGGGAGTTGGTAGGTACCCTCTCGAGAATAATTGATAAAAGCGAAGCCATACCTACAGAGGAATTAATTGTCCATGCTTCAGAGCCCAGGATAATAAAAGAGTTGAAGGCAATTGGAAACCTTATTCTGCAAGGTCATGTTAATCAGTCCATCGCATGGAGAATGGACTATGCGGAGTTCTTTGAGCGGTACGTTCAATACCTTTTCTCTAGTGTAGCTCGTCGAAAAGGGTGCCTTTCTTTTGGTAATGAGCACTTCTCTATTTCTGGGAAAAGTAAACCACGTTGGGGGTTGGCATATCTTGAGCCAGACCTAGTACTTCAGAAGGACGGTGTTCAATATATTATTGATGCTAAGTATAAGAGCCATATCTTTAATTGGAGTGATACCTCTGATGATCTAAAAGTAACATTTAGGTACGATTTGCATCAGGTGATTGCATATAGTTCGTTCTCTCAGACTCCGCATCGTAATGCGATGCTTGTTTATCCTTATAATGTTTTTTTTCATAGGGTGATTGACGTGCGTTCCCCACTAGATCCTACTACTGTTTCTGTTTCTCTTGTGGGAATTCCTATTGGAAAAAAACCACTTAACGATACGGTGGACAATTTAGCATCTATTATCTGTTTTTGATGCCTTATGGCTCTGAATTGACAGAAGCGTGTTAACTGTACCCTTGTATACTCTACATACTTCTTCCTTTCTTTTTCTTCGTTCCGTCCCAGTTTGTGAGTTCGTTGTTGGAGCCGCCACCTCCCCCACCGAAGCTGACTCCACCCATACCGCCAGCAGCGAGCAACAGTCCTTCCATGATTTCCCTTGGGACGCTCATTTCCTCGCTAAGTTGCTTTGTGCGGGTTGATGCGAGATCGCTCATGAAAGGTGTCGTTCCTTTCCAGTTGACCTTACCCAGCAGGCTTTCGGTTGCCAGGTTGCGTTGGTCGTTGTCCGTCGGATCTAGACCTAACATAAAGGTTAAACGAAACCCGGTGCAGAAATCTTCTCCGATTTGCAATTCATAATTTCATTGAGTAAATTTGCGCAGTGCACTGAGTAATTTTTTATCAGGTAATATAACTTGTTATGTATCAAAGAAAACAATATCACACGTTACTTGCCAGGATGCAGGAGAAACGCCGTTTTATCCAGGTAATCATGGGCCCGAGACAAGTCGGCAAGTCCACGTTGATGAAACAAGTCGTCAATGCTTTGGGCATCCCCTTTGTCTTCTACCCGGCGGATGCTGTCCCCGCCACTCAACTAAGTTGGATCAGCGATTGCTGGAATGCCGCCCGTGCCAAGATGCGCGTGGAGGGCTTGAAAGAACTCATTCTGGTCATAGACGAAATTCAGAAGATTACCGGCTGGAGCGAGGTCGTCAAGAAGGAGTGGGACTCTGACACTTTCTATGATGTCAATCTCAAAGTACTCCTCCTTGGATCTTCTCGTGTAATGCTGGATAAGGGACTCTCTGACAGCTTGGAAGGGCGCTTTGAACGCATTATCCTTTCCCACTGGTCCTTTGCGGAGATGCGTGATGCCTTCGGCTTCACCCTGGATCAGTTCGTTTATTACGGCGCTTATCCTGGTGCCGCGGAGCTCATTGGCGATGAAGACCGTTGGCGCGATTACATCACAGGCTCCATCGTTGACGCCACCATAAATAAAGACATTCTGGTAAATGAGAAAATTGCTAAACCTGCATTGCTCCGGCAGACTTTCGAACTCTCTGCGGCATATTCCGGGATGGAGCTGTCCTTCACTAAGATGATCGGCCAGTTGCAGGATGCCGGCAACACAACAACCATAGCCGGTTATCTGAACCTTCTCTCCCAGGCCGGATTGGTCTGCGGCTTGAACAAGTATGCCGTAGATTTGGCAAGGAAGAAAAACAGCATCCCCAAGCATCAGGTATACAACAATGCCCTGAAAAATATTTATTGCGAGAAGTCTTTTGTCGATGCCGTTCAGGACCGTTCCCTTTGGGGGCGGTTGTTTGAGTCAGCCATCGGTGCGCATATTATGAGCTATGCTTATGCCGGCGATTACAGGGTATACTATTGGAGGACCAATCCTGGCACGGAGGTGGACTATGTCCTGGAAAAGAAGGGCAAAGTAATCGCCATCGAGGTCAAGAGCAATTCCGATCCTGGGAATAAAGGTCTTACTGAATTCAGGGCTCGGTATAAGCCTTACCTGGCGCTGGTTGTCGGTGACGGCGGCATGAGGGCAGAAGATTTCTTGAGTATGAATCCGGTAGACCTTTTCAAGTAGTTATTCGGCCTCAGATTTCGTTTACTTTTTGCTACATTTTCATCGCCAGTGAAAACGTAGCAAATCGGGAAAGTCGTTCCCAAAAATGCGCTGGAACACCCAAAAGTCGTTGGAAAAATTACGACAAGACATGACTCTTCCGTCCTACATGCAGTTCCTGCTGGATCTTGAGCCCGAAGAGATCGTTCTCGAGCCCATCGATGTGGATAGACCCTTCGGCCTTCTGGAAGTAATCGCAGCCCTGCTGTGCATTCGTTCCGGAAATGCTTACCTTTGTATTCGAGAAATCGATATTTATCGGTCCGTTTTCCCGCCCTTCCCCGCACGGTATTCCTTCGGAGTAACACCTGTTTCCCTATGGAAAAAACGGGTGAAGAAAGTGGCGCTCTGGAACCCCAGCGAGTCGGCAATTTCGTAGATGGAAAGATTGGTGTGGCGTAGCAGAACCTGTGCGCGGAGAATGCAGTGGGCGTTGAGCCAGTCCATCACACTGCGGCCGCTTTGTTCCCGGATAACGGAGGATAGGTGGTTGGGCGTAATGCAGAGGTGGTCGGCATAGGCCTTGATATTCCGCGGGAGCGGGTCTTTCCGGCCCAGCGCGTCCAGGAATTGTTGGAGGATACGCTGCCCTCGACTTAGTTTTGCGGAATTCTCACCGGACTGATGGGCGTGCAGCAACTTCAGGTCGTACAGCAGCGCCGTCTCCAGATGCTCGACCGTTTGCCGGTCGTAGGGCCGGTGAACAATCTCCCAGATCAGATCCACATAATGCTGCATACGCTGGAAATCGTCTTCCTGAAGGCGAAGCCTAGCACATTTCTCAAAGTCTATGGGCAGCCGGCCGAAGGAAAGCATCTTCCCGTCATAATCATCGGAAAGCGAGGAGATGCTGATATAGTTGTGCTGCGGAATCACCAGCACATCACCCGCCTGAGTCTCGTAGGGTACCAGATTAATCTGATGCGTGGCCTTTCCGCCGGTTACAAGAACAATCCGGCCCAGCTCCACGTATTGTGGCGTATGGAGCATGTCCACAGATGAAGCCTGCTTAAGCGGCTGCAGGGAATGCAGGATGGCGATGTCTTCGGACACATAAACCTCGCTGTTC
>JAFZOK010000010.1 GCA_017550655.1 Bacteroidales bacterium | reverse complement strand
GTCAACAGTACCGCCGTTCTGTTTTACCTCCTTCTCATAGCCCTCCTTATCCACTAATGGTAAGGTGGTCTGCTGAATGTTGAAGAGGGTTCGTATCTCTCTGCTTCGGATGCCCTTGTAGAGGTTCTTTGTCTCTTTGGGCAGCTTGAGGTAGTCATTACGGCTGATGACATCTTCAGGGTTGTGTCTGTTGACATACTCTGACCAGTTATACCACAGGAATGGCACTCCTTTTTCCTTTGTCTGAACAGATTCGCCACGTTTCTTGGCCTCAGAAAACAGGGTGTATTCATTGGTCTTGTAGCCGTTCTGGTCACTGTGCAATCCAAGTATGACGGCATTGAAAGGTGATACGGTCACACTCTTCTTATAGAACTGGGGCGCAGTCTTTCCTTTGGCATTAAGCCATACGCCACCATTCTCAACAGCCTTATCAAGGGCTGATGAAAGCAGCTCAACCTGACGTTCAGCTGCCATTTTCTCTTGTTCGTTCTTTTCTGTCATGGTTATATGATTTTATCGTTGTGCTAATGTTCTGGTGACAGTCTGCTGCTCGTTGGCTTCATAGTTCTGTGCAGCCATCTGGCGCATCTGGTCATTCTTGGCAAGAATGGCATTTGCCAGAGTGTTCAGTGGTAATGCTCCTTGCTGGTAGGCATCCACCACACGCTCTGGAAGGGCAATCGTACAGGGAACCTTGTCTATAGTTGCAATGAGGCAGTTCCCACGAAGTTCTGGATTAGAGATACGTGGATTCAGAGCTTCATCCTGATATACACGGTAGTTCGTGCGTCCTACATGGGTGCCGTCATTTGTAAGTGCATTCTGTCTGTTGCCCAACACTTCGTGACCTGCCTTGTTAATCAGGTTCATGCCTCCCATGCCAATGAGAACCATTTTAAGGATCGGATTCTTCACAAACATTCCTGCTGCTATACTGGCTATTGGCAGGAGATTATCCTTGATATTCATCTTGCTCTTGCCAGTGAACATGCCTACAAGGAAATCCGGGAGCATGGCCAGAATATAACCAAGGTTATGACCGATATCGCCGATACCGTTCAGGCCGAAAGTGGATAACAGGCCGTTCCATCCATTGGAATTGGTCTGCTCTGGCTGAATTGTAGCTTGTTCAGTGGCCTGTACTGTCGGCTGCAGCTCCTGTGGATTCTCTGCTGATGGCGGATCAACACTGGCTGTCTCTATCGTATGGGCTTCCTCTGCAGCTCTTCTCTCTGCCAGTCTTTTCTTGTCCTCCAGATATGCATCTTCCTGGCCGGGAGCAACAATGAGAGGAACATCCTTATATCTGTCATCCTTCACTTCTGCAGGAGTCGGTGCAGGACTGGCAGAAGCGGTCATCTTGGAGGCGACACCATTGATGGCAAGGTCACCGGCAATGAATTTACCTGCTGTTCTCCAAGTACCGCCAAATCCTCCAGTAGAGAGAAAGTCCGCTCCAGCTCCGAGACCCCAGCCAACAGCAGTTTCTACGGCAGATGGGTTGTAGAGTGCTTCGCCTCTTTCTTCTATATGGCTCTGGAGAGGGGACTTCCTCATTTCCTGCGGTAATGAGAAAATGCTGTTTCCTGCGGCCTTCCTGATAATGTAATCAATAGATGATTTCGGCATCTGGTCTTTCACCATCTTGTCAATCATCTTCTTCTCAACCTCTGGTGTGACCTTGATATGCTGCTTCTTCAGCTCTGCCTTGACCATCTCCACATAGTCCTCCACGGTCTTGCTGTTCCATTTGCCCGTGTAGTAAAGGGACTCGTCAAAAGCTTGGGTGGCAGCACTTCCACCGTCAGGGCCGATTGCACCGACCATAAGACCTGCAAGGGAGAAGGAATGCTTCTCCATCTCATCAGCCCGTTTATG
>JAFZOK010000009.1 GCA_017550655.1 Bacteroidales bacterium | reverse complement strand
TCTACGGCATAATCGCTGGGTTCTTCACTCACACTGATATGCTTGGCATATCCGAAATTCAGGTGATTGAGGAACTTGCCCTTGGCAGTTGCCTTTTCACCTCCTAAACGTTTTTCTGTAGACATTATCGTGAAATTCTTGTTCTGTCAGTTCATCTAATTCGCATGCATTGTGGCCAAGACGGAAGAAGTCGGAAATATCCTTCTCCTCCTTGGTTCCTGCAAGCGGCAGTTTCACCTGAGCCACATTCTTATAGCCCAGATCTCTTGTTTCCTCCACTCGCGAGCTGGCCTCCCTCAGTCCCGTCTCGTCGGTGTCATAGAGGAAGACCAGCCTTTCAAAGCGTCCAGAAAGAGACTGCAACAGTCCTTGGGGAACCTTTGCAGTCTCGCTATTTAAACTAACCGTATGAAAACCATGTGAAGCGAGGCTGAGAACATCCTTCTCGCCTCCTGTGACATAAAGTGTCTTGCCGTTCTTCAGCTGATCCAGTCCGAAGACATACGGATGGGGCAGCTTACCAGCGTAGACAAAACGGTGATAGTGGCCGGGACGATAGATCTTCACGCCTTCACCGCCTCCGAAAAAGTAGCCAATAAACGGCTTTTCGTCAGCTTTGATGTCGTATGGCGTGCCGTCCTTCTTGACGGAAGAGAAATATGCCAGGCTTTTGACATTATAACGAGCCAACGTTGTTTCATCGATACCATATTGTTGCCAGTAGATACGCTCATTCAAAGAGAAATGATCATTGACTCTGACGTTGAAGGGAAGGTTCTGACGGGAACCTGTCGGCTCGACATTCACCACGACCTTTGGCCTGTCAGACTTCTGGGTAATGGGCTGTTTGTCATCCTTGAAGATGTTCAGGCAAAGCTCCCGGTCGATCACTCTGAGGATTTCCTCAAAGTCATTCTTGCGGTCAAGGTTCTCCCACTTGGAAACGAACCAGAAGCAGTCACCGCGTTCTCCGCTGTCGCCAAAGTCCACGAGGAAATATCTCCCGCAGGTCTTGCCGAAGTAGAGATTGCAGCTGGCCTTGGTGTCTGTATAGAACGGATTCTTGAACTTTACGCCAGCTACGACCTTGCTGCCAAGATAGTGCTGGAAGACTTTCAAACCTCCGTCCGTAGCCTTTAGAATGTCATCCTTCTCCTTCAGATCCTCCATCGTTACTTAACCATCAGGGAATACGTCTGCAAAGAGAATATCAGCTCTTTGATTTCCGTCAGCGAGTACCATACCGCTGAGTTACGGGAATCTCCCGTCTTCACAGGAACCAGAAGATTGTCCTTGCGCCATTTCTTCAGCATAATGGGCTGGTAGCCCATCTTTTCCAGATAGCGCTTGGCCTCTTCCTGCTTAATCCTGTCATTCTCAGGATCCAGTGTCCTGAGATACCTCTGAACGCCGAGGTCGGCAGAGGTGGAGATAATGTTTCTTAATTCATTCAAACTAATTTTCATTGTTCAATACTGTTATCCTTTGCCCGATTGTGGTTCAGGCTTAGTTTTTCAAAGAATCGACGCTATTTTTCTGCCTTCTAAGAGGCTTTTTTGAGGCATAATCGACGCAAATCCTCAATTTTTTCTGCAAGATTCAATAATTTAACATCCATTTTTCTTTGAAATCCAATCTTTTTTTGTATATTTGCACCCAAAACAAGTAGCTCTCGTAGGGTGCGCATCTTGAAAACGGCTGCAAAGATAGAACTTAATTCTATATCCCACAAGAGTTTTCTTGCAAAAATCAATATTTTAACATTGAATTTAACATAGTTTTACTATTCTATGAGAGTAATTGACAGATTTGACCTTTACATGAAGGAGAAGGGACTGAACGACAATCGCGTCACAGTCCAGCTTGGTTTGTCAGTGGGTTCAATTGGCAAGTCCAGAAAGGAAGGACGTGACCTTTCAAAGAAGGCTATAGTCAAGATTCTGGCTTACTATAACGACCTCGATGAGACCTGGCTGTTGACTGGCAACGGCGAAATGCTGTGCGAGCCGAGGGTGAAGGAAGAAGAGAAGAAACCGGCGGACGAGCAGAAGAAGGAGGCTATTCCTTCTGCTATTGAAAAGCTCGTTGATGGCATCTGTAGGACAGAAAACACCATCGACAAACTGGTGGATGAAATCTCCAAGTCGCACAGTCTGGTCGCCAAGACTCAGGAGCAGATGGATCGTGTACTGTCTTTGCTGGAGTCCGAAAAATTTGATAAGGCTGAACTGGAGAAAATTCTCAGGAAGAAATACGAGAGTTCATTGAAATAATTAACTGGGTGCCGAAATCGACGCAAAATCGACGCAAATCCGATTTTTGAGAAAGCGGCAAACCTCGACTCACACAGGGGAATCCGAAGAATCTGATAGATTGCTTGTGGTTCTGAATGTCGTGGGTTCGAGTCCCACCGGGCACCCAAAGGAAAAGAAGACATCGCCGATAGGCAATGTCTTTTTTTGTAAGTAGTGCGTCAGCACACTCACAAAAAAGTGGCTGATATCAGTCACTTTTTTTA
>JAFZOK010000008.1 GCA_017550655.1 Bacteroidales bacterium | reverse complement strand
GTGTTTTCTTCCCTTAAAAGACTATGCGAGACCACACCTCCTGTATTACAGAAGGTAAAACAAGGCGTTTACGAGAAGGTAGTGAAGCGTTGCACAACTGCACTCTGCACTTCTGCACTCTCCGATAGTTCAGAAGATGGCGGTGAAGGGAAAGTGCAAAGTGCAGAAGTGCAAAGTGCAGACAGTGCACAGGAAGGAGGCGAGGATGAGTGATTACAGATTCCATCTGGAGAAATATCGTCCTAACAGCAAGCTTACTTGTCCCCAGTGCAAGAAGCTACGTTGTCTCGTTCACTATGTCGATGATCAGGGTATCATTAAGTTCCCAAACTATGTCGGCAGATGTGACCATGAGAACAGTTGCGGGTACCACTATACTCCCAAAGACTATTTTCATGATAATCCTGATATGAAGCCCAAGGATTGGGACGACGACACTCCTATATATAATAAGGTGGGAACAACGAAAGGGAAGGAAGAGCCCAAGTCCATTGAACCTTCTTTCATCCCTATGGTATTTGTCAGCAAAAGCCTGTCAGCATACAAGACAAAGAACCCTCTCTACCAATACCTCTGTGGTGTTATCGGCGAAGATGAGGTTAAGCGTATCTTCCGCTTGTATCTTGTAGGAACAGGGAACAAATGGGGAGGATGTACCGTCTTCTGGCAGATAGACGCCAATGGCAATGTGAGGGCAGGCAAACTGATGGGCTATGACAGCAAGACTGGCCATCGGATAAAGGAACCGAAGAGTCTGGTGACATGGGCACATGCAGAATTAAAACTGGCAGACTTCCACTTAGTGCAATGCCTGTTTGGTGAACACCTTCTGCGTGAAAAACCTACTGCCACTGTCGGTTTGGTAGAGAGTGAGAAGACTGCTCTCGTTATGACACATTTCATGCCCGACCTGCTATGGCTGGCTACAGGAGGAAAGGATGGGTGCTTTAACGAGAATGCCGTTCAAGTACTGAAAGGAAGAACCGTTATCCTTATACCTGACCTTGGTGGGTGGGAGAAATGGCAGAAAAAATCTCAGATGTTGAAGCCTATTTGCAAACGTGTAATCATGTCTGACGTGATAGAGAAAATAGCTACGGATGAACAACGTGAGCACGGTCTTGATGTGGCTGACTTCTTCCTGATGAGGCCTACGGCTCATGAAATCCTGGCAGACATGATAAGACGAAATCCTGCCGTTGGACTATTGGTGGAGAAATTGGATTTGGAGGTCTGTAATGATGAGGAACCTCAGGGTGGTGTGCCGTAACGTGCGTGCAGGGAGATGAAGGGCTTGCCCTTGATATAGCCCACTATAACTACGAGCTTCGCTTTCGTAGTTGTGGGCTCTTCCGAGGGACTCAGGGCTTTGCCCTAAGAACCCACCAAGGGCTGCTTGCCCTATGGAACCTCGCAAGGGGGTGAACCTCCCCCTTGACCGCCCCGCTCAGTGGCATCTGCCCCTAAGAACCCTGAGCAGGAAGTGACTCTCTCCCTGCACCCTCCAATCAGGGTTTCCACCCCGATACCTCCTAATGGATGAAATACAGAAACTACAAATTTCTGAATTACAGTAAAACAGTAATTACATAAATTCATATTTTCATAAAATCATAAAAACATAAAATCGTAATATGAGTACAACAGCAAAAGCATCCGACCACGTAAAGCCCTGCAACATCGAGCAGAGTGAACGTCATAACAGGCGGGACGCTGATTATATCGCCTCGCTAAACCCACGCACTTTGTATGTACGTACCGAACTGAGTCATAACAATGAATCGTATGTGGTACCCGACTTGAAGGGTGTCACCCTCCAGCAGCACTATGATGCCATCAAAGCGATGGTAAAGCAGAAAACTGGCCGAGCCATGCAGGAGAAGAAGGTAACTGTCATTGGTAAGAATGGTAAACCGAAAGAGCGTAATGGCAGCAGTCCCATCCGGGAGAGTGTTGTCAACATCAAGCCTGACACCACAATGGCCGACCTCAAGAAGTACACAGAGAAAGTGAGTCAAAGATGGGGAGTCAGAGCCATCCAGATACATATCCACAAAGATGAGGGTCACTATACCAACCCTGATGATCCGTCAACTTGGCAACCCAATCTTCATGCACACATCATCTGGGACTGGATGAACCACGAAACGGGGAAGTCCTTCAAGCTCGGCAAGAAAGATATGGAAGAGCTACAGGATATGGCAGCTGAGACTTTGGAGATGGAACGTGGCAAACGAAAGTCTGAGACAGGAGCCGAGCATCTGGAGCGTAACGACTACATCATCCAAAAACAGGAGGAAGAGAAAAAGAATAACCAGGTTGAGATTGAGAAACAGAAGAAAGAAATAGCGGACATGGCTCAGGCTTCCATATTAGACAAGTTGCTCCATTCTGGCCTTAGCCCTACCGTAAGAAAAGCAATTGAAGAAGAGAGAACTGTCCACAAAGAAGAACTCCGCCAAGCAACAACCGCTGTTGATGAGAATGGCCATCCCTATGTCTGGACAAGCGGTAGCAAGAAAGACCAGCCTGTCACATGGGAGGAATTGGCAAAGGTTCGTGAAAAGGAGAAAAAGAAGGCAGAGATTCAAGCCAAAGAGGACAAGGATGCTGCTCTTGCTAAGGCTAAGGCAGACAAGGAAGCAGCAGTTGCCAAAGCAAAAGCCGAAGCAAAGGCTGAGCATGATGCTGAGATAGCCGAGATGAAAAAGGTACATGCCGGTATTATTGACAAAGAGCGATATGCTACCAACGAGAAGGGACAACTCATCTATTGGTCTGGCGGTTCTAAAGATGGGCAAAAAGTGACTAAGGACGAAAGAATCAAGTGGTTAGGCGACCAGTTGAAAGAATCCGAGGAAGCCAATAACGCTTTGTGTGAAAGATTGAAAGATTTAAGAGAACTCATATTTGCTGCATGCAGCCTGAATTTCAAGAAGGTAGTCCAGATTATCGTTGACCAGTGGAAGGCAGGTTTAAAGCAGTTTACCAAGGACTTGAAGGATTTCTTGCTAAAGGCGATGAGTGTTGAGAAAACAACAGAAGGTCGTAAGACATACGTCAATGATGCATTTGACTTTGCGAAAATGCTGGCTAAGACTGATCCAGATTTGAAACTTGATGAAAAGAAACTGAAGCCTCTCAAAGAGGATGCTCTGAAAATCGCTGATGGAACCTGGGAGTCATACCATCAGAAGCGTGACCAGCTCTTTGACGCTGCCGTCAATGCTCTGGTAGAAATGGGCAACTGTCAAAATCAACGCCATCTAAACCAAAAACAGGCAAATATCATTGAAGCATTCCTCGCCTTTGATGGTGGTGACAGGATACAACTATGTGAGGAAATCTGGAATGTCGC
>JAFZOK010000042.1 GCA_017550655.1 Bacteroidales bacterium | reverse complement strand
GCTGGTGCTGGCGGGGGATGTGTCATATCTGGGGGATAGGAAGATGGTGAAGAGGCGTTTTTTTGACTGGTGCTCAGAGCATTTCAAGGAGACTTTGATTGTGCCTGGAAACCACGAGTTCTATGGTGGGTATGATATTGAAAAGACAATGGTGGGGTATGAGTTTAACTATCGGGAGAATGTGAGGTATCTGAATAATAAAAGTTTTGTGATTGGTGATACGGAGCTGTTTTTTACTACGCTGTGGACTAAAATTAGTCCTCTTTATTTATTTGAAATTCAGCAGGGTATGAATGATTTTAGATATGGGCGTTTGAATGGGGGGAAGTTCTTTGCAAACGATGTGGATGGGTTGCACAAGAGGTGTATGGAGTGGTTGGAAACGGCTTTGAAGTCTTCTGCGGCGGCTCATAAGATTGTTGTTACGCATCATTGCCCAACTCTTCGTCCTGAGTTTGATGACCATTCCGGAGGGGTTTTAAATTCGGCGTTTCATGTTGACTTGGATTCTTTCATAGAACGCTGTGGTGCAGAATATTGGATCTATGGTCACACTCATTTTGCGGGTGGCTCCGGCAGCAAAATTGGGAAGACTACATTACTATGTAACCAAATTGGGTATGTGTTCTGCAATGAACATCAGGCTTTTAACGGGACGGCTTGTTTTGAGGTATAATCCTATAGTTCTTTTCTGGCAGCTTTTGCAGCGGCTATCTGTGCTTCAATTTTGCTCTTGACTTCAGAGAAGGAGATGGGGCGGAAGTCATTGTTGTCTACGCCTACATCATATTGCAGAGGGAAAAGCATTCGGAGGCGTGGGTGGTCTAGGCCTGTGTGGCTTGCCGGACCACTGTGCACATGGCCAAAGAGCTGCCATACATCTCTATAAGATCCTCCGTAACAGAGGAATGGGTTGTGATTTAGTATAATAGCTTGTCCGCCTACTCTGATGCGCATTTGTTGAGTGACAAATTCGAATCTGTTCATATAGCCTTGGCGAAGTGCTTTCATATCGTGATTGCCTAAGATTAGATACTTGCGTCCGGGTAGAGCACTGATGAGGTCATTCCAAAGACGGGCATTACCGTGTGCGAAATCGCCGAGGTGGAAAACGATACCATCCTCAGGGACAGTCTCTCTCCAGCGACGGATAAGTTGGGCGTTCATCTCTTCTGCGTTCTTGAATGGGCGGTTGCAGAAGCGAATGATGTTCTCATGACCGAAGTGTGTGTCTGATGTGAACCATACTTCTTCCGGAGCAAATTTATAGATTTGATCTGGCATAGTTTAATATTTTCCTACAAAAATGAATATTGAATTTGAGCTCTGCAAATCATTGCAAACCTTGCAATGATTTGCTTCTTTGCGAGATTTTTCTAATAGGCTTTTTCTTTTGATTTCCAAATTGTTGCAAACCTTGCAACGATTTGCAGAGGGAGCGTTGTGGGCGTATCTTTGCAGCAGAAAAACATACGAATGATATGAATGCAATACTGAATGAAACGGGTCTTACGAAGACCTCTGCTAACCACCTGGCTAATATTGCCAAAGAGATGTATGAGAAGTTGGAGGCTCAGTTATCTTCCCTTCGACTTCAAAACAGAGATTATACTCTGGCGTCCGGAGGCCAAGTCTTCCGAATTGAAAATGAATCTGCTAAGGAGGATTTGACAGCTGTTGAACCGGCTCTGAAACAAATTGCTCAATTGAAGTCTTTGATTGCTTATCTTCGTGAGGGAATCAAGGCAAAGGAAGAAATGATGAAGGAAAAAGCAAAGATGGATTATATTGACCAAATGATTAAAAGTGGCCATAGTGAGTTGGTGAATCCGGTGTATCCAATACATGTTTCCTTGGAGGATGTAGTTGCCTCTCTCTCAGAGGAAGAGCAGGCTCACTACTTTACATTGGAGGCCCGTGCTGCAACATTCGGTCAATACATTCATCCCGATGGTGTGATAGCCAAAGCTCGTAAGGAGTTCTTTAAGAGAAAGAAAAATCCGGCCATTGTGGCAGGAAGTGGGGCAGATGCAGAAATCAATACCTTTAGCACTACCTTTACTGCGGAGGACGTTGATACGGCTTTCTTTTCTATGCAAAAAATGTATCGTCGTGCGCAAGCAGAGTTCAATAAACTGAAAGCGTCTATAGAAGAGACGGCGAGTGCCCGCACTCGGGAAAAATTGGAGGATTATCAACTGGCTTGTAAGGAGATGAAAGCGAAGCGTGATAAGGTGCTTCTTGAATACGAGAATAAGATAAAGAAACTCAAGATTGTGATTCCTGAAGCTTTAAAGCCAACAGTGGAGTTGGTCAACAGAGCTGCCTCAGAATAAGTTACACTAAGGAGAAGGTTCCTGCTTAAGGGGCTAATCCTGAATACGCGCATTAGGAGGGTTCTTGTACAAAAGGCTAGAAGAAGCTATGCTTTGGCCTTGATATCATCACTGCTAATGATGATTCTAGCTAACAGGCAGAAGGCACCCCTCAAATATTTCAAAACATCTCTGTTCTTGTTTGAGATTTTGTTCTTGCTGCCTTCTGGTTATAGCTCTAGATATAGCCCTTTTGCCCTCCTGATGCGTGTAAGTGTTTTCTTTATAGCTGGCAGACTATGAAAAAACATCATCTGTTGCGATGATGTTTTTCTTCAGTTGTTTTCGGTCATACTTCTTCTTGGACTTATGACGGTTGCTTCTAAAAATTATTTGCTTTCCGTGAGCAAGAATCTCTTCCTCTCGTGCTGCTTTTCTGTTCGCGCGGATATAATCTAGTTGGGTGATTATCAGTTGTTTCTTATTCTTTCGTTTCATGAACATATATCAACATTTT
The DNA here is from genome assembly GCA_017550655.1 of Bacteroidales bacterium. Lineage (GTDB taxonomy): Bacteria > Bacteroidota > Bacteroidia > Bacteroidales > UBA932 > Egerieousia. The sequence continues at coordinate 59,068 of JAFZOK010000042.1, read as the reverse complement.
TACTTAACGCTTGTCCCTGCCAATACTTCATTATACCCAGATGCTTGAGCCGTCCTACAAGGATTGACGGATGAGTGTTGTATTTCTTAGCAGCATCCAAAATAACTTTCTCTGTGAACGTGGAATTACGAAGGAATTCGTGTTCGTGGGTACGAGAAAGAAGTACATCTGAAGCAAACGTATCTGCTTCATTTTCTTTTGTTTGATCTTGATTGGTCAATCCTGCATTTTCTAGGAAAATTTCCTTTTTACCGTGGAGAAGGATATGCCCAACTTCATGGAAGAAGTTGAACCATAGGTAGTCATATCCTTTATATCTTCCGGATAATTGAATTACAGGTGTATCTCTAATCCATCTTGTTGCTCCGCTAATAGGGGCTTTGGGAAGGGTTGGTGTAGCTATTAAGATAACTCCGCAAGCACGGCAGAGTGCCTTGAGTTGGAGGAAGAAATCATCTGGCTCATCAACCATAAGTTGTTTCATAGTTTGGAGCATTGCTTTCAATGCTTTCTCGTCAAATGTGGTATTCAAGCCTTCTTTCTGTGCCTGAAGTTCTCCCTGTCTAAGCCAAACTGACATGGCGTGGGGATCCTTGGTGGATGCTAGAGAGATGCGGAAAGCAACTTTTAACTGTTGATTCAGATAGTAATCTGCCCATGCTTTCTCTGTGCTGACGCCAAAAAACTCAAAAAGGTTTCGTACTTTTTCTTCCGGTGTTTTAACTGCCTCGATCCATCCACGCTTCACCATTTCAGCATAAGGGAATTGTCTCATCCATTCAATAGATGCTTTTGCATCTTCTTCTCTCTTTAATCTGACTAGATACTCATCAAATAGTGCTTGGTTTCTTAACCAGAAAGAGGCCGGGATTTTGGTGACCGACTCAAACGAAACAGCCATTTCGCTTGTGACTGAACTCTTACCGTTAATGACGGCAATAATTGTTTTTTCCGGCTTGGTAGCTCGAATTGCAAATTCTTTAATACTCATTCCCATCTCTTCTAACTTTTCTTTAAGCGCTTCTCCGGGATGATGTACTCTAATTAGTTTAGATGCACTTGCTTTAATACTCATTTGTGATAATCTACTATTTCTATTATTTCTACTCCTTTAATTTCACTCCAGATGTACTGGCCATCTGGATTAGTTGGAATGGGGTCTTCATGAGGCGTAAAGACCATTCTATTATTCCCATCAAGACTGCATGCCCATTGTCCTTTTCTATCTCCCGTTAACTCATGATAGTTTCCAGGTAAATTTCTTACATCTTCAAGCGATTGAGCTGACATTAGAGCTACAATCCTTTTAGTGTAATTGTTTGACTTAATAGTGCCCAGATTTCTTAAGCTGTACTTACTGTCTTCAGCGTATCTTTGTAATTCTGTTGTTTTATATGTGACTTGCATTGAGTTTTCATTTTAATATACTGTAAGTGTTAATTCATATTGCAAAGTTATATTATTATTTTGATTAACACAAATTGTAATTGAAAATTCTTAAATTGAGACTTTGAAATCATACCCTTTGGGGGTAAAGGAGTCTGGCTTTGGGGATGTTGGAGATTTTGTAAAGGCCTGATTTTTGGTCTCTTCTGATGATTATGCTCTTGGAGGTGCGGCTGCCGAGTACTTTCACAAACTTCTTTTTGATGCGGGAAACGTTGGTGTAAAAGACCGTTTTTGATTCTGCGCAGAGTGATTCAATTTTCTCTTCTCTAAGTTCTGGGTCATCATAGTGGGATTCGCGTGAATAGGTGATACACAGCTCTTTCCAGTGAAGTACCAAGTTGTCTGAATGGATGCCTTCCGGGTGGGCAAGGAACAGGTTGTATAGTGTTCGCTCAATTGGGTTGAGGGAGATATTCATTGCTGTGTTGTTTGATTGCAAAACTATGGTGTGCAGCTGCAATAAAAAAGGGATTACAAGCTTGTAATTGCTTGACTTTTATTATCAAATTTATATTGTATTACTGTATGATCTGTTTAACTTTGTAGAAGATATGTGATGTTATGGAAAATTTTGCTGGCACACAGGCGCAAGTGGCTTGGCTGCTGTTGTTTGCGGGAACGGAAGAACTGTTTGAGGAGTCCGTTGAATCTGACTATTCAAGGATGTTGGAGGGGATGGAGGCAGCCGATTTGCTTGCTCTAATTGAACAGGCGCAGAAGAGGCTGAAAACTATCGCGATAGAGAATAGTTTGAACCTAACAAAGCTCTTCATTGACAAAAGTTATGATGTACACTTGCAGAGTGCTGAGGGTCAGGCGATTCCATTCCGCCCCCTTGTTAAGGCGCTTTTCATTTTGTTCTTGAGGCACCCTGAAGGTATTCTGCTGAAACATAGGGACTTGTTCACTGATGAGCTGGAGAGAATTTATGCGGTAATTTCTCCCAATGTGGCAGCGGAAGACAGGCACAGGCGGGTGCAGAGGCTGATGAGTCTGGAGAGCAATGCGTATAGTGAAAATGCCTCCACTCTGAATGCAACGCTGGATAGGATTATGCCGCCCGGAACGGCGGAAGAGTATAAAATTCAGGGGAATAACGGTTTTCCAAGAAAGATTCACCTGAGTCCGTTGCTGGTGCAATGGGAATTGCGGTAATTTTCATTATCTTTACAAAAATGAACGTTATGAAAAGACTCGCACTTACAATTCTTTTAGTTTTCACGATGGTTTGGCAGAGCGCACTGGCTCAGCATACAGCCGGTCAAAATCCATCCACTAAGACCTTTACCATCCTTAAGCAACTTCCAATAACCTCTATAAAGAACCAGTGGCGCAGCGGAACCTGCTGGGATTATGGAACGCTGGGTTTCCTTGAGGCTGAGATACTTAGAAAGACCGGCAAGACGTATGACCTCTGTGAGATGTTTGTGGTGAACAAAGATTATATGGACAACGCAACGCACTATGTGAGGATGCATGGTTACAGCCAGATATCTGAGGGTGGCTCATGTGATGATGTGGTGGATGTGATCCGCAATCACGGAATTTGTCCTGAGGATGCCATGCCTGCACCTGGCTCATTAACAGGAGATACGCTGGCAAACTTTAGGGTTTTCTTCCCTGAATTTGAGCGTGAGGTCATTAGTGCGGTATGGAGTAACGGTCCACGTGAACTTAACCGTTTCACCACAGAAGAGCAGGCGCCTCTGCGCAACAAGGAACCTAAGGCTCACTGGAAAGACAGCGTGCAGGCCGTGATTGAGAAGTACGTTGGCCGCTGCCCGGAAACCTTTGAGTACGAGGGCCGTACCTGGACACCAATGGAGTTTGCAGCGAGCCTTCAGTTGGATGTGGATGACTATGTGAGCATTACCAGTTATACGCATCATCCTTTTAATCAGTGGTTTGTAATTGAAGCGCCTTACAAGTGGCGTCTGAAACCAAGCTATAATATCCCGATAGATGAACTTATGGCTGCCTTGGATTATGCTCTGGATAAGGGCTTTACCGTTGCATGGGGCGGAGATGTTTCCGGCAACTTCAATATTCAACCTGCAGTATCAGACCTGCCGGACAGCCTGCTGAATATCATCACCGGCCAGACAGCAGCTTCTGCAGACCCTCAGGCGCAAACCTCTCGTCTTCAGCAACTCAGGCAGGAACAGTGGGATGACTGGACCTTCACATACGACCACGTAATGCTTATCTACGGCAAGGCGGTTGACGAGAACGGCCGCCCATTTTACCTTGTTAAGAACACTTGGGGCGAGATTGGCCCATACAAAGGAACATGGTATATGTCAAAAGATTACATTGCTCTGAATACCACCTACATTTTCCTCAACCGCCACGCCCTTCCCAAGAAACTTCAGAAAGCCGTAAAGTAATTAACAAAAAACATAACTGCTTATGACAAAGCACGCTCCGCACCATTCAAAAGAGTGCAATAAGTCTCTGGGGGAGTACTCTCCTCCTATCGCAGAGATTTTAAAGATTCAAACAGAGAGTGTTATAGCTACATCAAACGGTTCCGGCGATATTCCGGGCATGCCTTGGGCAGGTTAAAAAAGGAGGTCATTATGAAAAACATAACAAGATTGCTCATAGCATCATCATTTGTTGTCTTCCTCTTTTCATGTACAAAGCAGTCCTCACAAGGCCTTGAGCCAGACGTGATTACGCCGGATATTGGGGGCAAAACTGCAAAAGTCACTATGGTTACTCCGCCTGTCTCCTTTGCCGGAGAAACAAAATCCGCGATGGTTGTAAATGAATCAACCGGTCTCTCTTTTGTTTGGAGTGCCGGTGACCAGACCGGAGTTTACTCAACCACAGACGGTTTCGCACTCTTTAACCTAACCGGCGGAACCGGAACCAGCAGCGCAACTTTTAATGGCGGAGGTTTTAATCTTATACCCGGAGATATATATTATTCCTTCTTCCCATACGCATCTGCTGCAACTGAGAAGACCGAAGTACCAATAAGTTACGCTTCGCAGACGCTTACAGCAGATAATGATATGGTCTCCCCGATGAGCAAAGATTATATGTACGCCTCTGCCGTGGCAACTGTTTCCGGAGCAGACTTCAGTTTCAATCACATAGGCTCATTTGTAAGGATGAAGATGGGCGGACTTACTGAGGATCTGGCTGTTAGCAGCGTAGATATTATCCCGATGTATAACGAGGTTATTCAGACTGCAAATGTAGATGTAACAAAGGCAACAAATCCTCTGACCACAGCATCAACATCACCAAAGATGACCTTGACCACAACAGGAGTAACTGTTCCATCTGGAAACATCTTAACTCTTTGGGCAGCAATGGCTCCGCAGAACTTCTCCACAGATTCCTGGGCAATAGTTTCTCACAGCGGAGATGACATTTACTCAGTTAGAGTAGATGGAAAAAATTTAGAGGCCGGAAAAGCATATCGTTACGCTGCAAACCAAATTGCACCAACAGGTTACAGCCACGGTTTTACCGTTAATATTCTGGAACAGAAGAATTTTGGCACAGGCCTCGGACAGTATTCCGCAATTGTTTGGTTGGGCGAAAATAACTATGCCGTAGTAGATGATAAACTAAATGGCGGCGGATTGGTAAGCTTTACCATCCCGATTGATGGAGCGGGCGTTGTAGGTGCAATCTCAACTTCTGTTATGCCAGGAACTTCTAGTTCTGGCGTTACCAATATGGACAATGAAGGAGTAGCATATTACAACAGCAAACTCTACGTAACAGCAGAGGCAGACCAGTCTATTAGAGAGTACGATAATACGGGTGTTGCTACAGGTAATTCCTTCACAGTTCCTGCAGACATGGCAGTTGAAAAAATAACTGCAAATGCTGGCTTTGAGGCCTTTACCTATAATGCAGCAACTCATAAGTTTTGGACAACAACAGAGGCTCCGTTACAGAAAGATAATTTCATCCCTCGTCTTCATAGACTTCAGAGCTTTGGAGAAGACTTCCAACCAATAATGACATCCTCCGGCCGCTTCCTCTACCAGATGGATGCACCTCAATATTCCAGTGCCGGAGCATATCAGTATGTTCACGGAATTTCCGCTATGACAGCACTTGATGATGGCCGCCTGATCATCTTGGAAAGGGAGGTTAGGGCTGTTCTATATCCACCATCTGCAAACGGAGTTGCAAAACTTTATGTAGTAGACCCGGTACACGATACTGCAGGAATCCTACGAAAAAGCTTGCTTGCAACATTTATTACAGGAGGTGATAATTTAGCAAGCTTAGCCAACTACGAAGGAATGTGCTTAGGCCCAACCCTTTCAGACGGCAGCCGTTGTATCATCTTAATCTCAGACTCCCAGGGTATCGCAAAGGAATTCCTTCAGGTGGTAACAATAAAATAGTTTGTAAGTCGATTGCAAACTATTTTTTAAAACGCACAATGAATAAGCCGGCAGTTGCATCCCAGTTGCCGGTTTATTTTTTGAGTAGATTAGCTTGATAGGAAGGACAAGAAGTGCTACATTTGTACAAACCTGATTGTGGGTGAAACATTTTAAAAATAGAGAAGAGATGACTAAGAAACAACAGATTCAACTGTTTGAGGAAAAGAAGGTTAGGACCGTTTGGGACGACCAGGAGGAGAAGTGGTACTTCTCGATTGTGGATGTAGTCCAGGTGCTTACGGATAGCTCTGATGTAAAGCAATACATCAAAAAGATGCGAAGTCGTGACCCGGAATTGAGTACCAGGTGGGGTACAATTTGTACCCCTACTAAAATGTTGGCGTCGGACGGTAAGTATTATAAGACTCAGGCGGCAACGATGGAGGGTGTGTTCCGTATCATTCAGAGCATTCCGTCATCCAAGGCGGAGCCGTTCAAGCTGTGGATGGCGAAGGTGGGGGCACAGCGCATCGACCAGATGCAGGACCCGGAACTCAACTTTGAGCAGGCGTATGCGGATTATCGTAGGCTGGGGTACAGTGATAAGTGGATTAATCAGAGGTTACGCAGTATTGAGGTGCGTAAGGAATTGACAGACGAGTGGGATCGGGCCGGGGTGCAGCAGGGGCAGGAGTACGCGTCACTGACGGATATTATCACCCGCAGCTGGAGCGGCAAGAGCACGCGGCAATTCAAGCAGTTCAAGGGGCTGCATAAGGAGAACTTGCGGGACAATATGACCAACATAGAGCTGGCGCTGAACACGTTGGCGGAGGCATCGGCCACGGAGATCAGCAAGACGCGTAACCCTAAGGGCTTCAAGCAGAGTGCAGATGTGGCCCGCGAAGGTGGCCAGATTGCCGGGGATGCCCGCAAGCAGTTAGAGAAGCGCATTGGACACTCCGTTATCTCTCCGTCTAAAGCATCGGATTTTTTACCACCAATAGAGGATGTACAGCAGATAGGTGATGAAAAGTAAGTTATTGGTTTTGGGGTTGTGCTTGTTGCTTGCGGCAGGGGCTTATGGTGAGCCGGTTGTGAGGGGTATGGGTGCGGATGTGGGCTCTGCTCAGACGGATAGTTTGGAGACGGGGGCGTTTGTGCTGGTGAGGGCGATGGTACCTAACGGGCTGAGTGTGAGTGATGTGAGATTGCTGCCTACGATGGGGGAGATAAGGTGTTTTGAGTGGGTTGAAAGGCCGGGCGGCAATGCGTTGAATGGAGCCGTTGGCGGGAATGCTGGTTATGAGGAGGTTAAAAATGTTGGAACTCGTTATTTGATAATTGATAGGGAAAATCTGACTGTAGAGGGGGATGGTGGAGTTGCCTCTGCGGATAATGACAATGCGCCTAACGGGGTGATTATGAATGCAGACGGGAAGGCGGTGGAGGTGATGCTTGTTCTACCGGAGCAGAATCTTGCGGACAGTGATGTTGCTGTTCTGGTTGTTGGAACGGAACAGTTTGTGAATCAATATGGTACGCAGATGGAGAGCCAGGTGGTCTATACCTCAAAGATTGCGGGTGAGAAGTTGGAATCGGGCGGAGTTTACATTTGGGAGACTCAGCCTGTACGTTTTGAATACTTAGATAATAATCTGAATATAACTCCGTTATATCAAACCAATATCACCTCTCACGTAGGAAGCGGGGAGTATTCCGGCATCACATATATCTCAGGAAATCAGTATGCTGTGGTTCACGATAAACTCAACGGTGGCGGTCTAACTCTCTTTGATATACCTCTTTATCCCGATGGTTCTGTTGGCCGCATAACCAAGAGCGTACCTGCAGGAACCTCAGGCTCAACCATTTCCTCTAGAGATAATGAGGGAGTAGCATACGTGAACGGCAAGCTCTTTATCTCTGCGGAGGCAGACCAGTCCATAAGGGAGTACACCCTTCAGGGCAAGGAAACGGGCAGAGCTCTGGATGTTCCGTCAGACCTTAAGAGTGACAAAATTCAGGGGAACGCCGGTTTTGAGGCTCTAACCTACAACGCTAAAACAGAGCGCTTTTGGACTGTAACGGAGAAACCGCTGCTGGCAGATGAAGAGACTTTTTTAGGTCTGCTCCGTCTCCAGAGTTTTGGAAAGAATCTTAAACCGGCTGGTAGGGCCTTATATCTGATGGACACTCCAAATAAGTCTGAGAATGAGGTATCCGGGGCGTATGCATACGTTCACGGAGTTCCGGCTTTGGCGGCTTTGGATGACGGCCGTCTGATTGTTCTTGAGCGTGAGGTCTATGTGCCAAACGGGAACGTTCTAATAAAGGCCCTGGGTGCCAGAACCTGGACAAAACTCTATTTGGTTGATCCTGTGAATGATAAGTCCGGCATCTTACGTAAAAGTCTGCTCACTTCCTTCATAACCAGCTCTTTGAACCTGGCGAACTTTGAGGGAATGTGCCTAGGTCCTACTCTGGAAGATGGCAGCCAGGTTCTGATTCTGATAGCAGACTCCCAGAACGGCTCCGGCGGCCTAACTAAAGAGTATATCAAGGTACTATTAATTAGATGATTCTGCTTTGAAAGTCCCTCCGCAGAATTCAATCTCTTTTAATTGAATAGGGAAACGCTCCCTTCAGTTTCAGTTGTTGATCTCAATCCTTTATTGCTTTCATCATGTGAAGTCTCGTGCGGGGCGGTGGTGAGAGCGGAGCGGGGGCTTTTCATTTTGGAGCATATTTATTAAATTTGTTGGTTAAGAGTATAACCAACACAAAGAGTTTGACAATATGCAGTTAATACTTTTATCAGGCGGATCGGGAAAGAGGCTTTGGCCCCTCTCCAACAATGCCCGCAGCAAGCAGTTTTTGCCGGTTCTTGCGTCTCCCAACGGGGGAAAGGAATCTATGATTCAGAGGCTTGTAAGGCAGATTTACTCATCCGGCCTGAATGCAGATATAACCATTGCAACCAACACCGGTCAGAGAGACAGCATCATCTCCCAGCTTGGAGAGAGGGTGAAGATTGTGCTGGAACCGGAACGCAGAGACACTTTTCCTGCCATTGCGCTCTCTACTATTTTCCTCGCGATAGATAAGCAGTGCCCTGAGGATGAGGTTGTTGTTGTAATGCCGTGCGATGCCTATACAGAGGAGGGTTACTTTGAGGTGATTGGCCGCATGGCTGAGGCGGTTAAGCAAAATGCTGCAGATCTGGTACTTATGGGAATTGCTCCAACCGCTCCGAGTGAGAAGTATGGTTACATTGTGCCGGAGAAGTCAGATGATAATCTATCGGGAGGAAGCTCCCAATGGATTGCAGTTAAGCGTTTTGCAGAGAAGCCGAGTGCAGAGAAGGCGGCAGAACTTATAAAGGAACACGCTATGTGGAACGGCGGAGTATTTGCCTTCCGCTTGGGATACATGATGGAGGTTGTTGGCAAGTACATAAACGCTTCATCATTTGAAGAAGTGGTTAACCGGTACAGCGAACTCCCTGCCATAAGCTTTGATTATGAGGTGGTTGAAAAGGCAAAGTCTGTGGCTGTTGTTCGCTATGACGGCCTTTGGAAAGACCTGGGAACCTGGAACACCCTCTGTGACGAACTTCCGGAGTCTTACTTTGGAAAGGTTGTGGCCGGAGAAGGCAACGTTAACGTTCATGCAATCAATGAGTTGAATATTCCAATGTTTGTATCGGGGCTCAAAGATACCGTTGTAGCGGCCAGCGCAGACGGCATTATGGTAAGCGGAAAGGAGGAGAGCGAGAAGATTAAGGACTACGCAGACCAGCTGATTACCAGGCCAATGTACGAGGAGCGCCGCTGGGGAACCTACAAGGTTCTGGATGCCGTTACATACAAAGACGGCAGAGAGTCTCTTACCAAAACCATCACCCTAAATCCCGGAAAACACATAAGTTACCAGGTTCACCATCACCGCAAAGAGGTGTGGACCGTTGTTGAAGGAGAGGGCGAATTTGTTCTGGACGGAGAGCGTAAAGCCGTGCATCCGAATGACGTGCTGGTGATTCCGGTTGGCCATTCCCACGCAATTAAGGCAGGGTCTAAAGGGCTGACATTCATTGAAGTGCAGATAGGATCTCCTCTTATAGAGGAAGATATTGAACGCTTTGACTACCAGTGGTAGCAGAGAAATGGCAAAAGATACCGGTAGTAGCAGATAGATAATAACAGATACAGATATAAGCTGTAGCAAACAAACGGCAAAAGAGTGAGTTACAGAAAGAAGGCATCCAAAATTTTTTACAAGCGGGCGGGAACAGTTTTCCTTGTCCTCTTCATTCTTTTGGGTGTTGTGCTCTGCCTAACCGTGAGGGAGTACACTGCAAACGCCTATCTCTCATTCTATCCTGAAGCCACTCAACCACTTAGTATCCCGATAGATACACTCACCAAAGACTCTTCAGCCATCTCCCATGCAGACTCTTTAAAGGCTCATCCTGTAGCCGATTCAACGGGCATAAGTGATTCTGTTGCTGCGGTTGCAGCATCTGTTTCTGCTAGTACAGTGAAAGAAATATCAAAAGAGAGGGAGGTGGAGTTGTTGGATTCCTGTATGGTGGATGCGGTCAAGTTCTTGAGGCAGAGGCATATAATTAAGGGAGCGGCAATAAGTGCAATGAAGGGAGACTTTGACAGTCTGCTGCTGGAGTCAATCTCAAATCCTTCATCTCCCGTGCACAAACGTCTAAGGAGCTGGCACCACTCCCAGAGTACCCGTGCAATGATAAAGTTGCTGGTAATGAGGCGTGAAGACGGCTTGAGGCTTAACTACTTCACCTACGATTCTCTCTCCACGGCATCAACCGTCAACTACCTTGTCAGCATGCTCAAGGAGAAAAGCCGTGAGTATGAGGCTGTTGGCGTAAAGATGAAACTTACCGCCACAAAGTTCAGGGCCACAGTTCCTTGGAGACTTGTAATCATAGTAAGGATAGCACTCTTTGCACTGCTCTTTTTGACGTTTCTTCTGGCAAAGATTGTCTTCAGTTTTATCTACAAGCAGAAGGGATTTGTCAGTAGGAAGAAGGCAGAGAAGGCCTTGGGATTCAAGCTCTTTGGTGCAATAGGGGAGCCGTCTACATTCAATGATAAATATCTGAATTCTGAACGTTGGGCTACACAGAATGAATTCATTGCAGAGCAGATTGCAGAGGCTCTGCAGAACGGAATAAAACAGGGCGGGGGCGAGCATAACAAGAAGTTTATCAATGTGTTCAGCCTTTATGAGGGAACGTTGGAGAAACTGCTGGAGAGCGGGTTCCTGAGGGAGCTGCGTAAACAGTTTAAATTCAGCGTCCTGGGAGGATTGGGTTCTGAGGGCTCTTCAAATGCGGGAGGGTTGCTTGGAGGTGAGGCCTTGAATCCTGAGTCTCCGTCTTACAAGTTCCCGGATGTGGAGCGTTTGATTAAAGAGAGCGGAGATAGGCCTGTGGTTGTAATTCATCCGGAGCTCTCTTCCAGCAGTATTCCGGCTCCGTTCCTGGAGAACGCCGCCTTTAATCTTATGGTTACGGATGCAAGGGACGGATGGGATGAGTCCGCCTCTGCAATCCACTCATACGTACCGGATTGCAACGTTGTGATGACCGGCCTTCCAATGAATGAGTGCCTCCCTGAGCATCGCTCTAAGGGTAAGAGTTATCGTTTGGGAAAGAAGCTCAAGAGTTATCCAAAGGCAACAGAACGTTACTCATTCCTTGTTCTGCTCACGGAATGCTACACTAAACTGCTTACAGAGAGAACGGTACGCTCTCTCTATGAGTCCTCCACTGTTACCGCAGAATCATTTTCCATAAACAATGATTTTTCTTCAAAAGGCAATGATGCTGCAAAATCAAAAGATACTCAAAGCAGTGCAAACTCTTCAAAGCAAGATACTTCAGAGATCCCAACGGAAGAGTTGATGAATGTACAGTTGGACGGCTTCAGTTATAGGGTGCAGCCGTTCCGTCAGCGTACGGAAAATGTGCTTGGGCATCTGTTTCCACAGCAGGAACCTACGGGCAAGAAGGGAGGGGGAAGTGTTGCCGCTCAATTTGGTGGGGCGGACTTTTTGGTGGTGATGAAGGCGGGCTGCAAAGTATCGGCAGGTTTCTTTGAAGATCTGGCTGCCGCTGCCGCATCGGGAGTAAAATGTATGCAATGCCACCTAGTGCAGGGAGAATCAAAGAAAGGCAGGCGCCCAAAGAACTATAAGAGAGTAAGAATGAGCAGACTAAGAGCACGCTACGGACTATCTGCAGAGCTTCAGACAAGCGGTTTTGCCGTTGCTACAAAGTTGGCTGCGAAGCTCACTCTGCCAAAAGAGAACTTTTTCATAGATTATCTAAACAATACATACGTTTTCTTTTTGTAAATTCGCAAGGTTATGGAGAAGAAAGATTACAATACTACGAGAGAAAAACTCATTATGCCTGAGTACGGTAGGCATGTTCAGGATATGATTGACTATGTGTGCAGCATTCCTGATAAAGAGAAGCGTAACGAACAGATTCAGGCGGTGGTGGCCGTTATGGGAACGCTGAATCCGCAGCTGAGAGATGTTGTGGATTTTAGACATAAACTGTGGGATCATATTCAGATAATCTCTGATTTTAAGATAGATATAGACTCCCCGTATCCGCTGCCTACGCGTGAAAGCACTAAGGTTAAACCGGAACCTATTCCGTTGGAGACGGAGCCAATAAGGGCATCCTGCTACGGACGTAACATTCAGAATATGATTGACTTGATTGCAGACCGTCCGGATGATGAGGTTAAGAAGCACATGATTAAGGTGATTGGTTCCTACATGAAGCAGCAGTACCTTATTTGGAATAAGGATTCCGTTGCGGAAGAGACTATCTTTGAGGATATTAAGCGTTTAAGCGGCGGCCGTCTGGTAGTGCCTGAGGATGTGCATATTGGGGCGGGAGTTGCAGATGCTACAACACGTAAGCCGCACATGATGCAGGTTCAGCCAAGCGGTGCAAGCGGCGTGAATCAGCAGCGCAATCAGCAGTTTAACAACAAGAAGAAGCAGAACCACAAGAACTGGAAGAACAATAATAATAAGCCGCAGTAGTTGCTGTTTGCAGAATAAGAGATGAAAAGTGAGGGTTGGAAGAGGATAGATTGCAAATAATGTTGTGGGGCGGTTGAAGTTCACAAAGAAGTAAAAGTAATGGCTAAAAGTAAGAAGAAACAAAAGGAAGAAGATCAGATAATTGCAGAGCAGGAGATGGCGGCCCCGGAGAAGCGTGAGGGGCTCTACCTTATATGCGGACTGGTGGCGCTGGCCATTGCGGTCTACACCTTAATTGCATTAATCTCCTACGTCTTCACCTGGGCTCATGATCAGAGCAGCTTTGCCGGCAATGAGATTTTCAATTCCATCACAACCGTGGAAAACGGCGGTGGAAAGATTGGTCTCTGGTGGGCAAACCTCCTCATTTCCAAACTCTTTGGTCTGGGCGCATTTATAATCCCGTTCTTCTTCTTTGGTGTGGCTTTGGTTTGCCTTAAGATTAAAAAGGTGCGCCTGCTGCGTCTTTTCTTCATTACCATATTCGGTTGCATACTTATTTCCGTATTCTTCTCATTTATATTCTCTTTCACTCGTTTTGACCGTTGGTTCGGAAGCGGAGCGGGCGGCTCTTACGGCTACTATGTGAACCAGTTCCTAAAGACTATGATTGGTTCCGCCGGCACGGGCGCCATTCTTATCATTGCCATAATTGGCTGGTGCATAATCATTAACAAGAGCCTCATACGCAAAATCAGCGGCGGCATTACTGCTGTGGGCAACAAGGTTATGGAGGTTGGCAAGGGGAGCGAACTTGAGGGAGACCTTGAGGGTGAGGAACTTGACGGTGACGTAGATGAGAACGGAGACTTGGATACGGAAGAGGAGGAAGATTTGAACTTTGATGATGAACCTAACCAGAAGTTAGATCCGGCTATCTCAGTTGTGGATGAGAATGCTCCGGATGAATCTGCAGAAGGAGCTGATGCTGAGGCTGCAGCGGGCGCGCTTGATCCTGAGATTACTGCAGCGGGTGCAGATGTTGCTCTTGAGGTTAAGGATGTTGAGGGAGAGGGGAACGAACTCCTTGGTGAATACACAGAGGAGGAACTTCAGAAGACCTTTGACCCTCGCCTGGAACTCTCTCATTACGAGGCTCCTACACTGGATCTGTTGGAATCATATAAAGACAAGTGGTATGAGGTTTCAAGAGATGAGATGGAGCGTAACAAGAACAAAATTGTTCATACGCTTGGCAACTATAAGATTGGCGTAACTAAGGTATCTGCCGTAAAAGGCCCAACAGTAACGCTTTACGAGGTTGTGCCGGCTCCTGGAATCCGCGTTTCTCAAATCAAACGTCTGGAGGAGGACATTCAGCTCTCACTGGCTGCAAAGGGTGTGAGAGTGGTAACGCTGCCGGGCACCAATTCCGTTGGTATTGAGGTGGCTAATGACCGTCCGAGCGTTGTCTCTATGCAGTCTTGCCTTGAGTACCTGCAGACAAAGATGAAAGAGCCGGGCTCCAAAGAGAGTGGCTATGCATTACCTATCGCCATAGGTAAAACCATATCAAATGAGGTATTCACCTTTGACCTTGCAAAGACTCCGCACCTTCTGATTGCAGGAGCCACCGGTCAGGGTAAGTCTGTGGGTCTGAATGCTTTAGTCTCCTCAATCCTTTACACCAAACACCCGTCTGAGGTGAAGTTTGTGCTGGTAGATCCTAAGAGAGTTGAGCTGAGTCTGTACTCCCGCCTGAGCAAACATTTTCTGGCCTGCCTGCCTGATACTGAAGACAAAGAGCAGCCGGTTATTACAGATACCGCCAAGGTTGTACGTACTCTTAAGTCTCTCTGCGTGGAGATGGATAACCGTTACAAACTCCTTGAGAGTGCGAGAGTTAGAAACATTAAGGAGTACAATGAAAAATTCCTGGAGCGTAAGTTGAACCCGGGCAAGGGGCACCGCTTCCTGCCGTATATTGTTCTGATTATTGACGAATATGCAGACCTTATGATTACCGCGGGCAAGGATGCAGAGATTCCAATCACGCGTCTTGCTCAGCTGGCCAGAGCCATTGGTATTCACCTGGTTATAGCAACCCAGAGACCTACAACCACGGTCATCACCGGTAACATTAAGGCCAACTTCCCTGCAAGAATTGCCTTCTACGTACGCTCAAGCATAGACTCCCGCACCATACTTGATGAAAGCGGTGCAAATCAGCTGATTGGACGCGGAGATATGCTCTACGCCACCGGAAGCGAGGTGACCAGAGTTCAGTGTGCACTCATAGAAACCAAAGAGATAGACAGAATTGTTGAGTTCATTTCAAGCCAGGTAGGTTACTCTACGGCACTATATTTGCCGGAACCACCTGAGGAGGATGAAGGCTCGGCGGACGTACCGTTTAAGGTAGCCATTGGAGAGACAAATCTTGCCAGGAGAGATGAGTTCTTTGACGATGCAGCCCGCCTTATTGTTGCAGCCGGCAGCGGCTCTGCTTCCTTCATACAGAGGAAGATGAACCTGGGTTACAACAGGGCCTCCAAACTCATAGACCAGTTGGAGAAGGCCGGAATTGTTGGGCCGGCAGATGGTGCCAAACCGCGCCAGGCCCTTATCCCAGACCTCCTTTCTCTGGATGATAAGCTTGAAGAGATTAAACAACAATTCGGTAAATGAGACGCCTTTTGCTTTTAGCATTACTATCTTTTTTCTCCGCGATAGTTATCTTGGAGAGCGCCTTTGCGGCTGATCCTGAGGATGCTAAGGGGCAGCAGCTTTTCCAACAGGCCTCAGATTATATCTTTTCTGCCCGCAAAATCTCTTTTGTGATGACCACAACCGTTAAGGGCAAGGAGTACCAAAGCAGGGGATTTATTGTGGCTTTGCCGGAGCGGGGATACCTTAAGATTGAGGGAGTTTCAGAGTTTCAGTACACGCCTTCTCTCATCTCTTATTATGATCAGAAGAACAATGAGATTGTAATTCAGCCACGCAGGAGCACCTCCGCTTCTCTCTCTGAGAATCCTTTCTCAATTCTCTCACGCTCAGCAAAAGGGGTAAATGTTACCGCGCCGGTGGAGAAGAAGGTAGGGGGCAAAACCTGCAGCGTGATTACCGTAATGCCCAAGGGCAAAGCCTATTACAAAACCGCAGACGTTTACGTTGTGAGGTCCGCTGCCGGCTCTGCTGTGAAGTCTGCCGGGGGTGCGGTTGGCTCTTCTGCTGTGAAGTTCGCTGGGAGTGCAGCGGGATCTGCTGAAAGCGTGAAGGTTGAACGCATAGACGTTACTCTGAAGAATGGGGATTCTTACACAATAGCCATTACTTCTGCCTCTGAACCAGATGCAGCCAAGGTTTCAGATTACCAGCTCCTTCCATCCAACTACCCAGACGCCCAGATTACGGACCTTCGCTAAGCCTTCAATTTGATTTTCGTTAGACTGTTTGCGCTCAGGATATTTTATTCGTTTGTTATGCCGTGCAACGTTAAGCATTGACAATCAGCCATATAGGCAATTGGCTCTCCATAAAAACGATACCAGGCAAGTTGATAATTGATTGATTTACAACAGATTACGTTGCACGAGCTTTTTCGTGAGGGTGGGGATTGGAAATTCTGCACGCGGGCGGGCGTTAGGATTTCTGGGCCTTGGTGAAGACCTCAAGGATGGAGCCGTAGGTGTTGGCCAAACGGTAATCAAGGTCATCGGTCGTAACCCATTCGCACTTTTCAATTCCCTCCTCTGTTTGCGGGGTGGCCTCAGGCCTTCCCTCCGCCTTCATCAGATACCATGAGGTGCTCTTTACAAAGGGCTCTCCTTCAAGACGGTAGGTGTGGTGGGTGGTGCAGATGAACTCCAGAGGCTCTGCATCTATGCCTACCTCCTCCAAGACCTCTCTGTGTGCGGTTACAATGATATCTTCTCCCGGCTCCTGCTTTCCTTTTGGAAGATCCCAGATGCCGTTGCGGTAAATCATAAGGCTGTCTCCTAAGTTGTTGGTTATAAGCCCTCCGCCGGCGTTAATCTGGTGCACCTTTGCAAAAATCTGGTTAAAGAGTTCCTGCTCCGGCGTGTTTTCCGCCACAATTACAAGATTACGGATGGAGGGGTTCTTTTCCATCATAAATGGAATCTCTGAAAGTTGGTATCCTTCAGAGGGATGCAGCAGCATCACGTCTTGTGGAAGAGTGTTAAGTTCCTCTTCCGTGCATATAGTGAGAGTTCTGTTTTTAAAGTATATCCTCTGCATTTTAAAAAAGGTTCTGTGAGTGAACCTATCGCGGAGCAAAAATAGTTAAAAAGAGCAGATTGTTCAATCTATTTCTTATCTTTGTAAGGATTGATTGATAGAAAGAAAGTTAGACGTTAGAATAGTGGGAATTATGGAAAACGTAGAAAAGATTATAGCACAGCAGCTGCTTAGTGTAAAAGCTGTTAAACTGGATGCTGAAAATCCTTTTACCTGGGCATCCGGATGGAAATCTCCAATTTATTGCGATAACCGCAAACTGCTCACATATCCGGCTGAGCGTAAGCGTGTTACTGAGGCTTTTGTGGAGGTTATAAAGAATAATTTTAAGGATGTTGATATGATTGCCGGCGTTGCTACCGGTGCAATTGCGTGGGGCGTTATGGTGGCAGAGGCTTTGGGTAAACCGTTCGTTTACGTCAGACCTAAACCAAAAGATCATGGCACTCAGTCTCAGGTTGAGGGTACAATTGAGCGTAATACTCGCGTTGTGGTTGTGGAGGATTTGATTTCCACGGGTGCAAGTTCTCTCTCCTGCTGCAGCGCTTTGCGTAAGGCAGACGCCGTTATCTTGGGAATGGTTGCAATTTTCTCATACAACTTCCCTCTCTCAAGAAGGGAGTTTGAGTATGCAAACATAGAGCTCCACACTCTCTGCCAGTATGATAGTTTGCTGGAAGAGGCTGTAAATGAGAATTATATAGATAAGAAATATTTAGAGGTCCTTAAGGAGTGGAGGATGAATCCTTCTACCTGGAAGGGCGTTGGCGTGTAATATGTTAGAGACTTTTGAAGGCAAAGAGGTTGATATTCAGGCGCCGTCATACGCGCTGTTTAACAACTTCTCTGATCTGACTCTCTTTAAGGAGAGAATCCCTGCGGAGTACAGAGATAAGGTTGTTCTTACAAAGGACAGCGTATCTGGTGAGTACAACGGTATGAACCTCACTCTTAAGGTAGTAGAGCGCATACCTTACTCCAGAGTGGTGATGAAGCCGGAGGGGTTTCCTATGGATTTCTCTCTTGTTTTTAACCTTGCAGACAACGGAGTTAATGCAAGCAAGATGAAGATTGCTGTTGAGGCTCAGATGAACTTCTTTACTAAACAGCTGATGGGGCGTAAGATACAGGAATTGGTAGATAAGATTTCTGATAATCTGGGTTCCTATGTATAAAAATGAGATTCCAAGACTTGAGCTAAAAGACGTATCCGGCTCTGAGGGTATCTCCTTTGTAGAGAAGGACTTTGCCATTGGCAATGAGATAACCATTCTCAAAACCGAACACGGAAAACCGTTCCATTGCGGAGCGGGAGTGGTGGTTGTCTGCCTAAGCGGTGTCTTGGAAATCTCCATTGATTTAACCCTTCACAAAATTTCACGCAATCAGGTTCTTGTAATAATGCCGGACCAGATTTTCACCGTGCACAGCGTGAGTGAAGATTACAGGGCCCTTTACATTCTGGCCTCCAAAGGCTTTGCAAATGAGATGCTTCCGCAGATAAGCCATCTTACCTTCATACTCTATCTGAAGGGTAATCCGGTGCTCAATCTTACGGAGAGCAACCTAACCGTTTTGCAGGAGTACATAGATATTCTGAGCCGCAAGGCAGAGATGAAGGATACTCCTTACAGGCGTGAGATTATACGCCACATTGCAATGGCTGTTGTGTATGAGGCGTATAGAATGCTGGATGAGAACCATATACCGGATGTTGCTCTTAGCGGCAAGGAGCGCCTCTTTAGAGATTTTCTTGCGTTGGTTAAGGATAACTACAAGACAGACAAGACTATAGCGCCATACGCCAAGCGGCTTTGCATTTCCACAAAATACCTTTCTCTGCTTACAAAGGAACTTAGCGGCAAGACGGCCTCTTACTGGATAGACCAGTACGTTATGCTGGAGGCCCGTTCTTTGCTCTCTTCTACTAACCTTACAATTAAGCAGATAGCCTTTGAGTTGGGCTTTTCAAGCCAATCTTTCTTTGGTAAGTACTTTAGCAGGATGGAGGGTGTTTCTCCAAAAAAATTCCGCAGCAGATGAATGCAGATTTCTGCAATCTTGTAAGGGAGTCTCTGCCTGAGGATGCGGCAGAGCGGCTGCTTTGTGCGTTGCAGGGGACGGAGGCGGAGCGGCTGCCTTCCGAGTTGCAAGGGGCGTTAGGAGAGCCTGCATCAGTTGGCAACACTGCGCCTTCGCAAGGGGATGGTTTGCAGACAACTGAGCCTGCGCCCACAATAAGGATTAATCCTTTTAAAAAAGTATTTCCAATAAATAATTTTCTTTCATCAAGTTCTAGTTCTGATGAAAAGACAGTTGCTGATGTAAAGAGTGTTTCTGAGGAAAAATGCGCTTTGGAGGTGTTGGATGGTGCAGTGGAGCTGTGGTGCAAGGGGGCGTTCAAACTGGCTGAGAGGCCGGACTTTACACTGGATCCTTCCTTCCATGCGGGAGCGTATTATGTGCAGGATTCATCTAGTATGTTTCCGTACCTTATTGCAGATGAGATAGATTCCGCTTTGGGAGAGAGCGGTGTGCTGCTGGATTTATGTGCGGCTCCCGGAGGAAAGAGCACTCATCTTTTATCTCTCTTTGCAAAGGAAGGGCGCATTATTCTTTCAAATGAGGCGGTTCCTAAGCGCATACCTGCTCTTACGGATAACCTTGCAAAATGGGGTGTTTCACGCTTAATTGCAACCAACAGAGATCCTAAGAACCTTGGCCGTTTGGAGGGGCTTTTTGACGTTATACTTGCAGATGTTCCCTGCTCCGGAGAGGGAATGTTTATGCGCAGTTCTGATGCTCTGAATGACTGGAGTTTACGAACTGTTGAGGAGTGCGCCGTAAGGCAGCGTTCCATTATCTCTGATATTTGGCCGGCTCTTAAGGAGGGTGGGCTTCTTGTTTACTCCACCTGCACATACAACCACAAAGAAAATACAGATAATGTCCGTTACATCATAGAGGAACTTGGTGCAGAGTATGTGCCTGTAGATAAGGTTCTTGCAGAAGTGCCGGGATTGCTTAAGCTGGATTTCGGTTACCAGTTTGCATTGGGCAGCGTTATGGGAGAGGGGCAGTTCTTTGCAGTACTGAGGAAGCGCTCCGCGGCCGCATCGGTTGGCAGCGCTCAAGGCAACTGCAACAACGCCAAAGATAACCGCATCTCAAAAAGAACTTCCAAAAATCAAAAATCTTTTAGAGAACTAAAGGTTAAAATAATTGATAATCAGAGAAATAATGAGGATTTTAAGAATGTAGAGGGTTGTGATAGTAAGGATAATAGAGAGAATTGTGTGAATAGAGAGATTGGGGAGGAAAGTAAGTCTTTCTTCTTTAATAAGGCAGAAGAGACTATTTATATGATGCCTTCAGATGTGGCGGAGAGGATGATAACTATTGCTGAGGCTATTGAAGGAACAGCAAACAGTAATCCTATAAAGAGCGGAAAGTCACAGGATTGCGCGAATGGTTCTTCCTTCTCGTACGTAAAGATGATAGGGTGCAGAGTGGGAACGGTGAAGGGGGGCAAAGTGATACCGGATGCAGACTTTGCGCTGAGCACGGAGTTGCAAAATGCTCTGCAGGAGGGGATGAAAGATAAAACTATCGCGGAGGGAAATTGTGGTTTTGAGATAAAGTTTGAAGAGCTGAGGGCTTCTTTGCAGTTTACTGCTGCTGAGGTAGATAGGGCAGTGGCGCTGCGTTTTCTGGCAAGAGAAAACATAACCCCGCATCCTAGTTGGAAGCAGGGGTACGTTTTGCTTTGTTATAAGGGTCTGGGCCTTGGGTTTGTCAACAACCTGGGTAACCGTTGCAACAATCTTTATCCGCAAGAACGAAGAATTAGAAAAAGTATTCAATAAGCAATTCAAAATGATTAAAGAAAAAGGATGGCTAAAAATAGCCATCCCTTTGTGCGTATAACGAGCTGTGTGGCCGGGAGTTGGCGTGCAACTCCGAGCGGATGGTTAGAACATGTAGTCCCAGGCAGGGAGCATTACAGGTTTCTGACCGAGGGCTTTGAGGGCCTTCTTTCCCAGGTACTTGCGGTTGATTACCATACGGAACATGTATTCGTCAAACCACTTGTCTGTGAAGATGAGGTAACCGCCCTTGCCGGCATTCGGGCCCCAGCTGTTTTCAAACTTCCACTTGGTTGGAATATCGTTATCATCTGTATCACAGGCAACTATAAGCATTGCGTGTGATGAGCCGCTCTGGCGTGTGAGGATTCTGGCCTTCTTATCCATTGTGAGATCTACTCCAAAGAGTTGTCCCAGATTATACATTCCAGGATCAAGGTAACCTACGCCGGATGCTGTATTTGACTGTTTTCCAACATCACAGGAAGCATACATTGGCTCGCCGTTCTTAATGGAAGCGAGTGCTGCCTCTTTAATGTCCTCGTTAGGAAGGTTGAGGTATTTCCAGTTAACGCCCTCGTATGTGTTGCGGTACAGGTCAATCTCATAAATTTTGTAGTACTCGCGGGTAGGGTCGTTCATTATCATCACATAATCATCCGCATTGTAATCTGCTGGAACTATGCCTTTGTAAAACTCTATAGGCGTGGTCTTTACGCTCTGTACCTTTCCGTCTGCATCTCTGAACTTCCAGGTAAACTCTGTAGGTGGTTCGCCAAGGCAGATTGCAAGAACTCTGTAAACGTCCTTAAGGGTTCTCATCTTAATCTTCTGAGCTCTCTGATAGAAGTCTCCCATCTCTCCGCTGTAATTCTCATACCTCATTTTCTCATAGAGTTCACGGACCTCATAGCCGCCTTTTCTGAGTATCTCCTTAAGGAGAGCGTTCATCTGGCTTGTGTTGTTGGAGTGCTCTGTTTCAGGCATAATTTCTGCCGGAACAACGCCGTATTTATCTCCAATATTCAGGAAGAGGTTCCACACTCCGCCGTCTCCGATAGGATTCTGGAAGAGGTTGTCTACTGCTCTCTCTCCGAACGGTTTAGAGGCGGTGTTGATTACTGCCTCCAGGAAGAGGTTGCTCTTTTCCAGCATATCCCAGAAGAAGCTGTAGTTGTGTGAGAAATCAAAACTCTTAATGTTGTATTTCTTCATAACTGCAGGACGGAGGAAGTTCATTGAGGTGAACATCCAGCAGCGGCCGGAACTCTTCTGGTCTGTAATTCCTTTAACATCAGTGTTGTACTTGAAGAAGTCATCTGCATTCTGAGCCACTGAAGCATCGTATGCCAGGCCTTTGAGGCCTTTGTTTGCTACTACAATGTTGTGGATTGTTTTAGCATAACTGTCATTTACAAAGCTGTCTTTTAGCTCTTTAAGTTGTTTCTCTCCAAGAGTCTGAGCCATAAGTGCAGAAACTGAGAGGAGTGCCATTGAAAAAAGGATTAATCTTTTCATATTTTATTTGTTGTTTTTTCTGCTTGTAAGCCAAAGTTAAGCAATTATGCCTTAACGGCAAGCGTTATCCGCAATGGAAGTAACGTTTAACCATCTGCAACATCTCCTGAGGGCGGTTTTCAATCTCTCTGCGGAGTGAACCGTCTCTGTAAGATTTTAACTGTGAGATGATTCCGTCTATCATATTTGGAGAGAATACGCCTTCTCTCTCATAGTACTCTCTCTGTTTTGCAAGGCAGTCTGCACTGGCCTGGCAGCTATCAGGCAGTTGCTCAAGGTGAGCCACTTTGTCTGCGTGTTCGGCATCGTGAATATTAACGTTTACATACTTCTCCTCTGCAATCTTAAGTGCCTCGTCTCCCATCTCTATACCAATTCTGCAGGCTACGCAAAGTGCTGCTATTAACTGATATACGTCTGCGCTGCCATCCGGTGAACGCATCTCCACGGTCTGCTTCTGTGTGGTGTCTATACCGGAAGGTTTCTCCAGTGGGTTGGCAATGCAGGACATATCTCCGCCGGCTGTCCATCCCAGAGGAACTCTTACCAGTACGGAACGGTTGCGGTCTCCCCAGCAAACGTTTGTAGGTGCCTCCTGGTGAGGAACTAAGCGGAAGTATGATGTAGGAACTTTGTTTCCGAATGCGGTAATTGAAGGAGCAAGAACCATCATTCCTGCAATGGCTTTGCGGGCGGTAGGGCTGAGTACTCCGTTTTCTATCATCTGGCTCTTGCCGTCTTTGCTAATCTTCATGTGAATGTGGAGTCCGCTGCCGGCTTTGCCTGATGTAATCTTTGGTGCAAAGGTTACGTCATAGCCCAACTTGTGACCAAGGTTGCGGATAATCCACTTTGCCAGAGTGAGCTGATCTGCAGCATCTTCTGCGTTTGTAGGGAGGAACTCAATCTCATTCTGCTCGTAGATTTTTCCGTTGAGCGTGAAGTTGCCAACCTCTGAGTGGCCGTACTTAATCTGACCGCCTGCCTGCGCAATGTAGTGCATGCACTGGGTGCGGAACTGGTTGAACTTTGCAAACGGACCGCTCTCATGGTAACCTCTCTGGTCTGTTGCTGGGAAGAGTTTCTCATCCTCTGCAATTACGTAGTATTCAAGCTCTCCCATTGCCATAAACTCACAGCCCGTCTTCTCTTTAAAACTCTTGCAGGCTTTGCGGAGTGTCTGGTCCGGTGCAGATTCCAGCGGTTCTCCGTCTTTGTTGAAGAATGAGCAGAGCATGGTAACGGTTGGAATCTCTGCAAACGGATCTATGAATGCGGTACTGAATCTAGGTATTACGTAAAGGTCTGAACTTGAAGCCTCTATAAACTTGAACAGTGAGGAACCGTCTACTCTTTCTCCGCAGGAGAGAATGGTGTTGAGGTACTCCTCATCACTTATTACAAAGTTGAGGGTCTTAAGTCTGCCGTCTCCGGCAGGGTACATAAAGTTCACCATCTGAATCCTCTCAGTCTTAATGAACTCTATGATATCTTTCTTTGTGAAATCGGACGGCCTCTTCTGAAGGAAGGAGACAATCCTATTCGGGTTCATGCTTATGACGTTATTCATAACAATAATATCTTAAATGATTAAAGTAAAAGGCTGCTTGCCGTTTCAATCTTTAACAAGATTTTGCAAACAACCTTTCAAAGATAAGGAATTTTTTGCCCAATTCAAACATTTTGGTTTGGGCCATCCCCTTATGGACGTCCGCCGCCCGGAGGAACTCCTCCGCCTCCGCCAGGTCCGCCTCCGCTGTAGTTGATAGTTGTAACCTGGCTGGATAGACTAATGGAAGAGACTGTGCTGCCGTTGGTTATGGTTCCGTCAGAGTTGAGTCCCATAAAGTCTGTTCCGCCGGATACGGTTACTGCAGACTTGAGCGTGTAGGTGCTGCCTTTACTCATGCCCGGAGCGGAGATAAGCATGCAAGCTCCTGAGTATGTGCGCGGTACCTTGAATGAGATAACGTTGCTTCCGCTAGCGTTAACCAGTGCCACGTAGGTGTTTGCGGTAAGGTTTGCATTGCCGTAGATGAGTGAGGCCTGGCTGCTTGTTGTTGCAGGTGTGGAAGTTCCGCCTCCCAATCCAATGAGAACGCCGCCGCTTATTGTGAAGGTGTTCTGGTCACAGTCAAATCCGTCTTCCGGAGCGGTTGAACCTGAGGCTATTACATTACCTCCGGATATTGTGAGCGTTCCGTTGGAGTCTATTGCATCATTGTTTGTGGAATAGGCGTAAATATTTCCACCTGAGATAACAATCTGATTCTTAGCGTTGAATGCATCGTCATAGCAGTATGATAATATATTTCCTCCCGATAGATTCATTACAGCCTTGCTCTCTATACCTTCACTTCCTTCTCCACCCGTTGCTCTTACCATAACGGTTCCGCCGCATATTGTAAGGTTTCCGTCTGCCTTGATGCCCTTTGGAGAGGAGTCATAACTGCCATACTCATACTTCTTTCCGGTGGTTATAATCTTTATTGTTCCGCCGGAAACTGTTGCGTCCAAATCTGTACTGATTCCTTTTCCGCCAACTCCGGTGCTCTTAATAAGGAGTTCTCCACCGGTCATCTTAAAGATATCATCTGCTTTAATTCCCGCAGCCGCAGTAACGTCATTCTCACTTGAATCCCACTCTCCTCCGCCGCTTGTAAGAATGGTTGTGCGTCCTCCGTTAACAACTACAAGTGAGTCACTTGAGATACCCTTCTTTGCTGTTCCGCTAACACTTACGTTAAGCACTCCGCCCTCAATGTAAACTCCGTCATTGGCCTTAAGACCGTTGCCCTTGGCAGTTGTAACGTTGATTACATTGCCGGGACGGAATCTGAGATAATCATCTGAACAGATGCCGTGCTTGTAATTGCTTGTTACGTTGAGCGTTCCGCTGCCGCTGAATATCATCTGCCCTTCACTGAAGAGGCAGCCCTTCTGGTCTTCTCCAGTTGGAGTAGTATATGAAGAACCGTCTGTAAGAGTGTTGGTTCCCGTGAGAACAACAAAGGCGCGCTTGCCGCTCTGAATGTTAATAGGTGCTCCGTCTGTGTTGCTCAACGTGAGTGAGTTAAGCGTGAGTTTGAACTTCTTCTCACTGTAAATTTTAAACTGTCCGTCTGTGGATGTGCCACTTAGAACGTATGCAACTTTTTTTGCAGTTGAGTTTACAGTAACCTTAGCTCCGTTTTGAGTAATCTCAACTCCAGATGCTGAGCCGGTTACGGTTGCACTGTTGCCTGAGAAGGCAATCTCAATGGTGTTGGAGAACTCAGAATTCTCCACGTAATCCTCATCGTCCGTAGGAACGGTCTCGCTCTCAGAAAGCGCTGATGTGTTGAGCGCTACGTCAAAAGTTGTGAGTGCGTTTGATGCAAAAAGAAGAGTGGTAGGAGAAGATGAACCTCCGCTTGTGAAGCCGGATGAGCCGCTGCCTGAGCCGCCGCCTGGAACCGGGTCACTGCCGGGATCTCCCATATCTGAGAGACTTCCTCCATCGCCCGAGCAGGAGACTGCCAGTGACAGAATCACTGCAGCCCAAATAAATTTAAAACTTTTCATAACACTTCTTTTTTAAGGTAAAGGTTTTAGTTTACTCTAGAGTCTTTAGCTTGTGTTATTCAAATTTTTTGCCATTATCTATCGCGATGGTAAAATACCTCCAAACAACCTCAATTTACCTACGAATAGAGGCAGTCCGGCAGCACACTAACAGAGGGCCTGCGCAGAAGCAAAAAAGAGATGGATGACCAAAAAGATTTGGCCATCCATCATTTACTATTTCACCCCCGGCTTTGCCGGCCCCTCAAGGGGCATCACGGCTCTCCGAGCCGGGCGCTTGAGCGCCTTTTTAACTCACCTATGCTCCAAAGTTATCGTACATGATGTTCTCCGGCTGAACGCCCAGATTATCAAGCATATTCACTGCCGCATTGGTCATCATTGGAGGACCGCAGAGGTAGTACTCAATATCTTCAGGTGCAGGGTGGTTCTTCAGGTAGTTGTCAAAGAGTACCTGGTGAATGAAGCCCTTAGGACCTGTCCAGTTGTCCTCCGGAAGAGCGTCTGAGAGTGCAACGTTGTATGAGAAGTTAGGATTCTCTCTTGCAATCTCTGCAAAGTCTTCATCATAGAACATCTCTCTCTTGGAACGAGCTCCGTACCAGAAGCTTACCTTTCTCTTGGTGTGGAGAGTCTTAAAGAGGTGGAAGATGTGGCTTCTCATTGGAGCCATACCGGCGCCACCGCCTATGAATACAATCTCATTGTCTGTATCCTTAATGAAGAACTCACCGTAAGGACCTGATATTGTGATCTTATCGCCCGGTTTGAGTGAGTAGATGTAAGAGGAGCAGATTCCCGGATTTACAGGAACCCAATCCTTCTTTGCACGGTCAAACGGAGGAGTTGCAATACGCACGTTGAGCATAATGATGTTGCCCTCTGCTGGGTGGTTGGCCATAGAATATGCTCTGAATGTTGGAGTTGGGTTAACCATCTTAAGGTTGAAGATTCCCATCTTCTCCCAGTCTCCTCTGTACTCAGGCTCTACATCTATGTTCTTGTAATCTACCTCGCAGGCAGGAACATCTATCTGTATGTAACCGCCGCTGCGGAAGTTAACGTTCTCACCCTCTGGGAGTTTAACAACAAACTCCTTAATGAATGTAGCAACGTTGTGGTTGCTGACAACTGTGCACTCCCACTTCTTAACTCCCAATACCTCAGGAGGAAGCAGAATGCCCAGGTTCTCCTTTACCTTAACCTGGCAGCCCAGTCTCCAGTTGGAGAGCTGCTCCTTGCGTGTAAAGAAGCCGGTCTCAGTAGGGAGGATACTTCCGCCACCGCTGATTACCTGGCACTTACACATACCGCAGTTACCCTTTCCACCGCAAGCGGATGGCAGGTAAATCTTCTGCTCTGCAAGTGCGGTAAGGAGTGTACCGCCGGTTGCAACCTCTATCTGTTTTTCACCGTTATTAATGTCTATGGTAACGTTTCCGCTAGGAAGCAGTTTTGCCTTGGCAAAGAGCAGTAAAATAACCAGCAGCAGAGTGATGATTAAGAATACTACTATAGAAACTAATATTACTGTTGTCATACTCCGTCCTCCTAGAAATTAATGCCCATAAATCCCATAAACGCAATAGCCATAAGGCCTGCAATTATGAATGTAATGCCAAGTCCCTGAAGCGGTTTAGGGATGTTGGAGTAGGTAATCTTCTCTCTGATTGCTGCAATGCTCACAATGGCAAGGAACCAGCCCACGCCGCTTCCAAGTCCGTAACATGTTGCAAGTCCAAGGGTTGCAAATGCCTTCTGCTGCATAAAGAGTGATGCACCAAGGATAGCGCAGTTCACTGCAATCAGCGGAAGGAATATACCCAGTGATGAATAGAGAGAAGGTGAGAACTTCTCAACAACCATCTCCACAAGCTGCACGAATGATGCAATAACTGCAATGAAGATGATGAAACTCAAGAAGCTGAGGTCTACGTTTGCCAGATCCGGAGAGATCCATGAAAGGGAACCCGGAGAGAGCAAGTATTTGTTAAGCAGGTAGTTGATAGGAAGGGTAACTCCAAGTACAAAAATTACCGCAACTCCCAGACCTGCTGCCGTCTTTACATTTTTGGATACTGCCAGGAATGAACACATTCCAAGGAAGTATGCAAAAATCATATTGTCTACAAAGATGGACTTTACGAATAAATTCAATGATTCCATAGTAATGTGTTATTTATCTTCCTTTTGTATGCTTCTCTGAATCCAGATAAGGCATCCTATAAGTATCAACGCCATAGGCGGCATAATAAAGAGTCCGTTGTTCAGGTAAGCTCCTCCGTTTGCTGCATACCAGCTCTGCGGAATTATCTGAGCGCCAAAGAGTGTGCCGCTTCCAATGAGCTCTCTGAAGAAGGCAACTACAATCAGAATGAGTCCGTAACCCAAACCGTTTGCCAGACCGTCAACCAGAGAAGGGAGAGGTTTTTCTGTAAGACCGAATGCCTCAATTCTTCCCATGATAATACAGTTGGTAATAATAAGTCCTACGTAAACTGAGAGCTGCTTGCTAACATCGTAAACGTATGCCTTAAGTATCTGTTCTATAAGGATTACGAACATTGCAACAACTACAAGCTGTACAATGATTCTGATTCTGTTAGGAATAGTTTTTCTGATGAGTGAAATCAGAAAACTAGAGAGTCCCGTTACCAGTGTAACGGAGATTGCCATCACAATTGCGGGTTCCAGTTTTACAGTTACCGCAAGGGCGGAGCATATACCAAGCACCAGAACCGTAATAGGGTTCTGCTTGAGAATAGGTGTTGTGAATATTTTCTTATCCATTGCAATAACTTTTTATAATTCAATAACTTCCGGGTCCTGCTCAAACTCCTTAACCTCTATGCCAGGCTCAGGCATATTGCCGGAACCGTCTACAATAAGCTGAAGGTAAGGCTTGTAGTAGTTGAACCACTGTGTAAGCATCTTCTGAACGGATGTTGAGGTTATGGTTGCACCGGAGAGAGCGTCTACCTCATGTGCAGGATCTTTTGCTCCTCCCTTAACAACCTTAATCTCACAGATTTCTCCGTTATCAAATATAACCTTGTCTACAAACTGATTACGGAACTTGTCAGTAACAATCTCTCCGCCAAGACCAGGGGTCTCACTTGAGTGGTCAAAGATAGCACCGGAAAGTTCAGTGCCCTCTTTCTTAACGGCAACATACGCCCAGATAGGGCCCCAAAGTCCTGCTCCGTAAGCAGATAGGATGAATCTCATACCTCCGTCCGGCATGTTGCATACAAAGACCGGAAGACGCAACTCATTGATAAGGCTCTCTTTAGCCGCCTCATCTTTTGCCGCATCTATATCTCTCATCTTTGCATACTCCTCCGCGATAGATATCTTAAAAGCACCGCTCTTTGTAATATCCTCTGTGCAAGACTCTACCACCTCTCCTTTAGCGTTAACCACAAGAGCCTCTGTAATGTACTTTGCAAACTCTCCCTGAACGTAGGAGTTCTTGTCTTTAGCACTCTTAACATCCTGTGCAAGGTTTGCACTTGAGAGGATACTGAGCTGTTTCTCTACCTCAATATTGGTCTGCTGTTTTTGTTTCAGTCCCATAGAAACCAGAGCCAGTATGGTAGCCACAATTGCCACAAGGACAATGGTGTAAATGACAGTGTAAGAATTTTTATTTGTATTCATACTCCCATTATTTTGCGGTTACAGCTCTCTTCTCCCTTCTGCGGATGTTACGTCTTACAACGCACCAGTCAATCAGCGGTGCCATTGTATTCATCAGCAGGATGGCGAGCATCATTCCTTCTCTGTATCCAGGGTTAAACAATCTGAGTATTACGCATATAGCACCAATAAGGAATCCGTAAATCCACTTGCCCACCTCTGTTTGAGATGAGGAGACAGGGTCTGTTGCCATATATACCGCACCAAATGCAAAACCGCCCATAACAAGGTGGTTAACAGCAGGGTATGCGGCAAAAGTACCAGGCTCTGCACAACCGTTTGCCAGCAGTCCAACTGCAAGAGCACCGGCTACGCAGCTTACCATTATCTTCCAGCTTGCCACTCCTGTCCAAATGAGGATAACTGCTCCTATTAGTATCGCAATGGTTGACGTTTCACCAAACGAACCTGCAATGTTACCAATGAACATCTGCATGAAGTCCGGTGCACCTGCCATACCGTCAGCAACTTGCGCCAGCGGAGTAGCACCTGAGAAACCATCTATCAACTTGTCTGCGTGCTTTCCCATTCCGCCAATCCACACGGAATCTCCGGTTATTGTAGAAGGGTATGCAAAGAATACGAAGGCTCTTGCAAGCAGGGCAGGGTTCCAGATATTCATTCCGGTTCCGCCAAAGATCTCTTTTCCAAAGATTACCGCAAATGCAACTGCC
This sequence comes from Bacteroidales bacterium, assembly GCA_017550655.1. Taxonomy (GTDB): domain Bacteria; phylum Bacteroidota; class Bacteroidia; order Bacteroidales; family UBA932; genus Egerieousia. The sequence continues at coordinate 28,636 of JAFZOK010000042.1, read as the reverse complement.
AAAGCAAGTACCCAGAGAGGTACATCTATAGGCATAATCATTGGAATGAGGAATCCCGTAACAAGGTATCCTTCATTTACTTCATGACCTCTTACCTGTGCAACGGCAAACTCAATTCCCAATCCAACAATGTAAGATACAAGTATCAGAGGCAGAATTCTGTAGAAGCCGTACCAGACCTTCATCCAGAAGCCCCAGTCCAGGCCGAACGCTGCGGAGTGGAGGTCTCCCGTATTCCACATTCCAAAGAGGAACGGAGGGAGGAGTGCCACCAGCACGGCGCTCATAACTCTCTTAATATCTACACAGTCCTTAATCTGAGTGCGTCCGGAAGTGACTGTGGCGGGAACGGCTGCAAAGCTCTCAAATGCATCAAATGATGAGTGGAGCCAGCCCAGCTTACCTCCCTTTGAGAAGGTAGGCCTCATCTTGTCCATCATTTTCAAAATAAAGTTTCCCATAACTAAGCCATTTCTTTAAGCATCAGGTTAATACCGTCTTCCACAATCTTCTGAATCTCAATCTTGGAAGGGCAGATATATTCGCAAAGAGCAAGGTCTTCACCTATAACTTCATAAATACCAAACTGTTCCATCTTCTCAATATCCTGTGCAAGAATTGCTTTGAGAAGGTAAACAGGGTAGATGTCCATTGGGAGAACCTTTTCGTATACTCCGTTAACTATGAAGGCTCTCTCTCCGCCGTTTACGTTGGTGTCTGCCTTGTAAGCTTTCTTAGGGCAGAGCCAGGAGAAGTAGGTCTTGGAGGTAGAGAACTTCTTTGGTCTGAAAACTTTAGCCCATCCGAACAGCTCTCTGTAATTGCCTTCAGTTAAGAGGGTTACCTGGTCATCATAGAATCCCAGATAGCCGCCGCGGCCTACGTTTTCTCCGCTGAGCGGATTGCCGCTAACGTATCTCACGCCGCACTTCTGGCCGTAGAGGGTCTCCTCTTCTTTAACTCCTACAGCCTTAACAATGCTCTCAATTGAGCAGCCAGGGGTGCATTTTACGTAAGCAGGGTTAATTGCTCTAGGTCCGGTTACAGCAACCAGTCTGGTAACATCATAGATTCCCTTTGAGAGGAGTCTGCCTATTGCTGCAAGGTCCTGAGGTTTAAGGGTCCAGACAACCTCTCCCTTTCCTATTGGGCAGATGTGAGAAATCTGAACTCCAACGCATCCTGCCGGGTGTTTTCCCTTAAAGAGAGTCTTCTCCACGTTTCTGAGCATGCTCAGCGGGCAGGCGTTATCATCTTTAGCACTGATGTTTACGTAAACCTTTCCGTCTGTAAGTTTGGAAAGGGCATCCACTGCAATCTGCATTGCATCCACATCATTCTTTACTGTGAACTTTGTGTCTGCAGCCAAAGGAGCGGAGTTAAAGGCGGATATTACTATTGCCTTTGGTTTTTCTGCGGGATTGGCTATAATCCCATAAGGGCGCTGAATGATGCAAGCCCATAGTCCGCTGTCCAGCAGTCTCTTCTTAATCTCATCACCAGTTGCTTTAGACGGCTCTTTAACCGGTTCAAACTGAACGTATTCCATCTTAGCATCGGGCGTAATCTCCACGGCCAGAAGTTTCCTCTTCTCGCCTCTGACAATGGCTTTTACGGTTCCGCTTACCGGAGATGAGAAGCAGATTTCCGGTCTCTTTTTATCTGAGAACAGGAACTGACCGGCCTTTACAACGTCTCCCTCCTGAACAAGAAGTTTAGGAGTAACCTGCTTGTAATCTGACGGTCTGACTGCTACGACTTCTGGAGCTAGGGTCTGCAAGATTGTCTTCTGGGCTTCACCCTCCAGGTGAATGTCCAAACCCTTGCGAAGTCTTATTGTCTCCATATCTGTTATAAATAATTTTAACGTATACTTATATTAAAAATATATCCAGGCAAATATAGTTAAGAAATATCACAAAACCTTAATATATTTCATTACATTTGCTATGAATATGGAAAATGAAGGGAATAAAATTTTAGAAGGGTTGAACGAGGCTCAAAAAGAGGCCGTTATGTGTCTTACAGGGCCATCTCTCATAGTTGCGGGGGCGGGTAGCGGAAAGACAAAAGTTCTCACTTGCAAGATAGCTAACATCCTCTCTCACGGATATAAGCCGTACAGCGTTTTGGCGCTGACCTTTACAAACAAGGCGGCCAGAGAGATGAAGAAGAGGATTGCAGATATGGTGGGTGATAAGTCTGCCCGTATGATCTATATGGGCACATTCCACTCCATCTTTTTGAGGTTTTTGCGTCAGTATGCGGAGCTGCTGGGTTTTCCTCCGGGCTTTACCATCTATGATAAGGATGATTCCAAGTCTCTCATTAAGAGAATCATAAAGGAGAAACAGCTGGATGATAAGGTTTATAAGCCATCGGAGATCAGCAGCCGTATCTCTCAGTGTAAGAACAACTTCATTACTCCGGCAGACTACAGCAGCCATCCGGAGCTGGTAGAGAGTGACAAAAGAACCAGACGGCCGGCTATCGCGGAGTTATATGCAACATATCAAACCCGTTGCAAAGAGCAGGGGGTGATGGATTTTGATGATATCCTTCTGAATACGTACCGCCTTCTGGCCGGTTTCCCGGAGGCTTTTGCTCAGATTAAGGCAAAGTTCCAGTTCATACTGATAGATGAGTATCAGGATACCAATTACCTTCAGTATGTGATACTTAGGGCACTTGCGGAGGATCATCAGAACATTACCGTGGTGGGTGATGACGCTCAGAGTATTTACGCATTCCGCGGGGCCCGCATAGAGAACATTCTCAACTTCAAAAAGGATTATCCAAAGGCAAACGTTTTCCGTCTGGAGCGTAATTATCGTTCTACACAGAACATTGTAAATGCCGCTAACTCTCTTATTAGCAAGAATAAAGGGCGTATTACCAAGGAGTGCTATTCCAAGAGGGATGAGGGCAGCAAGATAGAACTTCTGCAGTCTTACACGGAGCAGGAAGAGGGGCTTATGGTTGCCTCATCAATACAGCATATTAAGCTCTCTCAAAGGGCTAATTACAAGGACTTTGCGGTGCTTTACCGTACCAACGCACAGAGCCGTGCCATTGAGGAGGCGCTGCGTAAGAAGAACATTCCGTACAAGATTTACGCGGGCCATTCGTTCTATGAGCGTCAGGAGATTAAGCACATGGTTGCCTATTTGCGCCTGATTGTCAATCCAAAAGATGACGAGTCATTTAAGCGCTGCATAAATTACCCGTCCAGAGGAATAGGGGCTCAGACCATGGAGCGTGTGATTGCCTTTGCCTCTGAGATGAAAAAGCCTATATGCGAGGCGGTTACAACATACACGGCGGAGCAGTTTGGACTCCAGCCGTCTAAACTTGCTGCCCTGCAGGATTTTACGCTCAAGCTGGCTCAGCTGCGCCAGAAGGCGGATTCTTTGGATGCCTATCAGATTGCAACTGAGATGGACAGAATGTTTGCTATTACCGCCTCACTCAAGACGGATACTTCTTTGGAGGGGCAGAGCCGCCTGGAGAACGTTCTGGAGTTTTTTGACAGCATTAAAGAGTTTGTAGATGAGGGAGTTGAAGAGTTTAAACAGTATTCAGATGAGGGAGAGTTCGGGCCGGAGCAGGTTACGTTAGATCTCTTCCTTCAGAACATTGCACTTATTGCAGATTCAGACTCCCCGCAGGAGAGTTCAGAGGTGAGCCGTCCGGTTTCCAAAGAGGAAGAGGAGAAGAATGATGACAGGGTTTCTCTTATGACCGTTCACTCTTCAAAGGGATTGGAGTTTCCGTTCGTATATGTTGTGGGTATGGAGGAGAATCTCTTTCCAAGCGGCTCAACATCAGGGGCTACGGAGAAAGAGATTGAGGAGGAGCGCCGCCTCTTCTACGTTGCAGTTACAAGGGCGGAGAACTTTGTAAACCTCTCCTTCTCCCGCTCAAGATTCCGCTGGGGCAGTTACGTGAACAATCCAATAAGCCGCTTCATTAAGGAGATAGATGCCAAATACATAAAGAATCCGGAGATTGTTGCCTCAGAGCAGGCCGGCTCCGTGTTCTCATCCTTTGGAGCCAGCGGCTTCTCCTCATTCCCGCACACAGAAAAACGTACGGTTTACTACCCGGGCGGCGGCGCAGGAGGTTCCCGCAGCGGCTCCTACGGCGGCGCTGGTTCCGCATCCTACGGCTCCGGCACAACGCGCTCAGGTGCAGGCGCATACGGCAGCTCCCGCGGCGGTGCGTCCAGTGGCTACGGAACTCACGGCGGCGCTTCGTCCGGCGGCTCTGCCTCGTTCAGCGGTTCCGGCTCCCGCGGCGGTGTTACCCGCGGTGCAGCATCCCCGTTCGGCTCCCGTACCACGGGCAGCGCAGAACGGCCGTCCTTCACGCCCGCCTCACAGCTCAAGCCCAAGAAAGAAGATTTTGTTGCAGATGCTCCAACCCGTATGCGAGTAGGGCAAACCGTTGAGCACGAGCGCTTTGGCAAAGGCAAAATCATCACCCTCTCCGGCAACGCATCAGACCTCAAGGCCGTTGTGGAGTTTGAGGAGTTCGGCCGCAAAACCCTCCTCCTCAAGTTTGCCAAGATGAAAATCCTCCAAGGCTAAGCATATCCAATTTTTGGCACCACCTTGCACACTCTCACCCATCAAAACGTGCAAGGTGTCCCACTTTTGGCACCACCTTACACACTTTACCCATCAAAACGTGCAAGGTGTCCCATTCTCAGCACCACCTTGCACACTTTACCCATCAAAACGTGCAAGGTGTCCCACCTTTAGCACCACCTTGCACACTCTCACCCACAAGCCATTAGATCGTGCAACGTTATACGTTAATAATCAATCATTTAATCAATAGCCTCTCCTGAATATCTACACCAGGCAAAGTTGTAAATTGTTCATTATTAGATATATCTGTTGCACGACTTTTATCATTGTTCCCCAAGTGTTGCAGGTGTCCCACTTTTAGCACCACCTTACACACCATCACTGATAAAGTGTTCCCAGTGTCCCAAAAACATGGACACCGGGAACGTTCCCGGGCACCCACTCCCTGCAAAAAAGTAAAATTGTACCTGTGGATAAAATGTATCCTGTTAGGCGGGTCAATTTTACCCAATGGCTTGGAGGTTAAACAATTACCCTTTACATTGCTCCTCAAATAAGAACCATTAAAAATAGGAGGAAGAATATGAAGGGAACAAGTTTTTCCGGATGCCTTCCAAGAGTTGAAAGGGCATTCATCTTTTTAGCACTAGTTGCAACATGCTTATTTTCACCATTTTCCTGTATCAAACCGTTGAGTGAAGAGGGAAAAGAGGAGAAGCAGAAAGACACCACGGAGGGCAAAGCCGCTCTCTCGTTTGTTTTGGACAGGGCCTCATTTGACAGCTGCCTTGTTATTGTAGAGGAATTGCAGGCCAGGCAAACTACGCAAGCCGTGCAAGCTACGCATAATGAATCTGTTATACCGCAGAGCATATCAGACAGTATAAGGCAGTTATACATAACTAAGAAACTATCGGGAGGAAAAGAATGCATTTTATGTAATGAGCAAAAGCATTTATATGCAGAGTGTTATGGCGGTTCAGGCTCAGTTGAGTCATGGGCAATAACAGCAGCGCTGGATTCTACAAAGTACATTCTGACAATTGCAAACAGCTCCGGTACAGTGTTTTACGAGGGGCTCTACATTAACCGTCCGGAGATGCTGTATGTGAAGCCCGGCAACTACAAAGTGCGCATTACATCTGAAGAGTTCAAAGAGCCGGGAACACTACGGCCGCTATTCGGGCAGGAGGTGACGGTGAAGGCAAAGAAAGACAGCACTATGTGTATCTCTCTGCTATCCAGGCAGATGACGGGAGGTGTGCGATTTGAATTCACATCGGGATTTCTCTCTTGGTTTAAGGGAACGGGACTATATCTGAGCAGAGACTCGGTTTCTTTCAAGTACAATTACGGCTCAAGAGATTACGTCTATTTCTATCCGGGAACCATAACCGTAAAGTACAAGAACAAAGACGGTTACCCAACCTACACTCCGCCCGATAAACCCGGCTATGAAGATACCGTTCTATTTACCAGGAAGTTAAAGGCAACGGAACTTGTAACCATCAAGCTGGATTATGATCTTACCAAGGTTCCTTCAACAGGACTCTCTATGAAGATAGACACCACAAGAACCAGAGTATCTGAATATTACAATGTTCCGGGCATTGCTCCGTACGGCTGCCAGTCTGTCTGGTATGCGCAAAACCACGTGGGTGATACCTTAAAACTCTTTGGCTACATAGTGGGGGGAGACGCAACCTCAACCACCTTCAATAGGGTAAAACCTTTTAAATCAAAGACAAACATTGTTGTTGCGGCCAACGACTGGCAAACCCTCAAGGAAAAGACAATGGCAATTGAACTAACGGAAGGCCCAATCAGAAACGCTCTCAATCTTGTAGACCATCCGGAACACCTAAAGAAACCCATTGCCATAACCGGCATCATAGTAGACCTTTACTTCGGTTACCCGGGCATGAAAAAAGTCACAGACTATCTCCTTCTAAAATAATAATTTTTTAACTTTGAGGAGTTAAAAATCATTTGGTATGGAAGAGAAGTTTTTTGTACACCCAACAGCGGTGATAGATGAGGGTTGTTCCATTGGTGAGGGAACAAAGATCTGGCATTTCTCTCACATTATGAGCGGTGCCGTGGTGGGTGAGAACTGCAACATTGGGCAGAATGTGGTTATCTCTCCTGGTGTTACTCTGGGGAAAAACTGCAAAGTTCAGAACAACGTATCTGTCTATACCGGAGTTAGTTGTGCAGATGATGTATTCCTGGGGCCTTCCTGTGTCTTTACAAATGTGATAAATCCCCGCAGTGCGGTAAACCGCAAAAACGCTTATAAAGAGACATTTGTGGGGAAGGGCGCAACCATTGGAGCAAATGCAACCATTGTATGTGGCAATAACATAGGTGAATACGCCTTTATTGGTGCGGGGTGCGTTGTAACAAAGGACATTCTTCCATACGCTCTTGTTGTTGGCAATCCATCACGTCAGATTGGTTGGATGAGCCGTTACGGTTGCCGCCTCAACTTCAAAAAGGAGAAGGACGGCTCTATGATTGCCGTCTGCCCTGAAAGCGGAGAACGCTACCGCCTCTACAACAACACCGTTTACAAGATTGAAGAATAACGCTTCTGCATTTTTGCTGTAGCACGCTCATTAACAAGGCACTTCAGTGCCCTGTGCGGAGCACAGCATACCCCCTTGAGGGGTGCTGACTGTGTCAGCGGGGTGACAAATAAAATGTGCGAAGGCATGTGGGTGTGTGCAGGTTGCGGGTTGGCCTATAGCCCCAGGTTCTTTTTCTCCGCCCAGCCCCTGGCATACGTGGCAAAGCCCGGTATCTCTTTGCCGGCGGCCTGTGCAATACAGTACCTTCTGGTTGGCGGGGTCTGATCCTGCAGCTCCGTAATGTTTACAGGTGAGATTATCTTGCTCTCTAACATCTTGGATACCTGGCTTTTCCAGAAGAATCCCATTAACGGGTAGGTGGTGCCTTTGTTGCCCAGGCCGTATTCCGCCATAAATCTGAGGGCAGAGGTTGGGTCTTTCATTGTGGCGGCAACGGTTAGGTTGTTAAGGCTATGGCCCGCCTTGGAGATTATGGAGGTTATCTCTGCACTTGTTTCAGGATCACCGTCATAGAGAAGGAGTTTGGTCTCCGGCAAATCATAGTAGATGTCACTCTTTACGGGTGATGAGGTAAGCGCTAAAAGCCTGTCTGTAAAGAAGCCGCCGGCCTCTTCTTCCGGAGTTGGAGGTGTATGTGAAACGGTAATGCCAACGTTTACCTGCTGGCTCTTTACCGCCTCATTTATCTCTTTTAATTTCAGAATCTTATGGTATATGGTGGCCTTTGGAGAGAGGCGGCAGTAATCTGCGGTAAAATCGGGAAAAATTCCGTAGTAGATAGGCTCCGGCACTCCAATGGTGAATACACCCTCCGCCACGTTGGAGAGTAAAATGCTCTCCTGTTCAATCTCCTTATAAATTGAAAGTATTTTTTTTGCCCTCTCCAAAAAGATTTCTCCGCTGTAGGTAAGGGTAAAACGATTGCCTTTGCGGGAAAGAAGCTGAAGGCCGTACTGTTCCTCTAAAAGCTTGATATGGTGCGTTACAGCGGGCTGTGTTATGTTCAGTTTCTTTGCCGCGTTGGAATAGTTGAGTTCCTCTGCAGCTGTTACAAAAACCTTAAGTCTGAAATCCATATTACAAAGATAATAATTTTGGTTAGCATATTTTTTGCTTACATTTCATAAATTATTACTATCATTGCTGAAATTTTTAAGGAAAGTACCATGGACAAGATTGAAACCAAGATTGGAGACCGTATCAAATCTGTACGTAAGGCAAAGCAAATAAGTGTTGGAGATGTTAAGGATAAGACAGGAATAGACGATGCTTTCCTCAAAAGACTTGAGAATGACAACTTTACGCCAACTATCGGTGATATTGATAAAATTTCAAAGGTTTTGGGTATAAGGCCGGGAACTTTCCTGGATGGTGAAGAGGATCTGAAACCGGTTATTTCATCCGTAAATACAGGCAGAAGAATTCCTACTCTGCGAAAGCTGAGAGAGGAGAGTCCGTTTATGCATTTCTACTCTCTTTGTTATGATAAGAAAAACCGTCAGATGGATGCCTATATGATTGAAATGGAGCCATATAACGGCCCTAAGAGTCATTCATCTCATGAGGGTGAGGAGTTCATCTTTGTGATGGAGGGAAAGGTTGAGGTTCAGTACGGAAAGAAGACTTATATCCTAAAGCCCGGTGAGACAATCTATTATGATTCCATAGTTCCGCATTATGTGGGTTCCGCATATAAGACAAAGCCGGCTAAGGTGCTTACAGTTATTTATTTCCCAGCATAACAAATCTTTAAAATGAGAGAATCCGCTAAGAGAGTCCGTCCGGTTAAAAACACCGGAAGAGGGCAGACGGTAGAGCAGATAAAGAAAAGTTCCAACAAGATTCTTGCAGAAATTCAGAAGAGGCTTCGCAGGAAAAATAAGCAACTGCCTCTAAGCGAGCTCACTATAGGTCAGTGGATGGAGAAATGGGCTGAGGAGACTCCGGATAAGGAGGCCATAGTCTATTCAGACAGAGATTTACGTTTTACATACAAGCAGTTCAATCAGAGAATTGATACAATGGCCAAGGGTCTGATTGGCATTGGCGTTACCAGAGGAACTCACGTGGGAATCTGGGCCACCAACGTACCGGACTGGCTTACAATAATGTACGCCTGCTCAAAGATTGGAGCGGTGAGCGTTACCGTCAATACCAACTACCAGCAGAACGAGCTGGAGTACCTTTGCAAGAATGCAGATTTGCATACTCTCTGTGTTATTGATCGCGACAGAGATACGGACTATCTCAGCATGGTCTACCAGATGCTGCCGGAGCTGCGGACTTGTCCCCGCGGAGAGCTTAAGAGTGAGAGGTTTCCGTGCCTGAAGAACGTTGTTTATATTGGACAGGAGAAGTTCCGCGGAATGTACAACACTCAGGAACTCATGATACTGGGAGAAAATTCCGGAGACGCTATGCTCAACGCTCTCAAAGAGAAGACCAATTGCCTGGATGTTGTAAATATGCAGTATACCTCCGGAACTACAGGCTTTCCAAAGGGCGTAATGTTAACGCATTACAACATTACAAACAACGGATTCCTTACCGGAGAACACATGCGTTTTACCTCAGAGGACAAACTCTGCTGCTGCGTGCCGCTCTTCCACTGCTTTGGAATAGTGCTGGCTACAATGAACGTGCTTACTCACGGCTGTACTCAGGTAATGGTGGAACGCTTTGATCCGCTGGTAGTTCTGGCTTCCATTCACAAAGAGAGATGTACCTCCGTTTACGGAGTTCCTACAATGTACATTGCAATGCTCAACCACCCAATGTTTGATATGTTCAACCTCAGGAGTCTGAGAGTGGGCATTATGGCCGGGGCTCTCTGTCCTATTGAGCTGATGAGAGAGGTTGAGGAGAAGATGTATATGAGGGTGACAAGCGTTTACGGTCTTACGGAAGCCTCTCCTGGAATGACTCACACAAGATTTGAGCAGACCTTTGAAGAGCGCTGTACAACAGTAGGTTACGAGTTCGAGCATACAGAAGTCAAGATAATAGATCCGGAAACAGGACACTTCTGCAAGCCCGGTGAGGTTGGCGAGTTCTGCAACCGCGGATACAACACAATGAAGGGTTACTACAACAATCCTGAGGCTACGGCTGAGGCAATAGACAAGGACGGTTGGCTCCATTCCGGAGACCTGGGAGTGTTGGACGAGGACGGCAACTTCAAGGTTACAGGCCGCATTAAAGATATGATAATCAGGGGCGGAGAGAATATCTACCCTAGAGAGATTGAGGAGTTCCTTTACAAACTCCCTGGCGTAAAGGATGTTCAGGTTGCCGGTATTCCGTCAAAGAAGTACGGAGAGCAGGTTGCCGCATACATCATTCCTGCAGAGGGAGCCAACCTCTCAGAGGAGATAGTAAAGGACTTCTGCTTTGGAAAAATCTCCCGCTTCAAGATTCCAAAGTACGTTCTCTTTGTAGATGAGTATCCTCTTACCGGCAGCGGTAAAATCCAGAAATTCAAACTGAAAGACATAGGCCTCAAGATGCTCGCCGCCCAAGGCATCAAGATAGAATAGGTGCTTTCGCACCACATTAATAAGGCGCTTGCGCCCGATGCGGAGCATCGCATGCCCCTAGAGGGGCCGGCAAAGCCGGGGGGGACAAAAGTGCAAAGCACCGCAAAAAAAGAGAGTTGCCTTCGCAACTCTCTTTTTTTTGCGGTGCGTACGAGGCTCGAACTCGTGACCTCCTGCGTGACAGGCAGGCATTCTAACCAAACTGAACTAACGCACCGTTTTTGTTTGGGAGTGCAAATATAGATAACTTTTTTTATTCTGCAAGTAGTTAATAAACTTTTATGGATACAAGGCCTTAGGATTAATGAAGGCTCTATTTAAAGAAGGAGAAATGAACGTTTCCGTAGTGCCTCTCCTTCACAAATCTTGGATGGTTGCTAAAGTCATAATCTGCCCCGTGCTCCAATATGAAATAGCACTCTGCACGCTTCTCTTCCTGCACAAGTATAGCCGGCTTGTGGGCAAAGATCTTGTCCGGCAGGGTGTCAATGCCTTCCAACTGATAGGGCGGGTCTGCAAAGATGAAGTCGAACTCCCGGTTGCAGAGATCCAAAAAGTCAAACACATTGCAATGGACTGTCCTAATGGTCTTTATACCCAGGCTCCTGTGCATCTTGCTTATAAAGGAGGCGTTCTTGCGGTTCATCTCAACGCATACGGCTTCCGCTCCTCCTCTGGATATAAACTCTGCGCATATACTTCCCGTTCCGCCAAAAAGGTCTAAGAGTGAGCGGTTTGCAAAGTCAAACTCATTCTCCAGGATGTTGAACAATCCCTCTTTTGCAAAGTCTGTGGTTGGTCTTGCAGGATAGCCTGCAGGCGGCATAATGGTTTTGCCTTTCAGATATCCGCCTATAATTCTCATAAGCAGATTTTTATCTCTTTAACGTACTCTCCAAGGCGCTTGAGCTCCTCATCCGTGGTTTTGCCGTAGAGGTTTACCGTGGTCTGCTGAGGGTTCAACTGGCTCTTTCTCAGAAGTTCCAGCATATAGTAAATGGCGCTTCCAAAATCTACCGTGTGGTAGCTGTTGGCAAGTATAAGTTTCTCTCCCTCAGCCAGCAGCAGCGTAGTCTTCTTTCTGCTGATATCAAAATCAAGAATGAGTTTGTTGTGCTCCTTAATTTTGGAGAGAGATTTAAGGTGTTTTAAAACCGTTGGCTTTAGCGAAGCCATTGGAGAGAGAGCCTGGTTATGCTCTCTTTCCCAGCAATATACAAGGGTGGCGTTGTACTCCGGAACCTCTTCTGTAAATACCTCTGTCTCCTGCGGAAGGTTAAAGAGTTCCGCAAGAATCTGCTGCAGAGACATTTTATGGCTGCCTTCTGCAGGAACAAGTGTGAAAAGTGATGTTGGTGAGTAATCTGCCATTTTGCTGTTGGAAAAAAGCCTTCAGTTCCAAGGCGCAAGTTAATAAAAAATGTCTGACAAGGAGTGAGAGTATAAAAATAGGGGACGGCTAAACGGCCATCCCCCATAATTCCAGATACCCGTAAGGCATCCTAATTTCTGTTACTCCCAGTTACCTGCGTTGTTGTTAGGAGAATCAACGCTACCAACCTTAAGGCCAGGGAATTTAGAGATGTTCTCTCTCTCTGCGTTAAGGTTTACAATAAGCTGATGATCCATTCCGCGGAGAAGGTCATTGTAAGGAATAGAGGCCTCAAACAGAGGAACGTCAACTCCTGAAACCTGCTTTACAACAGACTTCATCTCAATCTTCTTACCGCCAGAGAATGGGATAACTCCAAGAGAATCAATGTTAAAGTCCTCTCTCTTGAGGAGAGTGTCCTTAACAAGAATATCGCTAGGAAGTGAGAATACCAGGTTGTGGTCTCCCTTAAGATAGAGCTCATAGAGTCCCTTATCTGTAATGCCCTTGTTAGCCTTCTTTACAGCCTCTGTGTGAGCCATCATAACTGAGTCATTGGCACTACCCATCTGCTTCACGATAGTCATCTTACCGTTCTTATAAAAGTCTATAAGAGAGTCAACTGCAGTGGCGAACTTACCAAACTTGTTCTTGTAGGCAACCTGAAGCGTACGAATATCCTTCAGCTTCTGAATTGCAAACTCACTTCTGAAATCTTTCTCCTTGTTAAAGGCGATAGGTTTTCTGATTCCGCTGTAAATCAACCATGCAAGGAGCAGGATGATAATAGGGAGAATAACAACTGTTAATAATTTTTTCATATACGTGACTATTATTTTATCCGTAGTTTAAATATCAGAGACAAAAGTAAAAAAAATCTTCTCATCAAGCAATATATTTTTAATTTTGCAGAGGATATTGATATGATAGTAACAAAGGAGAGTGCCCGGGCCTTCAAAGCCATGGTCCTGGCGTCAAAAAGGGTTGTGATAGTGGGTCATCTTAATCCCGATGGAGACTGCGTAGGCTCCGTTACGGGCATGAAGAGCTGGATTCGCTCGCTCTGCAGTGCGGAGTGCTCCGTTGTGCTGCCAAACGCAGGGCCGGATTATCTGAACTTTTTGGATCCCCAGGGGGAGATTGTCTATTTCTTTGACAGTAAGGAGAAAGGAGCTGAGCTTATATCTGCTGCAGACTTAATCATCGCGATGGATTTTAACACCCTCTCCCGCACTGAATGGATGAAGGAATACATAGCCTCCAGCACCGCTCGTAAGGTGCTCATAGACCATCACCCTTCTCCTGAGGCTTTTGCAGACCTTACAATATCCACCACTGAAATCTCCTCAGCCTCAGAGCTTACCTGGTGGCTGCTTAAGGAGACCGGGGAGGAGATCCCAATGGAGAGCTGCATTTCTCTTTATACAGGTATGATGACAGATACCAACAATTTCTCCAACTCAGTATTTGCCTCCACCTTCCTTATGGCCTCTCAGATTGAGGAGCGTAAGGTGGACCGTGAGAAGATTCAGATGAACGTGCTGAACAGTTTCTCTGAGAGCCGTATGAGGCTTATGGGCAAGATGTTGCTGGAGAAGATGAGGATTTTCCCGCATCTTAAGGCGGCGGTGATGGTAATGGACAAAAAGACTCAGGAGGAGTTCAACTACAAGGAGGGAGACTCCGAGGGGTTTGTAAATCTGGCTCTGAAGATTGCAGATGTGGAAGTTTCCGGCTTTTTTACTGAGACTGAAAACTATATTAAAGTATCTTTGCGCTCCAAAGGGGCCGTATCTGTAAATGCCCTCTCCAGAAGGTTTTTCAACGGAGGCGGGCATGAGAGGGCTGCCGGAGGCAGAATTTACATACCGGTGCAGCAGGTGGAGGAGTATTTTAAAAACTCCCTGGAGAGCTTTCTGAAGGAGATTAACGGCACACCTTTTGATACAAAATGAGACTGTTTATGAGAAGATATTTGCTTATTCTGATGGCTGTGGCCTTTACGGTTCTCTCCTGTGACAAGGAGGACCGCAAAAATACATACGCCAGTCAGGAGGCGGCAATAGACAGTTATGTGGGAGGTTTAAGTACTGAGAACAGAGTTGTTTACCGCAAAGGGGCAGTAAGAGTGGTGCTACAGGAGGGAACATCCATAGATACCCTAAAGAAAGGAGATTCTCTCTATTTCTACTTTAGCGGCTACACCTTCAGCGGCGGTAAGGGTTCTCTATTTGCCACTAACGTTGAGGAGGTTGCAGAGGCTGCGGGCTTTTATACAGACGGTCTTCCAAAGAAGATTAAGTATGGAAGTGATCCTCTTATTGAGGGGCTCAAGAACGGACTTGAGGGGATGAGAACGGGAGAGAACAGTTACATAATCTTCTCAGGCCAATACGGTTACGGAAACCAGATTTTGTTTAACGTACCAAAGATGACTCCGCTCCTCTTTGATATTACTGTTTATAAGATTATTAAGAACAATTAGATATAATGAGTAAGATTAGCTATCTATTTATGGCTTTGGCGGTTACGGCGTTTTTCTCCTGTGCCAGGGAGAAGGAGGAGAGCACCCGTGAGATACAGGAGAAAATATTGGATGCCTATATTCAGACCCACTGTCCAAATGCCACAAAACTCTCATCTGGTTTGACCATTATAGATTTTGCCGAGGGTGCAGGAATTAAACCGGGAGATTATGACGGAATTTACGTTCATTACAGTACATACAATCTAGCAGGAACATGCCAGAGCACAACGGATTCCGTTCAGGCCCGTATGCTGGGAACTTACGATCCTGCTGTCTATTATGGCCCTTCAATCTTTGTTTTGGACGGAACCGTTACAAAGGGAATGACGGAACTCCTTATGAAGATGAACAAAGGGGCTTCTGCAACCGCAATAATTCCGCCTTGGCTAACCGTTGCATCAAACACAAATTCCGCAAATTATACAGGGGGGAATGGAAGGGGACAGCAGAGTCAGGTAAGTATGATTTACTCAATTAAGGCAGGTGTTGTGATAGATGATGTGGAAAAGTATCAGATAGATTCTATTGAGAGCTATATTAAGAAGAACTTTGCTCAAAAGATAGATTCAACCGCATACGGTTATTACTTCCGCAACTTTGTTCATCCAAGTGGCATTCCTGCAGCAGATACCATTGAGTCCGGTACTTCCGTAAATGTTTGGTATGTAGGCCGCTTGCTGGACGGATATGTGTTTGACACCAACATTGCAGATACTGCAAAGAAATATAGGATTTATGATTCATCCAATGATTACGAGCCTCTGAGTGTTAAGATGACGGAGACTTGGGAGGAGATGGCAAAATACTCCACAAACTCCGGTCAAAGTACCACTACCCAGGATGAGAGTGCTCAATCATACGTTCCGGGTTTTGCTCGTGCTCTTAAGAGTATGACTTACAAGGACAAAGCAGTTGCAATCTTTATGTCCGGTCTGGGTTACGGCTCTCAAGGTAATATGGAATCCGGAAAGGGTGTTCCGGAGTATGCAATGCTGAGGTTTGATGTTTGGATGGCTCGTTCAGCAGACAAAAAATTCCCTCCTTCAAAAGATTAATCTCCTTAAGTGATGGAAAATAAGAGAGAAAAAGAACTGGCGGCCTTTTCAAGGTTGCTGGACGTTATGGATACGCTCCGTGAGAAGTGTCCGTGGGATCATAAGCAGACAATGGAATCTCTTAGGCCTCAGACTATTGAAGAGACCTACGAACTTACCGAGGCTATTCAGAACGGAGACCTTCATGAGGTAAGCAAAGAACTGGGAGACCTTCTGCTTCACATTGTTTTTTACGCAAAAATTGGAAAGGAGAAGGGAGAGTTTGATATTGCAGATGTTTGCAACCGCATCTGTGACAAGCTTATATACCGTCACCCTCACGTTTACGGAGAGGTTGCCGTAAAGGGTGCAGAGGAGGTAATAAAGAACTGGGAGCAGCTCAAAACCAAAGAGAAAGACGGAAATAAGAGCGTTTTGAGCGGAGTGCCAAATTCTCTGCCGAGTATGATTAAGGCTTACAGAATTCAGGATAAGGCGCGTGCCGTGGGGTTTGATTGGGAAAAGAGAGAGGATGTGTGGGACAAGGTTTATGAGGAGTTGGGAGAACTTAAAGAGCAACTCTCTAAGGATGATAAGGTTGCATCTGAGAAGGAACTGGGAGATTTTATCTTCTCCGTTGTGAATGCAGCCCGTCTGTATGATCTTAATCCCGACAGTGCTCTGGAGAGTACCTGCGCAAAATTCCGCCGCCGCTTTGATTATCTGGAGCAGAAGACTATCAAGCAGGGGCGCAGCCTTAAGGAGATGTCTTTAGAGGAGATGGATAAGATTTGGGAAGAGGCTAAATCTTTGGAAAACAATCAATAACAGATGGATAAAACTTGGCGGGAACGTACAATTCTCCAGGTTGGAGAAGAGGGGGCTGAGCTTTTGGCCCGCTCCAGGGTTGCCGTCATAGGGCTGGGAGGCGTTGGCGCCTTTGCGGCAGAGATGATTGTAAGAGCGGGAGTGGGTGAGATAATTATTGCAGATTCAGACGTTTATAGCGTCACAAATAAGAACAGGCAGTTGGGTGCAGTGGATTCAACTATCGGGAAGAAAAAGACAGATGTGATGAAAGAGAGGCTGGCGGATATAAATAAAGAGCTTAAAATCACCGCAATAGATGAGTATCTGACGGAGGAGAATATAAGGAGCGTGCTTCCGTTTTGGGATAAAGAGGGGAAGGTTTGTGTAGATTTTGTGGTGGACGCCATAGATACCCTCTCCCCCAAAATTGCCCTTATCTCCCTCTGTATGAGTGAGAAAATTCCGCTTGTGAGTTCAATGGGGGCGGGTGCAAAGTATGACGCCACAAAGGTCCGCCTTACGGATATAAGCAAATCTTTCAACTGTCCTCTGGCCTATATGCTTAGAAAAAGGCTGCGTAAGGTGGGTATTCACAAGGGGTTCCAGGTGGTCTTTTCTGAGGAACTGCCAATTAAGGAGGCCATTATTCCGTTTGAGGAGCAGAACAAGAAGTCACGTACGGGTACAATATCTTATCTTCCTGCGGTATTCGGTGCAGTGTGCGCACAGGCGGCGGTCAAATCTATTTTGACTCTTGACCTATAAATGTTAACTTTGCACGCTTTGCTAATTTTTTATGCCAATTACAGTTAAAGAGGTTTCCACCTCAAAGGAGTTGCGCGCTTTCTACAAGTTCCAAAACCGCTTGTACAGAAAGTGCAAGGTCTATGTCCCTACGTTGGATATGGATCAGAGGAACTCTTTGACCAAAGACCCCGCTTTAAAGTATTGCAAGAGAAAGCTTTTCCTGGCATACGATGAGAGCGGCAAGGTGGTTGGCAGAGTGCAGGGCATTATAAATCCAAGATATAACGATTATTACTCCCTTAAGAGAGTAAGATTCGGATGGTTAGATTTTATTGAAGATGAAAAGGTTGCACAATCTTTAGTTGAGGCTGTAGAGAAATGGGGAGCATCAGAGGGTATGACGGAAATCCACGGACCTCTGGCTTACAATACAATGGGCAGGCAGGGTATGCTGGTTGAGGGTTTTGACAAGATGCCTCAGGCCAACTGCCTTTACAACTACCCTTACTACGTGGATTATATGGAGAAGATGGGGTTTGAGAAGGAGTGTGACTGGGTTCAGTTTGAGATGGATCCTCAGCAGGGACTGCCGGAAAAACTGGGCCGAATCTCCAAACTTCTGATGGAGAAATATGAACTGAGGGTTCTGAAACTCAGGGAGATAAGAAAGAATAAAGAGCTTAAGGAGGATTTGCTCAAACAGTTCTTTGCTCTCTATAATGATGCCTTTAAAACGGTTCATAACTTTATTCCTTACACGGAAGAAGAGCAGAAGGAGATTGCAGATCACTACTTCCCTTATATGAGAGACGGACTCACCTGCATGGTGGTAGACAAGGATAACAAACTTGTCTCCTTTGGCGTCTCAATCCCTTCACTCTCAAGAGCTTTGAAGCGGGCAAACGGGAAACTTTTCCCTATAGGCTGGTTCTTCATCCTTTTGGCCTTCATCAGGTTCAAGGTTGTAGATCTGATGCTTATAGGTTCTGCACCGGCCTGGCAGTCAAAGGGTCTCTCCTCAATACTGCACACCGTTATGGAGGGAACTTATTATAAACTTAAACTTAAGAGTGCAATAAGCAATCCTCAACTGGAGGATAACAACGCAATAAAAGTATGGGACACTTACAACAAGGAACCTTATATGAGAAGGCGTTGCTGGATTCGTAAAATTCAATAAGACAAGAGATTATGGCAGAAAACAATACATTACTGGAAAAGATAGCGGGTCTTAAGACCAAGCTGGAAGAGATACAGGCGCAGCTCTCAGACCCTGAGGCAATGAGTGATATGAAGCGCTATGTTCAACTCAACAAAGATTACAAAGAGATTGAGCCTATTGTTAAGGCGGGCGCAAAGTATCAGAAGATGATAACAGATTACAACGCCGCCAAAGACCTCATTGTGAATGAGAAAGATGAGGAACTGAAGGAGATGGCAAGAGAGGAGATGGTTTCACTGGAGGAGGCGCTTCCAAAGATGGAGGAGGAGATTAAACTTCTTCTTATTCCTTCGGACCCTGAGGATGGCAAGAACGCCATTATGGAGATCCGCGGAGGTACAGGCGGAGATGAGGCTGCAATCTTTGCGGGAGACCTCTTCCGTATGTACTCCAAGTACATTGAGAGAAAGGGTTGGAAACTGGAGATAACATCGCAAGCCCCTGGAACTGCAGGCGGTTACAAGGAGATTATATGCACCGTTTCAGGCGAGGGAGTTTACGGACTTCTCAAGTATGAGTCCGGTGTTCACCGCGTTCAGAGAGTTCCGCAGACAGAGACTCAGGGAAGAGTTCACACATCTGCAGCATCTGTTGTGGTTCTTCCGGAGGCGGGAGAGTTTGATGTTGAACTCAATGAGAAAGATATTCGCAAAGATATTTTCTGTGCTTCCGGTCCTGGCGGCCAGGGAGTAAACACCACATATTCTGCAATCCGTCTGACTCACATTCCTACCGGAATTGTGGTTCAGTGCCAGGATGAGAGAAACCAGTTAAAGAACTATGAGAAGGCTCTTAACGAGCTGCGTACCAGACTCTACAATATGGAGTACCAGAAGTATCTTGATAATCTTTCATCCAAGAGAAAGACTATGGTTTCCACCGGAGACCGCAGTGCAAAGATCCGTACCTACAACTATCCGCAGAGCCGTGTAACAGACCACCGTATTAACTGGTCTACTCACAATCTGCCTGTCTTTATGGACGGTGAAATTCAGGAGGTTATAGACCAGCTGCAGATTGCGGAGAACGCAGAGCGCCTTAAGGAGGCACAATAATTACCCATATCTGATGGCAGAGAGGGAGTATATCACCATAACCGGCGCACGGGTTAACAATCTGAAAAACATCTCATTGAAGATCCCGCGCGGAAAGTTGTGCGTGGTTACCGGAGTGAGCGGAAGCGGTAAATCCTCCTTGGCCTTTGATACTCTTTATGCAGAGGGGCAGAGACGTTTTGCAGAGAGTCTCTCCTCATTTGCCCGTCAGTTTCTGGGCAGGATGAGCAAGCCTGATGTAGATAAGATTGAGGGCATTCCTCCCGCAATTGCCATTCAGCAGAAAGTTACAAGCAAGAATCCTCGCTCTACAGTTGGAACAACCACGGAAATCTATGATTATCTGAGGATTCTCTTCTCCAAAATAGGTCACACTTTTTCTCCCGTAAGCGGACGTGAAGTAAAGAAAGAGAGTGCAGAAGATGTAATGGAGTTCATAAACACTCTGCCCCAAGGCTCCAAAGTTTACATACTAGCAAAAGTTCCATACGCAGAAAATGAGAGAATTGAGAAGATTCTCTCTCTTACCAAAGAGGGCCACACCCGCTATTTTGAAGGCGGTAAAGTGGTTAAGGCTGAGAAACTTGTAACGGAGGAGAGTGAAAAGAAGGGTGGCTTTCTCACTCTTCTTATCTCCCGATTGGTAATTGGAACTGAGACGGATGAGTCTGAACTGAGGAGTTACATTGAGGATGCCTTCAAACTTGGTGAGGGAAGAATGACCGTTGCATACGAAACCCCGGCAGAAGCGGCCTCTACCGCAAAGTCTGCAAGCCCTGCAATTTCTGCAGCCATGCAGGAGAGAGCCTTCTCTCAACTATTTGAGTGTGATGGCATTACCTTCCAGGAACCTAATGAGCAGATGTTCTCCTTCAACAGCCCGATTGGTGCCTGCCCGGTATGCGGCGGATTTGGCACAACGGTGGGAATAGATGAAAAACTTGTTATTCCAAACGCATCGCTGAGTTTGTATGAAGATGCAGTGGCACCTTGGAGAGGCAAGATAATGGGCTGGTACAGAGAGCAGTTCATCTACGGTGCAGAGAAGTATGGCTTTCCTGTTCACCGCCCATACGCATCGCTCACTCAGAGAGAGAAAGATCTGCTTTGGAACGGCAATAAAGAACTTAAGGGAATTAATGATTTCTTTGATTGGGTAGATACCAAAAAGTATAAAATCCAGTTCAGATATATGCTTGCAAGATACTCAGGCAGAAGCACTTGCCGTGAGTGTGGCGGAAGCCGTCTAAAGCGTGAAGCGCTCTATGTAAAGGTGGGAGGAAAGAACATTATGGAGATGACCTCTATGGATGTTACCTCTCTTTTAAAGTTCTTTAAAAAGATTAAACTCTCTGCGTATGACAAGAAGGTGGGAGAGCGTACTCTGAAGGAGATTGTTCAGCGTCTGGAATACATTGAGGGTGTGGGACTTGGATACCTTACCTTAGACCGCCAGAGCAACACCTTAAGCGGCGGAGAGAGTCAGAGAATTAACCTTGTAAGTTCATTGGGCAGTTCTCTTGTGGGCTCTCTTTACATTTTGGATGAGCCAAGCATAGGCCTCCATCCTAAAGATACTCAGAACCTTATAGCGGTGCTCAAAAAACTGAGAGACTTGGGCAACACCATTGTTGTGGTGGAGCATGATAAGGAAATCATTAAGGCGGCAGACCATCTTATAGATATTGGACCGCTTGCCGGAGATGAGGGAGGAGAGGTTGTCTTTGAAGGAAAGGTAGGACGCGGAACCCTTTATAAAGAGTCACTTACGCTGGATTATCTCACCGGAAAAATGCAATCGTTCGAGACAAGAAACCCAAGAGAGTGGAGTAAGAAAATTACAATTGAGGGGGCAATGGAGCACAACCTCAAAAACATTACGGTAGATTTTCCTCTGAACACTCTTACCGTTGTTGCGGGAGTGAGCGGAAGCGGTAAATCTTCTCTTGTGGGAGATATTCTTTACCCCGCCTTATGCCGTCATTTTCAGATAGGTTGCCAGACTACACCTGGTGCTTTCCGCTCCCTTGGCGGAGATTTAAAATACGTAACGGGAGTGGAGTATGTAGATCAGAACCCAATGGGAAAATCTTCCCGTTCCAACCCTGTCACATACCTCAAGATTTATGACGATATCCGTAAACTCTTCTCAGAACAGCCATACGCAAAGATGAACGGTTACACCAATTCATACTTCTCATTCAACATAGACGGAGGCCGTTGCCCTGTCTGTTTGGGAGAGGGGTATGTGACTGTGCCAATGCAGTTTATGGCAGATGTAAAGATGGTGTGTGAGGAGTGCCAGGGCCACCGTTTTAAGAAGGATATTCTGGAGGTGCGTTATCACGGAAAGAACATAGACCAGATTCTGGATATGAGCGTAGATTCCGCCAAGGCTTTCTTTGAGTCTAAGAAAGAGACTGCTGCTAAGAGAGTTGCAGCCTCCCTGGAAATTCTTCAGAGAGTAGGACTCGGATACGTTAAACTGGGGCAGAGTTGCTCAACGCTCAGCGGCGGTGAAAGTCAGAGAGTTATGCTGGCACAGTTCTTAAGCAGAGACGCATCATCAGGCGGAAAGTTCTTCATCTTTGACGAACCTACCACGGGCCTTCACTTTAACGATGTTAAAAAACTGCTCTATGCCTTTGACGCTCTGGTAGATGCGGGCAATACTATCCTGGTTGTTGAGCATAATACAGACGTTATCCGTGCTGCAGACTGGGTAATAGACCTCGGCCCGGGAAGCGGAGACAAGGGCGGAGAGGTGGTATTTACCGGAACGCCAGCTCTTTTGGCACAGGAGGAGCGCTGGAAACCTTATCTGGGATAACTTTATTATATTTGTCATATAAAGCATACTGTTATGAAAAGGACTCTCGTACTTCTTGCCGCTCTCTTTGTGAGCACCTTCACCTTCAGTCAGAAAATTGTGGTTCGCGCTGCAAAAGAGGGAGATGGAATAATCTCCATAATGAGCTACAACATCCGTCACGGCAAGGGTATGGACGGCAAGGTAGACTTTGACAGAATAGCAAAGGAGATCTCTCTGGTCTCTCCGGATGTAGTTGCTCTTCAGGAGGTTGATGTAAAAACCAACAGAATAGGGGGAGTTGCTTCAGACTCTGTAATTGCCGCAAAAGCAGGAGGTTATAATCATTACTTTTCCTCCGCGATGGATTTTAACGGCGGCCGGTATGGCAACGCTGTTCTCTCAAAATCACCTGCCCTCTCCGTAACACCGGTACCTCTGGCAGGAACGGAAGAGCCTAGAGTTATGCTTGTTGCGGAGTTTGAGAACTACTTCTTCTGCTCTCTTCACCTCTCACTGGATTCCACCAGCAGAATTGAGGCTGCCAAAACAATATGTGAGACTGCAGAAAAGATGGCAGACGGCAAACTCTTCTTCATTGCCGGAGACTTCAATACATCAGTCTCTTCCGTGGAGATGAACATACTGCTCAATCACTTTGATATCCTCTCTCCTTACCAGTTAAAGACCTTCCCTTCAGACAAACCGGACCGCACCCTGGATTATGTAATGGTTCTCAAAAACTCTAAGGGTAAGAGACTTGTAAGAGAGCTCAACTTCAAAAAGACCCTCTCCTCCTGGGTACAGCCTGAGCCAATGGCATCAGACCACCGCCCGGTCTTTGTTGTAATCATCAAAGGAGACCTCCTCTACAGTGCCACAGTAATGGAATAATAAGTCACTCAGATTCTTCAAAGAAAACTGTGGCCGCCCATGGCCTCATGAATGGGTGCCCGGCTTGCCCGGGCGGGACGTAGCGACGCGTAGCGGAGCGAAGGTTTTCTGAAGAATACTGAGTGACTTACTTAGTTTTTTTATCGGATGTGCGGAGGACGGTGGTGACCTCTTTGAGCTTTTTTAGGGCGGAGGTTACTTTGTCCAGGTGGTTGTTGTTGCCAACAGAAATCTCCATTTCTGCAACAAACTCCAGCTTGTTCTTGTTCCTCTCAGATATTCTGAAGGCACGTATGCTTGCTCCCTGAGCCACAACGCATTCCATAAGGGTGTTGGAGATGGTTGCATCTCCGTTTCCAATCACTTTTATGCCGGTTTGGAACTGAGAGGAGGTGGAGAGCTGTCTCCATCTTACCTTCTGAATTCTGTAAGGATATTTGGAGATAAGACGGGCGGCGTTTGGGCAGGAGATTCTGTGAATGCTTATGCCTCCGCTCTGTGTTACAAAGCCGAATACGTCATCTCCAAAGATTGGGTTGCAGCACTTGGCCATCTTAAAGCCAATGTTGTCTAATTTATCACTTATGACAAGATAATCCTTGCCGGTATAAGAGGCTTTCTCTGAGAGCTTTGTAGGGAGCGGCTTCTCTGCCTCCTTATTATCTTTATTCTCCTTTACTTCTGCTTCTTCTCCTATGGTGAGGAAATCTTTAATGTCCTGCAGGTTGATGCTCTCATCGTTTACGGCAATAAAGAACTCTCCGGCAGACTTCATCTTAAAGTGCTTTACAAGCTGCGTAAGTCTCTCATCTGTAAGCTCTATCTTCCAGTTCTTCATCCTTCTCTCCAAGGTCTCCCTTCCCAGGTGTCCCATCTTTCCCTCCTCCTCTTTGAGCTTGTTCTTTATATGGCTTCTTGCCTTTGAGGAGACAACAATGTTGAGCCAGTCTCTTGATGGTTTCTGGTTCTTGCTGCTCATTATCTCCACAACGTCTCCGGTGTGAAGTTCCTCTCTTATGGATTTGATTTTACCGTTAACTTTTGCACCGTTGCAACTCATTCCCAGGTTGGAGTGGATTGCAAAGGCAAAGTCCAGAACGCTCGCTCCCTTAGGGAGTTGCTTAAGGTCTCCGTTAGGGGTGAAGACAAAGATTTCATCCAAGTCTTTACCTTCTGTGTTCTCAGAAATAAGGCCCGGAGTCTCCAGCATCTTCTTCACATTCTCAAGCCACTCGTCCAATCCGTGAACGGATTTTATTCCCTTGTAACTCCAGTGGGAGGCGTGGCCGTTCTCTGCAATCTGATCCATACGCACGCTCCTTATCTGAACCTCCACCCTGGCTCCCTCTCTGTTTTGAACGGTGGTGTGAAGAGACTCGTATCCGTTTTTCTTAGGATTTGAAATCCAGTCTCTTAAGCGCTCGGTATCCGGCTTGTACTCCTGGGTTACAAGTGAGTAAACCTTCCAGCAGGCCTCCTTCTCTTTCTCCGGTTCCACATCCAGAATAAAGCGTATTGCAAAGACATCATGCACTCCTTCAAATGGTACCTCCTGCCTCTGCATCTTCTGCCAGATAGACCAGGCGGTTTTGGTACGGACCTTCATGGTATATTTTATTCCGGCCTCCTTTAGACGCTTCTCCAAAGGGCGTATGAACTCGGAAATCAGATGCTCTCTATCTTTCTGAGTAGCAAGGAGTTTGTTGGTTATGCTACGGTAGTTTTCAGGGTCTGAATAACGGAAGAAGAGGTTCTCCATCTCACCCTTTATGTTGTAAAGTCCCAGTTGGTGAGCCAGCGGAATGTAGAGCATCTGAGTCTCCGTCAACTTTCTCATTATCTTGCTCTTTGGGAACATTCCCAGGTTACGCATAACCTCCAGACGGTCTGCAATCTTTATCAACGTAACTCTTGGATCCTTTGAGTATGAGACTATTAACTTGCGGTAATTCTCCGCCTGCAGACGTGTCTCCTTTGGAGTAATCCTGGAGATGCTGTTAAGTCCTTCAACAATGTTTATAATCTCCGCAGGGTACTCTTTCTTAATCTGAGAGAGAAGTTCCTCCTTTCCTCTTGTAGACTCATGGAGAAAAACGGCAGATACGGAGTCTGCTCTTAGAGCCAACTCCTCTGCAACTATAAGTGCCACATTAAGAGGGTGTTCAATGAAGGGATGATGGTTCTCTCTCTCCATTCCCATTAAAGAGTTATTTGCAACGTTGAAACTTTTCTCAATAAGTTCACGCTCTTTTCCCTCATATAATGCGAACAATCTCTCTTTTTTCTTCTCTGCGTTCTCCATTAGTCTTTGTGCTTGGTTCTGGTTTCCAATAATTTCTTTAATGCGTTCATCTCGTCTCTGAACTTGGCGGCAACAATAAAGTCCAGGTTCTTTGCGGCGTTCTCCATCTTTATTCTGGAACTCTCTATGCTCTTTCTCAGTGCCTCCTCATTCATTGAAGATATGATAGGATCTTCTGCAACGCTCTTAAGGTCAATGGTTTCTCTGGATGCTATGCTGGCCAGAGTGTTGTCTCTTCCAAGTATGTTGCGTTCAATCTTATGAATCTGAGTAGGGGTAATGTTGTGCTCTTTGTTGTACTCCTGCTGTTTCTTGCGCCTGCGGTTGGTCTCATCTATTGTCTCCTGCATACTTCTTGTAATTGTGTCTGCATACATTATGACGCAGCCGTTAATGTTTCTTGCGGCGCGGCCGGCCGTCTGGGTAAGCGCGGTGGTACTTCTTAAGAAGCCCTCCTTGTCTGCATCTAATATGGCAACCAGTGAAACCTGCGGCAGATCAAGACCTTCCCTAAGCAGGTTCACTCCTACCAGTACATCAAAACGCCCTGCCTGAAAGTCCTCCAGAATCTCTATTCTCTCCATAGTATCTACATCAGAGTGGATGTAACGGCATCTGACTCCCGCTCTTGTAAGATACTTCTCAAGGTCTTCACTCATTCTCTTAGTGAGCGTTGTAACAAGCACTCTCTCATCCTTTTCCACACGCTTGGCAATCTCTTCCAAGAGATCGTCAACCTGATTGTTGCTTGGCCTTACAATGATCGGAGGGTCCAATAGTCCGGTAGGGCGAACAACCTGCTCCACTATAACTCCCTTAGATTCTTCAAGTTCAAAGTCTGCAGGGGTGGCGCTTACATATACCGTCTGGTTGGTAAGAGACTCAAACTCCTCAAATCTAAGCGGGCGGTTATCTGCCGCAGCCGGCAGACGGAAGCCGTATTCAATGAGTGTAGATTTACGTGAACGGTCTCCTCCGCTCATTGCTCTAATCTGAGGAACTGTTACATGGCTCTCATCTATAAAGGTGATGTAATCCTTTGGGAAATAGTCCAATAGGCAGAACGGTCTTGTGCCGGCCGCCCTTCCGTCAAAGTAACGGGAGTAGTTCTCAATTCCCGGGCACCATCCCAACTCCTTAATCATCTCAAGGTCATATTCCACTCTCTGCTTCAGACGGTTGGCCTCATGGTTCTTGCCAATTGACATAAAGTAGTCATACTGCTTTACAAGGTCATCCTGTATCTGCTTTACAGCCAGGACAGTACGCTCCTTGGTGGTGGAGAAGATGTTTGCGGGGTAGATGGAGAGAGAGTCTCTGGTTTCAATTGAGGTTCCCGTTGTTGGGTCAAAAATCTCTATCTCATCTATCTGATTTCCAAAGAATACAATGCGTGCAGCCTCCTCTCCGTAAGCCAGGTAGATATCTACGCTCTCTCCGCTTACACGGAAAGTTCCTCTTTTGAACTCAATGTCATTACGGGAGTACATACTGTCTACCAGACGGTAGAGCAGAGAGTTACGGCTTATATTGTCTCCCTGGTGTATCTCTATAGTGTTGGCGTGGAAATCTGCAGGGTTGCCAATACCGTAAAGGCAGGAGACGGAGGATATTACAATAATGTCTCTTCGGCCGGAGAGCAGAGCGGCACTGGCCGCAATCCTCAAACGGTCTATCTCATCGTTTATTGAGAGGTCTTTCTCAATATAGGTATCCGTTGTAGGTATGTATGCCTCAGGCTGATAGTAGTCATAATAGGAAACAAAATACTCAACAGCATTATCGGGGAAGAAAGATTTGAACTCACCGTAAAGCTGTGCGGCAAGAGTCTTGTTGTGGCTCAGAATAAGAGCGGGACGGCCCAACCTTGCAATGACGTTGGCCATAGTGAAGGTCTTTCCGCTGCCGGTTACTCCCAGCAGAGTGACGGCCTTATCACCTTCATTAACAGAGTTTACCAGCTGTTCTATGGCTTCCGGCTGGTCTCCCGTTGGTTTATATCTTGAGTCTATTCTGAACTCCATCTATTCTTTGTTTGCAAAACTCCAGACGGTTTTAAAGAGCAGGCGGCAACGCTCTGTTAAAGCGTTAAAGTTTATGACCTTAAAATCATCTGAAGGATTATTGGTGTATTTATGTATTCCGCTGGTAATAAGTACGCTGGGAATGTTCTCACTCTTAAAGAGAATCTGGTCACACATTGGGTAGAAGAGGCCGTAAAAAAGAGGCGATGTTTCAAATGTGTTCTCTAAAACCAACGGATTTGAACTCCTGTTGTTGCACTCCTTAAGCAGGTTATAAAACTCTCTCTCCCTGTTGCTCTCTCCCATAAAGCAGAGGTAGTTCTTAGGTATAAGTTTCTCTGTCTTAGCCTCTTTGGGCGGTGAGAGGGTGGTGCCAACCTGGCTGAGGTTTATCATAAGAGAGATCTCCTCCGCTTTCAATCCGCTGTTATTTAAGAAGTAACGGGCTCCCTCCATAGAGGAGTTGTGGGCGTCAAAGGCTACAAACCAGATATTGCTCTTAAGGCCCTCTCCCTTCTGCTTCATTTGGGAAGCGGCGTTACATATTGAGAGCATGGCCGCTACGCCCGATGCGTTGTTGTCCGCTCCAGGATAAATCTGAGAGTTTATCTCTCCCCGGCTGTCATAGTTTGCTCCAATTATGATGTTTTTGGGAGAGGTAACCGAGCTGTCTGCTCTTATTATTCCAATAAGGTTCACTCCCAAAAGCATCTTCTCCTCCCTCTCAGAGTAGAAGTAAAAGCCGGAGGCATAGCTGCTTCCAAAGGTATTCGCATTGCTTTGAAACAATCGTGATATAACAGTGCTTCTAGCCTGAGCCATCTCAGCAGAGCCGGTAGCCCTTCCTTTTAAAGAGGGGGCGGTGAGTTCCTTAACAACCTCTTTCAGATACTCCTTGGTTATAGAGAGGGCCGCCGAGTCTGCATAATCCTGCCCCAGTGCACTCTTAATTGGAGATGCAATCAAAATTAGCACGAATATTGCAACCTTTATCTTTGTCAGCATGGCCCGTTTTGGTATCTTTGTATGGAATTTTCAAATTTAACCAATTTGGCCCATTTAAGAGAGTATATGAGGAAAAATAGTTTGACCTTAACATTATTGTGTTTTCTTTTCCTCTC
>JAFZOK010000041.1 GCA_017550655.1 Bacteroidales bacterium | reverse complement strand
TACAACAATTACGGGACATTACGGTAGAGACCTTCATCACTCCGTAATTCCCCAAAGTGATTGGGGACAGTTTGTAAATCTATGTAAAACTATGTAAAAGTGTAAACTTTGACCGTAATACTCCGAACTTCTTGAACCACGCGTGGTTCAAATGTGGTTCAAAAATGCTTAAATTAAAATTTCTTAAAAATATAAACGATTGAAAATCACCGAATTACAATTTGGCGAATTCGACCTAAAAAAAGTGCAAATTTACAGTCTAACTAATTGATTATCAATTAGTTAAGTCGAAAAATCTACTTGCCGATGCATTAAATAAGACTAATTGACTATCAATTAGTTACAAAACTTTGGTTCATATACGGTTCATTTTTTTCCAAACTTTTCCGAACTCTGGAAATGCAATAAAAAACGCCCAAAAAGTCCTCTGAAATATCTCAGAAGGCGTTTCTTGTTGAAAAAAGATGAACCCGATATTACGGGAAAACTACGGATTGAAAAGCAGTTTTAGGCTCAAAAATCTCAATTTGGATTAATTCCAAATTCAATTTCGCATAACCCGTTTTATATCAATGAGTTCCGAATTACGGAGTGAATTCAATTATTGCATAAGTGCGTTTTCTGGCCAAAAGGAAAGATATAGAACACATCATTGATTAAGCAACTCACTTGTCAAGACCCAATAATAGAAGGCCTCAGGATTATTCCTACGAAGGCGGACGAGCCTCCTGGGAACTGATTCCGTCAGCCTTATATCGGCAAGATTATCACGCGCCTGAGAATAGGGGATAAACTCGTCAACACCTTTTTCAATCATCGTTGCAAGCAAGGCCGCTTTTGCCGCATCGACCGTTGCGTCTTCGATAACATAACGGCTTCCGATTGTGAAAGGTTGCATACTGGTTATCCCGTCTTGTAGCAGTTGGAATTGTCCCTCTCCCTCCAGTCCACGTGTTGAGATGCAGAGGGCAGTCTGGCGGATGTCCTCAAAGACCGGAGCTAAATCTTCCGGTTGATCACGGTAGGCTAGTTCGATGGGGGCGATGCGGCGGAACACATCCCGCACGATACCGAAGTCCGATGCAGCATCCATCAAGCGGGAAATGTCAAAAAGTTGTTTGATAATATCAAGTGAACGGTTCCGGCGGGATTTGAAGTAGGGGATACCACAGGTATTGGGGGCAAAGGCCGTGAGTTTATCTCCGAGGATGTCATTTACGGAAGGTGTGAGGACCTTGAGGGGATAACCTTCCACTTCAAAGAATGGGAAGAGAATGACCCGTTCATCGACTTGATGATACTGGCTGTCTTCGTAAAGAACATCAAGCAGGATGGATCCTTCCTGCTGGCGATCGTTCTTGTAGGCCATTGCATAATGAAGCTTGGAATGACTCTTGTGGACGTTTGTTCGCTGCTGACGCTCTATCATGTTGCAGTCCGTGAAGCCGAAACGTTCGAATCCCTGCAGGTATTGGGTTATATCCGTCCCCGGGGGGCACAGAATATCTATGTCGATGGACAATCGAGAAGCGCCTTCCCCGAGGATGAGCATCAGCGAAGACCCTCCCTTCCATATCATTGGACAGCCATTCGACGACAGCATCTCTAATAAGGAGAAGGCATGGATGACTTTCTCGATCAGGTTTTTGTCACGGTAATTATATCTCTCTGATAGGGCGTCAATCCAGACAGGGGCAAAACAGTCTTTCTTAATCATAGTCCAATCTCTTCCAAATCCTTAATCAGTTTATCGGCCACATAACGTCTTCTGGCATATCGCAGCAGGCGACTACGGTTGATTACGTTCTTCTCCACGGCATTACGGAGGATATAGAAAGATTCACTACCTTGCAGATAGAAGAAATCCTCGTCCACATTGATGTCCACCAGCAATTTCTCCAGAGTCGGGACTGCCAATCCCTGAACCGTTTGCAACGGCGACTCAGAGGGGAGTGGTTTGACGAACACCACATTATCTGCTAGGTCTATATAGTGATAGATCATATCCTTCCCCGGGCGGATGTAACAAGTATACCCCTCCCGCTTCAGCACATTAAAGGCTGACTCACAGGAATCGCGCTCGGTCTCCACATACAGCACATTGTTCGTGGCAATATTATGGAGATAGGGCACCAGCTCTGTTCCTTTATAAAGGCAAAAAGATGAGAATGGTAGCTCCCGATGAAGGATTTCATTAACAGCAGCCATGTCTTCCGTCACTTCCGGAACGAATTCCGTTAGGCCTGACGCAGAATATACTCCACGGGAAATCCGGCTCAAGCGGTGTTCGCCGGTGAGCTTGTTAAGATACCAATACAGTGTAGTCTTCTTGACCTCCTCCTTCTGGTTCAGAAACGATAGAAGATCCGCTGCAGAGCACGTTCCTGCAGTCTTCACGTATCCAATGATTCTCTGTTCTATATTAGTCATGGCATTGCAAAGATAACTAAATATCGGCACAAATTATAATTTTATGCCAAAATTTAGGGCAAAACTACTGTAGAATTGTTGCCACTTTTATTGCCCATCCGAGTATAATCGCTACATCCGGCTAAGATGTACATTTTACTTTACGAAAAAATGTCCATTTACCTTTGCCAAAAAATGTACAAGCAAAGTTACCTATTACACAAGTCTGTAGCAGGCTTGTCCTGACACAGTCTTGCAGCGAAGGGTGGCAATGAAGGTTGCTGGTCTGGCTGTTTGGGGCGGAGCACCGCGGAGAACCAAACTGACAGACGAGCAAGTACCGCTTTCCTTATCGACCCTGGCATTGCCACTGCCGCTGGAACAGGGTACCATCGGCCTGGATCATCCGCATCGGCCTAAACCCTTCCGTCCACTTTGTCCACAGGTGGACGGAGTGGACAGGGTGGACAGTGGTGGACACGGTGGATAGCTTGTGTTTTGAATTATTGATTATTCATATTTTTCTAAGTTCACGATGACGCATTTGAGGAGTTTGTGTGTTTATAGGGCAGAAACAAACAGATTAAAGATATGAAGGCCATTGAGAAGTTATTTGTTGCTGCCGTAAGCGTTTTTTGCCTGACATGCGTCTCTTGTTCCCGGAACAGTGAATTCATCAACGAATACGTCCCCTCCCAGTGGAAGGGAGAATTCGCCGTTAAGATAGAGAATGCCACTTCGGGGGCTTTGGAAGACCACACGGCCGTCATGGAACTGGATTTCCTGGAAAACGGGAAGGACGTCTGGATCATTACCGGCATTCCCGAAATTGCCGATTTTGAACGGCACGGATATGAAGCTCACTGGGTGGCGAAGAATCAGTTTACCATACGGCTTTACGGCTGGCAGTCGAATTTTAGCTATTCCGGAACCATCCGGGATGGAATAATGACTTTGCAACTTCTTTCTGTCGATACGGTTGTTCAGACATATGAACTGTCCAGGATGCCGCTTCTGGAATGAAATGACTCCCTATTACACAAATGTGAGTAACTTTGTGAGTTAAGATAATGGCGTGAGTGTATAAACAGCTGGATGAGCAGGCGCTGGCCAGGCACTGCTCTCGAAAAGACAGAATGGCCGAAGATGAGCTGTATAGAAGATATGCGGCGAGGCTGCATACACTCGGCAAACGCTACCTGGGAGATGAAGATGACGCGAAGGACCTGATGCTGGAAACGCTTATTCAGGCACTGGACAAGATAGGCACATACACGTACACGGGAGAAGGCTCCCTGTATGCCTGGATTAGCCGGATTGCCATCAACAAGGCACTCAATCAGCTCAAGCGGCACCGGTGGCGAATGGTTCCCTTAGACTTCCGTGTGCAGGACAACATACCGGAACCCACCGAAGAAGAAGTGGCCGAAATACCGAACGAGAAACTGCGTGAATGGATTGCGGAGCTGCCGGATATGAGAAGGGCGGTGTTCAACCTTTACTGCATAGACGGGTACTCGCATCAGGAGATAGGAAAGATGCTGGGAATCAGCGAGAGAGGATCGACCAGCACGCTCTCCAAAGCAAGAAAAGAACTGAAAGAAAAGATAAAACAATACCTTAAGGAACAAGACCGATGAGAAAGTGGGAAGACATAGTCAAGGACAAGATGGAAGAGCCGGAAGGCGCACTTCCTGAAAGCGTCTTTGCCGAGTTCCGCGCCCGCCGGGAGGCAGCCGTTGCCGCCCCGGCCCAGAAGCGGTTCCCGCTGGCGTGGGCCGCCATTCCCGCCGCGGCGGCAGGGCTGGCCGCTTTCCTGCTCCTTCACAAGCCGGCCATCCCGGAAGAAGGCATCCAGCTTATCCAACAGCCATCGGCCCCTGTTGCCGTTGTGACAGATACGGCCAAGGTCAGCGAACCCGAACAGGCTCCGCCGCTCATTGCCCAGGCAGTTACGCCAAAGCTGGTACGGCCTTCTGCCGGCAAGCCGCATCTGATGAATGAGGAGGAAAACGTGGAAGCGGCAGAGGAAAACGTACCGGAGAGTATGGAAGAAGAAATGCCTGACAGTCCCGTCGCCACCACTACTTCACCTTTCATCCCTGAAAGTGCCATAGCCGGGCCGATGAGAATGATAGTTGGTCCCGCTGCAGGAATGATTGCCGGAGGCGGTCTCCTGGCGGCACTTATCACACCTCTTCTTGGAGCGGGAACAAACATGGACAAGGCACCCACGTCTTATTCCGACAATACGGGGGCAACTGTTCCTTTGACGTTCGATAATCCGCAGAAAGACGATCAGATAGTAAAAGCAGTTCACTATTTCCCCCTTAAAGTGGGGTTGTCGGCCAGGTTCCCCATAAGCGAAAGGTTTTCCGTCACGACAGGGATCGATTATTCCTGGTATAAATCATCGTTTACTTATTCGGTGTCTGGAGAAAAGATTCAGCATGCGCACTACCTTGGCATCCCCGTGCGGCTGGACTGGACGTTTGCTTCCAGCAAATGGCTGGACGTGTATCTGGGCGCAGGATTCGAAGGAGAGTATTGCCTTGGGGCGACATTTGCCGGGGAGCACATTGCCAAAGACGGATTCAGTGCATCGCTGCTTGGCGCAGGGGGAATACAGTTTAAGATTACAGAGAAACTTGGTTTTTATATTGAGCCGGAATTAAGTTGGACTATCGCGCCTAAGAACCAAGTACTGCAGTCTTATCAGACGATGAATCCTTTGATGTTTTCGGTGTCATCGGGACTTCGTATAACCATTGGAAAATAAACACTTCGATACTATGAAACAATTTGGACTACTGGTTGCTGCAGCAGCACTGCTTACAATAAGCCTGTCATGTGAGAAACTAAATGGGGACGATCCAAAGAACAACCCCTACAAGAAGCTCAACTTGACCACCAAATCGGCCGAGTTTGCCCGTCAGGGAAACACCTTCGCCTTCGATTTTATCGACCGTATAAACACCGCCGAAGAGGGAGATTTCATCATTTCCCCGCTCAGCATGCAGTTCCTGTTGGGAATGATTCTGGATGGCGCGCAGAACGGGACCGCAGATGAAATCTGCAAGGTGCTGGGCTATGGGTCTGGAGAGGTAAATGCTGTAAATGAGTATTGCCTTTCCATGCTGGAACAACTCCCTTCGCTTGATAAGAAGACCAATCTTTCTATCGCCAATGCCATTTTCGTCAACAAATGGTATGACTTGAAAGACAGTTACAAGAGCACCGTAGGGAAATACTACCAGGCCGAGGTTGCCAATCTGGATTTCTCCGACGGCGACGGTTCTTTGAAAACCATCAATGGTTGGTGCAACAAACAGACGAATGGGATGATTCCCAAGGTTCTGGATAAAGTGAGCACGGATATGCTTGCATATCTTCTCAACGCCATGTATTTCAAGAGTGAGTGGAAGGAGAAATTCCCCAAGAGTAATACTGTGAGCGAAACCTTCACTGCAGAGGGCGGGATCACCAAGAAGGTCCCGATGATGAAGAACAACAAAGACTTCTTATACCAGGACAATGATGATTTCCGTGTAGTGCGCTTGCCTTATGGGAACGGGGCCTTCAACATGATGGTCATCCTTCCCCAAACCGGGAAAACTCTTGCTGATGTCA
Organism: Bacteroidales bacterium; assembly: GCA_017550655.1. Classification (GTDB taxonomy): domain Bacteria; phylum Bacteroidota; class Bacteroidia; order Bacteroidales; family UBA932; genus Egerieousia. The sequence continues at coordinate 2,068 of JAFZOK010000041.1, read as the reverse complement.
CAATGGCACTGAAAACCGCTGACTGGAATGAATTCCTTCAGATGATGGTTACCTGCGATGTCGATCTCTGGCTACCGAAGTTCGAAACCAAGTATTCCAAAAAGCTTAACGACATCCTTTCTGAAATGGGTATGCCTTCTGCTTTCAGTGCCATCGCTGCAGATTTCAAAGCTATGTCAGATGCTGCCTTATGCCTGAGTTTTGTTAAGCAAGACGCTGTTATCAAAGTGGATGAAGAAGGCACGGAGGCCGCCGTGGTATCTTCGGCCGGAATGTGGGCCACCTCTGCCGGCCCCGGAGAACACATCGTTTTCCACGCCGATCATCCCTTCCTTTACCTCATCACCGAAAACAGCACTGGAGCCATCCTCTTTGCTGGTAAATATAGTGGAGAATGAAACGGCCAATAGTTACCATAGCGCTGCTGGCGATATCTGTTTGCATGGTCTCGGCGCAAGAGAATCCGTCCTGGAAGCGGTTGGAAAACAATATCATGCTTGGTGGCGGTTTATTTCTGGAGAGTGGCTCGCAGTCCTATGGGAATAATCCCGGTGCCGTTCTGCGCCTGTCCTATGGCCTTGATGTAAGGCTCAATGAGAAATGGTCCGTGATGCCTGGTGCCGGCCTACGTGCGCAGCTGGGCGACATCCGGCATTTCATGTGGATTGGCGGCGACCCGGACGGTATGGCCATGGCCGATGTTTTCGTTGTGGGGCGTTATCATTTCGTATCTGACGGTACCAGGATCGTGGTAGGACTCGGCCCAGCTCTTTCATATATGGTCTCGCCGGATACATACTACATTGACGCTGATCCGAGCGATCCGCTGAACAACAAAGAGAAATTCAAGCGTTTTGATTTGGGTCTCCAGCCAAGTGTGACGTTCCTTCACGGAAAGCACTTCCAGTGGGGATTTGAGGGTAGCATCGGCCTGCTGAATGCGATGAGGCAGTACGCCGAGTACAACAGGCAGGGTTCAATCCATCTGCATTATCTGGCTGTAACTTGCGGCTGGCATTTCTAAGCCAATGGTGATTTAGAGATATGGTCGCCTGGCAGCCAGACATACGTAAGGGCCTATGTTACGACAGCCATCCGGGAGGGTGGCTTTTTTGATGGGTACCAGGTATTCAACTCTTTTCCGTCCACTTTGTCCACTGGTGCACGGAGTGGACAGGGTGGACAGTGGTGGACATGGTGGACGCACTATTTTTGCAGTATGGTTTGTCCGTGGCGGGAATAATCGCTAACTTTGCATCAGCATCAGATAAGCCATGCGCAATTTCGAGAACTACATATTCGGCCTTATCCTGGCGTTTTGCCTGTGCTCTTGTTTCCACACGAGCAATGTGGGCAAGGTGCTGGACCAGGCGGAAATGTACCTGACATCTGCGCCGGACAGTGCTTTCGTAGCGCTGGATTCGCTGGACAGGAGCCTTCTGAACACTAAGGAACTACAGGCCCGGCACGCGCTGCTGTATTCACAGGCGCTGGAGAAGGTGGGCATTGAGGTGTATAACGACAGCATCATCCATATCGCTCTGGATTATTATTCTGCCGTCGGGGACAGCGAGAATACACAGAAGGCGCGGGACTGCCTGGAGAGAATCAATGAGAATGCGAGTATGCTGGCTCCGTCGGACACGCTGAAGATCCAGAATGCCCGCATCATTGAGGAGCGCTATATGGACAAGATGACGCTCATCGAGAAGGACAATCGTATCCGCGAGATTGTCATCCTCTCTCTGCTGGCCCTCGCAATTCTTGTAGCCATTATCCGTTATATCTCAAAGAAACTCAAGTCCCGCCCGGACGAGAAAGCGATGGCAGTCATCCAGCAGCGGCTCGCCGTCCTGGACAAGGTGATTGCCTCCCGCATTTCCTCTGACGATAAGCTATACCGCAGCAGCGAAGAAGAGATTGACGTGCTGATGTCTGACCGGGAAGAGTTCCTTCGTTCCACCAAGATTGTCTTCGAGGAGAGCCATCCCAAGTTCATCGCATACCTGCAGGACAAGGGTCTTACGGACTGGGAAATCGGGTACTGCTGCCTCTATACCCTCGGACT
>JAFZOK010000040.1 GCA_017550655.1 Bacteroidales bacterium | reverse complement strand
TACATTATGGAAAAGAACACAACCTTCAGCGAAGTCGCCGCTCAGTGGAAAGCCGACAAGAAACAGTACGTCAAGAAATCAACCTACGCAGCCTACTGCCTCCTCATTCAGAGTCATCTGATTCCGGAACTGGGAGAGAGGACAGACATCCGGGAAGAGGAAGTTCAGGGCTTTGTGAACCGGAAACTGGCCGCAGGCCTCAGCCAGAAGACAGTCCGGGACATTCTCGTGGTCCTGAAGATGATTCTGAGCTTTGGCGCAAAACGCGGCCTGCAGGAACTGCATCAGATAGACATTGTTTTCCCCACGGAACGGGAACGGCAGGACGTTGAGGTGCTGACAATCACGCACCAGCGGCAGCTGATGACCTACGTAAAGGAGCACTTTACTTTCCTCAACCTGGGTATCTTCATCTGCCTCAACGCCGGCCTTCGAATCGGCGAAGTCTGCGCCCTGCAGTGGGATGACATCGATGTGGCCGCCGGTGTGATCCGCGTGAGCAAAACCATCCAGCGCATCTACCTGGTGGATGGGGAGGAGAAATACACAGAGCTCATCATCGACAAACCCAAGACAAAGAACTCAATTAGGGAGATTCCTATGACCCGTGACCTCCTGGCGCTTGTGCGCCCTTTGAAAAAGATTGTCCGTGGAGACTTCTACGTCCTAACTAACGCTGCAGAGCCAACGGAACCCCGCACCTACCGCAGCTACTTCAACAAGTTACAGCAACATCTAGGTCTCCCCAAAATGCGCTTCCACGGCCTCCGTCATAGCTTTGCCACCCGCTGCATCGAGAGCAAATGCGACTACAAAACCGTCAGCGTCCTCCTCGGCCACTCCAACATCAGTACCACCCTCAATCTGTATGTCCACCCCAATATGGACCAGAAAAAGAAGTGTATCGACTCGATGATTCGGTTGTTAAAGTAGTTATCAATATGATTGTCAGCGAAAAATGACTACATTTGTTTGCTAACTGCTAAAAGAAAGTGACAATGGCCCGCGAAACCGGTTGCATTTACATCCTCACAAACCCCTCTTTCCCTGAATATGTCAAGATTGGATATGCCTCCAACCTGGAGAAGCGTCTCAAGCAGCTGAACAGAAGTGAGACCATTCCATATGCTTTCCGAGCATACGCTATTTATGAGGTGGAGAAGTCCCTTACTGATAAGGAACTGCACAAACTCATAGATAAGCTTAACCCGGATCTGCGTACGATCGATAATTTCGATGGAAAGGAGCGCATCAAGGAATTCTTTGCTATGTCGGCAGAGGATGCCTATGGCCTACTAGAGTGTATTGCGAAAATCTCTGGAACAACCGACAGGCTTAAGAAGGTCAAGCCAGAAGGCCATGAAATCGAGGATGAGAAAACGGCCAAGGAAATCAAGGAAACTGCCCGTCGTGGGCCATTCAAGTTTGGAGAATGCGGTATTCCCGTGGGCTCCGAACTTACGTTCGTTGACAATCCCTCCGTCACAGTCAAGGTTCTTGACGATCGACATATCCTTTATGGTAATGAGACCACATCGGTATCGGCTCTCGCCCAGCGTCTTAAAGGATTCAACCACCCTGTTCAGGGAACCTTGTGGTTCAGATACAATGGTGAGATATTGAATGACCTTCGCGAGAGGCTAGGCAAATAGCCACCGTCTTCTTGTTTAGAAAGAAGCAAAACAAACACAATGGCTGACATTCTCGTAGAGCCATATAACTAAGATTTAAGTTGAAGGCAAAAGAGTCCTGCGGCTACTCCTTCAACTCTCCATGCCGATACTTTGTGACCAGAAAGTTAAATAGACATGTGTGAGCGTTACCCAGAAAATGACTCACGGCCAAGAGAGTATCAAAGAGCTTCATTGAATCCATCATCACCTTACTCTCAATAAGCTCTTCCTTTCTAGAAATATACAGCTTTTCTGCTTCCAAGTGTGTTTCAAGGTTGCGCTCCTCCTTCCACCATGAGGAGGATTGTGCGTGTTTCTCAAGATGAAAGGTCAATTCTTGATATTGACGATTAATCACTTCCGGGAAATGTCTCATCAACGGTAAAAGCCTATCCCACTCTGATTTCTTGTGAGTTTTCTCATCGAAACCATAGAGTTTCTTGAACCCTTCGTTAAGAATAACCATCAGTTTCCCCCGCATGAACCGTCGATCATAGTCTTTATCCGCAAGAATGAAATACTTGCTGGCGACCATGCTATCAATCATAGTGATTAGGACAAAGAGCCAAATAGAGGCTATTGTACGTTCCAGCTCATGATAATCGTCATGTTTATCTTTACTGTCTTCCAGAGTGTCCTGCATGAGAGGAAGTCCTTCGGAATACTGTTCTATCGTTTCATCTATCACCTTGACGAACTCTTTCCGTTCCTCATTTGAGAGGGTTTTACCATTGTACTGAATTTCTTGGAACCACTTGGCATATTTTTAGTCCCATATTGGCGAGTACTGGATATTAGCGAGATCCTCGTTCATGCTGAAAGAAAGCGTTTTCCAAAGATACGATTTTTTCATTCTTGGCTGGTGATTATTCGCACAGTATCTCATTGAATGTGGTGTTTTCCATTTAGGAAATAACCACTGACGGAAACAATGAACTGCCAAGGAATCCTCGGCAGTTCAACGTTTCTTGGGATTATCTCCTTCTACCCCACCTTATCACCGGTGTAGTGACCATCTCCCGCGCCTTGCGGAAGCAACGGCGTGCCCAGAGAATGTCGTCCTCGTTCTTGTCGCGGCCCCAGTCCTGATCGGGAGCAGAGCCTCCGCCTCCGCAGTTTTGCGCGAAGGAGGTGGCGGCATCGACGTAACCGGCAAAAAGTAGAAAGGCGGTCCGAAAGATTTGGCTGGTCTCCTCTCGCGAATAGGATTGCTCTGTCAATCTGCTCTCTTCATCGAAGACCCGAGCAACTCTTCCGGGTACCATCTTCTC
>JAFZOK010000039.1 GCA_017550655.1 Bacteroidales bacterium | reverse complement strand
GCGGTTTAGATAAGCGCTGAAAGCATCTAAGCGCGAAGCTAGCCTCAAGATGAGATTTCCTTACAGGGCCGTGGGAGACTACCACGTTGATAGGCCGCAGGTGTAAAGGCAGAAATGTCAAAGCCGAGCGGTACTAATCGCCCGAAGACTTCAATACGAACAGATTTCAAGCCTCTGTTGTGTTTTTCTCTCGGCGACATACGCGGGTAACCGCGATACGATATATTTCAGGTGGTAACAGCAACGGGGATCCACCTCTTCCCATTCCGAACAGAGAAGTTAAGCCCGTTCACGCCTATGATACTGCTATACCAAGTGGGAAAGTGGGTAGCCGCCAACTTCAAAAGGGACTGACAGAAATGCCAGTCCCTTTTTTTGTTGGCGGCTGGAGGCGGCAAGCCGCCTCATTTTCACCCCGCCGACTCAGTCGGCACCCCTCAAGGGGTATGCGGCCTACCGGCCGGGCACTTCGTGCCTTATTACTTTCTGCTGTACTATACCCACCGCACGAGTCGAATACTGTTAGATAATTCTTTGTACATTTGTGTAGATGAAAAACAGGGAAAGGGAAATATACAAGGTAACGCTGGTGGGTGGCATCGGGAATGTGGTGCTGCTGGCTTTCAAGTTTGTAGCCGGACTGTTGGGACACAGCTCCGCGATGATAGCGGATGCTGTTCATTCCCTGTCAGATTTCATAACGGACATTGTTGTGCTGGTGTTCGTCAACATCAGCTCTAAGCCTCAGGACGAATCTCACGATTACGGCCACGGCAAATACGAGACGGTTGCCTCGTTTCTGATAGGCCTGGCCCTTGCCGGAGCCGCCGCCGGAATTATAATCTCGGGTGGCAACAAGCTTTACGGATGGATGAAAGGAGAGCAGCTTGAGGCTCCGGGAATGCTTGCGCTGTGGGCAGCTCTTGTGTCTATCGTGATTAAGGAGGCGCTTTACCGCTACACGGCATACAAGGGCCGGAAGCTGGAATCCCAGGCCGTGGTGGCCAATGCCTGGCATCACAGAAGCGATGCCTTTTCTTCCATAGCTGCCGCCGTAGGTATTGCAGGAGCCATAATATTGGGCAAGAGATGGACGGTACTGGATCCTATAGCTTCTATCATAGTGGGTATTATGTTGATATTTGTGGCACTCCGCATCTTGAGACAAAGTATCGGCGAGCTTACAGACGAGTCTTTACAGGAACATACAGAGAATGAAATCCTGGACATCATCAGTTCCGTTCCGGGAGTTTGTCAGCCCCATAACCTGAGAACCAGGCGGCTGGGAGGAAGGATTTCAATAGAGGCCCACATACGCATGGACGGGGATATAACTCTTGCCCACGCCCACGACCTTACGTCTGAAATCGAGCGAAAGCTAAAGGAAAAATTCGGTTTGGACACTCACGTCACTCTCCACATGGAACCCAAAAAGATTGACGCATAGTGTTCTAATTCACGAAAATATAGTATCTTCGCCTCTGATATGAAAAAGATTATTCTGACAATAAGCGCTTTATTCCTGGCTGTTGTATGTCTTCAGGCTCAGGATAACATGAACAGGGAAGGATATCACGATCTCTCACTTTCTGCGGGATATGGATCCAATATGCAGTTCATGGACAGTTATACCAAGATAATAAGCGGATATCCAAGCTACGAGGCAAAGGATTTCAAGTACTTCCCGACTGTAACAGGCGAGTATGGATACAGGTTCAACAGCAAATTTGCAGTTGGCGCCCTCCTTTCTTTCCAGGTAGCGGATTCCCACATTCTTAACGAAGGACACGACAACACCAAGGCAAGAGACACCTGGTATTCCCTGATGCCACAGTTGAGATATTACTGGTACTCAGACAAAACCAAGAACGTCTATTCAAAGGTTGCCGCCGGTGTAAATGTCAGAAGGAACAAGTACACCAACAACAACGGTATCATAGAGAAATTCCGCGATGTCAACGTTGCCTGGCAGGTTGGAGCAATTGGATTCGAGTATGGAGAAACCGTATGCGGATTTGCAGAGGCCGGATTCGGAACCCAGGGTTACATTGTAGCAGGAATCAGAATAAAGTTTGCCTTGTAGGGCGATGGTCCTCTGCAAGCGGCTCAGTCTCAGCGATATGTAAAATAACCCGTAGTTTACGCTACGGGTTATTTTACATGTACCTGGTTGACAGGATTTTACAAGGCACCATCGCCCCGGCGGCTTCTACTTGAAGTCTGCAAGGGAGTGAATGGTGATTCCGCTGCGGAGCTTCGGCTCAAACCAGGTGGTCTTTGGAGGCATGATGTTGCCTGTATCGGCGATGGTTATGAGCTGGCGCATGGAAACAGGATAGAGGGCGAATGCAGCTGCCATCTCTCCGCTGTCCACTCTCTTCTTGAGCTCTCCCAGCCCCCTGATACCTCCAACGAAATCGATTCTCTTGGAAGTGCGGAGGTCTTTGATGTCCAGAAGCTTGTCTGCGATGAAGTCCGAGAACACGGAAACGTCAAGAACCTTGATAGGATCGTTGTCGTCGTATGTTCCAGGCTTTGCGGTAAGGGAGTACCACTCTCCGCCTATGTACATCGAGAAGTTGTGCAGTCCGGCCGGACGGTAGATCTCAGCACCCTTCTTTTCAACGGTGAAGAAATCGCCGAGTTTTGCGATGAACTCGTCCTGAGTCATCCCGTTAAGATCCTTTACAACGCGGTTGTAGTCGATGATCTTGAGCTGGCTTTCAGGGAATACCACTGCCATGAAGTAGTTGTACTCCTCGTTACCTGTGTGGTTAGGATTCTGGGATTTCTTCTCAGCGCCCACTCTTCCGGCAGCTGCAGTACGGTGGTGTCCGTCAGCAACATAGAAAGCTGGAACTGTGGAGAAGATCTCCGTAATCCTGGCGATGGTTGCATCATCGTCGATGATCCACATTGTGTGGCCGAATCCGTCCTCTGCCACAAAGTCGTACTCCGGATCCTTTTCCTTTACAGTATTCTCAACAATGGCGTTGATCTCTGCGTTATCCGGATAGGCGAAGAATACAGGCTCGATGTTGGCGTTCTGGATTCTTACGTGAATCATGCGGTCGTCTTCCTTCTCCTTGCGGGTAAGCTCGTGCTTCTTGATGGCACCGCTCATATAATCGTCTGTGTTGGCGCAGACTACAAGGCCGTACTGGGTTCTTCCGTCCATTGTCTGGGCGTAAACATAGTACTGCTCCTTCTTGTCCTGTACCAGCCAGCCTTTCTCCTGCCACTTCTTGAAATTCTCGACAGCCTTGTCGTAGGTCTTCTGCTCGTGCTCGTCTGCGATAGGGTCGAAATCTATCTCCGGCTTAATGATGTGGAGTAGGGATTTCTCGCCGGCCTCAGCCTTGGCTTCCTTTGAGTTGAGCACGTCGTAAGGGCGTGATGCCACTTCCTTTACGATTTCCTTTGGCGGACGTATTGCCGCAAACGGTTTAACTTTTACCATAGCCTAGAATTTGTTTACCTGGAAACGGGTGCATCCGTCCTTGAAGAATCCTACAATCTGGTTAGCGGCTGCAAGACCTGCGTTGAGGTTAGCCTCTGCGGTCTCTGCACCCTGCTTCTTAGGGGTTGCGAAAACTCTCTTTCCGAATTTCTCCTTGAGAACTTCGATGTTAGCAGGAGCGATGTCGGTGATGTACTTGAGGTCTTCCCTTTCTTCCAGAACCTTCTCGAGTTCAGGCTCGTTGATGACTTCCTTGCGGGCGGTGTTCACCAGGCAGCCTCCCTTTGGCATCTTGCTCAGCAGAGCGTAGCCGATGGAGCCCTTTGTCTGCTCGTTTGCAGGAATGTGCAGGGAGATGAAGTTGCTGTTGGAGTAGAGTTCATCCAGATCCTTGGCAACGGTAACGCCCTCTGCTTCCATCTTTTCTGCAGGAACAAACGGGTCAAATGCCATAATCTTCATTCCGAAGCTCTTTGCGTGCTCTGCAACAAGTCTTCCAACGTTTCCGTAAGCCTGGATTCCCAGGGTCTTGCCCTTGAGCTCGCTGCCTGTTCCAGGAGTGAACTGGTTGCGGGAGATGTAGATCATCATACCGATGGCAAGCTCAGCGACTGCGTTGGAGTTCTGGCCCGGAGTGTTCATTGCAACGATCTTTCTCTCGGAAAGGGCTGCAAGGTCGAGGTTGTCGAATCCTGCACCAGCCCTGACAACGATCTTGAGGTTCTTGGCAGCGTCTACAACGGCCTTGGTAACCTTGTCTGAACGTACGATGAGTGCATCTGCATCTGCAACTGCCTCAAGGAGTTTGTCCTCTGTACCGTACTTCTCGAGAGCGGCGAAAGTGTGGCCAGCGGCCTCCACAATATTCCTGATGCCTTCCACAGCCTTGCTGGAGAAAGGTTTTTCTGTCGCGATAAGTATTTTCATGTCAAAAGATTTAGATAGTCTTCTCAAAGTCCTGCATGCACTTGATAAGAGCCTGAACGCTCTCTACAGGGCAGGCGTTGTATATGGAAGCCCTGAAGCCGCCGACTGAACGGTGACCCTTGACACCCATCATTCCGTTTGCCTTTGCATAATCCAGGAACTGTGCCTCGAGTTCCTTGTACTCAGGATTCATTACGAAGCATACGTTCATGATAGAACGGTCCTCAGGATTTGCGGTGCCCACGAACAGTTTGTTGCGCTCGATTTCCTCGTACAGCATGTTGGCTTTCTGAACGTTGATCTTGTTGATTGCCTCCAGTCCTCCAATGCCCTTGAGCCACTTCAGAGTCTGGGTCATAACGTAGATTGCAAATACAGGTGGAGTGTTGAACATGCTCTCCTTCTCGATGTGGGTCCTGTAGTCCAGCATGGTCGGGATATAGCTGGAAACCTTGCCCAGGACATCGTCGCGGATGATGGCGAAGATAACTCCGGCAGGACCTACGTTCTTCTGTGCTCCACCGTAGATCAGACCGTACTTGGAAACGTCAACCGGACGGCTCATAATGTCTGAAGACATATCTGCAACCAGGGTTACAGGGCAGTCCATATCGTACTTGATTTCAGTTCCGTAGATGGTGTTGTTGGTGGTGATGTGGAAGTAGTCCAGATCGGTCGGGATCTCGTATCCCTTAGGAATGTAGCAGTAGGTCTTGTCTGCAGATGAAGCAACGGCGAAAGCAGCACCTTCCTTGCCGCGGCTCTTGGCGATTCCCTGAGCCTCCTTGAGGGCCTTCTTTGCCCAAACTCCGGTCTCGAGATATCCGGCCTTGTTCTCGAACAGGTTCATAGCCACATACAGGAACTGGAGGCTTGCGCCGCCGCCCAGGAACACTACGTGGTAGTTGTCCGGAATCTGAAGGAGCTCTTTCCACAGAGCCCTGCACTCGTTCATCACACCTTCCCACTCCTTGCTTCTGTGGGAGATGGAAATCAATGGAATACCGGTGCCTGCAAAGTCCTTCAAAGCATCGATGGTAGAGTTGATTGCCTCCTCAGGAAGGACACATGGGCCGGCAAAGAAATTATAAGCTTTTTTCATAATGGATTTTAAATGTTAATATGTTTCCTACAAAGATATGAATTGTATCGGATTTTAAGCGGTTTTATGCAATTATTTGCATAATGTCAAGCAACGGACCCCAGAAACCTTACAGAATCTTCACCCCATCCATTTTAAGGAGAACCTCTTTCAGGGTCTCAGTCATGCTCAGCGGCACGTGTGCGGTAACGGAGCATTCTTCCTCGAATTTCTTGTCCGATTCCTCTATGTTCCGTTTCCTGAGTTCCTTCAGGACCTTGTCTGTCTGATGGTAGGGGAAGACAATTTTCATCGGCGATGTGGCTGTCCTTGTCACTATTTCCGCCTTGTCAAGAGCTTCCGATGTTGCTGCCTTGTAGGCCCGGATTAGGCCCGGCACGCCGAGTTTGATTCCTCCAAAGTAGCGCACGACCACAACGAGTATATCGCTGAGATTCCTGGAAAGGATTTCTCCCAGAATAGGCCTGCCGGCGGTGGAGGAAGGCTCCCCGTCGTCGTTTGCCCTCCAGATGTCTCCCTTCAGGCCAATCCTGTAGGCGTAGCAGTGATGGGTGGCGTCGTAGTATTCCTTGCGCAGGCCTTTGACAATTTCCTCCGCGCTTTCCGCGTCTTTGCAAGGGTAGGCGAAAGACAAAAAACGGCTTCCGTTGTCTTTGTAAAGACCTTCGGTAGGGGACGCTATGCTAAGATAGTTGTCCGGAAGTGTTGTCTGCTGTGTCTTTCCTTTGGCCATGTCAGTTGTAAAGGTAGGCCGTTTTTGGTAAATTTGCAAAACGGACTATGTTCAACAGGAGCGAATTCATACGGTGTTTTTCTGAACTGGGCAAGAGGCTCGGGGACATTTCTTTTATGGAATCGTCCATAGAGTCCGCATACGCTGCCAATCCGCTCTTTACGCCTTTTATGCAGAGGCGTGCCCTCAAGGCTATCGCCGAGAATTATCTTACAGAAGAAGCCTTGGAAAACCTGCTTTCATATTCAGATGGCCCAGAGGATGACATTAACGCCCTAAGGAGGGAAATGGAAGGCAAAAGAGTTGGAATCATTATGGCCGGCAATATTCCTGCAGTGGGGTTCCACGATCTTCTCTGCGTCCTTTCAACTGGAGCCGGAGCCAGAATCAAGGTTTCTTCCAAGGACACTATTCTGATACCTGCCATAGCGGGGCTTCTGAGTGAGATTTCTCCACTTGCCGCAACGGGATTATCCTTTGAAGACAAATCTTTTCTCCGCGAATATGAAGGGAAGCTTGATTTTCTGCTGTTCAGCGGCTCTGATTCGAACAAGGCTCTGCTCAAAGACGAGTTTCCGGGGGTGCCTATGCTGGCCAGGGGCAGCCGTTTCAGCTTTGGGGTGTTGAGCGGCAGGGAGAGCGATTCCGATCTTGAAAAGCTGGCAGAGGACATGTTCCTTTACTGCGGGCTCGGATGCCGGAGCATCTCGTTTTTATTCCTTCCGGAAGGGTTTGATATATGGCGTATAATAAAGGCATCGCAGAGTATGAAACCATATCTGGAAGAAATAACGCCATACATGAATTCATATATCAGAGAAAGGGCTGTCGCTGTTCTTTCCGGTGAGCCGGGTTGCGCGGACGGCGGGTTCTTCCTGCTGGAGGAGTCCATAAAACCGTTTCCTCAAATGGGAGTGGTCAGATACTCTTTCTACAGGGATATTTCAGAAGTGGATGAATTCTGTTTCCGCAATCGCAATTCTATACAGAAAAAATTCACTAACTTTGGTATGGCGCAGTCTCCTGCTATAGACGACTGGATGGACGGGGTCAATACCGTTTGGTCCATTCTGGAAGGTTGCGGGGTTCTGCGCAAGAGCAACGGATAAAAACGACGGGTTATGCCTACGATTCTCAGATACAAGGTCACCTTCCCTTCCAACAAGGTGTTTTTCAGGGAATATGAGCTCAAGGACGATATGACTCTCTTTGCGCTTAACAAGTTCCTTGTCAACGATCTGGATTTTGCTCCGGACCAGATGATTGTCTTCCGCGGCTATGACGGGGCTGGCAAGCTCAAGGCAATGTACGGCCTGTTTGACTTTGGCAGCGGAACAATAGACGGTGTGAGCCTTGCCAAGACCCTTGCCGGAGGCGCCACAACTCTCCATTACGTGTTCGATGTTTCCAAGAACAAGTACATGGTGCTGACCTTCATTTCTGAAGTGGAATTCCTGCCTCACGTGTCATATCCGAGGCTGGTTGCGGAGAAGGGCAGGATTCCTGGCCAGTTCGACAGCAAGTTCGACACTTTGGACAATCTCACTCCCGAGCTCGGCGATGAAATCGGGGATGAAGAACTTGACGACGAGGGCGATTCCGAATAAATATCGATAATGGATACTATAGTTTTCTTGGGGTTTAACCTCTACGCATGGATAACGATTGTTACCGTGCTTGCCATGTTTTCCGTGCTGATTTTCACAAAGCTAAGGGCGGATGTGGTGTTTCTGGCAGCCATAGGCATTCTGCTGGTCAGTGGGGTGGTGGACGAGAAGGAAGCTTTCAGCGGATTCAGTTCATCTTCCACGGTGGTGGTGGGAGTCCTGTTCATAGTGCTTGCCGGCCTGATGCATACGGGAGTTCTGAACTGGATAGCCAAGCATCTGCTGGGCCAGCCCAAAAGGTATTCGGGTGCCATCTCCAGGCTTATGTTCCCGGTTGCCGCACTGAGCGCGTTCCTTAGCAATACTGCGGTGGTGGCTTTGTTTGTGGGTATCGTGAAAATGTGGAGCAAGAAACTCGGTATCTCTCCATCCAAGCTTTTGATACCGCTGAGCTACGCTTCCGGAATGGGAGGCGTGTGCACCCTTATCGGAACTCCGCCAAACCTCATCATATCAGGCCTGTATAAAGACAACACGGGCATATCGATGAATATTTTGTCTATCACGATACCTGGACTTTTCTGCCTGGTGGTAGGTGTTCTTTCCGTACTTGCGCTTAGGAAACTACTTCCGGACCGCAAGGCTCCGGAGGCCGCTTTTGAGGATGCTTCGGAATACACGGTGGAATTCCAGGTGCCGGAAGACAGCAAATACATCGGGAAGAGAGTTTCCGAGGCTGGACTGGACAGTGTCAAGGGAGGATCCCTTATAGAAATCATACGTTCAGACGGCGACGTCATTTCTCCGGTGACATCTGAAGATCCCATTATGGCAGGAGACCGTCTGGTGTTCTCCGGACAGATTGACGAGCTTCTGGACCTTAAGGCAAGCCATGGCCTGGCAATCGCGGAGAATAATGTTTTTTCCACGAAAGAATCCGTCAAGCACCGCCAGCTCAAGACTGCCTACATCACTTTTGGCAGCAGCCTGATAAACAAGACGATATCTGAGAGCGGGTTTGAAGGTCAGAACAACGTTACCCTTGTCGCAGTGGCCAGAAAGGGGGAGAGGATAAACCAGTCTCCGAGGGAGGTTGTGCTTCAGGCCGGAGACACTCTTCTTCTGGAATGCCCTCCTAAGATGAAAACGGAAGGGAGCAGGATTTTCAGCCAGATTCATTTCTTTGATTCCGAACAGGTTGCCAATATCGGAACAAGGACGCTGCTTTCTTCTCTGATAATGATAGCGATGGTTGCGTTGAGTGCCGCCAATGTGATGTCCCTTATGAATTGCGCTGTGATTGCGGCCTTTATTATGATTATCCTCCGTTGCTGCAACGTGGACCAGGCGATGAAAGCCATAAACTGGGATATCCTTATGGTGTTTGCCGGTTCTGTGGTGCTTGGCCTGGCGCTTCAGAAAACAGGAATCGCGGAGAAGATGGCCTATGGAATCCTTAATGTTTGCGGAAACAGTCCCCTTCTGGTTATGACTGCAATCTGCCTTGTGGCCACTTTCATAACGGAATTCATCAGCAATACCGCAGCCGGTGCCATATTCTGCCCGATTATGTATTCAGCTGCAGTCAAGCTGGGATATGATCCTTTCCCGTTCATGATAGCGCTGATGATTAGCGTAAGTTCCAGTTTTGCAACTCCTATCGGCTCTCCGACACATATGCTTGTCTATGGCCCGGGAGGATACAGGTTCTCGGATTTCCTCAAGATTGGATTCTTCATGAACATCATAATACTGGCAGCAAACATTTTCATAGTGAGTGTCGTTTATCCGTTTACCCCGCTTAAGTAGTGGAAAAGGTTCTTACGATAATACTTGGCCCTACAGCTGTTGGCAAGACCGCTTACGCAATCAACCTTGCCAAACAGATTGGTTCTCCCGTGATCAATTGCGACAGCCGCCAGATTTTCAGGGAGATGACCATCGGCACGGCCGTTCCTTTAAAAGAGCAGCTTGCTGAGGTTAAGCATTATTTCATCCAGACAAAATCCATCACCGAGCATTATGCGGCAGGCCAGTACGAGATAGATGCCCTTAATCTTCTGAATGATCTTTTCAAGACTCGTGACAGGTTAATAATGTGCGGAGGAAGCGGCCTTTACATAGATGCCGTCTGCAACGGCCTGGATGCCTTTCCTGAGCCTGATATGGAGCTCCGCGATTCCCTGAACGCCAAAATGAAGGAAGAGGGTATAGAGTCTCTGCGATATCAGCTTAAGCAGCTGGATCCTGAATCCTACAACACAATTGACATTGCAAACCCGCAGCGTATTATCCGTGCCCTGGAAGTAACCCTCCAGACCGGCAGAAAGTTCTCTGACTGGAAGACTGAGCCTTCCAAATCCCGTCCTTTCAGAATCGAGAAAGTTGGTCTGACGATGGACCGGGATAAACTCTATGAGCGCATAAACACCAGGGTGGACAAAATGATGGAGGACGGCCTTCTGGAAGAGGTCAAGTCCCTGGACAGATTCCGTTACAAAGACAATGTCTTCTGCCCTGATTTACTGCACATACCGCCTCTTAGAACCGTGGGCTACAGGGAGCTTTTCGATTATCTTGACGGCAATATCTCCATCGCGGAGGCTATAGAAAAAATCAAGACCAACACCCGCCACTACGCCAAGCGGCAGATGTCCTACTGGGGAAGAGGTAAGGATATCAACTGGATTGTAACTGGTTAATATTAGTAGCCGTTGGCAACTTCCGTGAGGAATTTTATGCGGATGAGGCGGATTTCCTCTTCCTCGTAGTCAGGGCCGAGGGCTTTCATCGCATCGGACAGAGAGTCTGATTCCGCCTCTTCCTTGAAGTAGTCGTAGATGTCGTCTATCTTGTCCTCGTCCACGGCCTGGCGGATGTAATAGTCTATCTTGATGCGGTTTCCGGCGGCAACCATTGCCTCTATCTTGGTAAGGAGCTCATCCATGTCGAGGTCTTTCATCCTGGCAATTTCGTCCAGAGGAACGTGCATATCCGTGTTGTGGATGATGAACCTTCCTATGTTGGAACTGTCTTCGGTTGAGCGGATCTTGAAGTCGAAATCGTCCGGGCGGAGGATCTCGTTTTCCTCAACGTATTTGGCAATGAGTTCCACGAATTCCTTGCCGTATTTTTCCGCCTTGCCCATACCAACGCCGGAACAGTTGGTGAGTTCCTTGATGGTGACAGGGTAGAAGATGGTCATATCTTCAAGGGAAGGATCGGTGAAGATGACATATGGAGGAAGGTTGAGCTTCTTGCCGATAGATTTTCTGAGATCCTTGAGCATTGCAAGGAGGCTCTGGTCTCCTCCACCGCCGCCCTTCTTGCCGCCTGCAGGCATATCATCGTCAACATCGTCTCCCTCTCCCGTGTCTTCAAACTTGCGGTCTTCCGTCAGCATCACGGAGTATGGTTTTGCAAGGAACTCCTTGCCCTTGTCTGTCAGGGAGATAAGGCCGTACTGCTCAATGTCTTTCTTGAGGAACTGGTCTACGCAGGCCTGGCGGATGACGGCCAGCCAGAACTTCTCGTCCTTCTCGCTGTCTATGCCGAAGAAGCGGCTGGTGTTGTGCTTGTAGGAGGTGATCATGGCGTTGGTGACGCCTCCCAGGATGTTTGCCAGATGGTCTGCCTTGAAGTTTTCCCTCATCGAGCGGATGAGCTGGAAGAGCGTGACAAGGTAATCCTTGCCCTCGAACTGAGGCTGGCGGTGCAGGCAGTTGTCGCAGTTTCCGCAATCGTCCTCAGGATAAACCTCTCCGAAATAGTTAAGGAGAGTCTTTCTGCGACACTGGTTGCTCTCCGCGTATGCAACAGTCTCTGTCAGGAGCTGCTTTCCTATTTCCTGCTCGGCGACAGGCTTGCTCTGCATGAACTTCTCCAGCTTGAGAATATCGTTGAAACTGTAGAAGGCGATGCATTTGCCCTCTCCTCCGTCTCTTCCTGCACGGCCTGTCTCCTGGTAGTAGCCCTCCAGAGACTTGGGGATGTTGTAATGGATGACGAACCTTACGTCCGGCTTGTCTATTCCCATTCCGAAAGCGATGGTGGCCACAATCACATCCACCTCCTCCATCAGGAACTTGTCCTGGTTGGAGGCCCTGGTGGCCGCATCCAGTCCGGCGTGGTACGGCAAGGCCTTGATACCGTTTACGTTAAGCAGTTCCGCCATATCCTCCACCTTCTTTCTGGAAAGGCAGTAGATGATGCCGCTCTTGCCCTCGTTCTGGCGGATGAACTTTATGATTTCCTTCTCCGTGTTGACCTTAGGGCGAATCTCGTAATAGAGGTTAGGACGGTTGAAGGAAGACTTGAAGACCTTGGCATTCGGCATGCCGAGGTTCTTGAGGATATCGCTCTGGACCTTAGGAGTGGCCGTTGCCGTGAGGGCTATGATAGGAGCCTGGCCGATCTCCTGGACAATAGGGAGTATTCTCCTGTACTCCGGACGGAAATCGTGGCCCCACTCTGAAATACAGTGAGCCTCGTCTATTGCGTAGAAAGAAATCTTGCACTGCCTGAGCAGCTGTATGTTGTCTTCTTTTGTCAGCGATTCGGGAGCCACGTACAGAAGCTTGGTAATACCCTTCAGAAGGTCATCCTTAACTTCCTGTACCTGAGCCTTGTTAAGTGATGAGTTCAAGAAATGGGCAATGCCTTCCTTCTCGGCGACAAAACCCCTTATGGCATCCACCTGGTTCTTCATAAGGGCGATGAGAGGGGATACGACTACGGCCGTACCTTCCATCAGCAATGCCGGAAGCTGGTAGCAAAGGCTCTTGCCTCCGCCTGTAGGCATAAGAACGAAGGCATTGTTGCCCCGGATCAGATGCTTTATGATGTCTTCCTGCTGCTCCTTGAAGTTGGAGAATCCGAAGAACTCCTTAAGGTGTTTGCGAAGGGTTTCTGAAGTAATGTTCATCTAGTTGTCTTATTTTGCACTATATTTGCGATGCACGCATTTGTGTTATAAATGTACTCAATAATTCCAAGTTGTCAAAATTTTTATGAAAAAATCTGACGGAAAAATTCTGGATCTTGCCCGCAAGGTTATTACCCAGGAAGCCGAGAGCGTGGCAAATCTTACTTCATACATAGACGAGACCTTTCTGGAGGTGGTTGACCTGATTTTCCACAGCAAGGGAAGGCTGATAGTGACCGGAATAGGGAAGAGCGCCATAATCGGAACCAAGATTGTGGCAACCATGAATTCCACCGGCACTCCGGCCATTTTCATGCATGCGGCAGACGCCATTCACGGAGACCTTGGCATCATCCAGAAAGACGATGTGGTGCTCTGCATCTCAAAGAGCGGCAACACTCCGGAGATCAAGGTGCTCGTTCCGCTGATTGCAAGGATGGGCAACAAGATAATCGCGATGGTTTCTTCCGTGGATTCTTTCCTGGCTCAGCACGCCGATTACATTGTAAGAGCCACCGTAGACAAGGAGAGCGACCCGAACAACCTGGCTCCTACTTCTTCCACCACCACCCAGCTGGTTATGGGAGACGCTCTGGCAGTCTGCCTTCTGCAGATGAGGGGCTTTTCCCAGGAACAGTTTGCCCTTTACCATCCGGGAGGAAGCCTTGGCAAGAGGCTGTATCTCAGAGTATCTGATGTTATGGATCTTAATGTCAGGCCGGTAGTGGGAATGAACGAGAGCATCCAGAACACCATAATCAACATTTCCCAGAACAGGCTTGGCGCAACCGTGGTCCTGGACGGGAAGGGAGATCTTCAGGGCATAATCACGGATGGAGACGTCAGGCGAATGGTGGAAAAAGGCATCCACGTGGGAGACAAGATAGTGGCTAAAGACATAATGAGCCGCAATCCTAAGCAGATAGATATCAACGACATGGCGGTTAACGCCTTCAACATGATGCAGAAGAACAAGATAACCTCAGTTGTGGTTATGAAAGAAGGCCGCTATGTTGGCCTTGTGCATATCCACGACATCTTGCGCGAGGGCATCGTCTAATAAGGTCACAGTATGGAAAACATTAAAGAAGAGATGGAGTTTGATCCTTCAGGAGTGGGGGTTGCAAACGGACGGTATTTTGGAATGCCGTTTTCCAACGACGAGTGTCCTGTGGTGCTGATTTCCGTTCCGTGGGATGCAACGGTTTCATATTCAGAAGGAACCGCTGAGGGACCGGAGGCTATAATCGGAGCTTCCGTGCAGGTGGACCTTTATGACGAGCACTATCCGTCCAGTCCGGAGCTGAAGATCGGAACGGACGAGGCGGAGATAGATATGGAGGATGGCGGAAGAGTCAAGGTTTTCGATTACATAAAGGCGATAAACACCGAATCAAGAACCAAGGCTAAAAAGATAATAGATTGTCTTTCAGAGGGAAGGGATTTGGATAAGGAACTCAGGGGCTTGCAGGAGGAGGTCAACCAGGCTTCCGCCGCCGTGAATTACCTGACGGAGCAGGTTTGCGCGGGATACCTTTCACAAGGCAAGATTCCGGGAGTTGTGGGCGGTGAGCACAGCGTAACCTTCGGAGCCGTAAAGGCCGCGGCCGCATCTCTTCCGGAAGGCAGGAAATTGGGAGTCCTGCAGTTTGACGCCCACGCAGACCTCAGGATAGCATACGAGGGCTTTGAGCATTCCCACGCTTCCATTATGTTCAACATCCTCTCCAAGATAGATAATATCGGTCATCTTACCCAGGTGGGTGTCAGGGACTTCTGCGCAGACGAGCACGATTCCATAAAGCGTGAGGGAAGGATTTCCGCCTTTACCGATGCTGGCATCGGGGAGGCTATGGCAGAAGGAAAAACCTGGAAGGAAATCTGCCGGGAAATCGTTGAAACTCTTCCGGAAGATGTTTATATAAGCTTTGACATAGATGGTCTGGATCCGTCCCTTTGCCCGAATACCGGCACTCCTGTTCCGGGAGGATTGAGCTTCCAGAAAGCGGTTTATCTTCTCAGGGAAGTTGCATCGCAGAGACATATTGTCGGATTCGACCTATGCGAGGTGGCTCCGGGAGAAAACGAGTGGGATGCCAATGTCGGGGCAAGATTATTGCATAAGATGGCGTTGTTTGCTATATTTGCAGCCCGAGAAAAGAAATAACATAAACAATTAGATATTCGGATTATGAAGTTTTTTAAGACAATTGCAGTCTGCGCGCTCAGCGCAATGATATTGGCTTCTTGCCAGAGCAATCCTAAACCTCTTCCTGGAATCACTCAGGGAGAAGTTGACTCCGTAAGCGTTGCTGTTGGAGTAGCATTCGCTAACATGCTTCGCGGTTCCCAGCTGGACAACATCAACCTTGGAAAGGTTATGGGCACTATCAAGAGCGTTCTCAAGGGAGATACCACCATTTGTTTCGACGAGCAGAGCGCTCCTATGTACATTCAGCAGTATATGATGAAGGCCAACGAGGCCCTCGGAGTAGTAAAGGCAGACGAGGAGAAGGTTTTCCTTGAAGCAAACAAGAAGAACGAGGGCGTACAGGAGACCGAGAGCGGTCTTCAGTACAAGATCGAAGTTCCTGGCAACGAGGTTAAGCCGGGTCCTCAGGATACCGTAGAGGTTAACTACAGGGGCTGCCTTACCAACGGCAAGCAGTTTGATTCTTCCTACGACAGGGGAGAGACCATCAAGTTCCCTCTCAACGGCGTGATTCCTGGATGGTCTGAAGGCCTCCAGCTCATCGGCGAGGGCGGAAAGGAGAAACTCTGGATTCCGTTCAACCTCGGTTATGGCGGAAGGGAAATGGGTCCGGATCTTCCTGCTTACTCTACACTCGTATTTGACGTAGAGCTCGTAAAGGTTTTCCCTTACGTTGAACCGGCTGCTGCAAAGAAGTAACAGAAGCCAGCAACTGACAGGATTGGGGGATGCTTGCATCCCCCTTTTTTTGTCTTGTAACCATCTCTCTCGATTTTTTTTCGTAAATTCGCAAGTCTATGAGTAAGGGAAAGAAAATATTCATCCTGTTCGCCGCCGGACTGGTTTTGCTGGGCTTGGTTCTGTTTCTGGCATTGTGGCTCGGCGACAATAATTCCGAGGAGGTGGACGAGAAAGAGCAGAAAGTTCTCTCTGCCCAGACAGAGGAGGCCTACAGGGCCGTTCCGTCCGATGCGGTCCTGATTTTCGACTTTGAGCAGCTGGACCATATCTCCCAGATGCTGAGGGACACTTCTTCCTTTGCCTACGGGCTCATAGATTCCGTTTCCTCTCTGGGGGCATTCCAGGACAAGCTTTTTCTCTCCGGGGCGGGAGAAAGCCACAGCCTTTTCTCCCTCCATTACTCGGCGATTAACGAAGTCAGTCTGCTTCAGATAACGGATATGCCTACCCAGGAGAGCGTTTCGGATATCCAGCGTTATCTGGAATCTGGAGTGTCTAACTCCAGGAACTACAACTCCCACAAGATTTACACTCTGCCGTCCGGCCTTAAGGTTGCCATTGACAAGGATCTGGTGATAGCCAGTTCTTCCTCTATCTGCGTGGAGAGCTCTCTCAGGCATCTGGATGCGGGCAATTCCATTCTCGAAAACCAGGAATTCTATTCCACTCTCAAGGGAACTGGCGGGGAGGAGTGCCTGTACATCAACCACAAGCAGATAGGAAAACTATTCTCCGGCAGCGTTTCGTATTCTTTCCTCAAGTACTCGGATTTCATAATGAGGCTGGCCACCTGGAGCGCACTGGAAATCAATCCGAGGCAGAGGAACTTCATTTCATTCGAGGGAGTGCTCACCGATAACGGGGACTTCATAAACTTTGCGGCGGTTCTGGGAGGCCAGAAGCCTTATGTTTCCAAGGCCCAGGACATTCTTCCGGCAAGCACGATGTTTGCCGTCTGCATAGACCTGCATTCTCTCAAGAGTTACGTAAAGGACTACGAGAAATTTCTTGACGCCAACAAGAAATACTCTTCATACCTTTCCAATCTGGACAGGATAGCCCTTCCTGATTCTCCTTTACCTATGGAGTGGCTTGCTTCAGAGGGCTTTACCGAGGCCGTTAGTGCATTCTGCCTTGTTGGCGGCAAGTTCGAGTGGGTAACGCTTCTTTACAAGAACTCCACATCCCTTCTGGGAAGGATAACCGGAATCAAGGGCAAGGGGCAGTTCCAGGAACCCGCCGAGTTTGTTTACAAGGGGTATGTCCCGGCAGTCCTGGGCGAGATTTTCTCCCATAATCCGGAAGACCAGTACTGCAAGAGTGAAGACTGGACCATAATCGGGTCGGCCAATGCCGTAGGGGAGTTCTACAAGGGAAAAGTCAATGCCGTAAAGCTTGAGAAATACCTGTCCCGCACTCCGGCCAGTTCCTTCTTCTCGGACAAGGGCGTGGCAAAGGCCTTTGTCAATATCAAGGAAGGAGCAGATACCCTGCTCACCGTCCTGAACAAGTATTTCAGGGGCAGGATAACCTCGTCGCTGAGGAAGAAGAATTTTGAATATGCTACTATAAACATCTGCCCGTCAGACGGAAAGACAAAGGCTAACCTGAGTTTCTATGCCGCATCGCTGTCTGTTCCTCCGCAGATGTTCGACGAGGAGGACGAGGAGGTTATATTCATAGACAGCACCTTCAAGACCTTCTGGGGACCGTTCCCTCTGGTGGATCCGGACAAGGGAGACACCACCTGGTTCGAGCAGAGCAAGAAATACCTTTCCATTTCCTATATGGACAAGAACAAGAAGGGTATCTGGGGCATCCCTATGAAGGACACGATAAAGAATTACGCCGGCCTGGTAAAACTGGACGACGGGAAGAGCTACATAACCTTCATACTCGGCGACAAGCTTTACCGCATGAACCGCAGGGGAGCGCACTACACCGGATATCCTAAGCAGCTGGATGTGGAGGTTGCCCTTGGACCGGAGATAATCCGTGAGGACGGAAGATACCGAATGTTTATCATCACCGGCGAGAACATAATTACCAAGCGTGACGTAAACGGAGACAGGGTTGAGGGATGGACAGACATCCACGCTCCGGAGTTTACACGCGAGATGCCGCAGGAGACCACCCTGTTCGGACGGCGCTACTACATTCTCCGCACGGTATCCAAGCTAAGGATTTACACTCCTGAGGGAGAAGAACTTACAGCAAAGAACATAAAGAGACCGATATCCAGGGAAAGCACAGTGACGGAAGACAAGGACGGTTTTGTAAAGGTTATGGGAATGGACGGAAAGGAATTCCTGTTCAACCTCAAGACCGGAAGGATCAAGAAACTTTAGAAGATGAAGAATTTTCTCAGACTGCTCAATTACGCCAGGCCGTGGCGCAGATTCTGGCCGGGATATATAATACTCGCGATTTTGTCCGTGATATTCGGAATCGTGAACTATTCCCTGATATCTCCGGTGCTGAAGCTTCTGTTCGAGAGCCCGAGCAACGAGCAGGTATCTGCGGAGATTGCCACCCTGGCAGACAAGACGCAGAATTTCTCTATGTCAATGGACTGGTTTGAGAACACGTTCCAGTACTATATGGACAAGATATTCTTGGCGGCCGGACCGCTGAAGGCGCTGCTTTTCGTCTGCGCCCTCCTGGTGGGAGCCAGCCTGCTTTCCAATATCACGAGATACCTTTCCCAGACCATTCTGGTGAGGATGAGAACCCACATCATGAAGAAACTCCGCACGGACTTGTTCCGCAAGGTTTCCACAATGGACGTGGGCTTCTACCACACCCAGCAGAAGGGAGATATCATATCCAGGATTTCCAACGATGTAACCGAGGTCCAGAACGGAGTGGCGGACAGTTTCCACATGATTTTCAGGGAACCGCTGCTGATAATCGGTTTCATCACATACTGCTTCTACCTGTCCCCGAAACTTACGCTGGTTACCCTTATCACCATTCCGCTTTCCGGCCTGGCGATCGGTGCCATTTCCAAGAGGCTGAGGAAGAAGGCGGTGGAGACACAGAGCCTTATGGGACGGATCGTAAGCCACTTTGACGAGGCGATTTCCGGCATCAGGATAATCAAGGGCTTCAATGCGCAGAAATACGTCCAGGATAACTTCGAGGAAACCAATACCGCTCACAAGAGGTCCAGCCGCAAGATGCTTTACCGCCAGCAGCTGGCGCATCCTACAAGCGAGTTCCTGGGAATCACTATCGCCGCTGCGGTGCTCCTGTACGGCGGATGGCTTCAGATTCACGGAAAGCTGGGGCTTAGCATAGGCACCTTCACTGTTTATATCCTGTGCTACTGGAGAGTGCTGGAACCGGCAAAGAACATCGCCAAGGCTTACGCCAGCATCCAGAGAGGCCTGGTTAGCGGAGAGAGACTGTTTGTAATCCTCGATGCCAAGAACAATATCAAGGAAAAAGAGAACGCCATTACCCTCAAGGAATTCAAGCAAGGCATCGAATATCGCGGAGTAAACTTCTCCTACACTAAGGATGTTCCTGTGCTCCGGGATATCAACGCCAGCATACCTAAAGGCAAGATGGTGGCTCTGGTGGGGCCGAGCGGTGCGGGAAAGAGCACGTTTGCGGACCTGCTGCCTAGGTTCTATGACGTTACCGGCGGCGGCATCTTCATAGACGGGCACGATATCCGGGACTACACCCTGGATTCACTGACTTCCCAGATGGGAATCGTGACACAGGAATCCATTTTGTTCAACGACACGGTTTACAACAACATAACCTTCGGAATGGAGAATGTCTCCAGGGAGAAGGTCATCGAGGCCGCCAGGATCGCCAACGCCCTGGAATTCATCGAGCAGCTTCCGAAGAAGTTCGAGACCAATATCGGCGATCGCGGAGAAAACCTCTCCGGAGGCCAGAGGCAGAGAATCGCCATTGCCAGGGCCGTGCTGAAGAATCCTCCGATACTGATTCTGGACGAGGCCACAAGTGCCCTGGATACAGAGAGCGAGCGTCTTGTTCAGGATGCCCTCTACAAGCTGATGGCCAACCGCACCAGCATTGTTATTGCCCACCGCCTTTCCACCATCCGCTATGCGGACGACATTATCGTGATGAAAGACGGAAAGATTGTGGAAGAGGGCAATCACGACCAGCTTATGGAAAAGAACGGAATATATGCGGGCCTTTGCGCCATGCAGGTATTCTCATAAACCGAAAACCGAAAAACCTACGATATTATGATGTATGTTTCTGATTCTCTGATAGAGATAATTGAAGAGAGCATTAAGCACAACTGGAATCGTCCGGCCTTGTCGGACTATAAGGGAATAACCCTTTACTACAGGGATGTGGCGCGCAAGATTGCAAAGATTCATATTATTTTCAGGGAGAGCGGCATAAAGCAGGGCGACAAGATTGCCATCTGCTCCAAGAACCAGTCCAACTGGGCCGTTGTTTTTCTCGCCAGCCTTACATACGGAGCTGTTCCGGTGCCTATTCTCCACGAGTTCAAGCCAAGCAACATAGAGCACATAGTAAACCACTCCGACAGCTGCATTCTCTTTGCCGGAAGCATTATTCTGGAAGGATTGACGCTGACTCACATGCCAAACCTCAATACTGTTATCTGCCTGGATGACTTCTCGCTTATCCAGACAAAGAACAAGGATACCTACCTGGCGATGGAGCACCTGAACGAGCTCTTCGGAAAGGCCTATCCCAAGGTGTTCGGACCTGAATACATATCATATCGCAGAGAATCAGATCCGAACGAGATGGCTATGATCAACTACACCAGCGGAACCAGCGGATTCTCCAAGGGTGTGATGATTCCTTACAGGGCGATGAGGTCCAACGTGCTCTTTGCCTACAAGGTTATGAATTCCGTGGACGAGAAATCCAACGTGGTTTCCATACTTCCGTCCGCTCACATGTACGGAATGATGTTCGAGTTCCTCTACGAAATGACAGTAGGCGCCCACGTTCACTTCCTTACCAGGGTTCCGTCTCCTAGCGTGATTGTCAAGGCGTTTGAGGAGATCAAGCCAAAGATCATAATCTCCGTTCCGCTTGTCATAGAGAAGATTTACAAGAACCGTCTTCAGCCGTTCCTCTCAACTCCTGGTGTCAGGTTCCTGCTGAGGCTTCCGATTGCGGACAAGAGGATCAAGACACAGATCAACGATACTCTTACAAGTTCCTTCGGCGGAGAATTCGAGGAAGTGATTATCGGAGGCGCCGCATTCAACAAGGAGGCAGACAGTTTCTTCAACTCCATAGGATTCAAGTACACGGTGGGTTACGGAATGACAGAGTGCGCTCCGATCATCGCATACGCGGACTGGAAGGAAAAGAGGGTTGGATCCTGCGGTTATGCCGCTCCGAGGATGGAGATAAGGATCGATTCCGACAAGCCTCGCACAATCCCGGGAGAAATCCAGGTCAAGGGAGACAACACGATGCTCGGCTACTACAAGAACGAGATAGCAACCCGCGACGCGTTTACGGAAGACGGCTGGATGCGTACCGGAGACCTCGGCATACTGGACAAGGACGGCTTCCTCTACATCAAGGGAAGGAGCAAGAACATGATTCTTGGTCCTAGCGGCCAGAACATTTATCCGGAGGAAATCGAGAGTATTATAAACAACATGCCTTACGTGGTTGAGTCTCTGGTTATTGATGACGGCGGAAAGATGGTGGCCCTGATCTATCCTGATATCGAAGGAGCGTCACGTGACGGCCTTACCACCGCCGCGCAGATTGAGGCCAAGATGAACGAGAACATTGCCATCGTCAACGAGGAGATGCCTAACTACTCCAAGATTTCAGGCGTGAAGATTATGCCGGAGGAGTTTGAGAAGACTCCTAAGAGAAGCATCAAGCGTTACATTTACCAGAACTAGAAAAAAGGGACAGCATTATATGGACAAACAGCTGCAATTTGACCTCAGCTACCTGCAGATGGCAGGCATCTGGGCAAAGAACTCATACAGCAAGAGGCTTCAGGTAGGGGCTTTGCTGGTCAAGGACAGGATGATAATCTCAGACGGATACAACGGTACGCCGTCGGGATTCGAGAACGTGTGCGAGGACGAGAACGGAGTTACCAAGCCATACGTCCTCCACGCCGAGGCCAACGCCATCACCAAGGTGGCAAAGAGCAACAACTCCTCCGAGGGAGCCACTCTCTACATCACGGCCTCTCCTTGCATGGAATGCGCCAAACTGATAATACAGAGCGGAATAAGAAGAGTGGTATATCGCGATGCCTACCGTCTTGACGACGGCATAAAGCTTCTTCAGAGGGCCGGTATCACTGTAGAGCAGCTGGACTCCGAAAAGATTAAGGAACTTGAAGCCGAACGACAGGCTTCCGAATCAAAGTAGAAGATGCTGAAGAAACTTAAAGAATTCCTGGACAATCCCTGGCTGTGGATTTTCATTGTGGTCATAGGGCTTTCCTTCTATTTGGGAAAGCTCTGGAGGTTAAGGCATTCCCAGAATCCGAGAATCAATTACGAACTGGCGGAAAACCGCAAATGGTCCAAGCTTCTTCTGGTTCTGGACCAGATAGAGAAAAACTATGTGGATACCGTAAGCAACGGGGACATAATGGAAAAGTCTCTTCCGCATATTCTCGAGAGCCTTGATCCTCATTCCGTTTACCTTCCTCCAAAGGACCTCCAGGCAGCGGACGAGTCCCTGTCCGGAAACTTCAGTGGAGTGGGCATAGAGTTCAATGTTCCTGAAGATACCCTCGTGGTTATCAACGTGGTTCCGAACGGCCCGAGCGAGAGGATCGGAATCAGGAGCGGAGACCGTATAGTCACCATAGACGGAAGAAACGTTGCGGGAGTCAAGTTCTCTCAGGATTCAATGATGAAAATGCTCCGCGGGCCTATAAACACAAAGGTTAACGTGGGCGTTAAGAGAAGCGGCGAGAAGGACCTTCTGGACTTCAGCATAACAAGGGCGATTATTCCGGTTCACAGTATAGATGTTGCAGTAATGCTCACTCCAACTCTCGGATACATAAAGATTTCCACCTTCGCCCTTACAACGTACAAGGAGTTTATGGTTGCAGCCGCCAGGTTAAGCGCCGAGGGAATGACCTCTCTTGTATTGGACCTTAGGGACAATCCGGGCGGATATCTGGAACAGGCTTACGCCCTTGCAAACGAGTTCCTTAATAAGGGAGACATGGTGGTCTATATGGAAGGCAGGATGAGAAAGAGGGAGGATTTCATCGCGACGGGATCAGGCCATTTCAAGGATCTTAAACTTTATGTGGCAATTAACGAGAACAGCGCGTCTTCCAGCGAGATAGTTGCCGGAGCCATCCAGGATAACCATCGCGGAACCATAATCGGCCGCCGTTCATTCGGCAAGGGACTGGTGCAGGAGCCGGTTTACTTCTCAGACAGCAGCGGAATCCGCCTGACCGTGGCCCGCTTCTACACTCCTTCCGGAAGGTGCATCCAGAAGCCTTATACGGAGGATTACCGCTATGACATCCTTGAGCGTTACCAGAGGGGCGAGATGCAGAATGCGGACAGCATAAAGGTAGGCGGCGGAGGAATTGTTCCGGATGTCTTTGTTCCTATGGATACGGTAGGGGTTACGGATTATCTTGTCAAGGTCAACAGAAAGAGCCTGCTGATGAAATTCAGTTCCCAGTTTGCAGACCGCAACCGCGCAGCCCTCTCCGGAATAGACAATTACACGGATCTCGAGGCTTTGTTTACAAGAGAAGCCCTTGCTTCCCAGTTCCGCCTCTATGCGATATCCGAGGGCGTAAGGCCTAACGCCGGGGAATGGGAAGAGAGCGGAGATATCATTATGGAGCAGCTCAAGGGACTGATAGGCCGTTACTCCGCACTCAAGGAAGAAGCCTTCTACCATTACATTTTGAAAATAGACAACCTTGTTGAAAAAGTTAAGGAACTGGATTCGGAAAACCAGAAAACATCATAAAAACACAGTTATGGGAAAGATCATAGGAATGGCATCCGACCACGCCGGATTCCAGATGAAGGAATACCTGAAGAGTATCCTCAGCGATAAGGGCCATACCATCAAGGACTTTGGGGCCTACTCATCGGAGAGCGTAGACTACCCGGATACCGCCCATCCTCTGGCCGAGGCAGTTGAGAAGGGCGAGGTGGAGTTTGGCATCGCAATCTGCGGAAGCGGCAACGGCATATCCATGACCGTAAACAAGCACCAGGGAATCAGGGCCGCTCTGTGCTGGACTCCTGAACTCGGGGCTCTGGCAAAGCAGCACAACAACGCCAACATCCTGTCCCTTCCTGCAAGATTCATTTCCGAAGAACTTGCAAGGGATATCGTAAAGGCCTATATGGAAGCCGAATTCGAAGGCGGCCGCCATCAGCGCAGGATTGAGAAGATTCCCGTATGCCATTAAACCCGCTAGTCATAGACAGACGCAATCCTGTCGGCCTGGAAAAGGACATGTCTGCATATCCCGAGGGCATAATCTTTCCGGTTGACAAACCCTACAGGTGGACAAGTTCAGACGTTGTCCGCAAGATAAAGTATGTTCTCCGCAACCGCTTCAACACCAAGAACGTAAAGATTGGGCACGCGGGAACCCTGGATCCTCTGGCTACAGGGCTTCTGATAATCTGCGTAGGCAAGGCCTGCAAACTCAGCGAGGCGCTTCAGGCGGAACGCAAGGAATACATCGCGGAGTTCACCCTTGGCGCCACAACCCCTTCTTTCGACAGGGAGCATCCGATTGATGCCCTGTATCCCACCTCCCACATCGCTGAGGAAGATATGAGAAGGGCTGCCCAAAGTTTCACTTCCCAGACAGAGCAGATGCCTCCGGCCTATTCCGCAAAATACGTTAACGGCACAAGGAGCTACTATCTGGCAAGGAACGGGGAGGAATCTGAGCTCAAGCCCGCCGCCGTAAAAATCTATGCCTGTGAACTTTTGGGGAAGGACAATCCGCTTGTCCAAACCCTGGAAAGGCCATCCTACGGCACGGATGCATCCCACAACACCTTTGTTGTGAAGAAGAGGATCGCTTCCGAGGAAAACAATCCAGTAATCCGCTATACGGAGAATTCTCTACTTACGCCGGACCAGATACGCAGCCTTCCCGCCGCCACTCTAAGGATCGAGTGCAGCAAGGGAACCTACATCCGCTCCATGGCCAGGGATTTCGGGGCAATGCTTTCCAGCGGAGCCTTTATGTCTGCCCTTAGGCGCTCAGCCTCAGGGGGATTCAGGGTGGAAGACGCCCTTGATATCAAAGAATATTTCGGATAATTGTAACCTTTTTCGTTTTCCTCCGTATAATATTTTGCCTATCGTGTATGGGCGAAAACAGAGTTTTTATGAAATTATCACAATTCAAATTCCCGTTCCGCGCAGATTTGATCGCAAAGGAACCTACCCGTTTCAGGGATGACTGCAAGCTGATGGTGATGCGTCGCCAGAGCGGCAAAATAGAAAACAAAATCTTCAAGAATATCCTGGATTATGCCCGCGAGGGGGATATTTTCGTTCTCAACGACACCAAAGTCTTTCCGGCACGCCTTCAGGGCAACAAGGAGAAGACCGGAGCCGAGATAGAGGTTTCCCTGCTCAGGGAGCTAAACCGCGAACAGAGGCTATGGGATGTGCTGGTTGATCCCGCCCGCAAGATCAGGATCGGCAACAAGCTTTATTTCGGCGAGAATGATTCTCTGGTTGCAGAGGTTATAGACAACACAACTTCCAGGGGCAGAACCCTCCGTTTCCTGTTCGACGGCAGTTACGAGGACTTCCGCCAGACGCTTTTCAGCGTTGGAGAACTTCCTGTTCCAAAGGAAATCCGCCCTCATCCGAATGAGGATGACCAGGTGAATTTCAATACCATCTTTGCTCGCCACGAGGGTGCCATTGCAACTCCGGCAGCAGGCCTTCATTTCTCAAGGGAGCTTTTCACCCGTATGGAAATCAAGGGTGTGGACTGCACATTCATAACCTCCCACGTTGGCCTGAGCAACTTTGGCGGCGTGGATGTAGAGGACCTTTCCAAGCACAAGATGGGAAGCGAGAGAATCATAATCTCCGAGGAAAGTGCAGAGAAGATCAACAAGGCCAAGGCAGACGGACACAAGGTTTTCGCCATTGGAGTTACTGTAGCAAGGGCTTTGGAGACTCCTGTTACCACTACCCACAGGGTAAAACCGATTGACGGATGGACCAACAAGTTCATCTTCCCTCCTTATGACTTCAAGATTGTGGACGCGCTTGTAACCAACTTCCACTATCCGCTCAGCACAATGCTTATGTGCCAGGCGGCATTCGGCGGCTACGAGAAGGTTATGGCGGCCTACAAGCAGGCAATGCACGCAAAGGACGCCTCGGCGATGTACCGTTTCGGCATATACGGAGACGCTATGCTGATCGTGTAATTCGCCCAACCTTAAGCAAACGGGTCAATTGTACCGTTTGGCATTCCCCGACGGCGGCAGATTCATATCTTGCCGCCGTTTTTATTGCAAATATTTCATTGTATGGAGATTGAGGTTGAGGCTCTGCTGTGCGCTATGAGCCGCGTGCTGGTGAATCATCCGGCAAAAGGATGTCTGGTCCTGAAGGAGGCGGGAAGTCTCGAGAGACTGTTGAAGGAGGGTTCTTCTTATGTGGACGGATTGCTTAAGGTGGAAGGTGTGGGGGAGATGCTCTTCTCCCGAGAGATGATGGAATGGGGGCGGCAGGAAGCCCTCTGGATGAGATCCAAGGGAGTAAAGCTGATATCTGTACTCAGCGATGATTATCCTTCGATATTGAAGGAGTGCCCGGATCCGCCGTTCCTTCTTTATTACAGGGGGAGCGCCTCTTTCGGGAGCCGCATAATGAGCATTGTGGGGACACGTGTGGCTTCTCCGTACGGAGCGGAATGCGTGGAAAGGATTGTTGCGGATATCGCCCAGTCCTGTTCCGGAGTGCAGATAGTGAGCGGCCTGGCCCTTGGCATAGACGGATGCGCCCACAAGGCCGCACTGGAGGCCGGACTGGAAACCATTGCCGTACTTCCTTGCGGCATAGACTGGATTTACCCTTCCGCCCACAGGGAAATGGCTGTCCGTATGCTGAGCCAGGGCGGTGTTGTTACGGAATATCCCAGAGGAACCAAGCCTTTAAGGCGGAACTTTCTGCAAAGGAACAGGATCATTGCCGGAATCTGCAACGCTCTGCTGGTGGGGGAAAGCCGGATCAGCGGCGGAAGCATGAGCACGGTGGAGTACGCATCTTCCTACAACAAGGACATCTTTGCCGTTCCCGGGCGTATGTGGGATGCAAATTCCTATGGTTGCAATTATCTGATAAGCAGGAATGTGGCCCAGCTCTGCCTGAACTCTTCCACTATAATCAAGTCCATGGGCTGGACGGACGGCTACATCTCGGACATCAAGCGGCAGCCTTCACTGTTTTCCGCATCCGAGGAGACCAAGCAGAAATTATTGCTATCTTTATCAGCTGTAAAAGGGCGGACGGCGGACTGGCTCTGCGCCACGGCAAAGATGGACATCAGGGAATTGAGCCTGGTGCTGCTGGAGATGGAAATGGACGGGCAGATCCGCAAGGACGCTTCCGGACTTTGGTACAAGGCATAGCGATGCGTTTTGTAGATACACATACTCATCTTTACGACGAGGCTTTTGACGTGGACCGTTCCCAAGTAATGGAACGTGTCCTGGCCAGCGGTGTGGACCGCTGGATTTTTCCGGGCATAGACTCTACCAGTTTCAAGGCCCAGATGGAGGTGTATGAGGAGTATCGGGAGCATACCTTTATGGGAATGGGCCTTCATCCTACATCAGTGGGAGAGAACTGGAAAGATGAGCTGGATTTTGCCCTCGGCGAACTTAAGGCTCATAAGGACAGATACATAGCGGTAGGGGAAATAGGACTGGACGCCTACTGGAGCCGTGATTTCTTCTCACAGCAGAAGGAGGTTCTGGCAACCCAGCTGGAATATGCCGCAAAGGAAAACCTCCCGGTAATTATCCACGAAAGGAGCGCCACGCAGGAGATGCTGGATCTGGTTTCCGGCTTCAAGGGGAGGATTAGGGGAGTCTTCCACGCCTTTACAGGAAGCATAGAAACCTACCGCAGAATTGCCTCGCTGGGGGGATTCAAGGTTGGAATAGGGGGCGTGGTAACCTTCAAGAACGCCGGCATAGCAAAGGTGGTGGCGGACATTCCTCTGGAGAACATCCTGCTGGAGACGGATTCCCCTTACCTGACTCCGGCTCCGCACCGCGGCCAGAGAAACGAGAGCAGTTACATTCCTCTTATAGCCGCCAAGATCGCTGAGGTAAAAGGCATTGGTATTGAGGAAGTTGCAGAGCAGACAACAAAGAATGCGGAAGAGCTTTTCTGCCTTCCGTCTAAAACATATTGATATGAAAAGTTCAATTTTGATGATCTATACCGGCGGAACGATCGGTATGAAGCAGGACGAAAGGACAATGACTCTTGTTCCGGTGGATATCAGCCAGATAGAGACCGAGGTCCCGGAACTCAAGAAGTTCGGCTATAAGATAGACACCTGCTCGTTTGACCCGGTGATAGACTCGTCAGACATAACTCCGGATTTCTGGGTAAAGCTCTGCAAGATTATAAAGGAGAACTACTCCAAGTACGACGGCTTTGTGATACTTCACGGCACGGACACCATGTCCTACACAGCTTCCGCGCTGAGCTTTATGCTGGAGAACCTGGCAAAGCCGGTTGTACTGACCGGAAGCCAGCTCCCTGTTGGAATGCTCCGCACGGACGGCAAGGAAAACATCATATCGTCGATTGAGATTGCAGCCGCCAAGGACGCTGAGGGTCACCCGATGGTTCCGGAAGTCTGCATCTACTTTGAGAGCCAGCTTTATCGCGGAAACCGCACCACCAAATACAACGCGGAGAATTTCCGCGCCTTCCGTTCCGCCAACTATCCGGTTCTGGCAGACGTGGGAATCCACATAAAATACAACCGCCACCTGATCCATTATCCGGAAAGATGGGATATACCGCTGAAAATCAGAGACAAGATGGACACGAACGTTGCCATCCTGAAGATTTTCCCTGGCATAACCCCGCAGGCGATAGACGCCGTGCTCTCTACCAAGGGATGCAGGGCCGTGGTGCTGGAAACCTTCGGCAGCGGCAACGCCCCGACAGGAAAAGCTTTTCTTTCAACGATGAAAAAGTGGGTGGACAAGGGTCTGGTAATCGTGAACGTAACCCAGTGCCACGCCGGCAAAGTGGATAT
Source organism: Bacteroidales bacterium (assembly GCA_017550655.1). GTDB lineage: Bacteria > Bacteroidota > Bacteroidia > Bacteroidales > UBA932 > Egerieousia. The sequence continues at coordinate 79,194 of JAFZOK010000039.1, read as the reverse complement.
GTGCGCCTACGCAACCGGAATGGGCCTGAAGGGAGCGGGTGTGATAAGCGGCTACGACGGCACCACCGAGGCAACCCTCTGCAAGCTGTTTATGCTGCTCGGAAGGTACTCTTCCCCGGAAAAGGTGAAAAAGGAAATGCAAAAATCATTGAGGGGGGAAATTTCGGGAGTTTGATGCCCAATGTGAAAAAAAATTGCTATCTTGCACTTCGTTTTACGGACACCATTATAGGATAAAACAAATAATAACTGATAAACATTGTTTAATTTAATCACAACAAAATTTATGAAAAAACTTTTCATGTTTTTGGCAGTTGCAGGCCTAATGGCATTGACTGCCCAGAACGCAACAGCTCAGGATCAGAAGACTGACGAGAATGCAACTGAGCAGGTAGCTCCAGCTCCTCAGGCTGAGGAAGTAGCTGCTCCGGCTGAAGTCGATCCTTTCAACCAGAAGTCAGACAAGCCTCTGTATCAGCAGATCAAGACTAAGTTCATCGAGGGTGGTCCTGCATTCATGGTATGGGTTGTTCTCTGTCTCATCCTGGGTCTGGCAATCGCCATCGAGAGACTTATCTATCTCTCAAGAGCTACTACCAACAACAAGAAACTTCTCGAAGGCATCGAGTCTGCTCTTCAGGAGGGTGGTGTTGAGAAGGCAAAGGATCTTTGCCGCGATACCCGTGGTCCAGTCGCTTCCATTTTCTATCAGGGTCTTCTCCACTATGACGAGGGTCTTGAGAGCGTTGAGAAGAACATCACCGCTTACGGTGGCGTACAGATGGGTCAGCTCGAGAGCGGCCTTTCCTGGATTGCCCTGTTTATCGCCCTTGCTCCTATGTTGGGATTCTTGGGAACAGTAGTTGGTATGGTTGGCGCATTCGACGCTATCGAGGCTGCTGGTGATATTTCTCCAACCGTTGTAGCAGGTGGTATTAAGGTGGCTTTGATTACAACCATCGCCGGTTTGATCGTTGCTATTATCCTTCAGATTTTCTACAACATTATCGTTGCAAAGATCGACTCCCTGGTTAACTCAATGGAGGACGCATCCATCAACTTTGTAGATATTCTCACCAAATACAACAAGAAGTAAATCAATTAGAGCAAAATGAAGAACAAATCAAAACTCATATTGTATGTACTGTTAGCCATATCAGTGGTTATCGGTGTTGCGTTCCTCTTCCTGAACAAGGGAACTGGTGACGGCACAATGGTTTCCACGATATTGAACTGGGCATACATCCTTCTTGCTATCGCGATACTGCTGGCTATATTCCTGCCAATGGTATACCGTAGCGGAAGAGGCGGCAAGAAGACGCTTATCAACATTTGTGTCTTCCTTGGTGCTCTGGTGATTTCTTACTTGCTTGCTTCTGGCAATCCTGTAAGCCTGTCATCAAGCGTTGCCGAGCCTACTCATGGCACTTTAAAGATGACGGACACTGTCCTCATCATGTCCATAATCCTGCTGGTTGTAGCTATCCTTGTTACAATCTTCGGCAGCTTGTTAAGGAGAAAGTCTTAAAACAGAAAATTTAAAATGGCTAGAAAGACACCCGACATCAACGCTTCCAGTCAGGCGGACATCGCTTTCTTGCTTTTGGTGTTCTTCCTCATCACCACAACAATGGATGTGGACAAGGGAATTTCCAGAAAACTCCCTCCTATGCCGGAAGAGAATCAGCAGCAGGAAGACGTGAAGATCAACCGTAGGAATATCATCGTCGTGAAGATCAATTCTCAGGACAAGATAATGGTTGGATCCTCACCGACTGACGTTAGCCAGATAAAGGATAAGATAGTTGAGATGCTCAGCAACCCGACTGACAACCCTAACATGCCTGAGAAGGAAGTTAAGGCTATCAAGGGTCTGGGTAATTATCCGGTATCCAAAGGTGTGGTTTCTCTGCAGAACGATAAGGGAACATTGTACAACACGTACATCCAGGTTCAGAACGAGATCGTGAGAGCAATCAACGAGCTCAGAGACCAGTTCTCTACCGCAAAATACGGCAAGAAATACGCACAGTTGGACGAAGATCATCAGAAAATTGTCAAGGAGGCTATTCCTCAGAACATTTCCGAGGCAGAGCCTAAGGACGTTTCAAAAGGTAAAAAGTAAGGAGGTATCGTAATGGGAAGATTTAGAAAAGGCGGTAAGAAATCCGCACCTGCAATCAGCACGGCATCCCTTCCGGACATCGTGTTCATGCTCCTGTTCTTCTTTATGATATCGACATCGTTCCGCCAGACCGACAAGCTCGTTCAGGTTAAGCTGCCTGCAGCAACCGAGAACACCAAGCTTGAGAGAAAGGACCTGACTTCCTACATCTATGTGGGAGCACCTATCCCTTCCAAGCAGGCTCAGTACGGAACCGATTCCCGAATCCAGCTGAACGACTCCTACAAGACAGTCAACGAGATCCGTGACTTCATCGCCGCTGAAAGAGAGTCCATCTCCGAGGGCGAGCGTGAGGCTATGACCGTTGCACTGAAGGCTGATGAGAATGTCCGCATGGGTATCATCACGGATATCAAACAGGAACTCAGACGTTGTTCCGCCCTCAAGATTCTGTATGTAGCTCGTCAGAGAGAAGCAAACTAATCTTAAGGAAGAAGCAAAAAAATGGAACGCCGGCCAATGTGCCGGCGTTTCTTTTTAGCTAACGGCGCAAAAAATTTGTAAATTTGTACGTTTGAAGAACTTTATCTGCAAAAGTATGGATTCCAGAAGATTTCTCAGAAAGACAGCGGCTTTGCTGATGGCCGTACTCTTCGTATTTTCAACTACATACGCACAGGAAAAGAAGGAAGACTGCTACAAGGAGCAAAAGGCCAAATACGTATTCCTGTTCATCGGCGACGGAATGGGACTTGCCCACGTTTTCCTGACTGAAGCCTATCTTTCCCAGAAAGACGGGAAAATCTCCAACACTCCGCTCGGGTTTACGAAGTTTCCAGTAATGGGTGTTGCCACCACTTATTCAGCTTCCAACATCATTACTTGCTCTAGCGCCGCGGCCACTGCGCTGGCTTCCGGCTACAAGGCAAATAACTCAACTGTTGGGATTTATCCGGCTGATTCCATTCCTCTTACTCAGATATCCTACAAGCTCAAGGAACTTGGCTACAAGATTGGAATAATGACATCGGTGACCATAGACCACGCCACTCCGGCAGGTTTCTATGCCCATAGCCAGAAGAGAAGCAATTACTTTGAAGTCGCGATGCAGCTTCCGGAGAGCGGATTTGATTTCTTCGGCGGCGGCGGATTCCAGGGAACTCGGGACAAGGAAATCAAGGATGCCGCAGAGCAGATATACAATAAGATTAACGACTACGGCTACACCGTTGCTCTCGGAGTGGAGGAATACAAGGCAAAGAAGGGAAATGCAAGCAAGATGATTCTGCTCCAGGATGGCAAGAAAAGAAGAGACAGCGCCCTTCATCCCGTTATTGTGAGAAAGGACGGAGAACTGACTCTTTCCCAGGTGGTTGAAAGCGCCATAGACTTTTTGTACGAGCCGGACGGCAAGGGTTTCTTCATTATGTGCGAGGGCGGCCAGATAGACTGGGAAGCCCACAGCAACAACGCAGCCGGAGTCATTACTGAGACAATTGATTTTGACAAGGCAATTGGCGTTGCATACGAGTTCTACAAGCAGCATCCGGACCAGACTCTGATAGTTGTTACCGCAGACCACGAGACCGGCGGACTTGCCCTCGGAAGGGAGAAGGGATACACCTATGACCTTACCGTTCTCAACGATGCAATTGCCGGCAAGGTGGAGAACTATGAGAAGAAAGAGGTTATTGATACCCTCAACAAGCAGGCCAGAATCGGCTGGTCCACAAAGAGCCACACCGGAATTCCTGTGCCAGTATTCGCAATAGGAGCTGGCAGCCGTTTGTTTGCAGGACAGATAGACAATACGGACATCCCTAAGAACATAATGAAGGCGATGGACGCAACTCCAATCTATACGGACCATTACTACAAGAGGAAGGCAGTATTCGATATGGAAAGGCCTGTAAATGAAAATGACATAGTTTTCCTGGGCAACTCCCTGACTGAGGGCGGAAAGTGGGATACCTACTTCCCTGAAACTCAGAAGGCACAGGAGAAGAAGGGCGGAGCCATCCTTAACCGCGGCATCGTGGGAGATACATTTGGCGGCATTGACGCAAGGCTTGACCAGATTCTTCCGGGCCATCCGAAGAAGATATTCTTCCTCACCGGGGCAAATGACGTAAGCCACAATCTCACAGCAGATTCCATTGCAAACGGCATCATAAATGTCGTGCGCAGGATAAAGAAGGAAAGCCCTAAGACCAAGATCTATCTGCAGAGCCTTCTGCCTATAAACGAGAGCTTCAAGCGCTACCGCCTGCTTACGGGAAAAACCGCAATGTTCTCGGAGATAAACGCCAAGCTTGAGAAGATGGCAAAGGAGGAAAAGGTCACTTTCATCAACCTCTATCCTCTGATGCTTACGAACGGACCTGCAGACCTGGCCCTTCCGGCTTCCGAGCAGGTGCTCAGGCCAGAGATTACAAGAGACGGCCTGCACATTACCCAGGAGGGCTACAAGATCTGGGCAGACGCTATACGCAAATATGTCAAATAGAAATGTCTGCTTTCAGTTGGATTACATGTCTTGCTATTGGAGCAGTTGCCGGTATAATGGATGCTTATGAAAAGATAACCGGTAAGTCTGCATTAGGGTTATTTAAAAGAAGAAAAAAGAAAGAATAACAGTTGATATATAAGAGAATTTATTATGGGAGAATTTACACGTAAAAGCATAAAGGAACTTTTCAGCCAGCAGCCTGGCTCAGAGGTGATTGTCAAAGGTTGGGTCAGAACAAAGAGAGGCAACAAGAACGTCAGTTTCATTGCCCTGAACGACGGCAGCACCATCCGCAACATGCAGATCGTCTGCGCCGGAGACAAGTTTACGGAAGACCAGCTCAAAGACGTTACCACAGGTGCCTGCCTCTGCGTTAAGGGACAGCTGGTGGAGAGTATGGGAAAGGGCCAGAGCGTGGAGGTTCAGGCAGACAGCATAGAGGTTTACGGCAAGGCTGATCCTGCAGACTATCCTTTGCAGAAGAAGGGTCACTCGATGGAGTTCCTCCGCGAAATCGCGCACATCAGGATGAGGACCAACACCTTCGGATGCGTAATGAGAATCCGTAACGCCATGGCCTTCGCCATCCACAAATATTTCAACGAGCACGGCTTCTTCTACCTTCATACTCCGCTGATTACCGAGAGCGACTGCGAGGGTGCGGGAGAGATGTTCCAGGTTACAACCATGGATCTCAAGAGCATTCCGCTGGACAAGGAAACCGGCGAGGTGGATTTTACCACAGATTTCTTCGGCAAGCAGACGGCCCTTACCGTAAGCGGCCAGCTGGAAGGCGAGCTCGGAGCAACCGCCCTTGGCAAGATCTACACTTTCGGTCCAACTTTCAGGGCAGAAAACTCCAATACTCCGCGCCACCTTGCAGAGTTCTGGATGATCGAGCCGGAGATGGCCTTCTACGACAACTTTGACAATATGGAACTCGCCGAGGACTTCATAAAATATCTCGTTCAGTATGCTCTTGACAACTGCGCGGAAGACCTCCAGTTCCTCAACGATATGTTTGACAAGGGCTTGATCGAGCGTTTGAAGAGCGTTGTCGGAATCACCTTCCAGAGAGTGACTTACACAGAGGCTGTGGACATTCTGGAAAAGAGCGGAGAGAAGTTCGAGTTCCCTGTTCACTGGGGCACCGACCTGCAGAGCGAGCACGAGAGATATCTGGTTGAAAAGCACTTCGGCAAGCCTGTCATCCTCACCGATTTCCCTAAGGAGATCAAGGCCTTCTACATGAAGCAGAACGAAGATGGCAAGACCGTCCGCGGAATGGACGTTCTCTTCCCGAAGATCGGAGAGATCATCGGCGGAAGCGAAAGGGAGTCCTCATACGAGAAGATAATGGCCCGCATCAACGAACTCAACATGGACACGAAGAATCTCTGGTGGTACCTCGATACCAGAAGATGGGGAACCTGCCCTCACGCTGGATTCGGCCTGGGATTCGAGCGCCTGCTTCTGTTTGTTACCGGAATGCAGAACATCCGCGACGTGATTCCGTTCCCTAGAACTCCGAAAAACGCTGAATTCTAAACAGAAAAACTAAAAACAACATAAGTATGCTGATCATAGGAATAGCCGGCGGAACTGGTTCCGGCAAGACAACGGTCGTAAGAAAGATAAAGAACCTCCTCAAGGAGGAAGATGTAGCGGTAATCTCCCAGGATTCCTACTACAAGGACAGCAGCCATCTGACCCCGGAGCAGAAGGCGGCCAACAACTTCGACCATCCAAACTCCATAGACTGGGACCTTCTGGTGTCGGACCTTCAGAAACTCCGCAGCGGACAGGCAATCGAGTCTCCGGTTTATTCCTACATAACCTGCTCGCGTTCAACCACCGAGACCGTTCACGTGGAGCCTGCCACCATCATTATCGTTGAGGGTATTCTGGTCTTCACAAACGAGGAACTGAGGAAACTTTTCGACATTTCCATCTTCGTCGATGCGGATGCTGATGACCGCCTGGGAAGGGTTATCCAGAGAGACATAGAAGAGCGCGGCAAGACCATCCAGCAGGTACTCAAGCGTTACCAGGAAACCGTAAAGCCGATGCACCTCCAGTTCATCGAGCCGAGCAAGCGCTATGCAGACATCATCGTTCCTCAGGGCGGTCATAACAGAGTGGCTATCAGCATCATAATCGCGACAATAGAAAAGGCTCTCCTGACTCGCGGAGAATAATGGATGAAAAAAAGATGATATCTGACCAGGACATTGACCGGTTTGCCAAATCAGACAAACTGAGCCGCCGTGCTGGTCTTTACCTTACCATCATCTTTCATCTTGTTCTCGTTATCATACTTCTGATTGTTTCCATTTCCACCGTAAGGAAAGGGGAAATCTCCTTTGTCACCGATTCTGAAGGGCAGATTGCCAAAAGCCGCCAGGAAGAAGAGGAGAGGCTCCAGGAGGAAATCAAGGCCATCGCCAAGGCCCAGCTGGAAGACCAGATTGCCGGCCGTCCCGTCACAACCTATAGGGCCGTGGCTGTAAACCGCAGCAATTCCCAACTCAAGGACGACCGCAACACAGATGCTGACAAGCTCTACAAAGACGCCGAGGATCTCCAGCAGAGAATCAAGGATGCTGCCAAGATCCCTACAGACGGTGTGGATGACGTTCCTTCCGCCGCCAAATACGAGGAGAAAAAGGAAGAAATGCCCGCATACAAGGGCCCTTCAGTGCTCTACTGGATACTGGAAGGCCGAAGGGCCTTTTCCCTGCCTATTCCTGTCTATAAATGCCGCGGTGGTGGGGATGTCACAATCCAGATTTATGTCGGGCAGAACGGCTATGTCCAGAAAGCCCTTGTTGTCGCCGATGCTTCCGTCCCTGACGAGTGCATAAGAAACGCCGCGCTGGATGCCGCACGGCGTTCAAGATTCTCCAAGAGCGATACCGCTCCCGACCCTCAACTCGGTCAAATAACTTATAGATTTATTGCGCAATAACTAAAGGGTTTTCTGCCAGTTCCAGGCGGAGCGGAGGACATCCTCGATAGGGGTGTCTGCCTTCCAGCCGAGTTCCCTTTCCGCCTTGTGCGGATCTGCCCACACTTGCTCGATATCTCCGTGCCTTCTAGGGGCAATCTCGTACGGGAGGTTTACTCCCGTGGCTTTCATAAAGCCGTGAACGAGTTCCAGCACGGACAATCCTCTTCCTGTTCCAAGGTTGTAGATATACCATCTGCCGGTCTTTGCGGCATCCACGTATGTAGGCTCGTCCGTTTCCTCAACAGGATGAACCTCAGTCTCTCCCACGAGTTTGTCGATAGCCTTCACGTGTGCCTTTGCAAGATCCACCACATAGATGTAATCCCTGATGCAGCTTCCGTCCGGAGTGTTGTAATCATCTCCGAAGACATTCAGATGGTCTCTGATTCCGGCAGCTGTCTGGGTTACAAACGGCACCAGGTTCTGCGGAACACCTCTTGGCAGTTCTCCAATCAAAGCAGACGGATGCGCCCCAATCGGATTGAAATATCGCAGAGCGCAAACCTTCAGATGAGGAAAAGCAATCACGCTGTCTGAAAGAATTTCCTCAGCCATCTGCTTGCTCTTTCCGTAAGGGGAAAGGCTCCTTTTCAGCGGAGCGTCCTCAGCGATAGGAAGATGGTCCTCATCAGGCTGCCCATAAACGGTGCAGGAAGATGAGAAAACTATGTTGGCCGCCTTTGCCTTTTCAGTCATCAGGGTTATCAGGTTCAGCAGGGAAACAATGTTGTTTCTGTAATACATCAGAGGCTTGTCTATGCTCTCTCCAACCGCCTTGCAGGCTGCAAAATGCACGGCTCCCACAATGTCCGGATGCTTTTCGAACACTTTTCCAAACGCCTGCAGGTCAGAGCAGTCCGCTTCCTCAAACAGAACTTCCCGTCCAAGGATTTTCCCTATGCGTTCAACCACGTCCCTTTCAGAGTTGTAGAAGTTGTCAACTCCCACAACCTCGTATCCTGCCTGGCAGAGTTCCACCCAGGTATGTGAACCTATATATCCGGCGGCTCCGGTCAGAAGTATTTTGCCCTTGCTCATATCTCTGTGTTTCAAAAGTGTTAAGATTCAACGCAAATTTAACCAATTAGCCTGATATAGGATAACTTTGTTGAAGAAAAAGAAATCGTTAATACAATAAAACATAAGCGTTATGAAAAAGAACATTATCGTTTCAGTAATCGGAGTAGCCGCTGCCGGCCTTCTCCTTTCTTCTTGCTCAGCAAAGCCTGAGAGCGTAACCGCCGTTGTAGCAGGTCCTGACGGACAGCCTGCAGCAGTTGTAGTAAAGTATGCCAAGGCAGTTTCTGCAGAGAGCGTTACAGCAGACGCTTTCAAGATCGAGGGACAGGAAATCGAGAACGTGTTCGTAACTGACAAGGACATCACCGCCGCTCCTGAGAAGCCTGAGTGCAAGGAGCCAAAGCCTGAGTGCGATTCCACCAAGGCATGCCCTGAAGAAAAGCACGAATGCAAGGAAGGCAAACCAGAGTGTGACGGCCAGCACAAGGACTGTGCAAAAGAGGCTGAGGCAAAGCACGACTGCGGAATGGATCCTAAGGAGTGCGAGGCTAACAACCATGAGTGCTGCCCTGAGGAGAAACCTGAGAAGCCTGAGTGTGAAGGCCCTAAGAGCGTAGACGGACAGTTTGTAGTTATCGTTCTTAAGAAGGCTTGCCCTGAGAAGCCAGCTTGCGAAGGTGAGCAGTGCGATTCCACCAAGGCTGAATGCCCTGAGGCAAAGCCTGAGTGCGAAGGCAACCACGAGAACTGCGAGAAAGCAGCTTGCGATTCCACAAAGCACGAGTGCGAGAAAGCTGGAAAACCTGAGTGCAAGGAAGGAAAGCCTGAGAAGTGCCCAGAGATTGCAGTTCCTGAAATCAGCGTTCAGCAAGTTAAGGAAATCAAGGCTGCAGACGGCAAGGCTCTGAAGGCATGGAGCAAGGCATTCCCTGCAACCAAGGCCGTTCCTTTCTTCCACGGACCAAAGGGCCCAAAGCACCATCACGGTGAGGCTTGCCCTGAAGGAAAACCAGAGTGCGACGGTCAGCACAAGGACTGCCCAAATGCTCCTGAAGCAAAGTAATTCTCAGCGATGAGAAACAGAAAACCGCAGTCATTTGGCTGCGGTTTTTTGTTATCGGTTTCCGGTGCGGCGGTAGTGGCAGCTGAGGACCTGGGAGCAGTCTCCGTGCCAGTTATGCATTCCTCCGCCGAGGCAGTTGCGCCACTGGCGGCAGTCCTTGCAAATGCCCTTTTTTGCCCAGCCCCGGTTGCGGAATACCTGAAACTTGTTCTCCCAGACTTCGTAGAGGTTGTCCTTGTAGATGTTGCCCTGGGAGAATACATCCCGGTCTATGTTCGGACAGGCGCATATACGGCCGTCTATCAGGACGGAAGCTATGTTTATGCCGGCGTGGCAGAAGTAGCGCACAGGACGCACCTTTTCCTCGTATTTTCCGAGATATCCCTCGCAGCTGAAGGTTACCTCCATCGGAGAAGATTTCGAGCGTTTTTCCTGGATAAAATCCATCAGATGGACCATCTCTTCGTTTGAGAGGTGGAGGTCCGGTTCCTGAATGGCCCTTCCGATAGGGATTATGGTGAAAATTCTCCAGCGTTTAACCCCGAGGTTCAGCAGGGTGGTGTAAATCTCTTCCAGCTGCGGAAGGTTGCGCTTGTTGATGCAGCTTACAACGTCAAAATCCAGGTGTTTTTCCTTTGCTGCAATGCTGATGGCGTTAAGGGCCCTTTCAAAGCTTTTTGGATTGCCCCTCATCCAGTTGTGGGAGTCTCCGATACCGTCCAGGCTGATTGTAAGGGCGCTCATTCCTGAAGCCATAAGCCTGCGGTGCATTTCTTCCGTGTAGAGGAAGCCGTTGGAAACCATGCTCCAGTTGTAGCCGCGGAGCTTTATCTGCCGGCCGATCTGATCAATGTCGGGTCTGAGCAGGGGCTCCCCGCCGGTAAGGACAACGGTAAGAGTATCTGTATTGACTCTTCTGGAATGTTTTGCGGAAGGTTTTTTCCTGTCCGGTTTTGGAAGAGTATCCAGGGCCTTGAGGAAATCCTCTAGAGGCATGTCAAGATCCTTGGAAGATGCAAAGCAGTCGCTGCCGCAGTGGCGGCAAGAGAGATTGCATCGCAGAGTACATTCCCAGAAAAGGTAGTTAAGCTCGTGAACCTTGGTCTCGAGCCTCCGGAAAGAACGGAAAAGAAACGGAAGCATTATTCTTCCTTGTCAAGGACAACATTTGCCCAGCCGTGAGAATTGACAAGGGCTGTATTGGCCTTATATCCTTCGGCTTCCACTCTTAAAACAGGAGTTACCTGTTCAGGGTTGTAAAGGTACAGAACTGCAGTACCGTTTTCCTCCGTAAAGGTGCTGTCTGACCAATATACCTCATTTTCATCCAGTTTAGCATAGATCTTGGCGTTGCTGATGGGATTGCCTTCACCATCGGTAACCTGGAATTCTATCTCCTGCTGGGCAAGGTTTCTCTGAAAGCCGGGACCGGTACCGTAGCAGGCCTGGAAGATGAACAGAGCAGTCGTCAGGGAGCATCCTTTGAGGAAATTTCTGAACCATCTGAATTTCATAGCTCGTCAATTAAGTGTTTCTTCTGCCCAAAGATAACATTTTTTGGTAAATTTGTGCATCTAAGAAACGGTTTCTTTATGGAAAATCTCTGGAAAAGGACAATCACATTCGACCGGTTCATACGGTGGTGTGTCATAATCCTTCTGGTTATAGGCGCGTTTTTCCTCCTGAAGCGTCTGAGCGGAGTGCTGCTGCCTTTCGGCATTGCCTGGCTGGTGGCTTACCTTATGTATCCTTTGGTAAGTTTCTTCCAGTACAAGTGCCGGTTCAAATACCGCATCCTGGCAATTCTGGCTGCGTTCATTGTGGTGGGAGGAGTGCTGTACGGTGTGTTTATGCTTATATTCCCGCCTATGATCCAGGAGATTATGAAGGTCAAGGGAATGCTTGTGAACTATCTTCAGAGCGATTATGAATCCGGAGGATTTTCCGCAACCATAAAAGATTTTCTGCGCAGCCATCTGGACGTGGAGCATCTCAAGAGCGCCTTTACCATAGACGGTATCCTGAGCGTAGTCCAGGAATCCATGCCAAAGATCTGGAGCGTGATTACAGGTTCTTTCAGGGCCATCACCGGCTTATTCGCCGTAACGATGGGCTTGCTTTACCTGCTGTTCATACTGCTTGATTACGAGAAACTTGCAGACGGATGGCAAAACCTTCTCCCTGAGCGCTGGAGGAAACCGGTCCGCAGTCTTGTCTCCGATATAGAGGACGGAATGAACAAGTATTTCCGCGGCCAGGCCTGCGTTGCTCTCTGCGTGGGAATTCTGTTCTGCATAGGATTCCTCATCATAGGATTCCCTATGGCCGTGGCAATGGGTATTTTTATCGGCATACTGAATATGGTGCCTTACCTCCAGATAGCCAGCTTCCTGCCTCTTACAATGCTGGCTGCGGTCAAGGCCGCGGACACCGGGCAGAGTTTCTGGATGATTATGCTTTCCGTGCTGATTGTGTTTGCCATTGTGCAGACCATCCAGGACACCATCCTCACACCTAAGATCATGGGCAAGGTTACAGGACTCAACTCGGCGATTATCCTGCTCTCGCTCTCCATCTGGGGAAGCCTCCTGGGCATTTTGGGAATGATCATCGCCCTGCCTCTGACCACCCTGCTTCTGACCTACTACCAGAGGTACATCGTGCGGCCGATGCAGACACCTAAGACCTCTTCCGGCCCGCCTGAATTCACGCCGGAGGATATGGAGTTCCCGATAGACGACCCGTCCAAACCTGAGGACGACTCCGCTCCTACAGACATTTAGACGATTTTTCATTATATTTGCGTTACAACGGACCAAGCCGGTCTTACTTCACTTGCGAGACCCTCGGGTTTCATATCCCAGACCGGCAATTTCCGTTGTTTTGATTATGGAAACGACAGACAGAACCAAGAAGCTTCTGGCGGTAGCTCTGCGATATAACGCCATCTTCGCAGACGTGGACCGCAAGGCTCTCTCCAGCACCCGGGAAATCTCCAAGGAACTTGCCGCCTTCCTTCTCAGCCTCTCTGAAAAAGGCTATGTCGCAGAGGAAGACCTTCTGGCAGCACTCAAGACAGTTCCGGAATCTTATCTCGGCGATATTACAGAAGCGATAGACACCGCCCTGGGCATCAACCTCAACTGGATGCCTCTTGTCAAGGGCTGGGACACCCCAACCGGAGAGTCCTTCATAGACCACTGCATAACTTTCTATGCAAACTATCTGGGCGGCAGGGACCGTATGACCGGCACCACGCTCCCTTGCGGACATTTCATCCCGGACGGAACCTTCCCTCTGGAAAGGTACAACGGCTGCCCGTTCTGCGGCACCCCGTTCAAGACCTCAAATTATGTGTATACGGGCCAGGGCTCAAAGAAGAAATCGCTGAGGCTAATGACTCTCAGCGATATGGAAAAGCTTGAGCTTTCCCTGCTGGAATCCGCCGTGCCTCTGGACGGCACCCAGGCGGAGAGCCTCAAGACTCTGATAGTTGCCCTTGGGCTTCCGGAAGGAGTGGAGATCGGGATGAAGGAAACCAGAATGTATGTGGTAGACGCCCTTGTCCAGACAGACAGGGCGGAAGCCGCCACCCCGTATCTTACAAGCCCTGCTGATATACTCCGGTACCTCTGGTACAAGAAGACAAAGAAAACGCAGATACTGGAACCAAAGGTCCTGATAAAGCACGCCGGAAAGCTGAACTCCCACATGTGGCAATCCCTGGACAAAAGCCGGGAGGCTGAGGCGGTGATGAAACAGAACCTCAAGCTAAAGTATGACCGCAAAAGCTGCCGCACTGTTGCCCAGTGGCTTAACGCCCTGGAAATGGATGCTGACGAGGCCTGCGAGATTATGCATCCAAAAAGGGGAATGTGGATCAGGATGATACGTGAACTCCGCCTCGGCGAGTATTCCCGCAAACCAGGTTACGAGCGCCTGAACCGTCTTCTGGACACTTTCTACAAGGACGATTATTCCGTCTGGAAAGGCCAGCTGGACAAGGCTCTCGGCATCAACTGCGGCTGCGTGGATTACAGCAAGGCCCTGACCCTCCTGAAGCAGAGGCCTGGCACCTTTGCCCGCAGCCTCTTCTCCATTATGCTGAGGCTCGGCCCAAATCCAACAATCCAGGCCTTCAAGGATATTCTTGACAAGGTTCCGCCTCGTCTGGTCCTTTCCCTTGCCAATGCCGCAGACCTTTACTTTGACACTGATGCCCAAAGGATTGCCCGTCCGCTTACGGGAAGCACCAAGTCCATACCTTACAACAAGAAGCTGGACAACTTCACCCCTGAGCAGAGAGAAGCTCTCAAGCGTTCCGTCTGGAGCCTCTACAAGGATGCTATGACAAGCCGCTTCCAAAAAGAAGACATTTCTGCCACCAGCGGCAAGATCTACATAGACAAGGCCCTCTACGACATCCCCGTTAGTGTCGGCGACAGGTCTTCCTCCATTCAGGATGCTTCCGCTGCCCTTCAGGGCACCCGCTTCCGGGTTGAGGGAGACGCTGTCCGCCTGTTCATGCAGTGGGGAGTCGGCCTCAAGGCCCAGCATCTGGACATGGACCTTAGCGTTGCCATCTGCTACAAGGATGGCCATCGCGAGGATTGCGGCTATTTCCAGCTTACCCTCCCCGGAGCAAAGCATTCCGGAGATATCCGCAACATTCCGGACCAGGTTGGAACTGCGGAATACATTGAGCTCACCATCCCTGAACTGAAAAACACCGGTGCCAAGTACGTTGCCTTTACCTGCAACGCCTACTCTCACGGAGCCATTTCCCCGAACCTGATGGTTGGCTGGATGAATTCCGCCTTCCCTATGGCCATCTCCAACGAGACCGGCGTTGCCTACGATCCTTCCACCGTGCAGCACATTGTGCGCATCAGTGAGGGCAACCTTGAAAAAGGCCTTGTCTTCGGCGTTCTGGACATTGACAAGCGGGAAATCACCTGGCTGGAGATGCCTTTCACTGCCCAGGTTGTGGGCAAACTGGACACAGCCGCCCTGGACACTCTCTTAAGGCGCCTTGCCGGCAAACTTAAGGTAGGGGAACTCCTCCAGCTCAAGGCCGAGGCCCAGAACCTTACCATCACAGACAACCCGGAAGACGCAGACCCGACCCTCCGCTATACTTACACCTGGGCTCTGGACTCCGCTGCCGTAAGCCGTTTGCTAGGTTAAACAAAGTACTTAATACACAACAATATACAGACGACACAAAATATACCGCACAACATACCGCACAACATACCGCACAACATATACACCATCACATACAACCCACAAGAAATAATCACAAACACATACACTTATGAAAAAGCTCTTACTCTTTACCGCCACACTGATCATTGCGGTTTGCTTTGTTTCCTGCAGGGAAAGAAGCAAGATGACACACTCAGACAGAACCATCTACGCCCAGGATGTTACAGATGCCCTCTGCCTGGAATCCATGCCTATGGAAGAGCCTGTGGAGGCAGCTATCCCTTCCTCTTTTGGAGATATGGAACTTCTCCTCACCGATGACGACCTCTGGATCTACAAGGGAAAGGTTGGCGAGACAGACGCCACTTTCCACTTTACCATTTTATGGGACAAGGTCAGCGATGGCCAGATCTGCGGCTATGTTGTCTATGACCCTGCGGCACAGAAAGAAATCCCTGTCACTGGCCTCCTGATAAAAAAGAACGATCCTAACCCTAATGGCTTCAACAAGGTTGTCTTTGAGGAACTTTCCCCTAACGGAGACGTTCTCGGCACCTTCACCGGTATTGTAGAGGGCCGCGGAGACGGCTTCAACGGAGACTACAAGAAAGCCGGAGAAGACACCACCACCCCGTTCGAGTCTATGCGTGAGTATTAAGCCACAAATCAATAAAGAAGCAAGTAAAGAACATAAAACTTCTCGGAAAGACTCACAAACTCACAAGAAATACATATGAAAAAGATTTTAATAATTCTTGCAGCAATGATTTTTGCGGCATCCTGCACTGAAAAGAAACCGGAACCTAAGTACCTGGTTCTGTATTATACCCAGACAGGCAACACCAAGGCCGTTGCCGAGGAGTTCCAGGCCCGCCTCAACGCAGACATTGAGGCCATCGAGGCCACCGTTCCATACGACGGAGACTTCCAGGCCACCATCGAGCGCAGCGGCAAGGAGAGGGAAGAGGGTATTCTCCCTGAAATCAAACCGATAACCCGCAACATCGCCGATTACGACGTTATCTTCCTGGGCTATCCAATCTGGTTCGGCACTTACGCTCCTCCAGTTGCCACCTTCCTTAACCAGACCGACCTTTCCGGCAAAAAGGTTGTTCCTTTCTGCACCTTTGGCAGCGGCGGTCTTGATTCCAGCGTAAAGGACCTCAAGGCTAAGCAGCCAAACGCAGACATCCAGCCTGGCTACGGAGTCCGTGCCGCAAGACTATCCAAGATCAAGGATGAAATAGACCGCTTCCTCAAGGAAAATGGCTTCATTGAAGGGGAATTCACCAAACTCGAAGACTTCCAAAATAATCATCCTGCCACCGAAGAAGAGGCCGCTATCTTCGATGCCGCCGTCAACGGCTACCCGATGCTTAACGCCAAGGCAGAATCTGTCTCTCAGCGCACCATCCCTGGCGGAACCGAATACCTCTTCACCGCCGTTCCACTTCCACGTGAAGACAACCCTGACGCCAAGCTCCCGCCAATGGGCCCTATAAAGGTTTACGTAACCGTCCTTGACGGCCAGCAACCGGAATTTACCCAGGTAATCAGGTAACTCTTCCCAAACTCTTCAAGGCTTTTTTGGGGGCGGACATAGTCAATTTTACGGGATGGTTTGGAAAATCATCCCGTTTACTTTTATATTGCGACGTGATGAACAAACAAAATATTGGTTACCAATTTGGCATCCAAAAACTAATTACTTAAATTTGTGGAGGAAAACAAATGAGACTAGAAATGGTAATTATTAACAGCAGGGATTTTCGTGCAAATCAGAGCAGGTATCTGGAAATGGTTTCCAGAGGAGAAGATGTTATCTTGAAAACAAGAAGTTTAGGGTCTTTCAAGATAACCCCAGTTACAGAGGATGATGCTCTGATAAGCAAAGCAGAGATGAAGAGCAAATTGGAAAATGCCCGTAATGAGATTCTTGCCGGAAACGGAAAAACTTTCAGATCAAAGGATGAACTGTCTTCTTTCCTTAATTCTTTATGAGTTACACTATTACTTTCGCCCCACAAGCAGAGGAGGACTTGAAGAAACTTAAAAAGGATGAACCAAGGGCGTTTAATAAAGCAACTCGTCTTATTTTTGAACTTATGGAACATCCTGAAACGGGAACTGGCAAACCGGAACGTTTAACTGGAGATTTTGCTGGAAAGTGGTCAAGACGTATTAACAGGAAACATCGTCTGATTTACGAGATCGATAATAATACGATTACAGTTCTAGTGCTTTCATCATACGGACATTATTCAGATAAATAAGAATTTTGCCGCCACTTGTGGCAAAATTCACAAAATGCTGAATATTAGATATTTGATAGTTATTATAAATTCGCCCCAACTTGGGGCGAATTCTTTTTTGGGGGAGAATTCATCTATTGACAAAACCTGTCAAACCGTCACGATACCTTTGCACCGTATTAAAGAGTTAGTGGTTATGAAACGCACATTTAGAATGATTCTGGCCTTCTTTGGAATCGGCCTGATTGATTACGTGGAGAATTACAGGTAAATAATCTAAGCAAAAAAAGCATCCGCGTTATTCTTCCTCTCCCATTCTTGAAACCACCCGGGCATCCCAACCAGGTGGTTTTCTTTTATTCTCTTTTTTTAGTAAATTTGAATGTTCTCCAGCAAGGAACAATTCCAGAAAACGCACAAGTATTCTTAAGATTAGCAAAAGAATTAACTGATTTCTCTTCTTTAGGAAACAGCAAGCCAGTATTATGATTGTTTACAATAACACGAAGCATCAGTTTGTTGAGGATGTAAGGCTTAGCATGATTGAGGACAAAATTCTTGAGGAAATCTATCGGCATGGGTTAAATGCTGGCCATTCTAGAGAGTATATTTCTTGGCATAACTCGATGCAGTTTATGCGAAATGTCGTTGATTGTAAGGAGATTGATGATAATGTGCAGATTGCAATAGAGTACAATATTCCTCTAACCTCCAAACGCGTTGATTTTATCATTTCTGGTGCAGATGAAAGTGATAGGAATCATATAGTTATTGTAGAACTGAAACAATGGGAAAAAGCAGAAGTTGTTGATGATGAAATGCGGTATAGTGTCAGGACCTTTGTCGCTAAAGATAATCGCATTGTTTGTCATCCGTCGTATCAGGCTTATTCATATGCCCGTTTTATAAGCAACTATTCCCAAGTTGTCTCAGATCAAAGCATAAGTTTGGTTCCATGTGCATATTTGCATAATTACTTGCCGGAATATCGTTCAACCCTTTCAAATCCAATATATAAAGAATGGTATGAAGAAGCACCGTTCTTTATCAAAACTGACGTTGTTGCTTTTTCCGACTTCATCAAAAAGTTTGTCAGGAAAAAGTCTTCACGAGGAGATCTACTGTATTTGATAGATCAGGGTAGAATACGACCTTCAAAATCTTTGCAGGATTCATTGGTATCTATGGTTAAGGGTAATGATGAATTTCTTCTGCTCGACGAACAGGTAGTTTGCTATGACATGTGCCTTAAGGTTATGTCACAGTGCCAAGCAGACAAAAAGAGAAGAACAATTGTTATTCAAGGGGGACCAGGAACGGGCAAATCAGTATTGGCGGTCAATCTGTTAATGTCGTTCATAAAGTCTGGGTATAACGCAAGTTATGTTACAAAGAACAGCGCTCCCCGCAATGCGTTCTTGACTTTACTCTCAAATGGAAAAGCAAAAACAGCTGTTGAAATTAAATCATTGTTCAGATCTCCATTCGGGCTCTCCAATTGTCCCGCAAAAATGTATGATTGTTTAATCGTCGATGAGGCTCATCGCCTTGTTAAACAGATGTATCGCGATTGGGGTGGCGAGAATCAGGTAAAAGAGTGTATACAGTCGTCCTTGCTTTCCATCTTTTTGCTAGACGAAGATCAGGCTGTAACAACTAAAGATATTGGCTCTGTAGAAGAAATTAAGAAGTGGTGTGTTGCCCTTAATTCCAGATTGGTCATGAATAAGGAAACCAAGCTGGTTTCTCAGTTCAGATGCAATGGAAGCGATGCCTATATTCAATTTGTTGATAATCTTTTACAGCGAGGCGAAGAAACAATTTCAGTGAACTTGACTGAGTTGAATTACGATTTCAAAATCTTTGACAACCCTGCTGAGATGCGAGAAGCTCTCAGAAAGAAAAACGAGATAAACAATAAGGCCAGAATGGTGGCCGGTTATTGTTATGATTGGGATGTGAAGTTTCATAGGGGAGAGTATGATATTGTGATTGGTGATGACTTTAAAGCTAAATGGAACCTTGAAAACGATAACATCTGGGCAATCAATCCTAATTCATTTGAGCAAGTAGGTTGTATCCATACTGCCCAAGGATTGGAGTTTGACTACGTGGGAGTTCTGATAGGTAAGGATTTGATATTTGATAAAACGTCGGGAAAAGTAAAA
This sequence comes from Bacteroidales bacterium, assembly GCA_017550655.1. Lineage (GTDB taxonomy): Bacteria > Bacteroidota > Bacteroidia > Bacteroidales > UBA932 > Egerieousia. The sequence continues at coordinate 59,839 of JAFZOK010000039.1, read as the reverse complement.
ACCGTCAAGGAGGCTATTTCTAAGGATGACAAGTCTTCAGGAATTCGAAATTCTTCCGACAATGAAGCGCATCGCCTTATTTTAAACACATACAAGACCCTTTTGACAAGAGGCCAAAAGGGTTGCTATGTCTTTTGTGAGGATGAAGTTCTGCGAGAGTATTTCAAGTCTTTGATGAATCCAAAGGCATAGGTCTTTATCGCTGAGTATAAGTATTATGCAATCATATTTGGAGATACGGGTTCCGCTGAGGATGAATGCGGGCTGGTTTGCTGAGCTGAGGGATGTGGTGGATGATGCGTTGCCGGGTGTTTTAGGAAGAGGATCGGTCAAGTGGCAGAATGGGTTCCATCACATTACCATAGCGTTTTTGGATGAAACGCCGGTTGGGGTTGATCTGAGGCCGATGCTGGAGAGGCATTTGAAGGGGTTCCCGGCTCCGGTGCTGACATTTGACAAGGTGGGTGTATTCGGGAAGCGTTCAGGTGGAGGTGTTATCTATTTGACTGCCAATAATGTGCCAGAGAGTTTTCTGACTCTGACGAAAAGAATCAGGGAGGATATGGAAAAGATGGGGTGCGTGATTGAGTCGGAGTTCAAGCTGCACGTGACTCTGGGAAGGGTGGGAAGAGAGGCCAGGGTTGGGCTGGGGGACTTGAAGAGAATGGTGGCGTCAGTTGAGGTTCCGGCTTTTACACTTGCGCTGACAGATGTTGATTATAGGGAGTTCCGAGGCAGGACGATTTATGAAACAAAGCTTATGGTGAAATAGTTTCGGTTATGAAAAAGACGGTTGCTTGGATTTTGGTTTTGGCGGCACTGGTGGGGCTGGCGGTCTGGACTTGTCCGGATGAGCAGGCGCATCGGGAAATGATGAAGGAGAATCTGTCGTTTCTGGCTGGCGGGGTTTCAAGTCTGACAGAGGGAAACAAGACAATGGAGAAGATCGGTGCTTATGCCGGGGACAAGGTTACTGACCTGTTGCTGGACGGTTGCTTTGTGGTGAAGAACCGCTGGATTTACAGTGTTGGGAAAGTGCAGGTGCTGGGCTACAGCAAGAGGATCACCATCGGAGTGTTTGGGACTGTGGTTATTCTGATTATCTGATTTCTGTGTTCGTTTTGTAATATGGTTTTTTGTATGGAAAGATGTGATTTGGCGGTTGAAAGGAAGCATCAGCTGGGGTGCAATTGTTGCCAGGCGGTGTTGCTTGCATTTGCTCCGGAGATTGGGCTGAAGTGGAGTGCTGAGGGTGCAGCGGGGTTGTTTCAGGAGGAGGGGCTTGAGGATGCGCTGATGGCTCTGGGTTCCGGATTTGGTGCTGGAATGGGAGGTATGGATGCTACCTGCGGGGCACTTGTGGGTGCTGGAATGGTGGTGGGATTGCTGAACGGGAATGGTGCCGCTTCTGATGACGGGGAATCTCGGCCTGCCGTGCCTACGGTTTTGAAAACAAGGCGCTTATGCGCGGAGTTCAAAGAGAAAGTAGGGGCTCTGCGATGCGCTGATATCAAGGGAGTTCAGACAAAGAAAGTTCTCTGCTCGTGCGATAACTGTGTTCGTTACGCAATCCAGATCGCTGAGAAATACATTGATCCGGAATAGTTTTCCTGCTTTATTTTTGCTGTTGTTTGAGGAGGTGGTATTCCTTGCGGGCGGCGGCAAGGTGCTGCTGGTAGCGGGGGCTGCTCTGCATTGCGTTAAAGGCGGCCTGGGCAACCTTGTAGCCGGCGTTTACATCGCTTTGCCAGTGGGCACCAACAATTACCCGGCTTTCGCCGTATTGGTAACCGCGTTCAAGAATCTTTTCTGAAATCTCAGGTGCCACTTGCGCAAGAGCTAACGCTGTGGCCAGGCCGAGGGCCGTGTGGCCGGAAGGGTAGCTGCCATCCTCGCGGAGAGCGTCATAGTCAAACTCTCCCCAGACTTCCTCTCCCATAAGGTCAAACGGACGGCGGCGCATGTACTTTTTCTTGGCGTTTGCAGTGGCGGCATATCCTGTTTCTCCGGCATAGAGCATAAAGCGGTAAATGGCGGGGGTTGTTTCCGGATGGATGACGAATCCGAAGACTTCCGAGTATATGGTACACATTCTCACTATGCCGAAAAGGGATTCCTGGCTGGCCTGGCGGCCTCTTTCTGTGGGACGAATGCTTTTACCCCATTCCCACTGGGCAAGATCTTCTTTGAATTCGGTATTTGTGGTGTCTGACGGTGGCGGAGGCGGAAGCAAGATTGCCGAATCAGGGAGACTGTCTGCTATATAAAGAGAATCCAGTGGAATCAGCCACTGGGGGATTGTGTCGTACTTGAAATTGTTGATGTCTGCTGCGGGAACATAGCGTGTAGTGTTTGCCTCAGCGATTTGCCGGGCTTTTGTAGTAATCTTGGGAGAACAACCCGCGAGTGTGAGGATAAGGGCAAAAACGGCCGCTGCAATGCGTTTTGGCATATACTTCCGGTTGTTCCGCTATTCAGTAGCCTTGTCTGTCTTCTTGACGGCGTTCTTTACGCCACGCCAGGCGGATTTGGCTCCATTGGCTGCGCTCTTGGCAATTCTCTTTGCCTTTTTGCCCAGGTTGCCGGTGGATTCCTTGGTCTTGTCCCAGACGCCTTCGGCTCCGTCTGCAACCCAGTCTGCGGTGTCTTCCGCCTTGCCGGTGATCTTTTCTCCGATCTGTTCAGCTTTATCCTTGACCTTCTCCTTTATTTCCTTGCCCTTTTCCTTGGCTTTCTTACCGGTGCGGTTAACCTTGTCTCCAAAGCTCTCCACTGCGTCGCCGATGTTGTTCATCGTGGCGTCGAGTGCGTTTTCACGGTTTATGAGGGTGGCAACGGTTACCTCTCCGTCTGCCGTGGTGATGCAGATGTTGTTTTTCTGGAGGTCCCTGTCTCCGCCCTTGAAGCTGCCCCAATAGCAGGAAATGTCCCCGTCATCGTCTTTGAGGTCGTTGACGGTTGGCTTGCCGTAGGTTTCTTCCAGCCAGCTCTTTATGACCTGATAGTGAGTTGGGTTGAGGGTGGCGTTGGCATCGGTGAACAGAATGATTTTCCCCACTGTTTCCCTTTCCTTGTCAGGAATGATGGTGGCGGTTACGTCTATTCCGTTTATTTTTCCCTGGAGTGTGGTCTTGTCTGCCTCCACGGCTTTCCAGCCGGCCTTTTCCAGTTTCTTTACAAAGTTCTCCTCAGTGGTGTTGAGAGAGTAGGTTCCGAACTTGACGTTCTTGATTGTCCTTTGGGCGGAGATGCTCGTAGCTGCAAGCAATGCGGCCGCCAGTAAAATGATTGTCCTTTTCATTGCAGCGGGTTTTTGCGTATGCAATTTACTGCAAAAACCGTTCAGTTCAACTCTTTTTATGCACATTATTCACGAGCCTGCATCCTTTTTTCCGTTAACTTTGTACTTACAACGGTTAAATGAAGATTTTTATGCAGAATACCCCGGATGAAATTATTGTACGCTGTGCAAACGCCTCGGACCTTGAGATTGTAAACAAGCTGCTGTACCAGGTGGAGGATCTCCACAGGGTAGGGCGGCCGGATATCTTCAAGCCCGGAGAGAAGAAGTATACCGATGAGCAGCTTCTGGAGATTTTCCTCAGCGACCGCACTCCCGTGTTCGTGGCTGTAGAGCGATATAGCAGTGAAGATGCTAAAAGTAAGACAGACATTTCGGAGAGAGTTCTTGGCTATGTGTTCTGCATAATTCAGGAAACCAAGGGCGCGAAGTGCATCTTCGACCACAAGACTCTATACATAGACGACCTGTGCGTAGACGAATCCGCCCGCGGAAAAGGAGTGGGGAAAATTCTCTACGATTACACTTTAGATTATGCCCGCAGCATAGGATGCCACAACGTGACCCTTCACGTATGGGAAAAGAACCCCGGCGCCCGTACCTTCTACGAGAAGATGGGGATGGGGGTTCAGCAAACTACGATGGAAGTTATTTTATAGAATCCAGGCCTTTACGGATGCGGTAGAGGGTTTCCTCCTTTCCGATGAAGTAAATGATATCGGAGATTCCGAGTCCGCGGGTGTTGCCCGTAAAGAACAGTCTCAGGGTGTTCATCACCTGGCCCATCTTCCATTCCTTTGCCTTGATGTATCCTGTCAGGAGTTCCTCAATCTTCTCGCAGCATTCAGTCTTGTAAGTTTCTGACGTCTCTTCATCCGTGAAGGTTGGGAAGCTGTTCTCGGCGATGAGGGTGTGGAGTTCTTCAGCATGGCTGAGGTTGTCCGGGGTGCAGAACTTCTTGACGTCTGCCTCGTCGTAGGCGGCAGGGGCGGTGAAGAGGGCTTTGCTGATATCCCAGAACTCGTTGGCGAAGTGGGCTCTTTCCTTGATTAGTGCGCATACCTCTGCAAGGTATTTATCTGAAAACTTTAAGTCTTGGGTGACGGTTGCAGTGTTTGCGTATGAGGTGGTGGCGGTGAGGGCATCGCGGAGCATAGGGCGGAACTCGGCGGCAAGCTGCTGCGGGGTGCGGCGGCGGAGGTACTGCTCGTTGAACCACTTTGCCTTTTCCACGTTGAACTTGGCTCCGGACTTGATTACCCTTTCCAGGCTGAAGGCCGGAACGAGCTCTTCCAGGGTGAAGAGTTCCTGCTCGGTGCCGGGGTTCCAGCCCAGCAGGGCAAGCAGGTTGACGAAGGCTTCAGGATAATAGCCGTCCTCGCGGTAACCTCTTGATATTTCTCCGGTTTCCGGGTTGGTCCACTTGAGCGGGAATACAGGGAATCCCAGGCGGTCTCCGTCTCTCTTGCTGAGCTTGCCCTTGCCGTCCGGCTTGAGCAGAAGGCTCAGGTGGGCGAATCTCGGCATGGTGTCTTCCCAGCCGAACGCCTTGTAGAGAAGGTAGTGGAGAGGGAGGCTTGGAAGCCACTCTGCTCCGCGGATTACCTCCGTGATTTCCATCAGGTGGTCATCCACAATGTTGGCAAGATGATAGGTCGGGAGCTGGTCCGCTGCCTTCCACAATACCTTGTCGTCCAGGGTGTTGGTCTCTACTTCCATCTCTCCGCGGATGAGGTCGTTCATCTTGACGGTCTGGCCTTCCGGAATCTTGAAGCGGATGGTCCAGGTGTCTGTGTTCTCGATGAGCCTCTTGACTTCGTCTGCCGGGAGGGTGAGGGAGTTTTTCAGCGTCTTGCGGCTCTCGTAGTTGTAAATGAAAGTCTGCTTGTTGGCTTCCGCTTCTGCCCTTAGCCTGGAGAGTTCCTCTGCAGAGTCAAAGGCATAGTAGGCATAGCCGTTTGCTATGAGCTGCTCGGCATACTGGCGGTAGAGAGGCTTGCGCTCGCTCTGGCGGTACGGGGCGTGAGGGTTTTTCTCGCTCTTTTCTGAAGCTATAGTGTAAACGGGATTGCCGTTTGCGTCAACAGCCGGCTGTCCGTCTGTTCCGGTTGCCTGGACAATACCCTCGTCGGGCATTATGCCGCACCAGGCCAGAGATTCCAGTATGTAGTCCTCGGCTCCAGGTACAAATCGCTGAGAATCAGTATCCTCTATTCTTAATATGAACTTTCCTCCATTCTGCTTTGCGTACAGGTAGTTGTAGAGCGCGGTCCTTACTCCTCCCATGTGAAGGGGGCCGGTAGGACTCGGTGCAAACCTTACTCTTGTCTGTCTTGCCATATCTGATGTTTCTGTTTAGTCCTGAGTCTGGTGCAGGTATCTGTTGTTTGTGGTAAGTGATGGCTTGTCTCCGATTTCTGTAACGGAGAGCGTTATGTTGTTGGTGGTGATGCCGGGGCTGTTCTTGCGGTTCTTGCGCTCGTAGGCAGGGACGCTTTCCAGCTGGATGATCTCGTTGTCGTCGTCAGTTACAAGGACAGGCTTGGTGCCGGCAACCCTCTTTGTAGGGCCGAATTCCAGAACAGGAGGCATTTTGGCCTCGTCCTGGTTCTTTGGACGGATAGGGTCCGGGCGGTATGAGGTTTCTCCGGCCCGTCCCGGGATAACGATGTTGCGTCCGTCCACGTCCGGAAGGTTGAGGACGTCGAATCCGGTGGCAACCACCGTTACCCTTACCTTGTTGCCGAGGTTAGGATCATAAACGAGTCCGCGCTTGTATTTGAGAGGCTGGCCGGTGAAGCTCTTGACGGCTTCCAGGGCCTGCTTGAACTCTGCCATAGTGAAGTTCTCTCCGGAGCATTCGATATTGATGAGCAGTCCGGAAGAAGTCTTCAGGTCGCAGTCGTTCAGAAGAGGGGACTCGAACGCTTTCTCCACAGCCTGCTGGGCCTTGCCTTCTCCTTCCGCCTCGCCGATGCCCATAGTGGTCATTCCGCTGTTTTCCACCACCATCCTCACGTCGTTCATATCGACGTTTATCTCTCCGTCCTTGGTGATGATTTCCGAGATGCTCTTTACGGCGGTTACCAGCACTTCATTCGGCCTCTTGAAGGCTTCCATCATATTCTGGTCTCCGAAGGACTCGTAAATCTTCTGGTTATCTATGATCAGAAGGCTGTCCACATACTGGCGGAGGTCTCTCAGACCATCCATTGCACGTGTCATGAAGGCCTTTCCCTCATCTCTGAACGGAATGGTTACCACTCCCACCACAAGCTTGCCCTTGTTTTTGGCAATCTCAGCGATGACAGGGGCGGCACCGGTTCCGGTACCTCCTCCAAGGCAGGCGGTTACAAAGACCATCTCGATTCTGTCCGGTATTGCCTTGGTGATTTCATCCTTGCTTTGCAGAGCCGCTTCCCTTCCTTTCTTGGGGTCGCATCCGGCACCCAGGGAACGGGCTGTTTTAGGTCCGAGCACAATCTTCTCGTCCACGCGGTTGTTGTCCAGAGACTGCTTGTCCGTGTTGCATATCATCAGGTCCACATTGCTGATGCCCTGCTTGTAGATTTCCTGGACTACGTTGCATCCGCCGCCTCCTACTCCTATGACCTTGATGATGTTGTTAGACTCGTTGAAGTCTATAGGATAATCGTTAATGCTGTCGTCTATCAGTTCCATAGTTTGTGGTTTCGGTGGTTATACTTCGTTATTCAAATCTCCGAATAGGCCTTCTCCGCTGAGGATTCCCTTGAGTTTGCCAAAGAGCTTCTTGCCCTTCTTTTCTCTTGGAGCCGATGTTTCCGCTTCCTGAAGCATGGAGTCGTCTTCTATCAGGACAGGGTCCGGCGTGGAGACAAACTGCTGAACGGGTGCTGCCGATATGCTGGATACGCAGTTGGTGTATATGATGCCGTCGTCTTCCATCCTCTGGAATGCGTGGATGAGCATTCCAACTGCCGTTGAGGATGTAGGTTCCTTTGCCTGCTCGCAGGAAGAAGGATCGATTGCAAATGCGTTAGGACTTCCGAGCCTTGCCTCGTAACCAGTAACAAAATTGGCAAGGTTTGTAAGGCTTCCAATCTTTGAACCTCCTCCGGTAAGAACCATTCCGCTGCGGATAACGTCCTTGAAGTCAGACTGCTCCACGTGCCAGCACACAGCCTCCAGAATTTCTTCCATTCTGGCCTGGATGATTCTTGAGAGGACTTTCAGATGCACTTCCTTTCCGCCGTTAGCTCCCATAGTAGGGATGAGGATCCTCTTGTCCGCATCGGCATAATCGCTGAAGCAGCATCCGTAATTTGTCTTTATGTATTCTGCCTTGTCGTTGGAAATTCCGCAGCCAATGCAGATGTCCTCGGTAATGGAATTGCCGCCGAAAGGAATGATTCCGGCATAGCGTATAACGTTGTGGTGGAACACGATCACGTCTGTGGTTCCGCCTCCTATATCAACCAGGATGCTTCCGACTTCCATCTCGTCTTCCGTGAGAACTGCCTTGGCGGATGCAATAGGCTCAAGGACAACCTCGAGAGGCTCGATTCCGGCCATCTTCAGGGTGTTCTCTATCATCATCCTGGAGTTCTCCTTGCCTACGAACAGCTTGAAGCGTGCCTGGATATTGCGGCCGAGCATTCCAACCGGCTCGCTGACACTCATATAATTGTCCACATTATAGCCCTGCGGCACGGAGTACAGTACCTTGTTCCCGTCGTCCAGAGGGGTGTGGTAGGTGTTCATTGTGATTTTCTGGATTTCCTCCTGGGTAATCAGCGTGTTGTAGTTTTCCCTCGGAACGGTCAGCGGCTCAGGCTTGATGCACTTGATGTCCTGGCCGGCTATTCCCACAAGGGCCTTGTTGACCTTCTGGCCAATCTGGTCTTCAACCATTTTAAGTGCCTTGTTCAGAGCCTGGGTGGCTAGTCTCACGTTTTCCACTCTTCCTCTCTTGATGCCTTTGGATGGAGCCTCGCCGAAGGCTACGACTTTGACTCCGAGGTTGGTCTTGTGGCCCACAGCCACAGAGACTTTCGTGGTTCCCAAATCGATGGCAGCAATCAAATTTTCCATATCTAATGTTGTTACTGGTTATGTGTTTGTGTATCTGTTAATTGTTATTTCTTTGCTTTGGTGCAGACTATCTGTCCGCGGTATTTAAGGTTCACGCAGGAATATTTGTCCCATCCTGCCTTCGGGATAATGTAGCTGTAGAAAGAGTGGAGCTTGTCGAATTTCTCAGCGATGTTGTCCAGGTCTCCGAAGATGATCTTCTGGTTTCCGGCCCTGGCAATCAGTTCCACGTCTCCCTCGTCGTTGAAGAAAATCTCCTCTATCTGGGCGTTCCAGAAAGGATGTTTCTCCAGGTACAGTCCAAGGTTGAGAATCTTTCCGAGCCAGGATGTAGTGTCCTTGCTCTGAGGATGCTCGTCCATTAGCACGTCCAGCGGAACCTTGCCGGTTACCACCGGAACGTATGAGGAGTAGTTGTCTATGAGCGGGAAGACAAATGCCGTCTCGTCCATATAGAATCCTCCCTCCTCCGTCTGGATTCTTATGACCGGTTTCCTCTGGCGGATTTCTATGCTCATCACACCGTCACGGGTTACGAAGGCCTCGGTTTCCTTTACCACGCTGCGGTGGTTGAGGAGTTCCTCTATCTGGCCCAGGCGGATGCTGTCTATCCTTCTGCCTATCACGTTGCCGCTGAAGCGGTTGATGATATCCACAATCTCCTGCTTGGTGACAAACTTGTTCAGTGAGCTGTCCAGAAGCGTAACCTTCACGCTCTTTACAACTTCGTCCTTCCTGCCGCTTTCCCTCAGGCCGCGGGCTGCCCAGAAATAGGCTCCCGCCGCCACGGTCAGCGCGGCATACAGCAATCCGGCCAATATGTTTCTCCAGACAGGTTTCATTTCAGCATTTTTTCCAGCGGCTCCACGAAGCGGTCTATGTTGCCGGCTCCGAAGGTCACCAGAAGGTCTATCTTTCCTTCTTCAAGTCTCTGTTTTACTGTGTCAAGGAGTTCCTCCTTGGTGATAAGTATCTTGTCGCTGAGGCTCATCTTGTTGAAAATCAGCTCGGAGGTAACTCCTTCAATCGGGAGTTCCCTTGCCGGGTAGATGTCCAGCAGTATGACACTGTCCGCAGTGTTGAGGGCCTCTGCGAATCCGTCTGCCAGATCTCTTGTCCTTGTGTAGAGGTGAGGCTGGAAGACGGCGGTCAGCTTCCTGGTAGGGAAGGCTTCCCTGAGGGAGCTGATGGTGGTTGCAATCTCCTGAGGATGATGGGCGTAGTCATCTATGTACACCACCTTTGGAGTGTTTACGTGGATATCCATCCTTCTCTGGACTCCGCGGAAGGATGCGAGGGCTTTCCTGAGGCTCTCCTTGTCTATTCCGGCAAGCAGCGCGACTGATGATGCGGCAACCGCATTCTCTATGTTCACCCATCCCGGAACGCCAACGGTGCAGCCTTCCACGTTGCCGATTTCAGCAGGGCAGTTGAGCGTGAAGCGGAACATTCCGGTCTCCTTGCCGTCCTGCTTAATAGGCTCAATGTCAGAAGCGTAGAAATCCGGAGCCTTTCCTTCCGGAGCCTTGAACGCGTAGGTGTAGATCTTGGCCTTCACGTTTGAGGTGTCAAGTTTGGCTCCCTGCTTTACAATCAGGTATCCGTCCGCATCCACCTGGGAGGCAAACTTGGCGTAGGCCTCTCTCATATTCTCCACAGTTCCGTAAATGTCCAGATGGTCCGGATCCGTGGCTGTTACAACCGCAATGTGAGGGAACAGCTGGTGGAAGGAGCGGTCGAACTCGTCCGCCTCCGCCACAACCGTGTTGTTCTTTGCCAGCAGCAGGTTGCTGCCATAGTTGCGGGATATTCCGCCGAGGAAGGCGTTGCATCCCTTGCCGCTGTCCTGGAAGATGTGGGCCAGCAGTGTGCTGGTTGTGGTCTTGCCGTGGCTGCCGCTAATTGCAAGGCAGGTTTTTCCCTCTGCGATGTGGCCGAGAGCCCTGCTCCTCTTTATTACCTTGTAGCCCTTGGCATTGACGGTCACGAGCTCCTGCATGTCCGCAGGTATCGCAGGCGTGTAGATTACCAGGGTGTTCTCCTTGTCCTGAGGAATCAGGGAAGGATTGTCCTCGTAATGGACGGCGATGCCTTCGCCCTCCAGAGCCTTGGTCAGCGGGCTAGGGGTGCGGTCATATCCGCTCACGTTGCAGCCGCGGCTCTTGTAATATCTTGCCAGGGCGCTCATTCCGATTCCGCCGATTCCAATGAAGTAAACGTTCTTTGGCTCGGAAGATGTGAAGTTTTTGCCCTTGCAGAGTTTCAGGCACTCGTCAGCAATCTCCTTTCCGGCATTCGGCTTTGCAAGCAGAAGGATGTTCTTCTCCAGATTGCGCCTCTTTTCCTCATCGGCGATCAAGGCGTCTATCGTGTCCATCAGCTTGCTCTCCGCCTCGGCGTCCTTTACTATCATTGCGGCGTCCTTGTTTACCAAAGACATGGCGTTGTGTGTCTGATGGTCTTCCGCAACGTTAGGGCTCGGCACGAACACGGTGCATTTGCCCGCTACGCAGAGTTCGGATATCGTTCCGGCTCCGGCACGGCTGACCACGATGTCGGCAGCGGCGTAGGCAAGGTCCATCCTGCTAATGAAATCAGTACAACAGACACACTCATGAGGGGTAGATTTCAAAAACTCGTCTATCTCCTTCTTGTAGACCTTGCCACACTGCCAGATAACCTGGAATCCCTTTATGCGGTTTTCCAGTATAGCTTTTTTCATACAGTTGTTCAGGGTACGGCATCCCAGGCTTCCTCCTACAACGAATACGGTTTTCTTCTCAGGATCAAGGTTGTAGAAGCGGATACCCTCCTCCTTCATCTCAGGGGTGCAGCGGACAATCTCCTTGCGGATAGGGTTTCCTGTTAGAAGGATCCTGTCCTTAGGGAAGAAGCGTTCCATATTGTCGTACGCTACGCATATCTTGGCTGCCTTGGAGGCGTTCTTGCGGTTTACGATTCCGGCAAAGGAGTTCTGCTCCTGCAAAAGTACCGGAACCTTCAGGGCTGCGGCAGCGCTAACCACTGCTGCGGAGGCATATCCGCCGACTCCAACCACGAAGTCCGGCTTGAATTCCTTCACGATTTTCTTTGCCAGGCGGCGGCATTTGAGGTAGTCTCTGGCTACGCCTATGTTGGACAGGGAGTAGAGCGGCCTGTGGAGTCCTCTTGCGGGGATTCCCTTGATAGGGTAGCCTGCGGCCGGAACCTTTTCCATTTCCATTCTGCCGCTGGCTCCTACAAAGAGGATGTCAGCATCCGGAACCTGCTGCCGGATGGCGTTTGCTATAGAGATGGCCGGGAATATATGCCCGCCTGTTCCTCCGCCGCTTACGATAACCTTTAACTTATCCATAACAATCGTTTTATTCGTCTGGACCTAACTGGTCTGCATATCTTTGTTTGAGATACTCGTCTCTTTCTTCCTGAGTCATGGCGTCCTGCTTGAGCTGCTCGGCCTGGGCGGCACGGCGCTCTTCTTCTTTCTTGCGCTCACGCTCAAGGCGTTTCTGCTCTTTCTCCTCCCTTTCCCTTTCCTGGATCAGAGCCTCGGCGTCTTCCTTGGTCCTGGAGATGGAAAGGATGATTCCGAAGGCGCAGCTTATGATGATGAAGGATGTTCCTCCTAGGCTTATCAGCGGCAGTGTGTGACCGGTTACAGGGAATATGCCCACGTTCACCAGGATGTGGAGCATCGCCTGCACAAGTATCACCGCTCCAAGCCCTCCGGCCGTAACGGCGGAGAATACCGTGCGGCATCCCCTGACAATCAGCACGCAGCGGTAGAAGAACCATACGTAGAGCATCATTACCAGGATTCCTCCCCACAGTCCGTATTCCTCCAGAATGATAGAGTAAATGTAGTCCGAGTAAGGGTGAGGCAGCACATATCGCTGAGTACTCTTTCCGGGACCCTTGCCCAGAAGTCCTCCTTCCTTCACGGCAATCTGGGCCATATCCGCCTGAAGGGTCTCGTCCGCGAGCCTCTGCTGCTCCCTCTTGTCCAGGGTGGACACGTCTATGTCCTCGCTGCTGCTGAAGAAGCGGTTGAACCTTTCTATCGCGGTGTCCATTCTCGGGAACACTCCCCTGTGCTCCGATGTGAAAGGCTTGCTTGCCAGATGGACCACAATCAGCAATACCACGGCTGCGGCTCCAAGCCCTATGGTCTTCAGCAGATAGGACGGCTTGATGCCGGCTATGAACAGTACTATGAAGCAGATCAGTGCAAGATACAGCGCCGCCGATACGCTTCCCACAAGCACCAGCACGATGCACACTCCGATAGGGGCGATAATCTTCAGCAGGAAGCTCTTGTAGGTGTCTATCTTCATAATCTCCAGAGCCCTTGCAAGATACAGCACTATGGCTATCTTGGCGAACTCCGTAGGCTGGAACTGCAGTCCTCCGATGGAGAGCCATCTCTGGGCGTCGTTGGTCTTGACACCGATGGCAAGGGTCAGTACAAGAAGGACTATGGCCAGAAGCAGGGTGAGCATGGACATTGCCCTGTACCATTTTGGAGGAACCTTGTAGCAGATGAACAGGGCCGCAACACCAAGCACCACAAACCTTATCTGTTTCATAAGGATGGCAAAATTGGTGCTGCCCTTCATATACGCCAGGCTGCTGCTGGCCGAATATATGAGGGCGATGGAAATCAGGCTCAGGAGGAAGAAAATGGCCCATATAACCTTGTCTCCGTGGAGACGGCTCATTACCTCTTCCTGCGGGGTCTGATTCTCGCTTTCCCTTATGTCCTTCTCTTTGTCTGCCATTACAATTCCCTTACTGCTTTCTTGAATTGTTCTCCGCGATCTTCATAGCTCTTGAAAAGGTCGAAGCTGGCGCAGCACGGGCTCAGGAGCACGGTGTCGCCGGGAACGGCGTTCTCGTAAGCTGCCTGTACCGCGTCTTTTGCGCTGGTCACATCGATGATCTTTTCCACCTTGTCTCCGAAGCACTCGTGCAGTTTCTCGTTGTGGAGTCCCATGCAGATGAGCACTTTCACCTTGTCCTTCACGAACTTGTAAAGCGGGCTGTAGTCGTTGCCCTTGTCCTTTCCGCCGGCTATCCATACCACCGGCGTGGTCATGCTTTCCAGGGCGTACCAGGCTGAGTCCACGTTGGTTGCCTTGGAGTCGTTGATGTACATCACTCCCTTGATGGATAGCACTTTCTCGAGCCTGTGCTCTACTCCCTGGAAGTTCATCAGAGATTCCCTTATGACCTTGTTGTCTATGTTCACGGCCTTTGCCGCAATGGCTGCCGCCATGGAGTTATAGACATTGTGCTTTCCCTGCAGGGCAAGTTCCTTCAGGTACATCGAATACTCGTCGTCCTCGTAGCGCACAAACAGGCGGTCTTCGTCTATGAAGGCTCCCTGGTCCACTTTCTTTTTCTGGGTGAACGGAAGTTTCTTTGCCGTCAGCACTATGCGGTCCAGTTCCTTGGCAGTGATAGGGTCGTCTGCGCAGAACACGAAGCATTCCCTGTCCGTAAGGTTCTGGACGATGCGGAACTTGGCATCCACATAGTTCTGCATCTTGAACTGGTAGCGGTCCAGATGGTCCGGAGTGATGTTGGTCAGGATGGCGATGTCTGCCTTGAAGGCGTACATTCCGTCCAGCTGGAAGCTGCTGAGCTCGATAACGTAATAGTCGAAGTTCTCGGTTGCAACCTGGTAGGCGTAGCTCTTGCCGATGTTGCCGGCCAGTCCCACGTTCAGTCCCGCATTCTTGAGCATATAGTAGATCAGGGATGTGGTGGTGGTCTTTCCGTTGCTTCCGGTTATGCAGATTTTCTTTGCGCGGTCATATCTTCCCGCAAACTCTATCTCCGAGATTACCGGTATGCGGTATTCCCTGATGCTCTGCACCATAGGGTTCTCCTCAGGGATTCCCGGGCTTTTTATGACCTCGTCTGCACAGAGGATTTTCTCCTCGGTGTGGCCTCCTTCTTCGTATTCGATCTGGAATTTGGAGAGTGTCTCCTTGTACTGCGGCTTTATGGTGCCGGCATCGCTGAGGAACACGTCAAAGCCCTTGACCTTTGCAAGGACGGCGCTTCCCACTCCGCTTTCTCCTCCTCCGAGTATTACGATTCTTTTCTTTCCCATATTGTACTATCTGATTTTCAATGTTATTACCGAGAGTATTCCGAGCACTATCGTGATGATCCAGAAGTGGACGGTGATCTTTGCCTCAGGGGTGATGTGGTGCGGCCACTGGATGATGGCGTCCGGGTTCTCCTTCTGGAAGTGATGGTGCAGCGGGGTCATTCTGAATACCCTGACTCCTTCTCCCTTCTTCTTTTTGGTGTATTTGAAATAATATCTCTGAATGATTACGCTGAGGCTCTCCACGAAGAACACGCCGCAGAAGATAGGGATGAGGAATTCCTTCCTTATCATTATGGCGGCCACTCCGATGATGCCTCCGATTGCAAGGCTTCCGGTGTCTCCCATAAATACCTGGGCAGGATAGGTGTTGTACCAGAGGAAGCCGATGAGGGCTCCCACGAAGGCGGCCATGAATATCACGATCTCGCTGGTGTTCGGTATGTACATTATGCTCAGGTAATCCGCAAAGATGGCGTTGCCGCTCAGGTAAGCCAGTATCGCAACCGTGGCTCCCACTATGGCCGAAGTTCCCGTGGCGAGGCCGTCCATTCCGTCCGTGAGGTTGGTGCCGTTGGATACCGCCATCACGATGAAAGTGATGATAATCACGTAGATGACATTGGTGGCCCAGTCTCTGAAGCGGCCCTCTCCTGGAGCAAGCCAGGAGTACTTGAACTCGTTGTGCTTGAGGAACGGGATGGTGGTGGTACGGCTTTTTACATCGCGATAATAAATTACCTTCTCGTCTCCGATTCCGCTCACGACTTCTGTCTTCTCTCCTTCCTTAGGGGTGTCGCTGTAGAGACGGATGACGTTCTGCTTGCTTACGAGCAGGGTTACCCCAACCACGATGCCCACAGCCAGCTGGCCGAATATCTTGTATTTGCCCTTGAGTCCTTCCTTGTTCTTCTTGAAAACCTTGATGGAGTCGTCCTTGAAGCCGATCAGTCCCAGGCAGACGGTGGTGAATATCAGAAGGAGCACATATATGCTGGTGAGGTTGCAGAACAGCAGTACCGGAATCAGTATGCTGAGCAGGATTATCAGTCCTCCCATTGTAGGGGTGCCTTTCTTTGCCAGCTGTCCTTCCAGGCCGAGGTCGCGGATGGTCTCTCCGATCTGCTTTTTCTGCAGGCGGTGAATTATCTTGGGACCAATCCAGAAGGCGATCACCAGTGCCAGTATGATGCAGGCCACACCTCTGAAAGTAACGTATTTCATCAGGTTAGCTCCAGGGATGTCCCATCCCATGCTCTCGAACCATTTGAAAAGATGATATAACATAATCTTGCTCTCTCTGTTTTATTGTCTGCCGTATTCGCGGAGCCTGAAGGCTTCCTTTACGGTTTCCTTGTCATCCATGTGGCGCTTTTCAGTGCCGATTATCTGATAGTCCTCGTGTCCCTTGCCGGCAACCAGTATTATGGAATCCGGAGGGGCGGTCATAACCGCGTTCTGGATTGCCTGGATGCGGTCCGGAATGAACTTGGCCTTGAGGACGGAGTCTGCATCCATTCCGGCCTTGATGTTGTCTATGATGGCCATCGGGTCTTCCGTTCTCGGGTTGTCGCTGGTAACGAAGATGCGGTCCGAGTACATTCCGGCAATGGC
The DNA here is from genome assembly GCA_017550655.1 of Bacteroidales bacterium. Taxonomy (GTDB): domain Bacteria; phylum Bacteroidota; class Bacteroidia; order Bacteroidales; family UBA932; genus Egerieousia. The sequence continues at coordinate 43,733 of JAFZOK010000039.1, read as the reverse complement.
TCCCATCTTAGGTCGCTTGGTCCTGTCGCGGTCTCCTCCGCAGCCGAAGACGCAGATAAGGCCTCCCTTAGGCTTGAGGGCCTTGAGGGTTTTAAGTACATTCTCCAGGGCGTCAGGAGTATGGGCATAGTCCACTGCCGCGATAATGCCGTCGTCTCCCTTGAAATATTCCAGACGTCCGTTTACGCTGCGCAAGGTGCTCATGATCTTTACCACCTCGTCGTGAGGGGCTCCAAGCAGGATGGCCGTGCCGTAAATGGCGGTGAGGTTCTCCGCATTATATTCGCCGATGAAGTTGCACCATACCTCCGTGCCGTTGATATTCAGCTGCATACCGTCTATGCTCTGCTCGATTATCCTGGTCTTGAAATCGGCGATGTTGCGGGTGGAGTAGGTGTGAACCTGGGCTCTGGTGTTCTGTACCATGAACTCTCCGTTGCGGTCGTCTATGTTGGTGAGGGCGAACGCATCCGGGGCGAGGCTGTCGAAGAACGCCTTCTTGCAGTTGCGGTAGTTCTCGAATGTCTTGTGATAGTCCAGGTGGTCGTGAGTCAGGTTGGTGAAGATGCCGCCGGCAAACTTCACTCCCGTAATTCTCTCCTGGTCTATGGCGTGGGAGCTTACCTCCATGAAGCAATACTGGCAGCCTTCAGTAACCATCTGGTCAAGAAGCTTGTTCAGTTCCAGAGGACCGGGAGTGGTGTTGATGGTAGGGTACTTCTCGCTTCCCACATAGTTTGCTATGGTGCTAAGCAGGCCGCACTTGTATCCGAGGGCGGTGAATGTGTTGTAGAGCAGTGTCGCGATGGAGGTCTTTCCGTTGGTGCCCGTCACTCCGATGAGCTTCAGCTTTGCGGAAGGGTTGCAGAAATTGTTTACTGCAATCTTGGCCTCCGCCTCGCGGCTGCTCTTTACTATAACGTATGTGACAAGATCCCGGTCTCCACTGCGGATAGGGGCTTCCTCGTCTTCAGGAATGTTCTCGCACACAATGTACTGCGCGCCTCTTTCAATGGCATCGCGGATGTATTTGCCTCCGTCAGCGGCGGCTCCCCTTACGGCAATGAAAAGGCTGCCGCGGGAGCATTTGCGGGAGTCTGCGCTAATGCTTTTGACATCGTGGCTGCTGACTACGGAGAACATGGCGGTGTCCGGGGAGATTTCTTCTCTTCCCTGGAACTCCCGGATAATCCTTATTCCCTTCAGTAATTGACCTAATCTCATCTTATCGCGTTGTTTCTAGTTTCCCAATGTCAAATGCACAACCTGTCCTTTCTCTACCGCGGTGCCGGGAGCCGGAGACTGTTCCCTGACTCTTCCGTGTCCGCTGAATTCAACCTTGAATCCCTGGTTCTCAAGGATGTAGAGAGCGTCCTTGAGCCCCATTCCCTTTACGCTTGCCAGCGAGTCTCTTTCAATCGTTATGCTCTCCGCTGTCACTGCGTTGGTGTCCGAGGAGAAGGCCACCCATCTGTTTCCTCCAATCGCCGAGGCTATATCCCTGCTGTTTGTGGTAGGGACATTCTTCAGCACGGTCTTGCTGGCTTCTCCCATTCCCGCGGCCATATCAGGGTTGGAGCGGCGGTTGCCCTTCTGGCTTCCGTCCAGTTTCTCGTTCCAGTGCGGAGTGTTGGCGTAGATGAACCTCGCAATTCTCAGGAAAGGAGGTCCGGCCAGGGTTGCTCCGTAGAAGTTGCCGGCAGTCTTTCCGGAGTAAAGCACTACAATCACCGAGTATTCAGGGTTCTCGCTCGGGAAAAATCCGCAGAACGTTGCCTGGTACCTTCTCATTCCGCCTCTTTCATATCCGCCGCCGTCGAATGCGATTCTGGCGGTTCCGGTCTTTCCGCTGATGTGGAAAGGCTCGTTGCGCATCATCTTTCCGGTACCGTCTGTTACAACGGCCCTGAGGGCTTCCCTTGCCTGCTCGGCGGTCCTCTTGCTGCAGATGGATCCGCTTATTTCCTGCGGCTTGAAGGTCTTGATGACCTTGCCGTCTTTTTCGTAGCCTTCTATGAAGTAAGGCTTCATCATACGTCCGTCGTTGGCGATGGCGTTGTAGAAGGTAAGGGTGTGGAGCGGGGTGATAAGCAGTCCGTAGCCGAATCCCATAGATGCCAGAAGTCCCGGAGTCCAGCCTTCCCAGTCCGGAGAGTGGATGACGGCGTTGCCCTCTCCCTGGATGTCCAGGCGGAACTTTTCTCCCAGTTTCATGTTCTGGATACGGTTAACAAACTCCTTAGGGTTCTTCTCGTAGTTGCGTGTGGCCAGTTTTGCAAAGCAGACGTTGGAAGAGTGGGCGAACGCTCCCTTTACCGTCTGCACTCCCACGGCGTGGCTGTCCGTAACCTTCTGGCCCATATAGGTCCAGGTTCCGCCGCCTCCGTCCACAATGGATTCCAGGGTTTCCTTCCCGTCTTCCAGCACGGCCACCAGTGTCACGAGCTTGAGCACGCTGCCCGGTTCCGTGGCCTGGCCAACGGCATAGTTGAGGGACTCGTCGAATCCGCCCTTGCCGTCGTTCTTGAGGTTTGCAATGGCGCGTATGGCTCCCGTGCGCCTTTCCATAACCACGGCGGTTGCTCCCTCCACGTTGTATCCCTTGCCGAGCTGCTCTTTCAGAGCCTCCTCAACGGCCTCCTGAAGGTCTATGTCCAGGGTGGTGCGGATGCTGTAGCCGTCTTCCGGAGCCACATTCTGCTCGGAATTGATTGGAACCCACTCTCCGCCGGTCAGCCTCTGGTAGGTCTGCTTTCCCGGCCTTCCCTTCAGGTAATAGTCCCAGCTGCCCTCGATGCCGGTTCCAACGCCCAGAGAGTTTATGAAGCCGATGGTTCTGTAAGCGGTTCTGCCGTAAGGATTTTTTCTCCTGTATTCTTCCTCAACGATGATACCTCCGTTGTTTCCGCCCTTTTCAAACAGCGGGAACTGCTTTACCTGGGCCAGTTCAGAGTAGTCCAGAAGCCTCCTGTTGATCTTGAGGTATCTCTTTCCGTTCTCCCTTCCGTCCACAATGAGTTTCTTGTACTGGGCTGCGGTCTTGTCCTTGAAGAAGTCTGCGAGGGATTTGCTCAGGCCGTCGATATACTTGTTAAAGGTATCTTTCTCGCTGACGGTGCAGTCCATATATATCTTGTAGTACGGGATGCTGCTGGCCAGAAGCCTTCCGTCCTTGGCAAGTATGTCTCCGCGGACAGGTTCCGTCTGCTTTACCCTGTAGGCAATCTTGTCTCCGGATTTGATGTCCTTCTTGAAATACTGGACAACAACGATCCTCCCGATCACAATCAGGGCTATCAGAATAAGAATCTGGTAGACTCTGGAGGAGCGCTTGAAGATCAGTTTGTATTTCTCGATTGTTTCCATACCGCCACTCATACTTAGAATCCTTCCGTTCCAGAGTCATATTTCTTTACCCTGAAAGCCGGCTCGGTGGAGCTCTTCAGCGTGGAACCGCTCTGCTGCAGACGGAGTGTAATCTCGCTGCGGCTGCTCTGGGCCTGGAGCTTGGCCTCCTTGCTGGTGTAGTCTGCCTTGAGGTTTTTCAACTCCCTGGAATTGCGGCTGGAAGCCTTCTGGGTGTTGATTACGGCAAGGTTCAGGGTTATGTAGAGGAAAATCAGCACAAAGATGTAGAGAATGAAAACCCACTGTCCGGCCAGCTGCCTGCGAGTCAGGAACTGTCCGCCCAGAAGGTCGTTTCTTATGTCGAATTTTCTCTTTGCCATCTTAGTTTCTTTTTCTCTGTCCGATGCGGAGCTTTGCGCTGCGGCTTCTCGGGTTAGCCTCAATCTCTTCTTCCGAAGGGAGGATAGGTTTGCGGGAGATGATCTCGAAGGTTCCGTCCGCTTTACGGTCGCGGAGGAAATTCTTCACTATCCTGTCTTCCAGGGAGTGGTAGGTGATCACGCTCAGCCTTCCCCCGCTGCCCAGAGTGTTCAGGCAGCCTTCCAGCAGGTCTTCCAGGGCCCGCATCTCGCGGTTTACCTCGATTCTCAGGGCCTGGAACACTTTTCCCAGAAATTTCCTCTCCGATTGGGCGTTGAAGAACCTGGAGAGGGCTTCTCTCAGGTCTCCGGTGGTCTCAATCTTCCTGCCTGCCCTTGCGGAAACGATCGCCGAGGCGACTTTTCCCGCTCCGTCCACTTCTCCGTAGTCTCTGAAAATCTTTGCCAGGGCCTCCTGGCTGTAGCCGTTCACCACCTGGGCGGCGTCCAGTTCCGCCAGAGTGTTCATCCTCATATCCAGCGGGGCATCAAACCTGTATGAGAAGCCTCTTTCCGCAGTGTCAAACTGATGGGAAGAGACCCCAAGGTCTGCAATTACCCCGTCTACCGCCCCCACGCCAAGATATCTGATATAGTTTTCCAGAAACCGGAAGTTGCTCCGTATCTTTGTAATCCTCTTGTCTTCAGCCGCATTCGCCAGCGCATCCTCATCCTGGTCAAACACTATCAGCCGTCCCTTCTCTCCAAGTCTTGCCAGGATTTCCCTGCTGTGTCCTCCTCCTCCGAAGGTGGCATCAACAAAGACACCGTCCCTTTTCCCCTCTATGCCCAAGGCATCCACACTTTCAGCCAGCAGTACGCTTTTGTGGTACATAAGTTTTATCCCAGGAGTTTCTCTGTCAGTGATGTAAAGTCATCTTCGCTCATTCTTCCCGCTCCAAAGTTCTCCTTTGCCCAAATCTCGATCTTGAAATCATTGCCGGAGAACACGATTTCCTTGTCCACGCCAATCTTCGCCAGCAGGTTCTTCGGGATGATAATCCTTCCAACCTTCTGGTCCAGAGTCACAAGGGCGCGGTCCATCATATATTCGCGATACCAGGCGTTATCCTCCCTCCTGAAGAGGTTCAGGCGGCTTCGCAACTGCTCGCTCTCCTGGTCCCACTGCTCGTAAGTGAACATATTCAGGCAGTTGGCAAACAGGTCCTTCTTGATCACGAAGGAAACCTCTCCGCCCTGGGAGTGCTTTCCGACAATGTTCTTGAAGGCTGCGGGAACCACCACTCTGCCCTTCTCGTCCAGCTTCGCAACGTATTCTCCTATGAATTTTACCATTTTCAAGTCTTTTTGGGGGCTTCTGTACCCGATTGCAAAAATAAGAATTCTTTCCCACTTTCTCCCACTCTCTTCCACTTTTCTCCCAAAAAGTTATCAACAATAAAAACCCCGCCTTTGTTCATAAGACGGGGTATGGGCTTAAAACGCTATTTCAGCGATGGTTTAAGTGCGCAAGGCACTCTGCGGAACGGGCTATTCGTCCTCCCTTACGCTGAGCTTTGCCTTGCGGAGGTCGAAGTTGCTTCCGAGGTATTTCTTCCTGGCGTCCGGATTGGCTGCAAGTTCCTCCGGAGTGCCGCTGTAGAGTATTCTTCCCTCGAAAAGCAGGTAGGCCCTGTCTGTGATGGCCAGGGTTTCGTGGACGTTGTGGTCCGTGATTATGATTCCGATGTTCTTCTTCTTGAGCTTTGCAATGATGTGCTGGATGTCTTCCACGGCAATCGGGTCAACGCCCGCAAACGGCTCGTCCAGAAGGATGAACTTTGGGTTGATTGCCAGTGCCCTGGCTATCTCGCATCTTCTTCTTTCTCCTCCTGAGAGCTGGATTCCGTAGCTCTTCCTCACTTTCTGGAGGGTAAACTCCTCGATGAGCATTTCCAGGCGGTCCTTCCTCTCTGCAGCCGGTATATCGCTGAGCTCCATTACGGCATTGATGTTGTCTTCCACGCTGAGCTTGCGGAAAACTGACGCTTCCTGCGCCAGGTAGCCTAGGCCCTTCTGGGCCCTGCGGTACATAGGAAGGTCCGTGATTTCCTCTTCGTCCAGGAAGATTTTTCCGCCGTTTGGCTTTACCAGGCCGGTTACCATATAGAAACTGGTGGTCTTGCCGGCTCCGTTAGGGCCCAGCAGACCAACGATTTCTCCCTGCTCCACGTCATAGGAGACATTGTTCACCACGGTTCTCGGGCCGTATTTCTTAACAAGGTTTTCGCAACGTAATCTCATATCACTTGAGTTCTGCGCCCATATCTTTCTTCAGTTGGGCAAATTCCGGGTTGGTTTCCGTGAGGTATCTGTCCTTGTCCTGAGGCATGTACATCTTCTTTACGATGTCTTCCCTGCTCTTGATCTTGACGGCCAGCTTCACGTTTTCGTTTTCAAGAACCTTTCTCAAAAATGCTGCCATTTGGTTTCCTGTCTGCTGCTCTATCCAGGCTTTCTGGCTGGAGTTGCTTACGCAGAAGGAGATTGTGCCGCTTTCCTGGTCAAAGGCCGGATGGGCTTCCTTGAGCATCGCGATGAAGCGCACCAGCTTAGGGTTCTTCTGCTCGTACATTGCCACCATCCTGTTCCAGGCTGCGTTTACGCCTTCCTGGGATACAGGCTTTCCTGTGGACGGCCCCATAAAGTCCAGCGGTTTCTTTTCCGCAGGCTCTTCTTCCTTCTTCTCGTTCATCAGGCCGCTGATGCTCAGGCCCGGAGCAAATGCAGGTGCAGGTTTTTCAGGTTCAGGTTTTTGCTCAGCGACAGGTTCAAGTGCAGGAGAAGGCTCTGGCTCTGCAGGCTTCTCTGCCTCTGGCGTTGACTCGGGCTCTGCCGGCTTCTCTTCCGGTTTTTCCGGTTCGCTGAACAAGGATGCTGCTTCTGGTGCAGGTTCTGGTTCAGCAGGTTTCTCCGGTTCTGTTGGCTTCTCAGGCTCCGGTTCAGCCGGTTTTTCTTGCTCAGGAGCAGGCTCAGGCTCAACTGGTTTAACAGGTTCCGGCTGAGGCTCTGGCTCTGGAGCTGGTTCGGCCGGTTTCACGGGTTCTGGCTGAGGTTCCGGTTCAGGAGCGGGTGCTTGTACCGGTTCCGGTTTCGGCTCTGGCTTTGGTGCAGGCGCTGGAGCAGGAACTGGTTCTGCCGGCCTTTCTGCCGGGGCTGGGCGGGCTGCCGGTTCCAGTAGCTGGCTCATCCTTACGAGCATAAACTCTACAAGAAGCCTCTGGTTGTTGCTGCGGGCATAGTCGCTCTCGCATTTTTCGGTTATAGCCAAAGACTTGAACAGGAATTTCAGAGGGCATCTTGCACTCTGCCTCTGGTATTCTGCTTCAAGCTGTGGAGATACCTCCAGCAGTTTTGCTGAAGCGGTTTCCCTGCAGATCAGCAGGTTGCGCAGGTGGTTGCCAAGGCCTCCCACAAAATACAGGGCGTTGAATCCCTTGGAAAGCACTTCGTCAAAGAGCACAAGGGAATCGGCGAACCTTCCTTCCAGAGAGTTATCGATGAGCTTGAAATAATATTCGTAGTCAAGTACATTAAGGTTCTTTATCACGGAGGCGTAATCCACCGTGCTTCCGCAATAGGCCACTACCTGGTCGAACAGGGTAAGGGCGTCTCTCATCGCCCCGTCCGCCTTTTCGGCTATCACGTGGAGGGAGCCGTCATCTATGGTTACCTCTTCCTTCTGGGCTATCATTCTCAGGTTCTTGACGATATCCGGAATGCTGATGCGGTTGAAATCATATACCTGGCACCGGCTGAGGATGGTCGGGATTATCTTGTGCTTTTCCGTGGTGGCGAGGATGAAGATGGCGTGTGCGGGCGGTTCTTCCAGAGTCTTCAGGAAGGCGTTGAACGCGCTGGTTGAGAGCATGTGGACCTCGTCTATGATATACACGCTGTATTTTCCAATCTGAGGCGGAATCATCACTTTCTCCGTCAGGGCGCGGATGTCGTCCACGGAGTTGTTGGAGGCGGCATCCAGCTCGTGTATGCAGTAGGAGCGGCCTTCCTCAAAGGATTTGCAGCTCTCGCACTGCCCGCAAGGCTCCATATCCTCGCCCGGATTCATGCAGTTGATAATCTTGGCGAATATCCTGGCGGTGGTGGTTTTACCTACACCTCTAGGTCCGCAGAAAAGATATGCGTGTGCCAGCTGTCCTCTCTTGATTGAGTTCTTGAGAGTTGTGGCTATGCTGTCCTGACCGATAAGTGTCCCGAATGTTGCGGGACGGTATTTTCGTGCCGATACTATGAATTTTTCCATAGCCACAAATTTAGGAAAAAACCGATAATTATTTCTATTTTTGCCATCCTTAAAAAGAAGTATCACCATATACCCCTCAGATGAAGAAAGATTCGTTGCTGTTTGCTTTCACAAAGACAAATTCTCCAGTTGCATACTGCATACTCAGCATAGGTATGGGAACTCGTGACGAGGACCCGAAGTTCAACGGCCTGGCCCATCTTACCGAGCACATGCTTTTCAAGGGAACTCCCAACCGCTCTTCCGTGAACATTTCCAGTTATCTGGAAAAGGTGGGCGGAGACCTGAACGCCTTTACTACCAAGGAACGCATAGTGTTGTATTCCACCACGTTGAAGGAGGATATCAGGAAGGCGGCCGGACTGGTTTTCGAGGTTGCATTCGCCTCGTCTTTCCCGCTGGAAGAGCTCAAGAAGGAGAAGGAAGTGGTCTATGACGAAATCATAACCTATCAGGATTCCCCGTCTGAACTGCTGTTCGACAATTTTGAGGGAGAGCTTTTTGAAGGCACTCCTCTGGGATATTCCATACTCGGCGACAAGAAAACCCTTGAGCCGATAACCCCTGCAATACTCAAGAAAAGCCGCGACAGGTTTTTCCTTCCGGGCAATATGACTCTTTCCGTTGCAGGAAACTTTGAGGAGAAGGAGATTATGTCGATTTTGCAGAAGGAACTGGAAAAGTGGAGTCCCGGAGCCACTCTCTGCACTTCCTATGGAAAGCTTCCTTCGACAAGCCGCCAGTTTGCCCTGAAGAGGCTGGACGGAGAAGGGGAGAACAAGGCAATTTTCATTGAGGGCAAGAAATTCGACAGGTGCGAGGACCGCAAGCTCCGCCAGGCCCACTGCATTGTGGGATGCACGGCATTCTCCTACTACGAGAGAAGGAAGAGGGCGGCCCTGTCGCTGATTACAAACATGCTCGGAGGCCCGGCGTCCAACTCCCGCCTGAGTTTATCGTTGAGGGAAAAGCACGCCCTTGTCTATCACATAGATGCAAGCGTGGTTTCCTACAAGGACACCGGCATTTTCTGCATCTACTTCGGGTGCGACAAGAAGTATCTGGACAAGTGTATGCGCCTGATGTGGAAGGAACTCCAGAGATTTGTGGATGAACCGCTTACCCCACGTGTGCTCTCTGCCGCCAAGAAGCAGATGATAGGCCAGCTTTCCATTTCCGGAGACAACGCGGAGGCAAGAAGCCTTACCATAGGCAAGAGCCTGCTTCTTACCGGCAACGTAACCTCCATCGAGCAGATCCGCTCCGAGATAGAGAGCGTTACATCTGAAGATATTCTTGAAGTTTCCCGCCAGATTCTTGTCCGGGACCGCATGAGCCGCCTGGTATTCTATTAGCGTATGGAAAAACTGTTGTCCGCATTAAACTGGATTGAGAGGCAGACTCATACCCGCACCAATCACGCACAGATGCTGGTGGGGCGGGAGGAAGGCCTGTATCTCCGCGATTTTGCAGTGCGGAACGATTGTAAGCGAGTACTTGAGATAGGGACCTTCACAGGTTATTCCCTTGTCTGCCTGGCAGATGGAGTCCGTTCAGCCGCAGGAACCGTAAAGAGAAGCAATGGCGTGTATGTTGATGCCATCGAGATAAACAGGGAGCTGGACTATATCATCGAGGAGGGGCTCCAGAGGGCGGGAGTTTCTGAACTTGTCAAGGTTTTCTTCGGCGATGCGGTTAAGCTGCTTTCTCTGAAAAGGGAGGGGATGGAAAACGGAATCGCTGAGGAATATGACCTTGTCTTTATTGATGCGGACAAGAGGCAGTATCCTCAGTATTACGAGCTTACACTGCCTCTTGTAAAGCCCGGGGGATATATTCTTGCAGACAATGTTTCCTGGTACGGAAGGACAGAAGACCACTCCGATCCTAAAAGTGCGGGCATATCTTCTTTCAAATCCATCGTTGAATCAGACAGCCGTGTGGAAAGCCATCTGGTGGATATCCGGGACGGCCTTATGGTCATTTGCCGCAAATAGCCAAGTTTTTATTATATTTGTTCTTGTATGTAGAATTCAAAAACTTACAATATGAGAACAAAAGCGATCTTGGCCATTTTGGTGGCTGCACTGATTATGCCTTGTCTGGCTTATGCACAGAGTGGCGGACTCTTCAAAACGGCTCCGAACAACAAACCGGGAGAAAGCAACAAAAGCGCTGCCACAAATGAGTGGGTAGCCAAAGGAACTGCCGGAGGCGTAGATTACGTTATGAGAGGGAAAATCAATCACGATGATTACGACAAAACCCAAACCAGCACGGTTTCTTTCTCGCGCATTCCGGAAACCCTGGAGGAATTCCTTGAGCTTCAGCAGGATCTGGGAGTAGAGCCTCAGGGAGCCGTTGCCCTTCAGGTAATTGCCTTCGAGATGTACAGACGGAATAAAGCCGTAGGGGAGGAGGCCATAAGGGCCAACAACACTCAGACAAATTTCAACGACTGTATGCGTCAGCTTAAAGAAAAGCTCGGAAAGGATCCAGGCTATGCCCAGCCTTACATTGTAGCGGCACTTATGATGGGTGCCAGCCCTTCTAACGGATACCAGCCCCGTAAGCCTTACACAGTTTCCCTGAGAGTGAGTCCGGCGGTCGAGTACAGGGAATCTCAAATTCTGGGAGGAACGGTTCTATATCTTCAGCTCTTCAGCCAGGGATGGAACATGAACTGGAGAGGCGTGGATGTGGTAAAACCGTACGATTCTGAATATTACCTTGTAAGCAATTGTCCGGCATTCTATGTGGGATGCGCCCCTATGAGAGGCCAGTGGACACCAATAGACTAGAAACATTCATTTTTAATAATCAAAAACCAATCATTATGAAAAAGATTTTAGCAATGGCCGTTGCAGTAGTTGCATTTGCAGCTTGCGGCGGAGGAAACGGCGGTTCAACCTCCAGCAATGTAGAACCTCTCAAGGAAGGAGTTAAATTCGAGGCTGACAACTACACAGTTATGCTTCCTACCGGTATGGAGGAGACCTTCAAGTATGGAGATGTCCTGAATGCCAAGACACCGGACGGTGACGTCAAGTTCGTGATCAACTATTTTACCGGCGGTCCTACAAAGAGCCAGCTCAAGACCACGGGAGACGGACTTAAGGGTATGGTTCACGCACTGGACCAGAACTGCAAGAGCGATGAGCCTAAGGTTGACGGCAATATGGTAACGCTCAGGACCATTACCGAAGGCAACGTCCGTCTGGACTTCACTTATCTGAAGGAAGACAAAGTTGGCGTAACCGGAAACTTCGAGTTCCCTGAAAGCCAAGCTGCTGACTGGGAGGGCAAATTCCTTCCAATCCTGAAATCTGTTGTTTTCAAATAGTACAGGCTTTCACTTACAGAGGCGGGGATCATGTCATTTCCCCGCCTTTTTTGTATCTTTACGCAAACGATTTTTTATGAAAAGGTTATTATTCTCGGCGACTATTGTTTTTATGACGGCTATCTGTCTGTCTTCGTGCAAGTATTTCAAGGTGGGAGAGATTTCCACCAAGCCGTTGATTGCTGATACAACGGCCACTCTTCTGGAAGCCTGGAATATGGCCTATCCGGAAGGGTGGATGGATGAGGAGCAGTCTCCAACCGTCAAGTATCTGTTCTACGACATAGACAAGGACGGTCTGGATGAACTTTTCATCAGCCGAGGACCTTGGTCAATGGCAGTGTTCACCTTTGCCGGAGACAGCCTTAACTGCCTGTCTTACAAGTGGCACGACAGGATGAGCTACGAGGTGGTCGACGGAGGATACCTGCTGGAATTCTTCGAGGTTTACGAGAATCAGTTCAACAGGGAGCAGAACTGGATATTCTACCGTCTGGAAGGAAGCCGTCCTGTGGATTCTGGATGGTTCACGGAGGTTTTCACCGGAAACGAGGCTGAGGAGATTTTCGATTCTGAAGTTACGCTGAGGCTTGCGGATTCCGCTGTGGTAGCCCAGCGTCCTTTCGATTTCAAGTTACCGGATTACCGGGTTGTTGAAAGGGAAGAATATGTCAAGCACACTCCTTCCGAGGAGGTTGCATCGGCCTCTGTGCTGGTGAATGATCTTCCTGGCTGGAAAGAAGTTACAGTTGCGGAATGAGAACGGAGGTAGATCCTGAAACCACAAAAAGGGCAAGGGCGTTCGAGATGTGGATGAGCTCTCCGATGCCTATGGTCACCCTCTTCAAGACATACGACGTAAGCCGTCTTGTCAGGTATTGCAGAAGGAAGGGCTACAAATTCAACATGGCCCTCTGCTGGTGCCTGTGCAAGGCGGCTAGCGGCATAGAAGAGTTCTATACGGTGCCGGAGCGGGGGAAACTGTTCCGTTATGACCGCCTTGCCGTTAATGTGGTTGTGGATACTGCCGACGGGGGGATATGCCTCTGCGATGTGCCTTACAGCGAGGATATCTCAAAGTTCAACGACGACTATCTGGCCCTTACCGGAAAAACCAGGGAAACCTGCAGCGACCAGCTCCTTGGAGCCGAATGTGCCATCCTGGGAACCTCCACTCTCCTGGACACTGAACTGGACGGCATAATCAACCAGTATTCAGGCAGATGGAACAACCCTTTCATCGCCTGGGGCCGTTATCGCAGAAGGGGACTTTTCAAGACGGAACTTAAGATTTCCATGCAGTTCCACCACTCCCAGATGGACGGGGCCCAGGCCGCAAAATATCTGGAGATTCTGCAGAAGACAATCACGATATAGATATATTTTTCTATTGGATTTTTGCGGAAATTAGTTTAACTTTGTAAGGATTGAAAAGCGGACAAAACCGGAAACTATTTCATTTATTTTATAACAACCTAAAAATCAACATTTATGGCAAACGCACTTCCTCAATTGGATTTCATGCAGGCAATAAAGCTTGCTTGGAGCCGTGTTAAAGAGACTACAGGACGTTCACGCAGATCAGAGTTCTGGTGGGCAATGCTGGTACTTTGTGTAGGTGGCGGCATCGTAGGAGCTATTCTTAAGGCTATCCCTTATCTTGGATTCTGGCTCTATCTCATTGTTTACATTGGCATTCTGGTTATTTCTCTTCCACTGTTCATGCGCCGTATGCATGATGTTGGCAAGGGGGACGGCCTTGTAAAGGCTTATGCCGTTGTTTTCGCTTGCTACCTTCTCGTTATGTTCCTGACCTGGTTGTTCTGGCACATTGGCTGGGCAGCAACTTTCGTCACCGGATTCCTGACAATTCTTGTTTCCCTGGCATTGGCAGTTATCGGAATCATCCTGATCGTTAACTGCGCACAGGACGGAAAGCCTGAGGCTAACGAGTGGGGTCCATCTCCAAAATATGTAGACGGACCGGCTCCTGAGAATCCAGCTCAGTAGTATCTGCTTGCGGATTTTATAGAAAAAAAAGATGGCCGACCGGCCATCTTTTTTTAGATCTTGTCCATCCCTTTGGTGAACTTTATCCAGTAGTATTTGATAGGGTTCTTGTACTTCAGAAGTTTCCAGGGGCGGCTCTGGTGAGGACGGTGGATTACAGGCAATGTGGTGAACACATAGTTCTTCAGTCCACGGTCCAGGGCTTCGTGAGAGATGGTTACATCGTACCAGTTCTTTGCCGGATCCAGGGTGTTGAAGTCAAAGGCTTTCAGAAGGGCCGGGGTCAGAAGGCTGCAGCAGAAGCTGCAATGCTTCTTCGTGTCAATCACCTGGTTTTCCTTTCCCAGCATGTGCTTGTAAGGGTAGTTTATCACTCCCGAGTCATCAACTGTCACGGAGGCGGCAATGGCGCAGTCCGGCCTCTGGAGGGCACCGTCCACCAGGCCCTGGAGAGTGTCTTTGCGTACAGTAACGTCGCTTTCCACAATGAGAACACCAGCCTCGTCCTCAAGGGCTTCTCTCTGGACCGTCTGGAGCACGAGGAGATAGTTCGGAGACGGATGGTCTGTAATGTCCTTAAGGTTTACCAGAGTGAATCCGTACTCTTTTGAAGCTTTTTCCAGTATGGCCGTATTCTCGTCTGTAGAGAAGTCGTTATAAACGGTATAGGTATGGGGGAAGGCCATCTCGGAAGACTGGATGGCCTTTATCGTTTCCAGCGTGGATTCTATGGAATCCTTCACGGGAGTGATTATGTGTACCCGCTTCATTTCCTAGTACATGCCAGAGAGACCTTCTTTGAATGCGGCCGTAAGCCATCCCGTCAATCCTACAATAACCAGCAGGGCTATGAGAGAGATTATAAGACCGGCAATGGCGAGTCCTCTAGGTGCCTTGAATACGCCAATGAAGGAGAACAACAGCCCAAGGAACCAGATAACCCATCCGATAACTGGAATCCAGCCAAGGAATAAGGCTATTATCGCAAGAATGAAACCCGCTACTCCCAGGCCGTTTGACTTGCGAGGCTGCTCCACATAATAAGTCTGCTGAGGCGGCTGCTGATAGTTCTGCTGTGGCGGCTGCTGGTAATTAGGTTGTTGCTGGGCGTAATTTGGCTGTTGCTGCTGCCAGTTCTGCTGTGGAGGCGGGGGCGGAGGGGTCTGCTGTTGGGTGTATCCTTCCGGCTGGGCTTCCTGAGGATCTTCCAGCCACTTGCCGCAGTATTTGCATTTGATTGCCGCGGCGTTGATGGTCTGGCCGCAGAAAGGGCATTGCTTTGTGAGTTCTTCCATATCGTTGAATAATAACTGTCTAATAATTGCTTAGAGCCTCTGCACTGTTTTTGTATGAAAGGGCTTTTCTGTACACTCCTTCCGGATTTGGAATATCGCTGTCCGGAAGTATGTCATCGCCAGGGTTTGGCGGGCAGATGCTCCTTATCAGTTTCCCGTTTTCCCAGTAATACCGGTATTCATACACTTTGCCGTCGTATCCCATTACCCTGTAGAAGTAAAACTCAGGGTTGCCGGTCTTCGGGTCAAAGAGGAATTCGCAGTAGTATTCTCTCGGGGCGATATTCCATTTGCTGCGGACAAAGAAAACATTGCGGTCAAAGGACCACTCTGACCAGTCTTCCGGGTTGCCCAGGACGTAGAAGATTTCAGTACTGGATTTGTGAGGTCCGGACGGAAACCACATTTCCAAGGCATTCAAAGTGGTGCTGCTGATGAAAATACCATCGTAATAGTCTCCGACCGCCTTGATCATTTCATTTGCACTAGCGTAATCCTTGCGGATTTTGGCTATTGCCTGATCTGTCTTTTGGGCCTTTAGTCCTGCCGGAGCCAGAATCAGCGCGGCGAGGACGGCCAGCAATGCCTTTTTCATGATTAATTGTTCCAGAGTTTATTCATCGTGGCTATCTGGAAAATCATCTTTGCCCTGGAGAGAGCCTCTTCCGGGCTTGGGATGTAGTCCTCGTCTGCCTGCTGGGTGTTGTTTATAAGAGTCTTGAGCAGTTTCCCGTCCCAGAAATAGTAGCGGCATTCCACAGTCTTGTCGTGGTAGTCTGTATTCTTGCTGAAGAAGAATACCGGCTGGCAATGTTCTGGATTACCGTCATCCGGGTCATACCAGAGGATTTCGTAGTAGTATTTCTGGCTGCCGATATTGTAGGTGTAGCGGGCGAATCTCGGGAATCTCTGGATTTCGGATTCTTCTTCGCTGAGATCCAGGCCGAAGAAAATCTCCATTTTTCCATTGTGCTGTCCGCTGCCGGGCCACATTTCGTCTGAGGTTATTACAATCTTGTCCTTTGCGGGATATTCAGGGTCTGACCTCATCTGCAGCATATTCATTGCACCGGCGTATGACTCGCGGATTGTCGCAAGCTGCTTTTCTCTGCTGTTCTGCGCTCCAGCAGCCACTGGCAAGAGCATCATCGCCAGGAGGGCGAGGGTTAAGATTCTGCTTTTCATTGTTCTATGTTTTTAAATTGTTTTCAACTAGTTGTAATCTACATCCATCCAGCACTTCCAGCCTCCGTTGAGGATGTTTCCGCCTCTCCACTCGGCCTCTCCCATCTGGAAGTCAACCTCGTCGTAGTGAGGGTAGATCTTTGCAGGGTAGAGCGGTGCCCACAGGCCGTATTCGTCGTTGACAATGAAGCGGTAGGCATCCAGTCCGCGGCTGAAGAAGAACTTGAGCATCTGCTGGTCGTCTGTAAGAACGGAAGTTGTGTCTGCCTTGTCGCGGTCTCCTCCGCTGTAGCCGAAGCTCTGGTCCACAGGAACCCAGCCTACGCCCTCGTAGTAAACCTCTGCCCAGTCGTGCAGGTTCACGTGGCCCGGATGTACCATCCATCCGCTCTGCCAGCGTGCAGGAACTCCCTTGTAGCGAGCCATTGTCATGAACAGCAATGATACCTGTCCGCAATCTCCGTGCCCGTTTTTAAGGACGTACATAGGGATGTTAGGAATGGTGGAGTAGTCTCTTGCTCCGGCCCAAGGAATGTTCTCGGTTATCCAGCACCATATTCTCTTAACCTTCTCGTAAGGCTCGGTAGCTCCGCCAACCAGGCTGTCTGCCAGGGTCTTGATCTTGTCCGTGAAGACTATGTGCCTTTCCCTTTCTGCAGTGTAGGTCTTGTAGATCAGCGATGTGGTGTCGTATGGCTTGATCTGCTCTTCCAGATTTGCAAAGTACTGGTTGTAGGATGTGTAGCTGAGGTCATATCCAACCTTGAGGGTATCCTTTCCGTTGGAAACCATCTCCACGTAAAGGCTTCTTCTGGCTGCGTCGGGGCTGGAGATTATGTAGCCGTTTCCGCGATATGCATCCTCTGCTCCGGGCAGTTGGGATCCGTCCTCGGAGAAGGTGGTGGCAAGGGTTCCGTCTGTTGCAGCGCAAGCGTATCCCAGGCTTTCCTTTCTGGTTACCTTGGTGTTAAGGCCCCTGAACTTGAATACCGGCCTGACCTCCGGAAGTTCCAGATCCTTGTAGTTGGAATTGTATCCTATGAACACTCTCTTGAGCTCTATGTCTTTCTGCCTTTCCTTCTCCTTAGGGTATGGAAGCCACATCCTTACAACTTCTCCGGCAGGAACTGCGTCCGGCATCACCCTCATAAGCACGTGAACGGTCATCTTTACAGGGTCCACATAGGAGGTTGCGCGGATGTCCTTGCCCCAAACCTGCTGGAAGCAGGCGTCGGAGATAACCTTTGGAAGATAATCCTTGAGGAAGTCTCCGGTGGTTCCGGTCTCCGGGCCTTCAATGGCCTCACGGGCGGCAACGCATACCGGATCAACCAGGAAGAGGTTGCCAGGGCCCTTGCGGAAATAGTGCCTTACCCCGTCTATAGTCTTGCATTCCAGGGCTCCGGTCTGCCTCCAGAGTTCCATCTGGGCCTCCGTAACGTTAGGAATGTATTTCTTGATGTATTCCAGGACCTCAGCCTCTCCCTTGCTGAAATCGGAGAGTATTCTCTGCATCTTGTCCTTCTCGAAGTTGATAAGATATCTGTCGGCTTCGGAAAGGGAGTCGCACATAAGGGCCTCTGCAAGGATTTTGTTCGCCTTGCTGAACTGGCCGTTTTCTATAAGGTCGTCCAGTGTTGCCTCATCCAGTTTCGGAGACATCTTCGGAGCCTTTGACGTGCAGAAAGTTACAAGAATTGCCGCAGAGATGGCGGCTGCCGTCAGTTTAAGGAAGGTTTTCATATCTTCTAGAATAATTCAACGTTTATACAAATATAAGAATAATTTGACGAAAAATAAAAGCTGCCCCTTAAATATCAGGAGATCAAGACAATAAATAAACATACCCCCTGGGAATCCGAGGGGGTATGTGTTGCTAATCTGTTAATATCAAGCGCCTTAAAGGGCAGAGCAATGGGCCGTTGTTTAGCCCTTTACTCTCTCTCCGTAAGTACGGTCTTCAACCTTAACGCTGATCTTTTCTCCGTTCTGGATGAAAAGCGGAACCATAATCTTGGCGCCGGTCTCGAGAGTTGCCTCCTTGAGAGCGTTGGTGGATGCGGTGTTGCCCTTTACTGCAGGCTCTGTGTAGGTAACCTCGAGCTCGACGAATGAAGGGAGTTCGCAGGTGAGGATTTCCTCGTTGTCTGCCCATACCATCATCTCCACGTTCTGGCCTTCCTTCATAAGGTCTGCGTTCTCTACAAAGTCCTTGTCCAGGTGAACCTGCTCGTAGGTCTCGCGGTGCATGAAGTTATAGCCGGTCTCGTCTGCGTAGAGGTACTGGTAAGGCCTCCTTTCTACAGACACGAGGTCTATTCTCTCTCCCGCTCCGTATGTGTGCTCCAGAAGTTTTCCGGTCTGGAGGTCCTTGAATTTCGTTCTTACGATAGTGTTTCCTTTGCCTGGTTTAACATGCTGGAAATAAACCAGCTGGCAAGGATGCTCGTTGAAAAGGAAGAAAATTCCGTTCTTAAAATCTGCTGTAGTTGCCATATAAAATACTGTAAAATTTGCCGCAAATATAGTTTTTTAGCCTGATTTTTAAAAATCTGGCCGTGGAAGTAAGCTGCCATTTAGGGGTGGAAGTTGCTCCGCAGACTCCAATGTTGTCTCCCCGTTTGAACCAGCCTTTGTCTATCTGGCTCAGCGACTGGATATTGTAAGATCTCGGATTGTGCTTCCTGCAAAGCTCGTAGAGAACCTTTCCGTTGGAGGACTCCTTTCCGCTCACGAAGATTATGACGTTGTGGCTTTGGGCGAAGGCGCTAAGGCGGGCGTGCCTCTGGGCCACCTGACGGCAGATGGTGTCGTGGACGGTTAGGGCTGACTTGTCCACCATCCTCTCCCTTATCATATTGCAGACCTGCGCATATTCCACAGGGTCCTTGGTCGTCTGTGAGAAAATGTTGACGGGCTTTGTAAAGTCCACCTTGTCTATCTGGCCGATATTCTCCACAACAACAGCCCGTCCCTCGGCTCTTCCCACCAGTCCGTTCACCTCAGCATGGCCGATCTTTCCGAAGATCACTATCTGCCCTCCGGTGTCAGCAATCTTTTTCTGGAGCTGCAGCACAACGGGGCAGGTGCAGTCTATCAGCCGGATGTTCCTCTGCTTTGCAAGGTCGTACGTGGAAGGCGGCTCCCCGTGGGCGCGGATCAGGACTGTAGTGTTCTCCAGCCGGCCCATCTGCTCCTTGTCTATGACCTTCAGGCCCTTCTTTTCCAGGCGGTCCAGCTCGGAGTTGTTGTGCACGATGGCTCCAAGGGTGTAGAGCTCCCGCTTCTGCCCGAGGTTTTCCTCGGCCGTCCGGATTGCCCTTACCACTCCGTTGCAGAAACCGGAATCCCTGTCTATTTCTACGTTGACCTTCATATCTTGCACACAAAGATAATCGTTAATTGAAAACAGATTCGTAAATTTGTAAAATTAAATGAGAGTTCTATGGCAAGCGGAAAGATCATAATCGCGATAGACGGTTATTCGTCTACAGGAAAAAGCACCTTTGCCAAGCTGGTGGCTAAAGGTCTGGGTTACATTTATGCTGATAGCGGCGCGCTCTACCGTGCCGTTACGTATTTTGCCTACACCAACGGTTTCATAGATGACCGCGGGAACATAGACAAGGATAACCTGCAGAGAGTGCTTCCGAAGGTGGAGATCACCTTCCGCACAAACAAGAAGGGAGACAGCCAGACATTCCTCAACGGCGCCAACATAGAAAAGTACATCCGCCAGACCACCGTTTCTTCCCACGTGAGCCCGATCGCGGAGATTCCTTTTGTCAGGGATTTCGTGAATGTTATGCTCAGGCGCATGGGACAGGACAAGGGCCTGGTTATGGACGGCAGGGATATCGGAACCGCCGTGTTCCCGAACGCCGAACTCAAGATTTTCATGACAGCAAGCGAGCAGGTAAGGGCTATGCGCCGTTTCAAGGAACTCCAGGCCAAGGGAGAGAAAGACACGTTCGAGAGCGTGCTGGAAAACCTCAAGAAGAGGGATTACATAGATTCCCACAGGGAGAAGGATCCGCTCACCAAGGCCAAGGACGCCATTGAACTGGATAACAGCAGCATGAGTCTGGAAGACGAGATAGAGTGGCTTAACACCATATTGCTTCCGAATTTCAACCTGAAGGTGGAACTGCCGCAGCAGGAGATTTAAATTTTGGATATGAAGATACTTATCATCGACGACGAAAAAAGCATCCGCCTTGCCCTTAAGGACATCCTTGAGGACGAGGGTTACGAAGTGGCTTTGGCCGAGAACGGAAAGGAGGGTCTGGAGAAAGCCACCTCGGATCGCTATGACGTGATATTCTGCGATATAAAGATGCCGGTAATGGACGGAATGGAGACTCTGGAGAAGATGGTCAGTGAAGGAGTGGAGAGTGCCATCGTGATGATTTCCGGCCACGGAGACATAGACACCGCCGTAAAGTGCATTAAGGCCGGGGCTTATGATTTTGTGTCCAAGCCTCTGGACCTGAACAGGGTTCTGATTACCGTGAAGAACGCCTCTGACCACAAGGAAGTTGTGGCGGAGAACAAGACTCTCAAGAAAAAGGTTGCCGCATCATCTTCCATTCAGGAAATAGTGGGCCAGTCCAAGGCCATAATGCAGGTCAAGGATATGATAGACCGCGTGGCCCCGACAGACGCAAGAGTGCTTGTCACAGGTTCCAACGGAACGGGCAAGGAGCTGGTTGCCAGGTGGCTGCACGAGAAGAGCCCGAGAGCGAAGATGCCTTTCATAGAAGTTAACTGCGCCGCAATTCCTAGTGAATTGATAGAAAGCGAGCTTTTCGGCCACGAGAAGGGAAGCTTCACCTCGGCGATCAAGCAGCACAAGGGAAAGTTTGAGCAGGCGGACGGAGGAACCCTCTTCCTGGACGAGATCGGAGACATGAGCCTTTCCGCACAGGCAAAGGTTCTGAGGGTGCTTCAGGAAAACAAGCTTACCAGAGTGGGATCCGACAAGGATATCAACGTGAACGTGAGGGTGGTTGCCGCAACCAACAAGAATATTCCGGAGGAAATCCAGAAGGGAACTTTCCGCGAGGACCTTTACCACCGCCTGAGCGTAATTGTTATCAGGGTTCCGGCACTTTCCGAGAGGAAGGAAGACATTCCTCTTCTGGTGGAGCATTTCATAGACGAGATTTCCAGGGAAAGCGGTATGGGAAAGAGGGGTATCAACAAGGATGCCCTGGAAGAACTAAAGAAGCATTCCTGGACCGGAAACATACGAGAACTCAGGAACGTTGTGGAGCGTCTTATGATTTTGGGAGGAAATCCTATCACTAAGGCGGACGTTACCGCTCTGGCTAGCCCGATGTTCAGATAGAAGATCTCTCTATCCTTATTCTCAGAATTTGAGGTGTATCCGGATTTGTCCTTACCAGAAGGGTAACCCTTAGATTTTCAGACCCCGTCTTGAGAGTGCCTATGGCGTATTTCATAGGCGGGTTGCCGCTTTTGTGTATGATCACGAAGGACTTTGGAGTGTACTGGGAGAAGAAATTCTTCATGATTTGGGTAGCCTGGGTCTGGGAACACTCGGTAGGGTTTCCGAAGATGTCTATCTCCAGATTCTTGGCAAACCAGGCGGAAAGCTTGTCTGCGTCTCCTTTCTGTATATACTTGGCTATAGGGATGAAAACATCTCCTCCCTGGCTCTGCGCCTTTGTGTTAAGGCAGAAAGCCAAAACCAGCAGCACTGCACTTAGCAGAGCCGCCACCTTTGTCCTCAAGGGAAAGATATTTCCGTTAGCCATCTTTAAGGATAGTGTCTGAATCGCTGAAAAAACAACAAAAATCACGCCATTTTTGCCTCTTTTGTGTTAAATTTGCAAGAAGGCATTTTGAGAAATGAAGATAAAGCTGATTTGCGTAGGCAAGACGGATTTCTCCTTTGTGGAAGAGGGAATGAAGCTGTATTCCTCCAGGCTTAAGCATTACTGCAAGTTCTCGGAGGTTTACATTCCGGCTCTGAAAGGAGCCTCGAGCCTGGGCAAAGAACAGATAAAGGAGAAGGAGGGAGAGCTGATTCTCAAGGAGATAGGGGCTGTAAAGGGCAAGGTTTCCGGAAAGAAGGTGGTGCTGCTGGACGAAAGGGGAGAGAGCCTTTCTTCAGAGGGTTGGGCCGCAAAGCTGGAGAAGGACCTTGCCACAGAGAAGGAAGTTTGCTTTGTCATAGGCGGGGCCTACGGTTTTTCCAAGGCCGTTTACGATGTGGCGGGGGGCATGCTTTCCCTATCCAGGATGACATTCTCCCACCAGATCGTGAGATTGATTTTCCTGGAGCAGCTTTACCGTGCAATGACAATAATGAAAGGGGAACCTTACCACCACGCATAGGGGAAGATGAAGAAGTTGCTGGAATTCATAAGGAGGAACATTCTGCCGCTGACCGTTCTGGGAGTGGCGGTGTGTCTGGTTTTGAGTTTCCTCCAGAGCGGTGGCAGGGATGACCTTGCGTCCGAGGCCCGCCGCCTCCAGGACAATCTTCAGAAAAGGGAAGCCCTTCTGGACGACTTCGCCTGTCAGGCTCTGGACCAGCCCTCAGACAAGTGGCTGGAGATAAAGGATCTTCCGGAGGATATGGTGATATACCGCTACCGCTATGACACTCTACAGAGCTGGGTTCACCAGTTCCCGTTTGCAAACGACGATCTCAGGGAAAGTTCCATATACCAGATATTCCGATCGGAGCATTATCTGGAAGGGCAGAGCCGTTTCCTTTACCCGTTCTCCTACCTTTCCGGGAAGGAGCAGTACGTGAATATCGGGAGCAGCTGGTATGTAATCAAGAGTTATGTAAAGGATGAGGTCAGAGTCATTGCCGGATTGCTTGTAAAGACGGACAAGCAGGTGGCGGAGGCTTTGGGAATGAAGGTTTTCAATCCTGCGCTGGGGATATCCGAAGATGTGGATATCCAGCCGGTTACATTTGAAAGCTGCGGAGAGGAAATCCTTGGCGGGGACAACGAGCTCCTGTTCATCCTCCAGCGGGATGTTACGGTCGGGAAGATGTCCGCCGTTAGCCCTTTCACCTGGGTAGCGCTTGCCCTTGCCACCCTGGCATTCTTCTTCTATCTGCACCGCCGCCGCAGCCTCGGCAGGCTGGCCGTGTACATTCTGGGCCTTACGGCGCTTTGGGTAATCAGTTTCCGACTTGGGGCAAGAAGCGCCTACACCTCCACCTTCTTCTCTCCAACGGTTTATGCGGATACGGGATTGTTCTCGTCGATAGGGAATCTCCTGCTTAACAACCTGTACGTGAGTCTCCTTGTCCTGGGCTTCTACATGCTCAGGTCCTATTACATAGAAAGTCTCCGCAACCGTTCGGGCTGGAAGAAATGGGCCGGAATCATACTGCTTTGCGCCATACCTGTAGTCCTTTGCTTCTACATCAACTACACGCTGAGGAGCCTTGTGGCCAATTCCTCCATCAATATGGAGCTTTTCAAGGTGACGGAGATTTCCCTTTACACTGTTCTCTGCTACCTTTCCTACGCGCTGCTGTTCCTGATGCTGATGTTCAGCCTGCAGCTTATCGCGTCGCTGATGAACATGAGAAGGCAGAGAAGCCTTCTGTCTATCCGCAACACCCTGCTTTACACCATACTGATTTCCCTTTACACACTTCTGACAGTTACATCGCTGAGTTCCAGAAAGGAAAAGGAGTGGAGCCGGCTTATGGCCAACCGCATTTCGGTGGAAAGGGACCTGGGACTGGAGCTGGAACTGAGGGAAGTGGAGCAGAAACTCTGGAGCGACCCGATTTCCACCACCTTGCTTTCAGCACCGCAGGAGAATCTTCCTATGCTGGAGATGAGGTTCAGCGAGCTTTATTTCCAGTCCATCAAGCAGAAATACCTGATCAACCTTTCCGTCTGCCGCCCGAGCGAGTCCATACAGATAGGGCAGATGGTGGTTAACTGCCTGGAGTATTACAAGGCAAAGATGACTCAGTACGATGCCGTTCCGATTTCTGACGGAAGCTCGTTCTACTATCTCAGCAACTTCAACGGGCAGGTGGGCTATCTTGGTGTGTTCCCGTATCTTACGGAGAGCGGTGCGGTAAATCTTTTCATTGAGATTACCGCAAGGTACGAAGAAGGAAAGGCCGGATATCCGGACAGTTTCTCGGATTACCAGCCGGATGATTTCAATATGCCTCAGCTGTACTCTTACGCCAAGTATCACGACGGGCGTCTGGTGCTTTTCCGCGGAAGGTATGACTATCCGATGTACGAAAAGGAGTTTGACAAGCCTACCACTCTCAAGGACGGATATGTTCATAGGGTAAACAAGGTAACAGACCACAACACGGTGGTTATCAGCCGGCTGGAGCGCAACCTCTTCCCTTATATAGTTTCCCTGTCCTATCTGGTTCTGTTCTTCTTCCTGTTCTTTATGGCGGTAATCAGAATCCGCAAGGCCAGAAGAAGGGCTGCGGCAGCCTTGAAACGCTCCCACAAGTCCTGGGGCAGAAGGCTCAATTTCCTCATCTCGATTGTGGTAACTGCCTCTCTGCTTGCCGCAACAATCGGAAGCGTGTGGTACAGCGTAAGCTATTACAAGCTTCACAGCCGCCTGCAGATGGAGGAGAAAAACCAGACCGTGGGCAAGACACTGTCGTCGTATTTCACTTACGTACAGGATTATAAGGATGTCAACTCGTCCGAGCTGGTGAGCGTGATGGACCGCCTGGCAAACGACACGCACTCGGACATCAACCTCTACGACCCTTCCGGAAAAATCATCCGTTCCACCAAGATGGATCTCTTCCAGAAATTCATTCTTTCGTCCAGGATGAACCCGAAGGCCTATTATGATGTGGTAGTAGGGCAGAAAAGCCAGATTTTCAACAAGGAGAAGATAGGGGCATACAGTTACTATTCCCTTTACTCTCCGATTTACAACCATAACGGAAAGCTCGTGGCTATTGCGGACATTCCGTATTTCACCAAGGGAGGAGACCTGAACGGAGACCTTTCCTACGTTGTGGCTACAATCATTAACATCAGTATCATCCTGTTTATCATTGCCCTGTTCCTTTCCAGGCTGCTCTTCTCAAGGGTAACAAGGCCGCTCAGCGACCTTAGCGCCAAGATGAAGTCCATGGATGTTTCAAGCGCTCCGGAGCACATCACCTACAAGAGCAATGACGAGATAGGGCTTCTGGTTGACGCCTACAACAAGATGGTGGACGATGTGGCCGAGAGCACCCGCAAGATGGCGGTAGCGGAGAGGGAGAAGGCCTGGAGCGACATGGCCCGCCGAATTGCGCACGAGATAAAGAATCCTCTGACTCCTATGAAGCTCAGCATCCAGAGGATAATAATGCTAAAGCAGAAGAACGCTCCCGGATGGGAGGATAAGCTGGAATCCATTTCCGCTTCTCTCCTGGAGCAGATAGATATACTTTCCAACACGGCAAGCGAGTTCAGCAGTTACGCCAAGTTCTATGTGGAGGAGATTTCCGTATTCAATCTCTACGATGTGATAAGGCAGCAGAAGGATCTTTTCGACAACAACGAGAACATCAGGTTATCCTTCAGCCACGAGAGCGAAAACTGCCTTGTCAAGGCCCGCAGGGAACAGATTGTAAGGGTTCTGAACAACCTGATCTCCAATGCTGTCCAGGAACTCGGCAACTCCGAGGACAAGGGATTCATAACCCTAAGTCTCGTAGGAGAAGGGGACTTCTGGAAAGTGAGCGTGGACGACAACGGAAACGGAGTGACCGAGGAGAACCTGAAGAGTCTCTTCCAGCCGAACTTCACAACAAAGAGCAGCGGAAACGGACTCGGCCTGGCAATCTCCAAGAACATCATAGAACAGAGCGGCGGAAAGATCTGGTACTCCCGCAGCGAACTGGGCGGAGCCTGCTTCTCGTTCACGCTGCCTGTTTACCAGCCAGGTAAAGAAGATAATATCGCAGAGGAAAACAATAATCAATAATAAGCTATGACACAATATAAATTTGACAAAGAGCTGAACCGCAAGGGAACAAGCTGTATCAAATGGGACATGACGGAATCCATCTGGGGAAAGAAGAACCTAATTCCTATGTGGATTGCCGATATGGATTTTGCTACTCCAAAGTTCTTTACGGATGCCCTGATAAAAAGAGTGGACGGCGGAGTGCTTGGCTACGGTTGCCGTCCGCAGAAATGGTACGATGCAATTATCGCCTGGTTCAAAGACCGTTACGGCTGGGAAATCACCAAGGACCAGCTGGGATTTGTTCCCGGAATAGTGGTGGGAATCGCCCATGCACTGAGGTGCTTTACGAAGCCGGGTGACAAGGTGCTGATTTTCCCTCCTGTTTATTTTCCGTTTGCAAACCAGATTGCATACGCAAGGTGCAAGCAGGTGGACTGCCCTCTGCTTATTAGGGAAGGCAAAAACGGAGAGGACTTTGAGATAGACTGGGCACTTTTCCAGAAGAGGATCAAGGGCTGCAAGGCAATGATTCTTTGCAATCCCCACAACCCGGGAGGAAGAGTCTGGAGCAAAGCCGAACTCCAGAGGATTGCCCGCATCTGCCTGGAAAACAAAGTCTTTGTCATCAGCGACGAGATTCACTGCGACCTAAGCTTCAAGGGCCACATACCGTTTGCCACCGTAAACGCAAAGCAGGCAAAGAACACCATTACCTTCCACGCTCCAAGCAAGACATTCAACTGCGCGGGAGTGGGAGCCAGCGAATGGGTTGCAACGGACAAGGATCTCCACGACAAGTTTGCCGCATACCTCAGGGGCGGAGAGTTTGACGCCGGCCATTATGATTCATTCATGCCGTCATCCATTTTCTATTCCGAGAAAGGCAAGGAATGGCTCTCCCAGGCAATGGAATACATCAAGGGCAATATAGATTATGTAGAACAGTTCCTACGCGATAATTTCACGGCCCAGACCATTGAGCTCAGCGGCAAGGTTATCCGCACACAGAACGAAGAGTTTGCCGAAGCAAAGATCGGAACCAAGCAGCTTATCAGGATGATAAGGCCAGAGGCCTCGTTCCTTATTTTCGTTGATTTCAGGAATCTTGGACTGTCTCAGAAAGAACTTGTGGACTTTGTAGTTGACAAGGCTCATCTGGCCCTGAACGACGGCGCAATGTTCGGCGCTGGCGGAGAAGGCTTCATGCGTCTTAACGTAGGCTGCCCGAGAAAGACTCTGGAAAGGGCGATGGCTCAGCTCAAGGCCGCCTTCTGCAAGAAGTACAAGTTGTAGGAAAATTGCTATATTTGCAACCCGTTTCACAAAAGAACGGGAATCGGGATGTGGCGCAGTTGGCTAGCGCACTACGTTCGGGACGTAGGGGTCGTCCGTTCGAGCCGGATCATCCCGACAGAAGAAAAGCAGGCGAATGCCTGCTTTTCTTCATAAAAAGGGCTTACCGTGTGGTAAGCCCCTTTTTTATGTCGGGATGATAAGTATCACCCCCTGCGCCCCCTCAAGGGGGATTACGGCCCTCCGGGCCGGGCACCAAGGTGCCTTATTAAAAAAAAGCAGCGATTTGATCGCTGCTTTTTTTGTCGGGATGATAGTACCTATTAATATCCTGGGTTCTGGATGAGGACGTCCTTTCCGGTTGCGTTGATTTCATCCAGATCGATAGGGAGGATGCAGCGGAAGAATGTCCTGTCAATGCTGGAAGCCCTGTTAGGGTGAGGAAGTTCTCCCTCGCCTCCGGCAATGATATCGTTGAACTCGATGGTCTGGTTGTTACGGATTCTGTCCCAGAATCTGAGGCCTTCTCCGTAGCACTCCTTGCTCTTCTCGTTGAGAATCCAGTCGAGGGTAACGGTAGAACTTGTAGGCTCTGCCAGGCCAGGAGACCTCTTGGTTATTTCCTTGAGGTAATTGGCTGCGGTGGCCTTGTCTCCGTTATGGAATGCTGCCTCAGCTGCAATCAGATATATCTCTGAGAGTCTGCAGAGCTTTACATTCACTGCGGAAGGAGCTGCCTTGCCGTCTCCCTTTCTTGCCAGACCGCCTACATACTTGTAGCAGGAACCGAGTCTTCCAGGAACCTTTCCGGCGTCTGCAAGCTCATCCTCGTCCATTACACCCCAGCGGATGTCCGTAGGGTCTTCGTTCATCCTGTCCAGCCAGAAGTCGCTTGCTACAAAGTAGCCTGTAGCTCTGGTGTTTACAGGGTCTCCGCTTCTGACCATCATGATTCCGAGAGAGCCTACTCCAAGGTCAGCCTCCTCGTCGTTTACTGCAAACTCGATGATGGACTCGTCGCCCCACTGCTTTGCCCAGGATCCAACCCAGTTGGCGTTGCTGTACAGCTTGTAAGGGCCGCCCATAATCTCCTTGCAGAGAGTCAGGGCAGTGTTCCACTGCTGCATGTGCATTGCCATTCTAGCCTGGATAGCAAGGTTTCCGTAGTAGTTGATGAAGCCGTTCTTCTTGCTCTTGCCGATAGTCTTGGCACCGGTTGTAAGGTCAGAAAGGGCCTGGGTGTAAACCTGATCTACAGTGCTGCGAGGAATTCTTGCGGTAGAGTTGAGCTCGAGAACGATAGGAACTGCCAAAGCGGTCTTGTCGTAAGCATAGTCTCTTCCGTAGAGTCTTGCAAGGTCGAAGTAGAGCATGCCCCTCAGGGTGTAGAGCTGGCCTTCGATATCGTCATAGTCAGAAGACTCTCCCTTTACCTTTGAAATGGCTTCCAGGGTACTGTTAATCTGTGCTATGCATTTGTATCCAACCGTCCAGAAACCGGAGTATGTTCCGGAAGTTGGCGTATGGCCGAAAGTATAAAGTCCGTCATAGCCTCTTCCGTTGGAAACAACGGTGAAATCGCCACCCTTGGCATCTCCGTAAAGGAAGAAGTTCCTTCCGTAGAAACTTCCGGAAAGCATCTGTCGCATGAGGCCGTTAAGAGCTACCTGAGCATCGGCGACGGAGTTAATGGAAGACTCCGAGTCGAGGCTGTTTGTTGGTTTCATGTCCAGGAACTTGTTGCAGCCTGCAACGGTAGCAAGACATAAAACAGAAAGTAATATAGCGTATAACTTTTTCATATTCACGTGATTTTTAAATTAGAAACTGAATTCAACACCAAATGTGTAGGTCTTGCTGAATGGAGTTTCCCATCCTCTTGTGCCATACTGGTTTACTTCAGGATCAACCTCTTTCCAGCCTGCAATGGTCAACAGGTTGGTTCCGCTGAAGAATACTCTTGCATTGGACATCTTGATCTTGTTAATCCAGTTCTTAGGAAGGTTGTAGCTCAAGGTAATGGTCTTGAGTCTGAGGAAGTTTCCGTTGTAGAGGAAACGAGAGCTCTTCTGCATTGCGTCTGTCAGGTCCAAACCGCTGATTCTTGGAACTCTGGTCTTGTCGCCAGGTTCTCTCCACCTGTTCTTTGCAACATAGGCGCTTCTGGTTCTGGTCCAGTAGTAACCGTCGTCGTTGACATCTTTCTCTGCACCGTCGTAGAACTTGGCGCCGAGCTTGTAGATGAAGTTCAGACCGAGGCTTATGCCCTTCCAGCTAACGTTGGTATTGATACCTCCGTAAACCTTTGGAGTGGCTTTTCCTATGATCTTTTCCTCAACCATGTCATAATCATAGTGGGAAATTTTGCCGTTATACATAAAGTATCCATCGGCTTCCAGGTCAGATGTAAGAGCTGTAACAGGGTTTCCGGAAGCATCAACCAGGTTGGCAACCCAAACCTGCTTTCCGTTGTCCGGATTAACTCCTGCCCATTCCTTTCCGTAGAATGCCAGGGTGGACTCGCCTTCGCGGTAGATGTACTTTGCCCTGTCGTCGTCTCCGGTTGGGTCAAACCAGATAATGTCTTCTCCGTCGTAGAGTTTCTTTACCTCAGACTTGAGGAAGGATGCTGTCACTCCTACATCCCACTTCCAGTCCTTGTTGCGGACAATGTCTCCGCCGAGTTCAATCTCCCAACCTCTGTTGTTAATCTTTCCGATGTTCTTTAAAGTAGAAGAGAAACCAGTAGCGGTTGGCAGCGGAACGTCCTGGAGCAGGTTCTTGGAATCTCTTGTGAACCACTCGATTGTTCCGTAGAATCTCTGGTCAAACAGACCGAATTCCAATGCCAGGTTGGTGGTGTAGTTGGTCTCCCAGGTAAGGTCTGCGTCGCCGATGGAAGAAAGGATGCTTCCAGGGTTTGACATATACTTGCTGGTTACGGTAGAAAGGCTCCTCCATCCGTAATTGTTGGTAGGAAGGGTTCCGTTGACACCGTAGGAAGCCCTGAGCCTTAAGTTGGAGATCCAGGCGGCGTTATCCTTGATGAAGGCCTCGTTGGAGATTCTCCAGCTGCCGGCTACGGACCAGAAGTTACCCCAGCGGTTTTCCTTGCCGAGCTTGGAGGAACCGTCGCGGCGGAACGATGCGGATGCATAGTACCTGTTGTCGTAGTTGTACTCAACCCTGCTGAGAACAGATGCTATAGAGTAGCCCCAGTTGTAGGCGTTAGCGTCCTTTGTTCCGGCAACAGCCACAACATCCATTGATCCAGGAAGGAAGGTACCGGAAGCCCTGATGAATTCAGTTTTGTTCTTCTCGGCCTCGAAACCTGCGAGGAAGCTGATGTTGTGAACATCGTTGATTGTTGTGTTGTAGTTAAGGGTAGTTGAGGAAACTATCTTGGAGTAGTTGGTGCTCATCTCATGAACGGCGCCGTCTGTGCTGCTTCCGTTGAAGTGCTCTGCATTTACATAGTAGTGATCCTTGTTCTCTGTATTGTCGTATGAGAACACGGTCTTCAGATCCAGACCAGGAAGAATGTGGGCGGTGGCTGTCTCCGATGCCTGTACCTTGAAGGTCCTTGCCGAGTTGTCCCACAGTTTTCTGTAGTACAGTGAGTTGTAGCAGTAAGAGTTGAATACCTTGTAAGGCTCGTTAGGATCATCGTAGTAATATGGCCAGTAGAACTGGAAGAGCATGTTCCTTGTTGCCATGAAGTGGTTGCCCCTCATGTTTCTGGTATCGTTGTAACCTACGGTCTTGGTTTTACCGATGTTTACATTGGTCATCAGTTCGAAGAACTTGCCTACCTTCTGGTTAAGGTTAATGCGTCCGGAAATACGGCTGAAGTTATTGTCCAGTGCGCGTCCCTTGTCTCTGGTGTAGGAGATTGAGGAGTAGTAGGTAGCCTGGTCGTTACCGCCGCTTACGGATACGTCATAAGTCTGGTAAACTCCGGTAGAGAAGAGAGCCTTCTCCCAGTCGTAGTACTTGCCCAGACGGGCCTCAGCGCCTTCTACAACGCCGATGTTAAGTTTTGCGTAACGGCCTGTGCCGTCTGAAGTGATAACGTAACCGTGATTCTTCCATCTGGCAGCAGTGTTAATCTGTCCGAGAGCGTATTTGTTTGCACCGGCCTCGTCGGTTCCCCTTCCACCCTCGCTCTTAGGTGTGATTGAATAATCGTAGAATACCTCGTATTCCAGAGCTGCCTGGTCTTCTGCGGAAGCAACCTCGTAGTTTTTGGTTGCCCAGGAAGGAGACAGTGAAACGGAAGCCTTGAAGCTTACTACTGGTTTTCCAACCTTACCTCTCTTGGTGGTAATCACAACAACTCCGTTTGCAGCTCTTGATCCGTAAAGTGCGGAAGCCGCGGCGTCCTTCAAAACGGTGATACTCTCGATATCATCCGGGTTGAGGGTACTCATAACGTTGTTGGTGTTGTAGTTGTAGTCGGACATCTGGCC
Organism: Bacteroidales bacterium; assembly: GCA_017550655.1. Classification (GTDB taxonomy): domain Bacteria; phylum Bacteroidota; class Bacteroidia; order Bacteroidales; family UBA932; genus Egerieousia. The sequence goes on along the minus strand of JAFZOK010000039.1, from coordinate 12,147 downwards.
GATGTTACCCTGGATTACAGGAACTCCGTCGATTACATAGAGAGGCTCCGTGGATGCGTTCATTGAGCCGATACCCCTGATGTGAATGGTGGTGGTAGATCCGGCCTGTCCTGAAGCCTGGGTTACCTGCAGACCAGCTACCTTACCGTTGAGGGCGTTCTCGAAGGATGTTGTAGGAACGTCCTTGATAGCGTCATTCCTCACAACCGATGCGGCACCTGTATAGGTACCTTTCTTTGCTGTACCGTATGCAACGACTATGGTTTCGTCCAGGCTCATAGCATCAGCGCTCAGAACAGCGTTAACTACAGCTTTGTTTCCTACCGGCACCTCCAGTGTGGTATATCCGATAGACGAGAAGACAAGTGTTGCGTTGGCGGGAACGTTGGCAAGCGAATACTTTCCGTTCGCGTCTGTAAAGGTTCCGGTCTTGAGGCCTTTAACCAGAACGTTTACGCCTGGAACAGGAAGACCGTCATCCTTTGCCGTTACGGTACCCGATACCGTAACCTTTCCCTGCGCGTACACCATAATGCCCGCACAAAGAAGACAAATTAGTAACAGGAATCTTTTCATAGATTATTGTGATTGGTTAATAAAGAGTTTAAAATGTTCACATAAAGTAACTTATAAAAATCATACATAAAGGTACAAAAAAAATCCCAAGGCTGCAAACCTTGGGATTTTAAAAACGGTTTTAACTGGTCAGGATTAGTTCTTGTAACCAGGGTTCTGCTGGAGTTCCGGATAGATGATTCTCTCGTCTGAAGAGATAGGGAGCATTACCCTGTCGTCAGACCATTTCAGAGCAGTGGAGAACGGGTTATGAGGATCGTTCTTGGTATAGGTACCGTTACGCCTCATAAGGTCGAAGAAGCGGTCTCCCTCGCCGATGAGTTCCTTCTGTCTCTGGATCTCTATGTTTTCCATTGTAGCTGCGATGGATGTTACATCTGGATCGGCTCTCTGGGCAACTGCCAGAAGAAGGCTTGCGGCATCGCCCTTTCCGGAGTTCATACCGGCCTCGGCAGCAATCAGGTAAGCCTCTGCAAGACGCATATACCTCGGGTTGTTCAGGAAGGCGGTGAAACCGGTGTTTCCGATGAACTTTCTCAGCCAGTACTCTCCGGTGTGCTTGAATCCGGTAACAGGATCGTCGTAATCAATCCAGTTGATACGGATATCATTAGGAGTCAAGGTGAAGAGGTCTCTCCAGTGCTTGGTAGGAACTACGCTTGCTCCGGTATTGTCATATCCGAACCACAGGCTGTAGTAGAATGATCCGCCGAATCCGTTATCACCGTCGATAGCGGACTGGAGGTTTACAAGACCTTCGAAAATAGACTCGTCGTTACCGACCTCTGCCCAGGAAGCAAGATATTTGTCTCTTGGGATCAGAGAGTAAGGACCATTGTTGATGACTTCCTTTGCTGCGCTGTAGGCAGTCTCGTTGTCTCCCTTGTAGAGAGCAACCTTAGCCTGCAGGAATTTTGCAGCCCAGTAGTTGAAGTGGCCTGTGTTCTTGCTCTTTGAAAGAAGAGGAAGAGCTGTTGCAAGGTCTTTTTCAATCTGAGTGTAGGTTTCTGCGACAGTGTTTCTTGGAAGTCTTGCCTCTGATGGAGAAACAGGCTCTGTGATCAGAACTGCTCCAAGGGAAGCTCCGCTGTCGAACTTGTAAGGCCTTCCATAAAGTCTTGCAAGATTGAAGTAGCAGAATGCCCTAACTGCGTATGCCTGTCCGAGATAGTCGTCCTTGATGTCCTGCTCGGAAGCCGGAACCTCAAGAGCATCTATGTTCTTGATGATGGCATTCGCCCTGGTAATGGTGCTGTAGAAGTTTCTCCACAGTGTGAAGTAGGAATTCTGTGAAGGGTCATAGTCGTATGAGTAAGTGATGTAGGTACCCTCGCTGGCTACCAGCAGGTCTCCTCTCATGTCACCCATCTGAATCATGTAGTTGCCAAATACGGTGTAGTATTTCAGAAGAGTATACATACCGTTAACGGCAACACCGGCATCCTCCAGAGTTGCAAGAGCGTTCTCAGCAACTACAGCGTCTGTAGGCTCCTTATCCAGGAATCCCTTGCAGTTAGAAAGGGAAATGGCAAGGACTGCAACAAGTATTATGCTTAATATCTTTTTCATATCTGTATATTCTTAATGGTTAGAAAGTTACCTCGACACCGAATGACCAGGTTCTCAGAGCCGGCATACCGTAGTTGTAAACACCGTCGGACTGGAGTTCAGGTTCGCACTCAGCCTTGGAAATGGTAATCAGGTTTGTACCTGACAGATATACGCGGGCGCCGCGGAGAGAAAGCTTCTGTACAAAGTTCTTAGGAAGATTGTAGGAAACTGTCATGTTCTTCAGTCTTGCGAAGTCGCCTCTTACGATCATACGGGATGAGTTGTAGTAACCACCCTGGTTGTTGTCGTAGATACGCATTGGAACGTCTGAATCAGGATTGTCAGTAGTCCAAGGATTGAGCTGGGTCTTCATGATAGGCTGTCCGAAGGTTCTGTAACCGTCGTTTGCAACCTCATCCTGAGTAGTGTTGCAGAGGTAGTGGCCAACCTTGTATGTCCATGCCATGCTGAAGGACAGATCCTTCCAGCGGAAATTGGCGTTGAAACCACCGAAGTACTTAGGCATAGCCCTCTTTCCATGGATTACCATAGAACTAGCGTTCTGCCTTCTTGCAGGAGCGTAGTTGTATCCGTCGTAAGGCATTGCGGAACCTTCCTTTACAACGGTACCGTCTCTCAGGGTAACATCCTGGTCAACGATCTCGCCCTTCTCATAGAAGGAACCTTCTGCATACATAGGCCATCCTGGCTTAACACCGTTGATGGTCTCGCCACTCTTGTTTACTCCCAGATACTCTCTGGTGTAGAACTGATAGAAGTTGTAGCCCTTCTTCCACCAGAACCATCCGCTGTTGATAGCCTCGTCGTCTGTGGAGAGCTTAAGAACCTCGTTGTGAACGCGGCTCCAGTTGGCTCCTACACTCAGTTCCATATCCTTCTCCTTGATGATGTCCACATTAGCTGTGATTTCCCATCCGCGGTTAACCATACTTCCCTTGTTCATAAGGGTTGAGCTGAATCCCGTGGTGGAAGCTACAGATGCGTCGAGGAGCAGGTCTGTGGTCTTTCTGTTGAAGTATTCAACCGTGAAGTTATACCTGTCGAAGATGGTAGCATCGATACCGATGTTCCAGTTCTTGTTCTTCTCCCAGGTCAGATCAGTGTTGGCGATGTTTCCAGGGTAGCTGGCTCCCTCGTCACCATACTGCCAGTAGTCATACACAGACATGTATCCGAACAGGTCGGAAGGAAGGGTACCTGAAGTACCGTAGGATCCTCTGATCTTACCGTCGTTCATCCAAGGATATTCCAGGAAGTTCTCCTTTGAGAATCTCCAGGTTCCGGATACGGACCAGAAGTTACCCCATCTTGTGTCTGGAGCAAGTCTGGAGGAACCGTCGCGGCGGAAAGTTCCGGTTACATAATACTTGGAGTCGAAGTCATAGCTTGCACTTCCGAAGAGTGAAAGCAGACCCTCTTCGTGGCTCCAGGCATAACCCTCGTCGAAGGTTGTACCCATAACGCTCTCGGTTGCACCCAGATAGCTAAAGTCGGTCTTTCCGAGGCGGAGTCCGTTGAACTTCTCCCTTTCAGCCTCCCAACCAACCATTGCAGAAACGTGGTGAACGTCGAACATCTTGTCGAAATTCAAGGTGGTTGAGCTTACTACCTTGTTGATGTTACGGTGCTTGTCAGAAGCGTAACCGGTTCCGTAAGCGGTGAAGTTAGGGTGACCATACAGCCATCCGAACTTGTCGTGTACATACAGCCAGTCGCTTGAGAGAGTAGTCTTCAGTTTCAGATAATCGGTGAAAGCAACTTCAGCCCAACCCTTGAGGATTGTTCTGTTCTGCTTTGCATCGTTGATCTGGTGCTTGTACTGGCCTACAGGGTTGATGGTGTTGAATCTTGTAGAGAATCTTTCCTCGAAGAGTTCACCTGTCTCCTTGTAAGCGTATGGCCATCTGTCGATGAGAACGGCCTTCCAGATAAACATAGGGTTATCCTTGGATGACCATCCGTCCTGGTGACCGTCCTGATACTGCCAGGAGTACTGCATTATACCGCCGAGCTTGAACCAGTTGTTGAGCTTTGCTTCGCCGTTGACGGTTGCGGTGAAACGCTGCAGGTAGTCGATCTTTACGACACCGTGCTGGTCTGTGTAGGCAACTGATGCGTAGATCTTGCCCTTGTCGCTACCTCCTGAAATGCTGTACTCGTAGTTCTGGCTGATGCCTCTCTGGAACAGAGCCTTCTCCCAGTCCTTGTAGATGTACTTGTCATAGTCGAATGCAGGATAGTATTTTGCAATCCTGTTGTCAACGTACGCGTCAACGCTGCCGTAGCTGCTCCATACGCTTGGATTAGCCTCTGCATAGTTTCTGAAGGACATTCTCTGCAAAGCCTCGTTCTGGGCGTCTGAAACCATTTCCAGGTTCTTCTTGTAGGAGAAGTAGGAAACGCCTACGCTGGCCTTGAATGTAGATACGAGGTCTCCTTCCTTACCCTTCTTTGTGGTAATCAGAACGACACCGTTGGATGCCCTTGATCCGTAAAGGGAAGCGGCAGCGGCGTCCTTCAGGATGGTGATGGACTCGATGTCGCTAGGGTTGAGGAAGTTCATTGCACTGGTGGAGATGTTTCCGGTTGACCAGTCACCGCTTGTTGCAGGCACACCGTCGATAACGTACAGCGGCTTGTTGCTTGCGTTGAAGGAACCGTAACCGCGGACGCTGATTTCAACCTCGGAACCAGGCTGTCCGGAATAGGACATTGCCTGAACTCCGGCAGCCTTTCCTGCCAGAGCCTGCTCGAAGCTGACAACCGGAACGTCCTTGATAGCATCTTGCTTTACGACAGCAGCGGATCCTGAGTAGGAACCCTTCTTTGCGGTACCGTAAGCAACGACGATGGTCTCGTCCAGTCCGATAGCGTCAGAAGCCATAACTGCGTTTACAACGCTTCTTCCGTTAACCGGAACTTCCAGTGTCGTATATCCCACTGAAGTGAAGACGAGTGTGGCATTTGCCGGAGCATTGATGGAATACTTACCGTTCTCGTCTGTAAAGGAACCGGTACGGGTTCCCTTTACCATAACGTTAACGCCAGGTATAGGGCCACCGTCCTCTTTAGCGGTTACCGTTCCGGTAACCCTGCTCTGTGCAAGCGCCATCGTTGAAATGAGCGCCGCCAAAGCGAATAGTAAGACCTTTTTCATTGGATAATTTTTAGTTAGTAAATAGGTTTGCTGCTCAAATATAGTGAATATGTAACAAAGCCGTAACAAAAAATCGCAACTTTTTTTAATATTTTTTGACTTTTTTATGCAACGTTTTTCTCGGCGATTGCATCGTAGAGTCGCGAAAAAGGGCAAAAACAAAAGGCGGAAAACCAGTGTTCTCCGCCTTTAAAAATGAAACGTCTCTGTTTTATTTTTCCTTAAAGTAAATGTTTACCGGACATCCGGTAAAGTTGAACCGCTCCCGTAACCTGTTCTCCAGGAAGCGTTTATAAGGGTCCTTTATGTACTGCGGAAGATTGCAGAAGAAGGCGAATGACGGAACCTTGGTAGGGAGCTGGGTGATATATTTTATCTTGACTTCCTTTCCCTTGTACATAGGTGGCTGATGCTCTTCGATTTGCGGCATAAGGGCATCGTTGAGTTCTTTCCAGTCCACCTTCTGGGAGTAGTTCTTATAGACTTCCATTGCCTTTTCCAGCACGTCGTGTATCCTCTGCTTGTTGATTACTGAAGTGAAGACAACCGGAACGTCCGTAAACGGAGCTGTCTTGGCGAGTATATCTTCCGTAAAGTTTTTCATGGTCATAGTGTCCTTTTCTATAAGGTCCCACTTGTTGACCACGATCACGCATCCCTTTCCGTTTTTCTGGATAAGGTAGAAGATGTTCAGGTCCTGTGCCTGGATGCCTTCCGTGGCGTCTATCATAAGTATGCAGACATCTGAATTCTCAATGCTGCGGATGGCTCTCATCACGGAGTAGAATTCCAGGTCTTCGCTGACCTTGGTTTTCTTTCTCATTCCTGCGGTGTCCACAAGAAGGAAGTCGTACCCGAACTTGTTGTAGCGGGTGGTGATTGAGTCCCTGGTAGTGCCGGCAACCGGAGTTACGATGTTCCTTTCCTCGCCGAGGAGGGCGTTTGTCATCGAGGACTTGCCCACGTTAGGCCTTCCCACAATTGTGATTCTCGGAAGGTTTGCCAGGTCTTCATTCACATCTTTGGAACCGGTTTTTTCCAGCTCTGCGACGAGGCAGTCCAGAAGGTCTCCCGTGCCACCGCCGCTGGCGGATGCGATTACCATCGGTTCTCCGAGCCCCAGGGCGTTGAACTCGTATGTCCCGTAGATCTTTTCTCCGGAATCCACTTTGTTTACTGCCAAAATCACAGGCTTCTTGGTGCGGCGCAGAATCTTGGCGATGGACTGGTCGTAGTCCGTTATTCCCGTTCCAACATCGCAGAGGAAAAGTATAACATCCGCCTCTTCAATGGCGGACATTACCTGCTTTCGTATCTCGTTCTCGAAAACGTCTTCTGAATTTGTAGTGTATCCTCCGGTATCGATTACGGAGAATGTCTTTCCGCACCACTCGCACTTGCCATAGTGGCGGTCTCTGGTTACGCCCGCTGTCTGGTCCACAATCGCCCTGCGCTGCCCGACCAGACGGTTGAACAGGGTGGATTTTCCAACGTTTGGACGTCCTACTATAGCTACTATTCCCATATATGTTCCTTTTTATTTTTTAATTAGACCCTTGAGTGCACATTCCTGGGTGCAGGCGGAGCACTGAGAGTCGGGTTCTGTCTTTATACGTTTACTGCTTCGTCCGGTTACTTTTATATGGGTGGACTTTCCCCATATCCTTTCGTCCTCTTCCCTCATGCACACTATGCCTCTTTTCCGCATTTCCTTGTTGTGCCCGACTTCCGAGTCCGGAAACCGGCCGTCTTTTCTGAAGATGATGTTGAAGCACAACCCGAATACGCACAGTCCTACCAGGACCACGGAGGCCAGTATGACAGCGAGGGTGTTCATCGGTTACTTGATAAGCCATTTTTCCCTGTAAACAACAGGGGCGTTGCTTATGTTGAGGATTGGAGGAATCTGGTGGATCTTGAAGGCGGATTTTCCTGTAAGAGAACTGATTCTGGCAAGCAGTCCCTTGTCGAACCCTTCCTCTTCCAGCTGGGCGTAGGTCTTTCCTCCCTCGTTTACGGCATATAGGATAGGGTCCAGAAGCTCGTAGTCCGGAAGGGAGTCGGAGTCTTTCTGGCCTGGCCTGAGTTCCGCGCTCGGGGCCTTGGTCAGGGTGGAAATCGGGATAATCTCCCTTTCGCAGTTTATGTCGTATGCAAGTTCATAGACATCTCCCTTGTAAAGGTCGGCGATTACCATAATCGCACCGGCAAGGTCTCCGTAAAGGGTGCCGTATCCTGTGCAGAGCTCGCTCTTATTGGAGGTGTTAAGAAGAAGGGCGTTGAACTTGTTGGAATAAGCCATCAGTATGGTTCCCCTGATGCGGGCCTGGAGGTTTTCCTCGGCCACGCTCCATTCCCTCCTGTCCTTGAACACGTCCTCGAGCCCCTTCATGAACTTGTTGTAGATATCGGAGATAGGGATGACGTTATAGCTGATTCCCAGGTTGTCCGCAAGATCCACAGCGTCCTGGATGGAGTGCAGGGTGGAAAACTCGCTCGGAAGCATTATTCCGTGCACGTTCCCGCTTCCCAGAGCCTCCACGGCCAATGCGGCAACCACGGCGGAATCTATGCCGCCGGACAGGCCCAGAACGGCTTTCTGCATATTGCAGCCTTCAAAGTAGTCCTGAATGCCTTTAACCAGGCGGGAACGGATTTCTCCTATCGTGAATTCTTTGTGGATAAGCATGGCCTTGAAGTTTTGACTGTTAGTACATCAGCGTGTTGCCGAATGATTTGTCCCTGTAAACCTTGTCTATAACGTCTCCGAAGAGCTCGGCGACGGAAATAACCTTTATCTTGCTTGTGTCCGCTCCTTCAGGTGCCCTGAGAGGAATGGTATCGGTGACAACCAGTTCTTCCAGAGGGGAGGATGCGATGTGCTCGTATGCCGCTCCGGACAGCACAGGATGTGTTGCCAGAGCCCTTACGCTCTTCGCGCCCTTGTCTATCAGCATGCTGGCTGCCTTGCAGAGGGTGCCGGCGGTGTCCACCATATCGTCGACAATCACGATATTTCTTCCTTCAACCTCTCCAATGGCGGTCATCGATCCGACCACATTTGCCCTTTCCCTGCTCTTGTGGCAGATAATCATAGGGCATCCTACTATCCTTGAGTAGGCATTCACTCTCTTGGCGCTGCCCATGTCAGGTGCCGCGATGCTGAGGTCCTCAAGCTTGAGGGAACGGAGGTACGGCAGGAATATGGAGCTTGCGTAGATGTGGTCAACCGGGAAGTCGAAGAATCCCTGGATCTGGTCTGCGTGAAGGTCTGCGGTCATGATCCTGTCGCATCCGGAAGCTGCCAGCAGGTTTGCCACCAGCTTGGCTCCTATGGATACCCTCGGACGGTCCTTGCGGTCCTGCCTTGCCCATCCGAAATACGGCATTACGGCCACAACCTTGTAGGCTGAGGCTCTCTTTGCCGCATCAATCATAAGCAGCAGTTCCATAAGGTTTTCCATCGGCGGAAAAGTGGAGCAGACGATGAACACCGCAACGCCGCGCACGCTCTCCAGGTAGATAGGCTGGAATTCCCCGTCGCTGAAGACGGTCACATCAGATTTGCCAAGTTCCAGATTAAGCGATTTTGAAATGCGCTCAGCCAGGTATCTGGAGTTTCTGGTTGAGAAAATCTTGATTGGATGTTCCATATTCTTGCTTTTATCTTGTTCTAAATAAGTTCAGTACCTGCTCCATATAGGCGATTATCTCCTCCTTTCCGGTCCCTTTCTCAGACGAACTGACAAAAATCGGGGGTAATTCCTCCCAATACTCTGACAGTGTTTTCTTTACGCTCGCGATATTCTTTTCCAGCTCGCTTTTTCTCGGCTTGTCTGATTTTGTAAAGATAATGGAAAAAGGAATACCTTCTTCACCCAGAGCCGTAATAAAGTCAAGATCTATCTGCTGTAGGGTGTGTCTGGAGTCCAGCAGTACAAACAGGGTGGCCAGCTGTTCAGATTCTCCGATGAACTCGTTGTTCATCCGTGCCAGCTCATCTCTCATCTTTCCGGAAATCTTGGCGTAGCCGTATCCGGGCAGGTCCACCAGGTACCAGCTGTCGTTGATAAGGAAATGGTTTATGGAAATTGTCTTGCCCGGAGAAGAGCTGGTGCGGGCCAGTTCCTTGCCCTTGGTTATCTTCTCGGCGCCTGAGCACAGCATGTTAATCAGGGAAGACTTTCCCACGTTGGAGCGCCCTATGAAGGCTATTTCCGGGAGTCTTTTGCCCGGCCTGCCTTTCAAGGTGGTGCTGCTTCCTGCGAATGCCGCCTTCTTGATTTTCATACCTGGAATGTTTGGGCGCAAATTTAAGAAAATTGAGAGTCACTACAAAGAAAAAGACCGGTGCCATGGCATCGGTCTTTTCATTTACCAGCTTTGAGACTGATTATTCGGTTTTCCACTTGACAAGGATGTCGGAGAGCTTTGTAGCCTCTTCCTTGGAGAGATTCTCAATGAAAGCCTGTGCCTCAGCCTCGCCGAAAGGCTCGCCAAGATCGTCGTTGAAGACCTTCTTTCCGTCTTTCTCGCTCTCGGTGAAGAGCTGCTTGAAACCCTCGTTCTCGGTCTTCACGAAATAAGTGGTCTGGCCGAAACCCTTAACCACAACCGCGTCGCCCTGGAATGACACTTCCTGGCCTTCGGTTACAGGGATACCGTCAAAATTGTCGATATCTTTCATATCCTTGTAGAAGGAAAGGAGCAATGCATCCTTGCCGTCCTCGGAACTGAGATATACATAGTCGTTGGCAAGAGAGTAGCCGGAGATTTTCTTATCCCCATAAGCCAGATACCACAGAGTCTGGATGTCCTCCTGGTGTGCCTTGAGGTTGTTCTCGGCAGCAGCTACAAGGGCGGTGTCGACAGTTGCTGCGGCAGGCTCTTCTGCTGGCTGCTCTTTAGGTTTGCCGGTGCAGGAGGCCAGTGCCAGGCCTAAAACCATCGCTGAGAACAAAATGGATTTTGTCAAAACTTTTTTCATAATCTTCTAGTTTCTGGTTGGCAATGCAATATTCTTAATGATAAACGGGTTTTCTTCCCTGTCAGCCTCCTTGAACGTCACAGAAGTAGTGGTCTTTGGCAATGCAGGGAACTTGATTACATATGTAACATTTCCTTTATACCTGGTGTTCCACTGGAAATTCATGGCATCTGTCGCCTTGAATTTTTTACCGGTGGCATCGTCTGTCAATGTCGGATAAGCGACTATCTGACTTACATACTTTTCATTTGGTGCAGTATATTTCAAAGTGACAATTGTGGAGTTAGCCGTTCTTTCAACCTGAACAACCTGTATAGCAGCTTTATTCGAGCTTTGACGCGGCTTGTAGTAGGTCTGCGCACTCGCAGCCAATGCCACAAGTAGCAAAGTTGTTAATAATAAAAACTTTTTCATTTTACGGTTTTCTTATTTATTGGCTGTGAAATCAACGATGTACCATTTGTCTTTCTCATAACCAGGCATCTGTTTCTCGTCCTCGGTGTTCTTGCCTTGCCCGGTATACTCGATTTCCACGTCATCTTCTACAGCCTTTTCGCCGACCGTCTTAGTGGCATCGGCTTTCTTCATGAATTCGTTGTAGTCTGCCTCGTTGCGGAAAGCAATGGTTCCATAAGCTACAGACTCTGCTGTCAGATGGATGACAATGGCATTGTCATCGTCGGCGGTAATTGCTACCGGCTGCCCCTCTTCGTTGAGTTCAACTGTAGCGCCCTTTCCGTAATAATACTGGAGATTGTCGCACTGTGCGTCTTTTACCTCTTGCTTAAATGCTTTCAGAGTTTTCAGGCCCATAGCGTCGAGCAGTTCCTGTGGAACAGCGGCCCAGTCAGCATCGATCAGTGATACCAGATGTTCCGGTGCAAGGGTTGTTACGGCAGCTTTAGGCTGCTCTACATTCTCTGCCGGTTTTGCCTTGCAGGCGCATACCATTACGGCAGCAGCCAATGCGATAATTGAGAAAATTGCAATCTTTTTCATGGTCTTTATGTTTTGATTTATATTCTTTTACATGTTGATAATGACGGTTTTGTTGCCGCTGTTGTTTTTAGGTTTCGGTTCTGCAGGAGGCGGTAGCTGTATGTTGTAAACTTCCTTCTCAAAGCTTTTGAAAGTCACTTCCGAAACACTTCTCGGTAGAGGCGGGAATTCGATCTTATATGTATTGGCATTTGGATAATCATAGCTGTCTATGAAATTAAGTGCCTTTCTCGCCTTATATTTCTTGTTAGTGTCTTCATCTATCAATTCCACAAACGCGGTATAAACACTACCGCCTTGAGAAATATAGAAGTGAACAACGGTAGATGTTTTCATCCTTATGACTTTTGTTACCTTATACCATGAACGTTTTGGGCTTTGACGCGGGTTAGTGTAGGTGGTCTTTCCGTCTACAGTCTGAATGTTCGGCGATGAAGCTTTCTTAGCCGTAGTCTGCTTTTGGGCGGTTGTATTCTGTTTTGTTGCAGTCTGTTTCTTGGCCGTGGTCTGTTTTTTGGCTGTAGTTGCAGTCTGTTTCTTTGCCGTAGTCTGTTTGCTTTGAGTTGTATTTTGAGTGCTTGCCTGGGTCAATGTTATGTTTTTGATTATCCAAGAGCCCTCTACAACGTCAGCCTCCCTGAACGTTAGCTTGGTAGCGGACGCCGGGAGCGGCGGGAATTTGATTTTAAATGTGACATTTCCCACATATTTAGTGCCCCATTTGAAATTCACGGCTGCCGTAGCCTTGTATTTTTTGCCTGTGGCCTGGTCTGTGAGTGTTGGATAAGCGTTTATCATGCCCGCACTGTTACTTGTCGGAGAAGAATACTTCAGATAGACCATAGTGTAGTTGGCG
>JAFZOK010000038.1 GCA_017550655.1 Bacteroidales bacterium | reverse complement strand
CAATAAATTTGCACTCGGATTGTTACAAATCGCAAGTTCGAGCGTTATATGAATAAACAAGGTATCAATCTGTCTATTATGAAACGCTGGCTTTATATTTTGTTTCTGTTCGTGACAGTTCAAGGCTTCGGACAAGAGCCTCTGCCGCAGGAAATGGTGTTCGTCCACATGGACAATACCTGCTATTTCCTGGGCGATACGCTTTTCTACAAGGCTTACGTCCAAAGGAGCGATACGGGTAAGCCGACGAACCTGAGCGAGGTGCTTTATGTGGAGTTGCTCAATCAGGACGGCTATCTCGTTGAAAGGCAAGTACTAAGGTTGAAAGGCGGTCAGGCGAACAGCAGTTTCTGTCTAGAGGACACTCTCTATGCCGGCTTCTATGAGTTGAGGGCTTACACGCGTTGGCAGCTCAACTTCGGCAGGAAGGAGCATCCGCATAATTCCCATATGGACCGCTGGTTCCTGAAGAAAGAGTATGCAAAGGAGTTCTTTGTGGATTACGACAAACTCTATAGCCGTGTATTCCCCATCTATGACAAGCCGCAGGAGCCAGGCGAGTTCTATCGGGATATGACTGTTCGCCCTCTTCGCAGAGACTATGCTCCGGAGAAGATTTCCCAAAAACCCACAGTTTCCTTGTTCCCAGAGGGCGGCAATCTGATAAACGAAACTCGCCAAAGAGTAGCTTTCGAGGTGAAGGACGGCGAAGGCAAGTATGTGGATGGAAAACTTTTTGTGTTGAATGAGAAGGGCGACACCATATCTTCTGCCATAACCGAGAACAGAGGCAGAGGATGCTTCGAACTCAATATCCGAAAGAACGATAAGTACAAGGCTTTCTTTGAAGATAAAGAAGGCGAGCAGACAAGAGTTTCTCTTCCCGACATTCTCTTAGCGGGAGCTGCGATGAAGGTTGAGCAGGACGCCTCTTCCGTCAAGGCTGACATCAACATACAAGGCATAGAAAGAGATTCCATCCTGCTTCTTGTCACGACTTGCGGAAGGCCAAGGATGAAGATTCCCTTCGTGGGAGAGTCGCTAACCATCAGCAAGGACTCCCTGCCTGCAGGAGTTGCCCAACTGACATTAGTGAAAATGGGAGACATTCTGGCAGACAGGCTTGTTTTCGTTCATAAATCAGACCAGCAGGAAGCCCCTCTGCAGATACTTGGAATGAAAGAGAACTACGAGCCTCTGGAGCAAGTCTCTTTGAAAGTTCAGGGCAAGTCGAATGCCTCTCTCTCAGTTTCTGTAAGGGACAATGTTTCGAGCGACCTTGTCTATGATAACGGCAATATCATGACCGAAATGCTCTTGTCCAGCCACATAAAAGGTTTCGTGGAGAATCCAGGCTACTACTTCGAGGCCGACGATTCGGAACATCAAAGACACCTCGACCTACTGCTTATGGTGCAGGGCTGGCGAAGATTTGACATCAAACAACCAGAGATTGTAGAGCCTTACGAGAAATCACAAATGATAGTGGGCGAAGTGTGTAAATATACACCCCTCGACCAAGAAGACGGTTTTATTCTTGTATTAGCGATGCAGCAGGAAGACATTTACATGCGTCATGGGTATGGCGGACCGATTCCTGTTCGAGGCACAGGTGCGGGAAATGTGCAAGGTTTTTTGTTCACTCCTACGGACGAATCCCCCTTGCCCCTCTGGTACACGGAATTTGAACGTGATTCCACCTCTGTAATAGACCAACCCCTCCAGACATATGACTATGAGACACTGAGCAGTCCAATGCGGAAAACGCGACTCCATGCAGAATATGTTCAACCAGGAGCGACTCCTGTTTATGGGGATTTGACTATAGGGGAAGATGGCAAGTTTTCCATTCAGGCACCCCACTTCGGAGGATATTGTCTCATGCATCTTGCTGCAGCAAATCCTGAGGATGTAAACAAAAATGAAAAGAATGGTAAGGGGAAAAAGGGTAAAGT
>JAFZOK010000037.1 GCA_017550655.1 Bacteroidales bacterium | reverse complement strand
TACAGTGCGGACAGCAGATACCGAACTTCCGACATATAACGCCAGCGGCTTTTCAAGAAGGAATTGGGTTATCGTTTCCCTTCTGGAGGAGAAAAGCAGGCTCTGCTCGTAGAACGACAATAGCGACGCCGTCAGATAGAGATTCATCGTATCGTCATCCCAAGCATTACTAATGTTCAGGATCTGGTAATCTTTGCCAAAACCGTCCCCATAAAAATACTTGTATGAGTAATCAAAAATAGTTGCTTTGCCGTACTCACTCAGCAATTCTTTCTTTGCCTTGCCGGATGCGGCACTAATAGCCTGTCCGAAAGTCGCTGAATACTCAAATGAGAACCCCTGTTCCGACAACTTATCGCGATATGGTTTCCATTTGTTACCGGAAGACCCGCGGTGTCCTTCATCCACAAGAACAAGGTTATTACCTTCGAACGAATCAACGGCCACGGTCTTCTCTCCGTCGGTGTCTGCCAGCTTAGTAATCTCTATGACCTCAACGACACGACCATTATACATGCCACCTCCACTCTTTATGAAACCTTGAGCGGAAATACTGCTTAATGAAAGCTCATCGATATGCTGACGGGACAAACCTTCATCGGTAGTGAGCAGAAGGATCTTGTTGAGATTGCGTCCTTTAGAGTAATGGAGGTACTGTAGGATGTTAACGTGCATCAACAACGTTTTACCGGAACCGGTTGCATTCCAATATGCCAACTTGTTCAGGTCCTGGGGCGTGAATGGTGCAATCTCGTGGAAGGTGTCCTGCAGGCTATTAAACGTGTCATTCAGATACGTATTCAGGTCTTCAAGAAGCGCTATCCTATCCGTAAAGTAGCGATCCAAATAGAGTTCAGTAAACAGCAGCGAGAGGTACTGAAAGTATTTCCATGCTATCTTCTGCTGACGTTTTTCTGAAATGGCTTTGGTATGCTTGAAGATGTTTGCATCGTACGCAAGAAGTTGTTCCCTTGTCAAAGGAGAAGAAGACGGAATCTTAGAGACGATTTCGTGGTAGAACAAAGAAATGTTGTCCGAGTCATAAGCCTCAAGACGAGGATCTTTAAGAGATTCACAGAATGAGTCAAAGTCCTTGGCACCGAACAAGCTTAGCATATACTTGTTCAGTACCAGGGCGTAGCGCAAATGCTGGGTCTGCGCAGCTGTTCTTGTATTTGTTCTCCGCGGCATATCTATTCCTCAAACATTCTTTTGCTAAATTCAGCCTCGGTCAATTCAAGCTGCCACATAGAACTGGCATCCTTTGTAACTCCAAGATTGGAATCGCCATTGACGTATATCCTGGAGGCATCTGCGGCGAGGGCCGCAAGATTCTCTACGAAGAAGGCGTTCAGGTCGTCATTTGACACCTTGTCGGTGTCTCTCCAAAGAATCATGTTCTTTTCCCCACGGCGTGTTCTGCCAACAACTACACATAATCCGTCTTTGGGCCAGGAAATGGAATCCACATAAAGGCCTAACAGGAAATTGAACGTGTCCACCAAGTCAATCTTCTTCTCCTGCATTTCGTTGTGGCGAGTAATCTTGAGAGACACCTCAAAGGGATGGGCAAACCATTTTGCACTAAAGAGAGAGTCGCGGGTTTCAGTATCCAGCATATATCCAAGAAGATATGACTCCCTGAACGATGACTCTTCGCCAAAATTAAACTCGTCGTTTCTCTTCAGCACCATATTG
>JAFZOK010000036.1 GCA_017550655.1 Bacteroidales bacterium | reverse complement strand
CTGTAACCGAATCGGCGGCAGACCTGCTCCAACGGCTCCCCGCTGAAGTAGGCTTTCAGGGCTCTGCGCTCACCCTCTCGAATCAACTTGTATACGTCCATTTTTAATCGTTTTTTGGTAAACTTTTTTCAGGACGATACACCTATGCATCATGGCGTCGAATGGAACTAACGATAGATCAATTGATTATTAATAATTGGCTAGGCTTTTTTGCTCGGTCAAAATGATGGAAACAACTGATAATCAAGCCAATCCATTCGACGGCCCCGGTCTCGTTCGGCGTGCTGTGGCAGATACGAAAAAGCCAGCCCTAAAGGCTGGCCTGTTGAGTAGACTACACAGGTAAAATCTCGAACTTTTTTGATGACCTTGAGAAACTGGATAGATTTTCGCAAAGTGTTGAGGATGAATTAAATAGAATCGTCTCTGCAGGAGAGGGGAGTCGAAAAGATCCTGGAATTCCCTCGAAAAATCATCTTATTTGAGGCGCTTTTTTCGTTCTATGACAGAAATCGCTATATTGTTGATTTTAAGATATTTACGGTTTTTATGAGAATGCCGTCTGATGCCAATTCTCGAACCAGGAAACAGCTCGAATGCGTGCATGTTCGGTTTCCCCTTGTAGGTATTGAAAATAATTCCTATCTTTGCCGTAGTAATTGATAAAAAAGACATTATGCCAGAAATATTCAGATTCTTCGGATTCTCTTTCTTCTTCTACAGTCGGGAGCATGACCCTTTGCATGTCCATGTGGAGGGGAATGGAGGGATGGCCAAGTTCGAATGGAACGGGACGGAGTTAGTCGTTGTGGAGCGGATGGGCATCAAGGCCGGTGACTTCAAGAAGATCAAGGCTGTCATTGATGAGAATTCAGACATCATCATCGCCCAGTGGAACAAGCACTTTAACCAGTAAAAGGGAAAAGGATATGATTAAGATCAAAGAAATATGGTTCAGCGACGACCAGATTATCGGTCGCGGCGAAGACGGGCGTATCTACAGCCAGTCTCTTCTCTGGTATCCACGGCTCCGGGCTGCTAGTGCCGAGGAGCGGGAGAAGTATACCTTCGGTTTCGACGGCATCCATTGGCGTAATATCGACGAAGACATCAGTTTCGAGAGCTTCGTCTATGAAGACGCCCAGCCGACGCCGATGCAGAAGTTCTTCCTGACCCACAAAGAGATCAACATTGCCGAGTTCGCCCGTTCTATCGGCATGAATGCCACGCTCCTGCGGAACTATATCAATGGATTCAAAAAACCATCGGTCGAACGAGAGAAAGCCATCCTTGCCCATATCCACCAGTTGGGACGGGAGTTGATGGCTGCGAATTTCTAATAAAATGCAAAATTCTCGTCATGTTGAAGAAAGTTATACTTCATTTATCCGGCCCCCTGGTGGCTCTGATTCTGATGGGTTGCTCATCCAGCAATGCCATTGATTTTGGTGTTGACAGTCAATGCGTTTACCCCATCAAAGGATCCATGAAATACATCGAGGTGTCCAAGATGGATGGAGATTGTGTTTTTTCAGTCCTTTTTGAGCCTGGTGATGGCGAAGCCAGAAAACCGCTCGCCATACAAAATCTGCAGCCGAACCATATCTATCAGATTCGTAATTCGGGTGGAGACAGGGGACCCTATGAAATTTTTGTGGAGACCGACTCGTCGGGAAAAGGAATCCATGTGATGGAGTGGGATGAATTACCCTCCGTTTTCTTATTGACACAGAAGAATCTCAACCCTGTTTTGAAACGGAATTCCCTTGCTGCCATCAATGGACATATTGACGAGGAGAGGGCGAGAGGAAACTACAACTACCCGGATTCGGTGTTATGTGCCGGAATCTGGTTTGACTTTCGTGGCAAAGCGGACTCCCTCTATGTGTTAGGTGGGCCGATGCCTTTGTATGATGAAGACTTGGACACTCACTTCCTGGGATATCTTGAAGGGGAAAACTATCTGGTCAGTTTTGCCGCTCTAGGGAAAGCTAATCCACAAACTATCAATCAGATACTCGATACTACCGCCTTGCAAACGAATCGGGAGCAGTACAAGGCGTCTGTAGATGTATTTATTACTTCGTCTCATCTTTCTGGGAAGAATGTCTGTGCCTGGCTGGTATCTTCTTTCTCATTTGACGAATTCGGAGGGCTAGTTCTTCAGAATCGACGAATGAGACGTTAGTGATATTAATTCGGAATATAAAAAGAAAAATGCTAACCGATTTATAATTAATCAGTTAGCATTTTATGTAGTAGACCAAACACCTAAAAAACTCGAACCTTCTGGAGGACCTGAAGAAGGTTAAAAGATTTGCGCAATATATTGAAAATCAGGGAAGTGTAAATATGACAGAAACAGAGCCCTCAGAGAAATAGGCATTGAAAATGCACAAAAGGGGGCTCGATTAAAGACCGATCACAGCCTCGCGAATCCGCGTTTTGACGTCTTCCCAATCGGTTTCCTCGAACATGAAAGGCATGGGGTCGGATTCGGCATCCTCGAAATAAGTCAGACTTTTCATGGCTATAAACAGGGATCCGTCCGGATACTTCTGCATGTAGAGTTCCAGGAGTTCCTGTAATGAGAAGGAGCGGAGGAGAATGTCGATATCAATGAAATCCTTCTTGGTACCCCTGCCAATGACAGCCGCTATTTTCATCGCGGAAATGTCCTTGATGCTTGCAAGGGTAATGTCGGAAGCAACGACCGGCTCGTCAATCCAGGAATACCGGTAATTGACGAAATCGACCTTGACACCATCGACCAGATAGACGTGGATGTTCTTGGATTCCTTGACGACGCTGACCGTATGGGATTCTTCCAAGGTTTCCCGGATTTCCAGGGAATCGGCCTCGATCGTCCCAAAGAGGTCCAGGTCGATGGACTTCCGATGCCCCAACTGAAGTGCCAGGGCCGTACCGCCGACAAGACGGAGACCTTGGAACATCGGCACGGACTGTAGCGACTTCAGAAGTTGCAGTGTTCCGGGTTCGATTGTCTGGTATTGTAGCATCGGAACTGCTCTTGAGGGGTCCGGGAGATGGTACTGATGAAGGAAAGGGCGCGGGGATCCAGGGAGCGGAGATTCTTGGAAATGCTCACGATTTCATCCAGACCATAATAAGCCAGAAGAAGCTTCCAATCACTGATCTGTCCATATTCCAGCACCCGCTGAACGACATAGGGAGCATGCAGGGAAAGGTTGATATGATTCCGGTCAACATCCCAGAAGATGCTGTCCGAAAAGCCCTGTATGCATTCCTGCCTCGACATAGCACTGCAAATATACGAAAATAGATAGGAAGTTCACAATATGTGAAAAAATAGTTACTCCAAAAGAAAAATGCTAACTGATTAATTATAAATCAGTTAGCATTTTAAGTAGTAGACTACACCGTGAAAATCTCGAACCTTTTGGAGGACTTTTGGAAGGTGGAAAGTTATGTACAAAGTATTGAAAATCAGGGAAGTTCGAATAGGACAGAAAAGGAAGCCTCAGAGAAACAGTCGTCAAAAACCGTAAAAATCGGAGGTTCGAAAAGGTCGTTATCCAGTTCGTAACCGTTTTTTTTCGTATTCCTCTGATAATAAGATGTTTATCGTTTCTCCTAAACAGATGTTTTTGGTCTTGTCGAACCGGAAAAAGCCTTAGAGCCATGTTAAGAAATGTGGAAGAATGGGTATATGGTATTTGGTTATTGAATTGAAATAGTTGAAAATTCAGTTTTTCATTAAACAATGGATGGCATGAACAAAGAAACAAACTCAGGCACATTCTCTTATTCTCCTCCACGTGCTTGCCTATCATTCCGTCGCTTTTTAATTGGCTTATTTTGCTTATCTTTGCTTTTAGGAAGAAAAAGTACCAACCCGGCAGATGCTTTTCAAAAAGTGCATATTGCTTTTGTTGTCTGCTTATGTGGCCTGGGCGGTTTCAGCCGCCCCGGTTCCCTTTTTCCGTAATTTCTCTCCAGCGGATTATCAGGCAACCAGCCAAAACTGGGCTTTAGCCCAGGACGGCCGAGGCTTTATCTATGTGGGCAACAATGCCGGCCTTTTGCGTTTCAACGGCAGCAGCTGGGAATTGTTCCACCCCTTTGGCGAAGAAAAAGAAGCCATTATCCGCTCGTTATATGCCGATCCGGATACGGACAGGCTCTATATAGGCTCTTACCGCGAATTCGGTTATATTGAATACGATGAGCTGGGAGAGATGGTATACACTTCCCTGTACGACAAGTTGGAAACCCCTCCAGACGGAAGTGAGGAGATTTGGTACATAAGCCGTGTTGGGAGGCAGGTTTTCTTCATTTATTTTTCTTCTTTCTATGTTTTTGATCTAGACAGCGGCCAGGTACACCGGGAAGTCGCCCCGACTTCCTTCTATTATTCTCTGAACGGGAAACTTTATCTTTCCTCCAATTCCGGAGAAGTCCGTGAGTACGACGGCAAATCTTTTGGTTTTACACTCGCGTCAACACCTCCTGTTCCAGACAAAGTCGTAAAAGTCTTCCCCGCCCAAGACGGAGTCGAGATTGCCGTTTCCTATTCCAAGGGCTTGTATCGTGTGGATAAAGATGTCAGTATTCGGATAGATTCATTGAAAGATAAGTGGGATATCGCCAACCGGGCAGTCCAGTGCAAGGATGGGACAATTGTGGTGGGGTTTCTCTCCGGAGGGGTATGTGCTTTCGGGCAGGATGGGGCCATTCTGTGGCATCTCAGCACGGATGAAGGTCTTCTGGACAATACGGTCTTGTCATTGATGGAGGACGAGAGCGGAAATATCTGGTGTGCACTTGACAAAGGAGTGGCTGTGATTTTTAAAGACGGTGACCAACTGCTTTCCCTTTCCGAGTATCATCTTGGAAAAATCAGCGTTTCACTGAAGGATCAGGACAGACTTTTCATCGGCTCCAACAATGGATTGTCTTGCTTTTCACTGGATGAAGAGAATCTGCAGATAAAGAAACTGACGGGGTATTTCCCCAACTCACAACTCTGGAGCCTGGACAAACACGAGGACCAGGTTTTCATCGGAGAAAACGCGAGTGCGTATTGCTTCCGCAACGGGAGTATGGATCCGCTTTCTAGAGCCCCGGGCGGCAGCACCCTCAAAGAATTCCCTTTGCAGGATGGTACAACGATGCTGATCCAAGGCTCTTTTACGTTCCTGTATTGTTATAAGCAGGAGGAGGGAGAGTGGCGTTTCAGTCATACTGTCAATAGCTTCATGCGCCCAGTCAAGCAGTTGGAGGTAGACTATTTGGGGAATGTCTGGGCAGAACATATGTACGAAGGAATCTTTAAACTGGTTCTCTCGGAAGACGGCCGCAACCTGGTTAGTGAAACTCCTTTCTTCAGCGGTGGGTTCAAGGTTTGCAAGATGGGAGGACGCGTTTTCTTCTATAATAAAAACGGATTCTGGTTCTACGATGAAAGGGAAGACGAGATGAAGCCTTTCGAGCCATTGAGCCGTTTAGTGGAGAACTGCCGAAGGGTGGTCCCTGCAGGTGGGCAGAAGTACTGGATGGTGACACAGAACGAAGCCGTCCTGCTCTCATTCTGGAACGAACAGATGGAAGTCCTGGATCACGTGAATTTCAAGAATCTGGGCGTATCCTTAACGGAACAGTTCGAGAGTATTCTCTCCCTTTCCGGCCAACGTTTCCTTTTTGGAATTGAAAATGGGTTCCTGCTTCATACGTCAAAACAGCCTTCCAATGACCATGAAAAGAAATTGGGTATATCGGCGATTACGGTCTATGACCATGATTCTTCCCTTCGTGAGTCACTTCAGACCCGGAAAGTGACACTGCCTAACAATTCATCATTAGCAATTTCCCTCTATTCGTCCGGTATCAAGTACCTGTCACCTGACATCCGCTTCTGTCTGGATCCTTTTGACTATGAAGCCCGTGAGGCAGACCCGTCCATGACGATTACCTATTCCCGCCTTCCAGCTGGGAACTATTCTTTCACCGCCTGGCTTGCCGAGGATCCTTCGGTTTCCACCAGTCTTACGGTGGAGGTTAAACCCTCCTTTTTCGCCTCACCGGCAGCATATTTTCTTTATGGGCTGTTGCTGTTAGCCTCAGGAGCCTTTATCTATCTGCTGATTCAGCGTAAAATTCGCAAACAGATGGAGAGAATGGAGGATGAGAAGGAGAAGGAACTTCTCACCCTGCGAAACGAACAGTTGGAAGCCTCCATTCTTCTGAAAAGTAAAGAGCTGGCCACCTATTCTCTCCTAGAGTCCAGCCGGAACAGGGTATTCCTTCGCCTGAAAGAAGAACTCTCCAGAATCCGCTACGAAAAGGAGGGCAATCTCTCCAAGACCGATTACGAGGCCTTGCAGTCTATCATCCGGGAAGGAGAGTTCTCAGAAAACAGCTGGGCCCACTTCTACGACAACTTCGACCTCATTCACAAGTCCTTTTTCAGAACCCTGAGACATCGCCATCCAGACCTCACTACCAACGATCTTCGCATTTGCGCGTACCTCCGTCTGAATATGTCCACCAAAGAACTAGCCGACATAATGGGTGTAACCCTGAAGGGGGCGGAAGCCGCCAAGTACAGGTTAAGGAAGAAGTTTTCCCTTCCTTCGGACATTTCGATCAGTGAATACTTGACAGCGGTCATTCCGGAATAATGATATCTCATTATCAGCTAATTACAAATAAAATAGTGTTAAAAAAGAGTGCCTTTCCAGGGCGCTTTTTTTTTGCAGTGCATTTCTAGTGACAGCTTTCTTGAAAAACTGTTCAAGGAAGGTTATCTTGCACTCAAAAGCCAGCGAACACTAAACTAATTCTAATTCCAACTCCGTATGGTAAAACGATTCCTATTAATTTTGACAGCCATTGCGCTTTCACTGCAAATTGCTGTGGCGCAGGGTTCTGTAAAAGCGAAAGGCGTCGTCACGGCCCGCGATGGGGGCGACCCTCTTCCGGGTGTGGCTGTGGCCGCCGGAAACCTTTACACTGAAACGGACTACGACGGTGGATATTCGATCGATGTTCCCGCCGGAACCACGCTGACATTCATCCTGACCGGGATGAAGACTGTTTTTGTCACTGTGCCGGAAGGCGGACAGTACAATGTTCAAATGGAAACGGAGGCTCTCGAGCTCGAAGAAACCGTTGTTGTGGGCTACGGTACGCAGCGTAGAAGGGATCTCACCGGTTCAATTACTGTCGTGAGTGGCGAAACGGTAAAGAACACCCCAGCAAGCAATCCTTTGAGTTCCCTGCAAGGTAAAGTTCCGGGACTGTATGTCATCAACTCGGGTGCTGCTGATGCTGCCCCTACTGTGATGCTGCGAGGCGTTTCCACCGTGCGTGCCAGCACGACGCCCCTGTACATTGTGGACAATATGCTGACGGACAACATCTCTTGGCTGAACATGAATGATATCGCCACGATGGAGGTTCTCCGCGACGCATCTTCTACGGCTATGTTTGGCGTCCAGGGCGCCAACGGTGTAATTATTATCACCACGAAAAAGGCCGATGCTGAAGGAACGCAGGTGAGCTACAACGGCTCGGTGGGCGTTAACGTAGTTCACCAGAGAGACCGGCTCCAACTGTGTGATGCTGACGAGTTTACGCTCCTGTACAATGAGTTGCTCACCAATATGGATCCTGAGGCGACCCCCTGGAAACCGGACCTTACGGGCAAGGGAACCGACTGGATTGACCTGGTCCTGCGCCCGGCCATTTATACCAATCACACCGTGACGCTTGCGCGGGGTGGTAAGAACGGTTCTTCCACCACTTCCCTCAGTTGGCTGCACAACGAAGGTGTGGTTAAGTTCAATTCCTACGACAATTTAAACCTGCGCACCAACAACGAGTACAAGGTGGGCAATTGGATGAAGGTAGGCGTGCAGGCAAACCTGCGTGCGCGTAAGACGGATCCTGCCAATGTATCGTTGAGTGCCACCGCTAGAGTCATCCCTACTTACGACCCCTGGGATTCTGAAGACTATTGGGACGAGCAGAATCTCGGATCTTACTTCACACCGGCCAACAACATCCAGAAAGACGTAGGAAACCCGCTGGCCTCTATGTATATCGGTAGGGGCAATTCTCATAATAATGCTTATCAGGGTGTTCTGAATGGCTTCCTGGAGTTGTATTTCCTGAAGAATTTCACCTTCAAGGCAGCAGGATATCTCGATTATTCCTATTCACTGGGAGATTCTTATACGCCGAAATACTACGTCACAAACGGCGGCTCCGCCTCATCCCAATACAGCCGCTACACCTCTTTCTCCCGCTCTACAGGGATCAGCAAAAACAAACAGGCCGACGTGACCCTTACCTACAATAAAGTCACCGAAAAGGCCCGTGTCAATGTGATGGCCGGCTTTACTGCGAAAGAATATGAGGGATACGGATTCTCAGCCAGCGGAGACACGCTCATCAACGGCTCATACTGGAATGTGGAGGAAGGGATGCGGATGCTTAACCTCACCGATCAGCTTTCCAGGAAGAACTCCGACCACTATGCTTCCAACGCTTTCCTTTCTTATCTCGGACGTGTGAATCTCACGTTCCTTGACAGATATCTTGTTACGGCTACAATCCGTTACGATGGCTCTTCAAAATTCGGCCGTAACCATCGCTGGGGTCTTTTCCCTTCGGCGGGTCTTGGCTGGATTGTGTCGGATGAATCGTTTATGCAGGATACTAAGTGGCTCAATTTCTGGAAGTTACGTACAAGTTACGGTATGGCCGGTAATGATAAAATCGGCGACTATCTGGCATATCCAACCATAAATCCCAAAGGAACGACGATAACTTCCGGCGGCGAGACTTACTATATTCCCGTCACTTCTTACCAGGTGGATCAGAATATTCACTGGGAAGTGGTCTCTACTTTCGATATCGGCACAGATCTCCGGATGTTTGGCAACCGCCTCAGTGCCGAGCTGGGATACTACTATAAGACAACCTCCGACCTTCTGGCGCATGTGACACCTACCGTCTCCGTAGGCAATGGATACGCTATTACCAATGCGGGGTCCCTATGCAACCAGGGTGTTGAGTTCCTGCTATCCTGGGAGGATAAGATTGGAGATCTGGGTTACCATGTCAGTTTCAACGGCTCCACCATCAAGAACAATGTCCTGCACCTTGGAAATGATGACAGCTATATCACCTCCGGTAATTACCACCGCACTGCTGTTGGACAGCCCGTCGGCTCCTTCTATGGTTATGTGGCCGACGGTGTTTTCCAGAACCAGAAGGAAGTGGAGGAATGGACGGCCAAATATAAATCTTCTTACCAGTTCAAACCCGGCGATATCCGCTATAAGAACTTGAACGACGACGACCGTTTTGACGACAAGGACCGTGATTTCATCGGCAAGACCATTCCTTCCTTTATGTATGGTATTAACCTGAAGCTCAGTTATAAAGGCTTCGATTTTTCCTGCGATATGAATGGAGTTTCGGGTGTTTCCATCCTGAACACCAAGTTCTGGCAGAGCTATGCCCAGTACAACTATTATAAGGTTCAGCTGAACCGTTGGCACGGAGAAGGCACGTCCAATACGCTCCCGATTCTGGACAGCACCCGTCCGCAGAACCAGCTAGTCTCTACGGCCGCCATCGAAGACGGCTCTTACTTCCGTATGAGGAACCTTCAACTGGGTTACACCATTCCCAGGAGGGCTCTGGATTTCATCGGCCTCAAGCAGCTTTATGTCTATGCATCGGCCCAGAATCCGCTTACCTTCAAGCACACGACCAGTTATTCTCCTGAAATCGGCGGCAGCATCCTTTCTGCCAATATCGACGATGGAGGATCCTTCCCCATTCCCACCTCCTATACCTTCGGTATCAATTTAACCTTTTAAAAGTTGAGCAATATGAAGAGATTACTATATATAGCTATCAGTATCGCCTTATTGCCTGTCGTGGGATCCTGCGGAAAGGATTTTCTGGAAAGATACCCTCGCGGTCAGTGGTACGCCGAAAACTTCACCGCTGAAGAAGTACCCTATAAGATTCTTATAGAAGGAGAACTGGCCAATGCCTATGTCAATCAGCACAGTTATGATTTTAATGCCTCGGCGCCTTGTCTGCATTGCATCAGTACCGATGACGCGGACAAAGGTTCCACTGCATCGGATATGTCCTGGGCAAAGATTATCGACGCACATACCTGGGATGCCAGTGCAAGTGTCGTGAACCAGTATTACGTTGCGTGGTACAATGTCATTACCTATTGTAACCGCGCAATCAAATATGCTGAAGCTGCAGGAGAATTCGATAAGACCATCAGCCAGGAAGAGGCCGATAACTTCAAGGCCCAAGCCCTGACGATTCGTGCGCACGCCTATTTCCGGTTAATCCAGGCTTTCGGAGACGTTTCCTATGTGGACCATGAACTGGGACAAGATGAGAAAACACCGGCAAGGAGTGATAAAGACGAAGTATATGCACAGTTGATTACCCAGTTGGAGTGGTCGGTCCCTCATCTGAGAACTCGCGCCGCCCTGGTGGCTGATGGCGACCTGGGACGCGTCTCCCAGAATTCAGCACGCGCCATCCTGGCCAAAATCTATATGTACAAGAAGGACTGGACCAACTGCCGTATCTGGACCGATGCCATTATTAAATCCGGAGACAACGACCTGTCCACTCCCTTCGATGAGATCTGGACGGAAAAACAGGAGTTCGGTCCCGAGTCCGTATATGAAATCGACCTGGATTACAAGCCTTCCCTGAGCATCAACAGTGCGGGTAACCACCAGTGGGCCAGCATCCAGGGCTTCCGTGGACAACCGAACGGCGGTTGGGGTATGAACGGCCCCAGCGCTCTTCTGCGCCAGGATATGGCAGGAGATCCCCGCTACCTTGCCACTGTCCTCAGCGATGGAGAAGTACGTGACGGAGTCACGTTCAAATCGGCCGAGGTACCCAATCCCTACTATAATGCCAAGGTGTACGCTCCATACTATGAGCAGCAGTTGTACAATAGGAATACGGCAGCTTCCCAGTGGCTCAATATCCGGATGATTCGCTATTCTGACATCGTCCTGATGCAGGCCGAAAGTTCCTGCGAATTGAATGATCTAGCGGATGCAAGAGAAAAACTTGAAATGGTCCGCAAGCGTGCCCGCGGCTCCAACGCTAGTGCGCTGCCTTATGTTGCTACGGACAATCAGGCCGAACTCCGTGAAGCTATTCACGCTGAGCGCCGCTTTGAGTTGGCAATGGAGTTTGAACGCTATTTCGACCTTGTCAGATGGGGCGAAACAGATAAGATTACCGGTTTTGTGGCCGGGACACAGGAACTATATCCGATTCCGCAAAGGCAGATTGATGCCTCTAATGGCATCCTGACACAGAACCCTGGCTACTAGGAGATATGAAAGCATATTCCTTATTGTTACTTTTAATCAGCTTCTGCCTGCGGGCTTGTACCCAGAGCCCGCAGGCAGGGGAGACTCCGGAAAGCAGTTATCCTCCCGGTGACCAGACTTATGTGCCGGCCAATGTGCGCAAGGTCCTGGACAAGCAGCAGAAAGCCGCCTTCACCTTCTTCTATGAAGGAGCGGAAACCGAATCTGGCATGGCGCTGGAAGGGAACAACCGTGGAAATACGGTTACCATCGGCGGTAGCGGTTTCGGCGTAATGGCATTGGTCGTGGGGATGGAAAGAGGTTGGATTACCCGTGCCCAGGGCATTGCCCAAATACAGAAGATTCTGACTTTTCTGCGAAAAGCCGACAGGTACAAGGGTGTATGGTCACACTGGCACAATCCGGATGGCAGTTTTGCCCCTTTTGGAGATCAGTCGGCAACCGGCGATCTGGTTGAGACATCGTTCTTGATACAGGGTCTGATTGTGGCCCGGGAGTATCTGGACAAGGATACGGCTGATGAAAAAGCCATCCGTGAAACGATTGACCAACTCTATGATGGTATCGATTGGGCTGGTTATACCGGGACAAACCAGGACGGTCTTTACTGGTTGTGGTACTCCCGAGACGACCGTTACTCGCTGAAGATATCGGGGTGGAATGAAGCCCTTTGCACCTATTTACTGGCACTAGGGGCCGAAAAGAATGGTATTTCCGCCGATATTTATAAGAAAGGATGGAATGCCCCCTTCTATCCCGGCCGCAAAGTAAACGGGTATGAGTTCCCTCTTGGAAACCAGGAGAAAGGAGGCCCGCTCTTCTTCAGTCATTACTCTTTCCTGGGATTCGACCCCAGGCATATGGCCGATGATAAAGCCTGGTACTGGCAGCAGAACATCTCCCACACGATGCTCAACCGGCACTATTGCCTGTATGAAGCTCCTGAAAAGAATGGCTATAAGACAGGCTTATGGGGCCTGACGGCATGTTATGGTGCCGGCAGCACAGGTTCTTATTCGGCTCGGAGTCCCCAGAACGACGACGGTGTCCTTGCCCCCACGGCAGCCTTGTCCGCCTTCCCTTACACTCCTTTCTACTCCACTCAGGTCCTTATGGAACTGAACGGGTTGGAAGTCTGCAAGGGAGAATACGGCTTTGCAGACTCCTACAAACCCTCCGAGAAACAGGCTAACCGGAACCATCTTGCCATTGATCAGGGGCCGATTGTGGTGATGATCGAGAACTACCGTTCGGAACTGATTTGGCGCCTGTTTATGAAGAATGCCCGCGTAAAGCAGGCTCTGGAGAAGGCTGGAATCGGAGAACCCAACCTAAAGGAAGGATTTCCTTTTGTGGTGGGGGATAGCAAAACCGGCGTAGTGGACCTTATGGCCCATCCCGACAGCGAAAAGTATCAGCTGGACGGGTATTCATCCCAGGCGGGGACTGCCAAAGTCTGCGTCAAATCGGGTTCCACAATGGAGACTATCCAGGAGTATACGTTCCCTGTTACGGCCGGTGTGTTCCGATTCACGTTTGATGACACGAAAGTGACCCGTGGGAAAAAGCACCAGATTACCCTCACCCTGCCATCGGGCAAAACCTGCCAGATGGAGACTATCCTGCACTAGAGACAAGCGTTTGTAATAATGATTGCATATATGAAAACAACTTTGACTATATTGATGGCGTTTAATGTGGCGGCTGCCATATCCTGTTCCCGGGAGGCCGATTTCCCGCCCAAGCCGACATCGTCCATCGTCTTTTCAGACGAGTCGGACACTGAACTCCTGTTCGATGAAAACGGAGCATCGAAAACCGTCAAATTCACATCAGCCAAAGCCTGGACGGCTGCAGTCCAGGATGAAGAAGGGCAGGAGTGGTGCACCCTTTCCCCCGACGAAGGCCCTGGCGGAGATATGACCCTTACCGTCAGGGTTGCCGAAAACGAGACCCCTGATGAGCGTAATACCAGCATTCTCGTGAAATCGGGTGTTACGAAAAAAACGATTGTCGTTAACCAGAAGCCTTCCGGTTCCATCCTTCTGTCGTCCGCCATTATCGAAGTGGGAGCCGAAGGCGGGACCTTCTCGCTGACTGCCAAGGCAAATGAGGAGTGCACGGTCACGGTTCCTGCTGATTGCCAGAACTGGATTACCGCGTTGGCTACCAGAAGCGTCACGACCATCATTAATCTTACGGTAGCCCCCAACGACGCCCTTACGGAAAGGAAAGGACAACTGACTTTGAGTAACGGAACGACTACTGAGACGGTTACCGTCAACCAGGCCGCCGCCGCTGCCGATATTTCCTTGTCCATCGAAAAGTTTGACTGCCCGGAAGACGAGACTGAGTTCACGGTGGATGTTACCTCCAACGTCCCCTACACGGTAACCGTATCCGACAGTTGGGTTACCCCCGATCCTGCAAATACTGCTACGGGCCCCAGCTTTAAATACAAGGTCCAGGCAAACGAGACGATTGTCGACCGTACCGCCTCCATCACATTTGCCAATGACGAGTACAAAGTGACCAAAGTGCTGACAGTGAACCAGTCCGGAAAGAAAGGCGACGGAAGTATCCGCATCCTTGCTATCGGCAACAGCTTTTCAGACGATGCTCTCGAGTATTTGTACCAGATTCTGGAGCAGGCAGGCTATACTTCCATCAAGCTTGGAAACCTTTATATCGGCGGCTGCACCCTCGCTACCCACGCTTCCAATTTTACCAGTGAAGCAAAGGCCTACGACTACCGCGTAAATACAGACGGTACCTGGGTCACCACTCCCTCCTACAGCTCCGTTGACGCTATCAAGAGCGATAACTGGGATTACATCTCCCTGCAGCAAGCTAGCGGATCCTCCGGTATGCCGGATACCTATGAGCCTTCGCTCACCACTCTCATAGAGGGAGTCAAGGCTCTGAAGCCCAAAGCCAAACTCATGTGGCATATGACCTGGGCCTATCAGCAGACCAGTACACATTCCGAGTTCCCCAAATATAACAGCGACCAGATGACGATGTACAACGCCATTGTGAGCACGGTCCAAAGCAAGGTGCTGGTAAAGGATGATATCAAGGTGCTGATTCCTTCCGGAACGGCCATCCAGAACCTGAGGACCAGCGTCATCGGCGACAATCTAACCCGAGACGGTTATCATCTGAGCACCAATATCGGTCGTTTTGCCGCTGCTTTGATGTGGGCTAAGCAAATTAGTGGATGCGACCTGGAAACCATCTCCTGGATTCCTTCCGGGAACGTGTACACCCAGAAGCAGCTGCAAGCTATCAAAGAGGCTGTTAACAATGCTTACGAACACCCTCTTGAAGTCACTGCATCCACCATCACCACCGACGATGAGGATATCAATGCTTCTCTTGAGACTGTTATGCGTGCTGGCGGTTACAATCCCGACAACTATCAGCAGCTCTCTTTCGACCTGATTCATCCTGGCTATTACAACTCCAATTCCAATATCCCGATGACGGTGCAGACCAATATGAAGAACTACGCTACTACGCGCGTCTTCGAAAAGGCAGAATTCCCTGACGGCACGCTCATTGTCCAGCGTGCCGGATACGGGTACCGTCCCGAAGGATGGGTTGCAGCCGACCAGAAGAACGATAAACGTCCGGATAATACTAATGTGCAGATTGTTGAAGTGAACGAAGCCTGGTGGGGCGATTTCACCCTCAGGGCCTTCAATATCTTCAAAACGGGGGTCAGTGACCTGACATCCATCTTAGACGAAGTCAAGAACTCTTTCGGCATCTTCGTTCCCAAGCCTTCCGGTAACCCCGAGCTGGATAAGATTCTGACCAGCAACGGCTACAATCCGTCCGACTATACGATGTTGTCCTTCGACCTTATCCATCCTGGTTACTACAACTCGTCTTCCGATATTCCGATGACGGTGCAGACCAATATGAAGAATTACGCCACTACCCGTATCTTCACAAAGTCCGATATCCCTGAAGGCTCCCTGATCGTCCAGAAAGAAGGCTATCTATATCGTCCTGAAGGTTGGGTCGAGCAAGACGGAAAGATGTCGTCCCGTCCCAATAATGTGAATACGCAACTTGTTGTCGCCGATGCTACCTGGTGGGGCGATTACAACTTCCGTGCTTTCAATATTCAGAAGAGTGGTGTGAGTGACCTTACGGATATTCTGGACGAAGTGAAGGAATCCTTTGGCATCTATGTCCCCAAGTACGCCACAAACGCGGCTTTGGAGCAGATTGTGGCCGATAAAGGATACAATACGTCTAAGTACAGAATGCTCAGGATTGAAATCACCACTTACCGATACTACAACTCTACGGATAAGAATATGATTTCTACCCCCGGCACCAATATGAAGAACTATGCCGCGACGGAGATTCTCCCCAAGGAGCGTATTCCCAATGGTTCCTTGATTGTCCAAAAGGATGGATTCCAGTATCGGCCCGAAGGATGGACCGCTCTGGACGAAGTTACCGTAGGTCGTCCTGCAAATGTGACGGATATGCTGGTAGAGGTGGACGACGCCTGGTGGCGGGAGTTCAACTATCGCGGATTCAACCTGGCAGAAAAAGGGAACCCCACGCTTGATGATGCCCGTCAGGAGGCATTGAAATCCGCTTTCGGCATCTTTGTCCCTGTCAAGTAAGTTTCCTTGCGTGAGAACACTGCTACTTGCATTTTGTCTGATGTGGACCGTTGCGGCCTCGGCCGCGACGGTTGCACCGGACAGTTACAAAAACAAGCGGCCAGACAGCACGGCAAGGCTGTTTGTCTCCCCGGTTGTCGAAAATAAAATCGCAGAGGTGGCAAACAGGATTGCCGATCCGAAACTGCGATGGATGTTCGAGAACTGTTATCCCAACACCCTGGACACCACGGTTCACTACGCCCAAGATGAGAAAGGCGAAGATGATACCTTTGTTTACACAGGAGACATAGCTGCTATGTGGCTACGGGATTCTGCAGCGCAGGTATGGCCATATCTTGAACTGGCGGCGGATGATGTGCATCTGAAGGCTATGCTCCGTGGCGTAATCCTGCGTCAGTTCAAGTGCATCCTCCTGGACCCTTATGCCAATGCTTTTTACAAAGATGCCGTGACTGGGGAGTGGGCTTCGGATTTCACGAAGATGCTGCCCGGTGTCCACGAAAGAAAATGGGAAATCGATTCCCTGTGTTATCCCATCAGGCTTGCATACGCATATTGGAAAGCAACGGGTGATGACAGTATCTTTGACGACCGGTGGCTGGCGGTGATAGACACAATACTGGAAACTTTCCGAGAACAACAGAGAAAGGAAGGTATCGGCCCATACACCTTTATGAGGATGACACAGTGGCAGCACGATACGGTGGAAAATTCCGGAAAAGGAAATCCCTGTAAACCAGTTGGTTTGATAGCCTCCATCTTCAGACCATCGGACGATGCCACCATCTTTCCATTTTTGATTCCCTCCAATTTCTTCGCGGTTTCCGTCCTCCGTCAGGGGGCCGATATCCTCACCCGGGTAAACCGCGACAGCTTTCGTTCCGCACAGTGTATCGCCCTGGCGGACGAGGTACAGTATGCTTTGAAAAAGAATGCGATCGTAAAGCATCCCTATTATGGAAAGATTTACGCATACGAGGTGGACGGATACGGAAATTACCTGATGATGGACGATGCCAATGTCCCCAGCCTGCTCTCGCTGGCTTACCTTGGAATTGTCCCTTTGAATGACAAGACCTATCTTCGTACCAGACGCTTTGTCCTTAGTGAGGACAACCCTTATTTTTTTAAAAGTAAGAACGCCGAAGGCATCGGTGGTCCACATATCGGCTATGATATGATCTGGCCGATGAGTATTATGATGCGGGCGTTCACATCTTCGGACGATGATGAAATCCGCCTTTGCCTGAGAATGCTGCGGGATACGGACAATAACTCCGGGTTTATTCACGAATCCTTCCACAAGAACGACCCTTCGAAATACACCCGGGATTGGTTCGCCTGGCAGAATTCCCTTTTCGGCGAATTAATTGTAAAACTGGTGGAGGAAGGGAAGAGTAATCTCTTTAACAATTTGTAAATGAAAAAATTAATTCATCCGATACTGCTTTTTATCACTCTGATTCTATCAGCTTGCTCTTCCAGGGAGAAGGAAATGGATCGCTTCGTTAAGGAGCTAATGGCCCATATGACTGTCGAAGAAAAAATCGGTCAGTTGAATCTTCCGGTTACCGGCGAGATCGTCACCGGACAGCTTAAGAGCAGTGACGTCTCCAATCGTGTAAGAGCTGGAGAAGTGGGCGGCTTGTTCAATCTCAAAGGAACGGAGAACATTCGTGCCATTCAGAGAATCGCTGTGGAAGAGTCTCGTCTGGGAATTCCCCTTTTGATAGGAATGGATGTCATCCACGGATACGAGACCGTATTCCCCATCCCGTTGGGTCTGTCCTGCTCGTGGGATATGGAGGCCGTAGAAATAATGGCCGAAATATCCGGAATCGAGGCGGGCTCGGACGGCATAGCTTGGACTTTCAGCCCGATGGTGGATGTGTCCCGCGATCCCCGTTGGGGCAGGGTGAGCGAAGGGGCCGGAGAAGACCCGTATCTGGTCTCGCAATTCGCCAAGGCGATGGTAAGGGGTTATCAGAATGCAGGTATCCTCCCTTGTGTCAAACACTTCGCATTATATGGTGCGGCAGAAGGAGGGCGCGATTACAACACCGTAGATATGAGCCGCGGGCGGATGTACAATGTCTATCTTCCTCCATTCAAGGCCGCTGTGGAGGAAGGAGCTGGGAGTTTTATGGCCTCTTTCAACGAAATTGATGGTGTCCCGGCTACGGCCAACAAGTGGCTTCTCACGGATGTTCTACGAAAACAGTGGGGTTTTGAAGGCTTTGTGGTGTCGGACTATACCGGTATCCTGGAAATGGTGGATCACGGAATCGGGAACATCGAAGAGGTGAGTTATAGAGCTTTGAATGCTGGCCTGGATATGGATATGGTGAGTGAGGCTTTTTCCTCCAATATCAAGCGCGGTTTGGAAAAGGGACAAATATCGCCAAAGAGGCTGGACGAAGCCTGCCGGAAGATTCTGGAAGCCAAATACAGACTGGGCCTTTTCGATGACCCTTATAAATTTTGCCGCCGGAATCCGGAAACCCCAGACAGCATCATTTACAGCCAAGCCCACAGAAAGGAGGCACGGAGAATCGCCTCGGAGAGTTTTGTGCTCCTGAAAAACGAATCTATCCTTCCTCTGAAAAAAACGGGCACCATCGCCGTCATCGGCCCGCTTGCCGATACCCGTGAAAATATGGCAGGTACCTGGAGCGTAGCTGCTCGCCTTGGAGAATGCAGAAGTGTATTGGACGGAATCCGTTCGGCCACTGAAGGGAAAGCCAAGGTGCTCTATGCTAAAGGATCTAATCTGGTGGCCGATGAGCAGTTGGAACAGCGGGCCACAACCTTTGGCAGGGCAATCCCAAGAGATGGAAGAAGTGACCAGGAATTGCTCCTGGAGGCAGTTTCCATTGCATCCCGGGCGGATGTCATCGTGGCAGCTTTGGGTGAAGCCTCGGAAATGTCCGGAGAGAGCTCAAGCCGCTCCGACATCAGCATTCCCGATGTTCAGGTCAAACTGTTGGAGGAGCTGTTGAAGTGCGGAAAGCCGCTGGTGCTAGTTCTTTTCAACGGACGTCCTTTGACCATGGAAAAAGAAGTAGCCCTAGTGCCTGCCTTGCTGGATGTCTGGTTTGGTGGTTCTGAATCTGGAGACGCCATTGCCGATGTCCTATTCGGAGACGTGAATCCCAGCGGAAAACTCACAATGACCTTCCCCAAAAATGTGGGACAGATTCCTATCTATTATTCTCACAAGAATACAGGACGTCCTCTGGGTGAAGGCCAGTGGTTCCAGAAATTCCGTTCCAACTATCTGGATGTGGACAACGATCCTTTGTTCCCGTTCGGGTTCGGCTTATCCTATACTCGTTTCGAATATGGCTCCGTTCAGTTGAGTACGAATAATCTTTCACAGAACGAGTCGCTGGAAGCTTCTGTAGTGCTCAGTAATACGGGAGATTACGATGGAAAAGAAATCGTCCAACTGTATGTCCGCGACCTTGTGGGTTCGGTCACACGTCCGGTCAAGGAACTGAAAGGATTTCAGAAGGTATTCTTGAAAGCGGGAGAAAGTACCACCGTGAGTTTTCATCTCAATGCCTCTGAATTAGGCTTTTACAAAGCAAATGGGACGTATTTCGTAGAACCCGGAGAGTTTGAACTTTTCATTGGCCCGTCCAGTACTACGGTCAATTCTGCGAAGTTTCTCCTGAACTAGATTTAAGATCCTTTTGGTGACGAAGTCAATAAAAAGTGGAAGTCTGTTCTGAACGGGGAATCGGGACATGGCGTCCTGGTTCCCCAAATCGTCTGAGAGAGAAGGGGGATGGTTTTGTGAAAGGATAGGAAGGTGTTGTCCCAATGAAAACATTGCTCGCCAAAACCCTGAATATCAATACGGAAGAGGAATTCCGGTATAGGTGCAAAAAGTGGTTGGTGAAACACCATCTAACTATTTGATTTCTATGTGATTATGAGTAGTTTGATGAAACGCGTTTCATCAAACTACTTTTTCTATGGCAAAATCGAGGCGTGAAAGATGCCCGTACTGTGG
>JAFZOK010000035.1 GCA_017550655.1 Bacteroidales bacterium | reverse complement strand
TGTAAAGTGAAAAGTTAAATTCCACTTCTCTATCCTTCATGTAGAACTTACTCTTACAGGGTTACCCGCTAAATTCCACTTACATAAAGTTGATTTAAGTCTTACAATGGTGAATTTGGCAACTGTCCATGAAAGGATTGGTGATATTCATGGGTAGCAATTCAAATTCACATCTGACCCTGGAGGACAGAAAGATCATCGAGCAAGGCATAAATAACAGCGATACCAAGGTGTCCATTGCAGCTACTCTTGGAAAGGACAAATCAACCATAGGGAAAGAGATCAAGCTGCATCGGGTTATGACATACAAGTGCCATATGCCCTTGGAGTGTAGCAACTACAGGCATTGTCAGCATGGCAGGAACTGTAAAGACTCCTGTCCGGATTATATGCCCTTCTGCTGTCCCAGAAGGGATAGAAGCCCCGGAGCCTGCAATGGTTGTTCCAACTTCACACACTGCAGATTTGACAAATTCAAATATATTGCCACTGCAGCGCAGGCCGAGTACGAAGAGACGCTTGTCGATTCCCGTCAGGGCGTCAACATGACGGAGAAAGAGGCTAAGGATATGGCGGCCATCATCGCCCCCTTAATAAAGAAAGGACAATCGCCATATACAATAGTCAACAATCATCCTGAACTCGGTATCTGTGAAAAAACACTGTACAACTATATCGAAGGCGGTCTCTTTGAGTTTGCCGGCAGCAACCAGCTCATCTCTCTCGATCTGCGCAGGCAGGCTTCACGCAGGATTTCAAAGAAAGCCTCTGCCCAGTACAAAAAACGTGTTGACCGCAAGTTCCTTAAGGGCCGGGAATACACGGACTACCAGGCGTATATCGAGGAGAACCCTGATTCTCATGTTACACAGATGGATACGGTATACAACGACATTACCAATGGTCCTTTTATCCAGACATTTAAGTTTGTGAAGCCCGGTATACTTTTGTGCATCTACCACGAAGAGAAAACGGCCAAGTCGATGTGCGCAGGCATCGACTTTCTCGAGAAGATCCTCGGACAGGCTATCTTCCGCAAATACGTCGAAGTCCTTTTAACGGACAGAGGGTCTGAATTCTCTGCAGCGGATACTATGGAGACCGATAAAGACGGATCAAGACGTACCCGCGTCTTTTACTGTGATCCGATGAGGGCCGGTCAAAAGGGAACTCTCGAAAACAAGCATATCGAGTTGCGTTATATCCTGCCGAAAGAGTGTGATCTGAGAGCCTTAGGCCTTACAGATCAGAACGCACTTAACATTGCGGTAAGTCATGTAAACTCAAAATCGGAAGAATCCCTCGAAGGCAAAAGCGCACTCGAACTGACGAGGTTCCTTTACAAAGACCTCTTCAGAAGGCTGAAAGCCTTTGGTATAGAGCTCATCGATAAAGATGAAGTAACATTAAAACCGTATCTTCTGAAGAAGAGGAAATAACTTTTACAGAAAAAAGAGTATGACGGACAGTTGCCGGAATAACAAGTTCATAGCCTCTAACCAGGTGGAATTTAGTCCTTCTCCTTTTTCAGATCCGCTAAATTCGGCTGTTTTTGACTTGCGCTCTTTTTCTGACAGATAAAAACCGAAACGCCATACTCTGTGCTAATTGTAACGGTAAATTCCACTCTGTCAATGAAAACTATTTTTCCCTATCCAGCCAACCCAAGGATGAAATACCTCAAATGGCTGTTCCCGGATTCTGAGCCAGAGGCAACAATCCAGCCACCCCGCTTGCGGGGCTTGTCCTTGACGGGTTCTGATGGAAACGCTACACTGCAGTCCCGACGGTGTGGTGTTTAGGCTGTTCCCGTCATCCTCACCGTCGGCTCAATACGCCGAGCGTTTCCATCAGGTTCTGTCAAGGATGGC